>CADEDC010000015.1:8569-24353 GCA_902825985.1 uncultured Acidobacteriota bacterium | reverse complement strand
ACTATACTTTATATATCGACTGGTCGTCAAGTAAGCTGCTTGCGGGAGTGGTCGAACGGCGCTATCCTGCCAATGGACGACACCATGCGACATACCCCAGCGGACACCCCGGAGCTGTGCAGCCGATTCCATCGCGCCAGCGAACTCATCGGCCGCCGATGGACGGGCGCCATCATCTTCGTCCTGCTGAAGTCACGGTGCCGCTTCGCCACCTTGCGCGACGCCATTCCGGACATCACCGATCGCATGTTGAGCGAGCGGCTCCAGGAGCTCGAGCAGGAAGGGATCGTCGAACGCACGGTCTATCCAGACACGCCAGTCCGGGTCGACTACGCGCTCACGAAAAAGGGGAAGGCGCTCGCCGCCGCCTTCGACGCGATCGCTGATTGGGCGCATCGCTGGATCGAACCGGATGTGCCGGCCGAGCCGGCCGTCCGCAAGACCCGGGCGCGCGCCCGCACCTGAGCCGTCGGTCTCACGACCGCGCCGCCGCCGCCCGCAGCAGTTGCGTCTCGATGGCCGTCGCCCACGGAACCGCCGATCCCCGCCGATCCCGCGTCTCGCGAATCAACGCCAGATTCCGGGCCGTCGTCTCGGGCTCCCAGGCCTCGCGGACGCACGCCAGCGCATCGGCCAGGCTCGACTCTGCCGCGTCCTGGTCCTCACCGAGCACCGAGAGCTCGACGAGCGTCGCATGATCCCAGTAGTCCGGTTCGCCGGCGGCAATCCGGCGCTCCACCGCGTAGCGGACCACCGGCACGAGGCCGCGGCGCCGCGGGTCGGGCTTCTCCTTCAACTCCATCAGCGTCACCGCGTTGATTCCTGGATAGGCGTCGCGCCAATCGGTCTCGAACCCCTTGAGATACGCCGCGATCGCCTTTTCCAGGAGGCCGCGCGCCAGCATCGGCTCGCTGCGCTTGACCGCCGCGTCCCAGCGGTCCTTGTAGACGCGACCGAGAATGCCATAGCTCTCGCTGCTCGGCCCCCGCTGCGCAATCAGATCCAGCAGCACGCGTTCGGCCTCGTCGCTCCGACCGGCGCGGTTGAGCGCCAGACCGAGCTGCTCCTGGATCAGCACGGTCTTCGCCAACGGCCGCGGCATACGCTCGACGAGCGCGATCATGTCGTTCCACGCCTTGACCGAACGGTACGACAGGAACAGGTCGACGATCACACCCGATTCGACGTCGGCAATCGGGCCAAGCGCCGCCTCGGCGTCGCGGATCGCCGCCACGCCGTTCGTCCGGGCGGCGGCCAGCTGTGCCTTCAGCTGCTCCGAGTAGCGCACCCGATCGCGGAAGACATCGGTCTTGAGCCGCTGGACGTCCGGGAATCCGTCGACGAGCTGGTACACGGGGCTGTCCGCGTCGGCATGGCGGGCCTCGCTGAGGCGCGTCGCGAGCGCGGCGCGCGCCGTGACGACGTCGGCCGGCCCACCGTCGGCGGCAAGGCCGTACGGCAGCGCCCGCAGCGGCGCCACGTCGAACGGCAACTGGCTGCCGCCAGCCGCGAACAGCAGCACGGTACTCCAGCTGCGGACGGCATGGCGCAGACCCAGCTCATAGAACACGTTGGCGTTCGCGGTCGTCAAATCGGCCACCGCGTACTCGCACAGGATCAGCCGCTCGAACATCGGCTTGTGGATGATGCCGCCGGTCATTTCCTCGTCGGCGCGCAGCGGCTCGAGACCGGCCTGCTCGATCGCCGGCGCGATCAGCTCGCGGTACACCCGGTCGAAGTCGACGATGCGGCCCGAGACGTCGGGTTTGCGTCCGAACGGCATCAGCACGAAGCAGAGCGGTCTGGTCACGGGTGCCTCCTGTCAGCTGCTCGCGAGACTCTCGAGCGCGTCGCGATCCTTGACCAGGAAGCCGTCCTTCTCGGTCAGCAGGACCTCCTGCTTCCCCCATCGGCTCATGATCCGGATGCAGGTTTCGATGGTGGTGCCGGTCATGTCGGCCAGTTCCTGGCGTGACAGCACCAGCGGCACGAACGTGCCGTTGCGCTCGGTGCGGCCGGTGTTCTCCGACAGCTTGAGGAACAGCCGCGCGAGGCGCGCTTCGATGCGACCGGTCGACAGCTCGGCCAGCCGGTTCGTCAGCTCCATCAGCCGCTGCGTCATGCCGGTCAGCAGTCCGCGCACGAGCGACGGGTGCTGTTCGAGCAGCGCGAAGAAGGCCCGGCGCGGCAGGACCAGGCAGGTGGTGTCCTCGATCGCCGTCGCTGTCGCCGGAAACGGGCGTCCCTCGTAGGCGGCAATCGCGCCCAGCGGATCGCCGGCGCCGAAGATCTCCAGGATGACCTCCTTGCCGTTCGGCAGCATCTTGAACACCTTCACGCGGCCGCGCGTGACCGTGTAGAACGCGTCGGACGGATCGCCTTCGCCGAAGACGACATCGCCGCGGGCGAAGTCGGCCACGCGGGCGACCGTCGAGAGCCGCTGCCGGTCGTCGGGTCCGAGGCGTTTGAAGATCGAACTGGCGCGGAGGGCGTCATCCAGGCTCGACACGCCACCATGATACGTCGCTGACCCGGCGCGCCACCGAGGTCACCGGTCCCGGCGACCTCGACGGGCGTCGGCGGCAGCCGCGCGTGCCGCGTGAGCCGCGTGAGCCGCGTATGACGGACGTCATAGGAGAGCTGGCGAGCGCTCCCTACACTGGCTGCACAGCAGTGGGAAGGAGCCTTCACATGACCGACATCTCCGCCACCAGCACGATCGGCGACATCGTCGCGCGGGACCTCCGCAGCGCCGCCGTCTTCGATCGCCATGGCATCGACTTCTGTTGCGGCGGCCGCCAGACGCTGGCCGACGCCTGCCTCGCCCGGGGCGTCAGTCCGCTCCAGATCGTGCAGGAACTCGACGATATCGGGCACGAGACGGCCCCGGCAGAGGACGCGACGAACTGGCCGCTGGAGCGCGTCGTCGAGCGGATTCTGTCGCACCATCACCCCTACGTCCGCCGCCAGACGCCAATCGTCCTGGCCTACGTCCGGAGGCTGGCGGCCCAGAAGGGCCTCGCCCATCCGGTGCTGGTCGCGCTGGCGGCGGCTTTCGAACGGCTCGCCGCCGAGCTCGGCCACCATCTGGCGAAGGAGGAGAGCATCCTGTTCCCGTACATCGACGGGATGCTGCAGGCCCGTCGTTGTGGCGAGCGGCTGCCGCGCACCCCGTTCGGCACGATCCAGAACCCGGTACGGGTGATGGAGCTCGAACATCAGCAGGCCGGCGAGGACATGCGGCACATTCGCGCGCTGACGCACGACTTCACGCCGCCCGCCGATGCCTGCGCGACGTGGCGGGCCTGCTACGTCGCCCTCGCCGACTTCGAACGTGACCTGCACGCACACGTGCATCTCGAAAACGCCATCCTGTTCCCGGCCGCCGCACGGCTCGAGGAGGAACTCGCGTGAGCACCAGGAGACTGTGGCTGGGGTTCGCCGGCGTCATTGTCGCGTCGTTCCTGACGCTCGGCTACGCCGGCATTCGCATCTATCAGCAGGCGCCGCCGGTGCCGCACCGCGTCGTCACGACCGACGGCGCCGACGTCATCGTGCCCGGTGACATCCAGGCCGGACAGAACGTCTGGCAATCGATGGGCGGCATGGAAGTCGGGTCGATCTGGGGACACGGCAGCTACGTCGCACCGGACTGGACCGCCGACTGGCTGCACCGCGAGTCGCTCTTCATCCTCGACGCCTGGAGCACGGAGGAGAGCGGCGCCGCCTACGCGGCCCGTCCGCCCGAGGATCGGGCGCGGCTGCAGGCCCGCCTCAAGACCCTGATGCGGGCCAATCGCTACGACGCGGCGACCGACACGCTGACCATCGAAGCGGTCCGCGCCCGGGCGTTTGCCGCCACCGCCGGGCACTACCGTGACGTCTTCCAGAACGGCCGCGTCGAGTACGCGATTCCGGCCGACACCCAGACCGACCCGGAGAAGCATCGTCAGTTGAGCGCATTCTTCTTCTGGAGCGCGTGGTCGGCGGCGACGAATCGCCCTGGCGACGACGTGAGCTATACCAGCAACTGGCCGCACGAACCGCTGGTCGACAACCGTCCGACCGGCGAGGCGATCGTGTGGACCGGCGTGAGCATCATCCTGCTGCTCGCCGGCATCGGCGTGATGGCGTTCTGGCACGCGGCGCAGCCGGCCGACCCGCCGGCCGGGGACATCCCGGGCAACGATCCGCTGCTCGGGTCGCGCGCTTTTCCGTCACAGCTGGCGATCCGCAAGTACTTCTGGACCGTGGCCGGTCTGCTGCTCCTGCAGATCGGCATGGGCATCGTCACGGCACACTACGGTGTCGAAGGCGATGGTTTCTACGGCATCGCGCTCGCCGACGTCCTGCCCTATTCGGTGGCCCGCACCTGGCACCTGCAGCTCGGCATCTTCTGGATCGCGACGACGTGGCTGGCGGCGGGGCTGTACATCGGACCGGCGGTGGGTGGCGAAGAGCCGGCCTATCAGCGGTTCGGCGTCAACGTCCTGTACGGCGCCCTGCTGGTCGTCGTCGTCGGCTCGATGGCCGGTCAGTGGCTGAGCGTCAAGCAGCTGCTCGGGTCAGGCGACGCGTGGTTCTATTTCGGGCACAGCGGCTACGAGTACATCGACCTGGGCCGGGCCTGGCAGATCGCCCTGCTGGTCGGGCTGTTCCTGTGGCTCGGCCTGATGATTCGGGCGTTGTTACCCGCCCTGCGGCGGCGCGACGAACAGCGGACGATCCTGACGCTGTTCGCCATCTCGGCGTTCGCCATCGCCTCGTTCTACGGCGCCGCGCTGGGCGCCGGCCGTCACACGAATCTGGCGATGGCCGAGTACTGGCGCTGGTGGGTCGTTCACCTGTGGGTCGAGGGCTTCTTCGAAGTGTTCGCGACCGTCATCATCGCGTTTCTCTTCGCCCGCCTGAAGCTGATCGGGCTGCGCAGCGCCGGCCGCAACAGCGTCCTCGCGTCGACCATCTTCCTGTCGGGCGGCATCATCGGCACGCTGCACCATCTCTACTTCTCCGGCACGCCGACCCTGGTGCTGGCGCTCGGTTCGGTGTTCAGTGCCCTCGAGGTCGTGCCGCTGCTGTTCGTGGGATTCGAGGCCTGGGGCAACCTGCGGCTGTCCAGGACCGCGCCGTGGGTGCAGAAGTATCGCTGGCCGATCTACTTCTTCGTCGCGGTCGCCTTCTGGAATCTGGTGGGCGCCGGCCTCTTCGGTTTCATGATCAATCCGCCGGTGGCGCTCTACTACATGCAGGGGCTCAACACGACACCGCTGCACGGCCATGCGGCGCTGTTCGGTGTCTACGGCATGCTCGGCATCGGACTGATGCTCTTCACGCTGCGCGCCATCGATCCGGCGCCGGTGTGGCGGGAGGGGATGCTGTCGTGTGCGTTCTGGAGCCTGAACGTCGGGCTGTTCGCGATGGTCGTGTTCAGCCTGCTGCCGGTCGGCCTCATGCAGACATGGGCGGCGGTCGAGCACGGCTACTGGTACGCCAGGAGTCCGGAGTTCCTGCAGACCGCGCCGCTGCAGTTCTTCCGCTGGCTGCGCGTCATCGGCGACACCATCTTCGCCGCCGGCGTGGTGTCACTGGTGCTGTTCGTGTTCGGCCTGGTCACCGGCCACACGCGGGTGCACGCGAGCGACGCCCGGGCGACGCCTCACGGGCTCGCGCCGCTGCCGACGCCGACGAAAGGATAGCCGCGCCCCCGCTGGTCAGCCGTCCAACCCGACGGTCTGACCGGCGGACCGCCGGTCACTGCGCCGCGACCCTCACCGTCAGCGGCTCGGTGAGTTTCGTCGTGAGGGCGGTGCCGGAGGGCAGCCGGACCTCCGCGCCGCGCGTCGCCACGACGACTCCGCCGCCGGCGCCCGCGCCAACCGCCGATCCGATTGCCGCGCCCTTGCCGCCGCCGGCAACCGCACCGATCAGCGCCCCGGCACCGGCGCCGATGCCGATCTTCGTGGCGTCGCTCCGTTTCGTCGCTGGCGCGAGACGGCTGATCCGCTCGGTCCGCAGGTCGTAATCCTCGTCGCCCACCGACAGCCGTTCGAAGCGGAAGGCGAGCGACGCCCGCCCCTTCACTTTTCCCGACCGCTGCACGGAGCGCACCGACCCGCGCACCGTCGCGCCGGCGGGAATGGCCCGATCGCCGTCGACCACGACCGGGGCGTCGAGCGTGGCGCGCACGGCGTCTTCGACCGCGCTGCTGTCCGACGCCAGGTCGCTGGTGAGGCGGATCCTCAGGACGGTGCCGGCGGGCACCACGATCTCGCGAAACGCCGGCGCGACTGGCGCGGCGGCCAATCCGGACGCGTCTCCCGGACCGGCGGCCGGCGATGGCGAACGATCGGCCGACGCCGACGCCGTGGGACGGCCGGATGCCGGTGCCGGTGCGGCGTCGGCAGCAGGCGCGGGGCTCGCCACTCCGCTGGAATGGTCCGCGAGTGCCTGCGCACCGGGCTGGTCGTTGCTGGATGGCCGGCCGCCGCAGGCGACAAGCGCCGCACCGAGGAAGGCGACCGAGGCGAGGCGGATCGCGGATGACGTCATGTGAGCACCTTTCGGAAGATGTCGGTCCGTGACGTCGTCGCCGACGGCACGCGATCGCGGCGCTCGCTGGGGGGCAGAGCTGAAAGGGCGCCGCGGCGCCCCTTCTGGCGATTCACTAGTCCCCTGGAACCGTGATGACTTGCATAAGTCCCGGCGCGCGGCGCCCGGATCGCAAGGCGCGACGACCGAGGATATTGGCCATATCTGAGGGAGGAGCAACGCCGCGAGGCGGGATGCCGCGCCCGGGAATTATGTGAGTCATCACGGTTCCAGGGGACTAGCTTACCGTGGCGGTGACCGAAACCTGCATCGCGCCGCGATACGCATTCGACACCGGACACTTGCCTTCGGCTTCCTCGGCCACCGACTGGAATTCGGCGGCCGGCAATCCCTTGAGACCGTGTGCCGTGACGGTCAGCTTGGACGACCCGATCTTGATTCCGGCGTCGCCACGATCCGCAGACACCGTCGCCGTGACCACCGTCCGATCGGCCGACGCTCCCTTCCGACCGAGGGTGGCGTTCAACGCCATCGCGTAGCAGGCGGCGTGCGCCGCCGCCATCAGTTCTTCCGGGCTCGTCTTGCCCGCCGGCTCACCGATGCGCGACGGAAACGTCACCGGCAGCGTGAACGCGCCGGAGCCGGCCTTCGCCTCGCCCTTTCCCTCCATCACCGTACCTTGCCAGTCGACCTCGACGTGTCGTTCGAAGATTGCCATGCCACCCCCTCGTCCGGATTGAAGACTGCGGTCAGATTGCGGATGTCCAGGCGCCTGCTCGCAACACGCGCCGAACGTTCGATGCTATACCGTGAAACCGGGAGGTCTCAATGACGCTGCGTGGTCGAGCTGGCGGATGCCGGGCACCGGCGGCGCCCGGCGGCTACGGTTTCTGCGATTCGGCGGCGCGGGCCCCGCGCAGACTGTACTCGAGGCTGTAGTTCGCTTCGTGGCAGGCGTACTCATACAGCTGGCCGCGGCTCGGCGTGAAGACGGTCTCGGCCGTCCACGGACGCACGAATGTCGCCGGATCGTCGACGGTGAACTGATAGGCGATCGTGTCGGCGCCGGTGCGCGTGAAGCGCTCGGTCACGTGCAGGGCGGCGGTCGCCCCGCGAAACGCCGTCTTGGCCGTGAAGTTGGTCGTATCGACGACGAGCGTGTTGCCTTCCCAGCGACCGACCGAGTCGCCGCTCCACTGGCGGATCTGCGGCGGCAGGTGCGGCTGGTCCAGACGGACGATCCGGGCTGTGTGGACCATCTCGGTGAAGATGAGGACCCGGTCGTCCGTCTGGACGATCTGGAGATAGCCGGTGATGCCGCTCGGCACCATCGGCGGCCCTTCCTGCCACACCAGGCAGCGCTCGCCGGGCGCGAACTGCTCCGGATCGTCGTAGGACTTCGGCGCGCCGGCCGACAGCTGCGCCGCCCGTGCTGCGGCGGTGAACGGGATGCGCCCGTCCGGCGGGTCGATGATGAGCGATGTCCGGAGACTCGGGACGACCGCGCCCAGGTCGCGCCAGTCGTCGGTGAAGTCCGGACTGATGCGTCCTTCGATACCCTGCTTCTGAATCCGTTCGACCGTGCTGGTTTCCCAGGCGCGCGCCTCGTCGAGCGTGAACACCGGCGTGCCGGCAAGGTCGGCGGGGCGTTCGAGCGGCGTGACGGTGATGTTGGCCCACACACCCTCGAGGTCGCGCGGATCGACCGGTTGTGCCGTCACGGGACGGCCGATCGCCACCATCATCAGTCCGGAAGCGCACAACGCCATCCGAAGCCGCCGGAGGCGGCGCCATCCGGCCCTGAATGTCCTGCCCATCGAGACGCCATTGTAGCGCGGCCGATCGGTGACGCCCGTACGTCACCCCGCCGGCGCAGGACGCGGCGGTGGGGCGGCCGCAGCTATCGACACACGAAGTTCTCGGCCAGGTCGGTGCTGCCGGTACCGACGTAGGTGGCACGCCGCGGGTAGGCGCACAGCGGCCGCGTCCGGACCGCACCGTTCGGCGCGCCCGCCGGGAGTCCGGCGGCGATGATGCGCTCGGGAGCGCGCCCCTGATCGACCCACGCGTCCAGCGCCATCAACAGGTCGTGGTCGGCGTCCACGACGGGCGGCGGGCCACCGTTGCCGAAGCTCACCGCACCGGTACCGCCGCCGCAGTGCCCCATCCCGGCGACGAGAAACAGCCGGAAGAACGCGTCGGTCGCCGCCTGGGAGCCCTGCCGGTCGCGCAGCCGTTCGTAGTAGGCGATGGTGTCGATGGCGTTGACCACCGGATCCTGCCAGCCTTGATACACGATCGCCTTGCCGCCTCGCGACTGGAAGGCGGACAGGTCCGGGCTCGTCTGGTCGACCAGCGGACCGAGCACCTGGTCGGCCAGCGCGACGTGGCCGTCGAAATCGAACCGCCACGGATCCCACGCCGGATCATCGAACAGCCACGCGCGCCAGAAGTTGACGCGCGTCGGCTCGGCGGCGCCCCAGTACTGATGCCAGCCGGAGACCGGGGCGCCGTCGGCCGATACGGTCAGCGCCTCGCTCGTCGGTGGCCACCCCGGGTAGATGACCGCTCCCGTCCGCGGATTCCGGGCGCCGGCGTACATCTGCTTCAGTGCACCGACCTGTTCGTCGGTGAGGCAGTCCGGTCGTTCACCCCCGGCGCACGACAGCACAGTCGGATCGAAGCCGCACCGTCGTGGATCGTCGACCACCCCGTCGGTCACCCCGTCGTTGGCATCGCACGCGGCAACCGCGGCCCTGGTGATCAGCGGCAGCTTGGCGGCCGGCACGATCAGCGCGCCGCGGCCCTGGCGGCGATTCGCGACGAACTGCCACAGGAAGCCGACGTTCAGCCGAACGCGGTTGTTGCCAGGCGCGCCGGCGATGACCCCGTCGAAGTCCTGCGGGTAGCGCTGCATCTCGGCATACGCCTGGTGACCGCCGGTCGAACAGCCGTAGAAGTAGGCGCGCCGCGGTGGACGCCCGGCCATCCGTTCGACGATTCGGCGCGCCGGGACGATGATCGCGTGGATGGAGCGGCTGCCCCAGTCCGTCACGCGCTCCGGGTGATTCCGGCCCCACAGCAGATCGTCGGCAGCCGTCTGGTGCCCGGTATCGCCGCCGACTGCCGCGTAGCCCTGCGTGAGGGCGTTGGCCATGTCGCGGTACGACAGCCCGTTGCCGTAGCCGCCGTTGCCTGTGGTGACGATCTTCCCGTTCCAGGGCGATGGGATCCAGACTTCGAAGGTGACACGTGAGTCAGCGGACGGAGTGGCCTCGGCCTCGATTCGGCAGAACGCCGGCAGGTCGCGCAGCGGCGCCGCCGCGGGTCGTGGCGTGAACGCCCCGGCGGCGACCGGTGCCGCGCCGGTCACGCGCGCGCCGGCCAGTGCCACCCCTGACGCGGTTGCCAGATCACAACCGGCGGTGGCCGACTGCCCGGTTGCACCGCGCCCGGCGACCTGCGACGACGTGACCCACAGCGCCACGACGACCGCGCCCCCCGCGAGCCCGCACACGACCGGACGGCTCAGCCTCATGCTCCA
Organism: uncultured Acidobacteriota bacterium; assembly: GCA_902825985.1. GTDB lineage: Bacteria > Acidobacteriota > Vicinamibacteria > Vicinamibacterales > CAVVIG01 > VFZL01. Next base: position 14,260 of record CADEDC010000015.1, on the reverse strand, counting down.
GACAATAGCCGATATCCGGCGCCGTGACCCACCGCACCACGCCGGCAGGTCCTGCCCGTGAGCGCGGGGCGCACGACGACGTCCGCCGTCAGCGGTCCAGGTTTCGCAACGGGAAGGCCGGCAGGCCACGGCCGAGTTGCCTCGCCGCTCGTTGGCGTCGACCATGACGTACAGGCACAATGTCGGCACCGAGACAACGACCGGATGACGCCGCCCAATCCCGATCCGACCGCCGCCCTCCCGCGCCAGCGGGACTCCCTCTTCCCCGGCGGCTCGGAGATGGCCGCTCGCATGCGCGCGGTCGACTGGTCGCGTACATCGATCGGCCCCTGCGAACGCTGGCCGCAAAGCGTCCGCGCCATCATCCGCATGATGCTCACCAGCCGGTATGCGATGTGGATGGGCTGGGGGCCCGAGCTCACGTTCTTCTACAACGACGCCTACGCCGAGATGACACTCGGCGCCAAGCACCCATGGGCGCTCGGGCAGCGCGCCGGTGAGGTGTGGGCGGAGATCTGGCCGGACATCGGCCCGCGCATCGCCCACGTGCTCTCGACCGGCGAGGCCACCTGGGACGAGGGCCTGCTCCTGTTCCTCGAGCGCAACGGCTTTTCCGAAGAGACCTATCACACGTTCTCGTACAGCCCGCTGCACGGCGATGACGGGGACATCGGCGGGATGTTCTGCGTCGTCACGGAAGACACCACCCGGGCGATCGGCGAGCGGCGGCTGGCGCAGCTCCGCGGACTCGGCACGCACGTCGGCGCGGATCACAGCACGCACGGCGTGTGGCGGGCCGTCGAACGGGCAACCGCCACCGACGCACGTGATCTGCCGTTCAGCCTGGTGTACGCCGTCGGCGAGACCGACGACGAGCTGACGCTGGTGGCGCAATCGCCGGGCGACGCATGCGCTGCGGCGGCCGCGGGGTGGGCGCCGGCGATCGATGCGTGGCCGATGGCCGGCGTCATCGCCGAATCGCAGCCCTTGCTGTGCCCCTCGACCCGGCCCACCCGTGGCCGCAGGGGCCGTGGCCCAGGCGCCCGATGACGGCCCTCCTGCTGCCGATCGCGCAGCAGGGACAGACGCGGCCGGCCGGCGTGTTCGTGGCCGGCCTGAATCCCCACCGGCCGGTGGACGATGCCTATCGCAGCTTCATCGCCCTCTTCGTCGGGCAGATCGCCGCCGCTCTGGCAGATGCCCAGGCGCACGCGGCAGAACAGCGGCGCGTCGAAGCGCTCGCACAGCTGGATCGTGCAAAGACAACGTTCTTCACCAACGTCAGCCATGAACTCCGGACACCCCTGACGCTGGTGAAGGCACCGGTCGACGAACTGCTGCGGTCGACGACGCTGTCCGAGCCGCAACGTGCGCAGCTGTCGCTGGTCCATCGCAACACCTTGCGCCTGCAGCGGCTGGTCAATACCCTGCTGGACTTCTCCCGCGTGGAGGCCGGGCGCGTGCAGGCGTCGTTCGAACCGGTCGATCTCGCGGCGCTGACCGCCGACATCGTCGCCGCCTTCCGCCCGGCCACCGATCGGGCCGGGCTCGCGATGGTGGTCGCCTGCGAGCCGATCGCGGAACCGGTCTTCGTCGACGTGGACCTGTGGGAGCAGGTCGTGCTCAATCTCGTGTCCAACGCCTTCAAGTTCACCCTCGAAGGGCAGATCCGCGTCACCCTCGGTCGCGAGGCCCGGATGGCAGCCCTCACCGTCGAGGACAGCGGCAGCGGCATTCCGGCCGACGAACTGCCACGCATCTTCGAGCGATTCCACCGCGTCGCCGGCCGGCACGGCCGCACCCACGAAGGCACGGGCATCGGCCTGGCGCTGGTGCACGAGCTGGTGAAGCTGCACGGCGGCACCATCACCGTCAGCAGCGAACCGGGCCGTGGCAGCGCGTTCACCGTATCGGTGCCGCTCGGCTCCGCACACCTGCCGGCGGCGCCGGCCGGGCGCAGCGGGCGCGCCGATTCCCTCAGGGCCGCTCGATCGGTGTTCGTCGAAGAGGCGCTCGGCTGGCTGCCGGACGCCGCCCTGGCCGGGCGGTTGGATGCCGGCGCCGACCACGGCGGCCTGGCGGCCGCCGAACCGCCCCTCGACCGGGCCCGCGATCGCATCGTCCTCGCGGACGACAACGCCGACATGCGGCATTTCCTCGAGAGCCTGCTCGCCGCGAAGTGGGACGTCACGCCGGTGGCGAACGGGCGCGAGGCCCTCCAGGCGGCGCTGGCGCACCCGCCGGCCCTCGTCATCACCGACGTGATGATGCCGGAAATGGACGGCTTCGAACTGCTCGCCCACCTCAAAGGCGATCCGTCGACGGTCGACGTCCCGGTGATGATGCTGTCGGCGCGCGCCGGTGAGGAGTCGCGTGTCGAGGGGCTGCAGGCCGGCGCCGACGACTACCTCGTGAAGCCGTTCTCGGCCCGCGAGCTCGTCGCCCGCGTCGAAACCCAGCTGCTGCGCCGCCGCCTCCGGTTGCTGGCGCTGGCGCAGCAGCGGACGCTGCAATCGGTATTCGCGCAGGCGCCGGTCGCCATCGCCCTGCTGCGTGGGCCCGACCATGTCTTCGAGATGGCCAATCCCTGGTATCTGGACCTGATCGACCGGCGTGACGTCATCGGCAAGCCGCTGCGCGAGGCGCTGCCGGAGGTCGTCGATCAAGGCATCGACCGTCTGCTCGATCGGGTGTACACGACCGGCGAGCCGCACGTCGGTCGCTCGCTGCCGGTCGTGATCAATCGCGCCGACAATCAGCCGGAACAGCGGTACTTCGACTTCGTCTACCAGCCGCTGCGCGATCTCACGGGTGCCGTCGATGGCATCGCGGCGGTGGTGTACGACGTCACCGGATTGGCGCAGGCGCGCGAGGCCGCCGAGGTGGCGAATCGCGCCAAGGACGAGTTCCTGGCGATGCTCGGGCACGAACTGCGCAATCCGCTGGCACCGATTCTCACCGCCCTCCAGCTGCTGCGTCTGCGCGGCGTCGACGCCGGCGAGCGGGAGCGCACCATCATCGAACGGCAGGTCACGCACCTGGTCAGACTGGTGGACGATCTGCTGGACGTGTCGCGCATCACGAGCGGCAAGATCGAACTGCGACGCCGGCCCATCGAACTGTCGGACATCGTCGCCAAGGCGATCGAGACGGCGAGTCCGTTGCTCGAGCAGCAGCGGCACCGGCTGCGGGTGCACGTGCCAGGCCACGGCCTGCGCGTCCACGGTGATCTCGATCGGCTGGCGCAGGTCGTCGCCAATCTTCTGACCAACGCCGCGAAGTATACCGAGGCTGGAGGCGAGATCACGATCCGCGGCGAGGATGAGGATGGCGAGATCGTGCTCCAGGTCCGCGACACGGGCATCGGCATCGCGCCAGACACCCTGCCGAAGGTATTCGAGCGGTTCGTCCAGGACCGGCAGGCGAGTGAACGTTCGCAAGGCGGACTGGGACTGGGCCTCGCGATCGTCAGGAGTCTGGTGGCGCTGCACGACGGCACCGTGTCGGCCGAGAGCGCGGGGCTTGGACACGGCGCGACGTTCACCGTTCGGCTGCCGCGCCTGGCACGCGACCGGGAACGCGAGGCGGCGTCGACCGCTGCGCGACCGCCGTCGGGCGGCGCCCGGCGGTCCATGCGCGTGCTCGTCGTCGATGACAACCGCGACGCCGCGGCGACGTTGGCCGCCGCCCTGTCGGTGTACGGGCATGACGTGCGCATCGCGCACGACGGACCCGCGGCGCTGGCGCTGGTCGGGGACTGGCGGCCGGACGTGGCCGTCCTCGATCTCGGTTTGCCGGTGATGGACGGGTACGAACTGGCCGATCGGCTGCGACCCGGCAGCGGCGGCCCGGGCCCGCGTCTGATTGCGCTGAGCGGCTACGGTCAGGAACGCGACCGCCGCCGGACCGAGGCGGCCGGATTCGCCGCACACTTCGTGAAGCCGGTCGAACTCGAGCCGCTGCGCACGGCGATCGAGTCGGCGGATCCGCCACCGTAGCGCGCCTGGCCGCGTCGGCCCTCTCGAGCGCCCCGCCACGATGTCAGAGCCGGCTGGCCTTGACCTCCGTCAGCCGGATGCGCTGCTGGCCGAAGTTCTCGAGGACGACGATGTTCTGGGCTTCGTTCGGGATGACCCTGGTGGCCAGCGACAGAGTCCCCTCGCCTTCGCCCCCCTTCATGTGCAGCTCGATGACGGTGAACGGATAGTCGATGGAGCGCGGTTGCCTCGTCGTCTCCCAGAAGCTGATGGGCCGATCCGTGGCGAGGATGACCCGGTCGCCGCCGTCCTCGCCCGGCACGCGGGCCGCGAATCGCAGGTCCCAGCCCAACCCGTTGTCCACCTGCAGCGTGCCGGCAGACGGCCGGTCGCGCAGGGCTTCCAGCAGCTGGTCCGCGCCCTCGTCTTCATCAAGGCCTGCCGTTCGGCTTCGGTAGACCAACGCGTGACGCGGATTTCCAGACGCAGGGCCGTGCCCCGGTCGAGGTCCATTGCCGTCGCCGTGAAACGCTGTCCAACACCGTTGGTTTGTGCTGACGCCCACGCGGCGGCGGCTGTCATCGCCAGCGCCAGGATCGACCGACGAATACGCGACCCCATCTGAACTGTCATGTTGGTGCTCCTCCGATCCCGCCGCGATCCCGAGGAGGGGCGACGAGCCACCAGGCGACATGGCGGGTCGGGCCGCTGACCAGGGCGGACGGGCGACCCGCCTGGACCATCACGTGTGGTCCTCGAGTTCACGGCGCCTTGTGCGATGTGTCGGTGGCCGCTGCGGTTCCGTCCGGCACCAGCACCGCGTCTGCACCCACCGTGAGGCCGTTCGCATACGGCAACGTCGATCGTCGGTGGATCAGACCGCCGAGTGTCGAATCCACCACTTCGAACGCGTCGACGCTGCCGCGGTCGTCGAGCAGCACATCCTGAATCGCGCCGATCGCCTTCCCGCCGGTGGTCAACACCCGCCTGTGCTTCAACGCGCTCGCCCGCCTGGTGGCGAGGCCCTGCTCGTGCCATTTCGTGGCACTGACGACACGCGCCGTCGAGCGAGCGACGACGGCATCCGTCCCCAGCGTCTGGACGTCCGAGTACGGGAGCACGTGCTCGGCCCGCATCAGCCCACCTGCCACGATCAGGCCGATGACCTGCTGTGATCGCTCGTCCAGGAGTACGTCCGCGACCTTGCCGATGCGCTCGCCGTTTTCGGCGGAGACGATCGCCCTTCCCAACAGTTCGCTGACCTTGCGCATGGTCCCTTCCTGGTGAGCGGCATGCATATAGGGTGCCCCGCCACAGTGGCGACTGCCGCTCCGCTTCGCCCGCGAATCACCTCCGTGGTGTCAAAGGAACCCGCGTCGCGCTTCTCGGCGATGTGCCGGTAGGTACACGGATCACGGAAGTGCTCGACCGGTCCAGACGCTTCTGCCGCCGGAGATCCTGCCCTGGACAGACACAGCAAGGCAGGCCGAAGAAGAATGGCCCGGCCGCCGGCGCGGGCAACGCCGTTGCATGACCCTGCGGGTCAGGGGGTCCGATGCGGGCAATCTGGGCGTTATGGGCGGCGGCGTGGGTGGTCTCGGCCGGGGCCGAAGTGGCGTCGCAGACGGTCGCGCCGTCAGGAGATGCCCGCATCCATGACGCACCGACGAGGTTCAAGGGCGGCGTCGACCTGGTGATTCTGCACGTCGTCGTC
>CADEDC010000015.1:0-8469 GCA_902825985.1 uncultured Acidobacteriota bacterium | reverse complement strand
CGCACCGACGAGGTTCAAGGGCGGCGTCGACCTGGTGATTCTGCACGTCGTCGTCACCGATGCCGGTGACCGGGTGGTCGCCGGCCTGGCGCCTGAGGCATTCGACATCACCGAGGACGGTCGGCGCCAGGTGATTTCGTTCTTCGCCACCGACACGGTCCCGGTGGATCTCGCCGTGCTCGTCGACACGTCGGCCAGCATGACGAACAAGATGGCCGCCTTGCGCCATGCCGCCGTGGGGTTCCTGGATCTCGTCCGGCCCGACGACAGGGTCATGGTGGTTGGCGTCGGCGAGCGCTCGAGCCTGCTGCATCCCCTCGACGGCGATCCTCGCCGCGCCGCCCAGGCCATCCGGCACGCACGCCCCGGCGGCAACACGATGCTCTACAACGGTCTCTACACGGCGATGCACGAGTTGACCCGGCACGTGGTGCCCGGCGTCGTGCGGAACCAGGTGCTCACGGTATTTTCCGACGGCGAGGATACCGACAGCATCGTCGCGTTCGAGGACGTGCTGGAGCGGGCGAAGCGAGCCAATCTGAGCGTCTACACGCTGCTGCTGCAAGCGCCGGCGACCGCCACGGCCGCGCGGGAGCGGCGCCGTCAGTCACGTGCCGTCTTCGCCATGAAAGACCTGGCTCGCGACACCGGTGGACGCGCCTACTTCCCCTCCGACATGAGCGAGCTCCCGGACGTGTATCAGGCGATCGCGAGAGACATCGCCGGCCAGTACACGCTCGGCTACGTGTCGACCAACCAGAGCCGCGACGGCGGATATCGCCGGGTGCAGGTCCGCTTGCGTGGTGTGGCAGCGCATGCCCGAACGCGCAGCGGCTATTACAGCGCGGCAGTCACCGACTAGCTCGCCACCAGTGGAAAGCTGACCCACGCGACGATAACGGCGGCGTTGGTAACGAGCGGTAGAGCGGCGGGACAGCCGGGCAGCGAGAGCGCACGCCCAAGATGGCGCTGGATCGCAACGACCCTTACGGGCCGGTTCGAGCCTTGGCGACCGCCAGATACTCCAGTGTGGCGACGTTGAAGATGCCTGCGGTTTCGCGACCATCGACAAATACCGTGTACTGACTCTGGTTCGGATGGTCGGACGACAGGCCAGCGGCCCGCGCGTTCACGGCCGCGGCGAACTCCCGGTAGGCGTGACACACCTCGGTGCGCTCCGCCGGGGTCATCGCGGGATCCGTGCTTGGCAGCGTGTTCAGCGCGAACTGGGCGTGGCCGGAATGAACGGCCACGTCAGCGGTGATCAGCCCGAACCGTGAAGGAGAGCGGCCGACCCGTGATGACCGCGTCGGCTCGAACGGGATGACGTTCGCTTCGGCCATGCAGTCAGCGATGCTCTCCAGGTCGGCCAGCCCCGCCAGCGCTTCGTCGCGTGTCGTCGACGGCAGATCCGGAATGAGGTTGACGTGCAGCCCGATGCCGGCCGCGCGGGCGTCAGCTAGGAAACGGATGTTCTGTTCACGGTCCGCGGCCTTGTGCACGAGCTTGAGCGCACGCGTCACCATCGACTCCAATCCCACGACGAGCATGTCGCACCCCGACGCCGCCATGAGCTGAAGCAGGTCGCGGTCGAATCTCCGGTCGACCATGATGAACGAGCTCCAGTGCACGGCGAGGGCCGCGCTGCACAAGCGCTCGGAGAGCGCGCGGGCAAAGGCGGGAGGAATCGACTCGGTGATGACCCGAAACCGCCTGACGCCTGTCCGCTCCACGAGGTGGCGGATGTCGGCCACGACGAGATCGACGTCGCGGCTCCTGTACGGCGGGCTGCCCTTGTAGACTTCGACGAAGTCACAGTAGTCGCATTTTCCCCAATAGCACCCGCGAGCCTGGAGAACGCCGAGCCTTGCCAGCGGCGCATGCGCAAGAAGGGCGTCGCTGTAGAGCGGCGTCGACAACGTGTCGAGCGGCGGTCCGGGCGCCGGTGCGACATGGTGCGGACGGCCATCGCGCAACGACGACGCGCCCGGGACCCGCTCGGGTGCCCAGGCGCCGGCCGCCATGTGCTCCGCCAGCGCATGGAGGGGAGCCTCGCCGTCGAATCGCACAATGCAATCGACGGCCGGATTGTGCTCGAGGAGGCACGTGAGTTCGGCGTCGCCCAACAGACTCAAGGCGGGTCCACCGAGCACGATCCGGGAACGCGATCCCTGAAGCCGGCGGGCCAGGACCGAGGCAAGCCGCAATGCCGGCAGGAGTTGCGGCCCCATCGGCACCGACAACGCGAACAGCGTGTCCGGCCGTCGGCCGTCAACCAGGCGCGGGAGCTGGCCGGCGAAGAACCGGTCGTAGCTGGCATCGAGGCGCGGATCGCCGGACGCGCCCGCGAGGACGCGGGAATCGGGATCGACCGAGTACGGCGTGACGAGCAGCCTGACGACCGTATTCAGCGGATCCCGGCGCTGGGCCGCGAACATCGCCGGTCGCGCCAGCCAGCCGCTTTCGAGCCGCATCGCCGTCCATCGGGCCGCCGCGACCGAGCCGATGGTAGACCGCGCGTACGACGCTCCGACGCTGGCGGTCAGTTCGTCGTCGCTGACGACGTGGTCGAAGAATGCCGCATTCAGGTCCACCTGCAGCGCCGCGAATCCCCGTGGCAGGAGGTATGCGGCCAGGACCGCCGTCGATGGATAAATCTGTCCGAAGTTGGTTTCGACGAGCGGCGGCAGGGCGAGGACGACATCCACGGCGTTCATGCATCCTCGCTGACGGAATGGAGCGCCGGCCTGCCGGGCCGCGATCCTCGATCGTTCACGATACCCGTCAGCTCGTCGGCGAACGCGCCGGCGGACTGGACGCGATCCGCGACGTCCGCTTCGATGGCCGCCATCACCAGATCGGCGAGCCGTCGAGGCAGCGCCGGAACCACGGCCCGCAAGGGAATCGGCACGGCGTCGAGACGCAGGGCAGACTCGTCGATCGACTCCTCCTTGCATACGAATGGCGACTGGCCGGCCAGCAGTTCATACGCCATGACGCCGAGCGCGTAGACGTCGGTCGCTGGCACCAGCACGCCGCCGGCGGCGATCGCTTCGGGCGGCAGGTAGCCTGGCGTTCCAGCCACATGCCGTCCCCGCTGGAACGGCCATCGCCGTGCCAGGCCGAAGTCGACGAGCCGGTGACATCCGTCCGGATCGAAGAGCACGTTCTCCGGCTTGACGTCGCCGTGGAGGAAACCGTACTGGTGGACGCAGTGAAGCGCCAGGGCTGCGGCGAGCACGATGTCGCACGCCTGATGCAGCGAGAGCGACGGTCCCAGCTGCCGGTCGAGGACGGTCGCGCTCTGCACGCGCTCCATCACCAGCAGCGCCATCTCGTCGTCCTCGTGGAAGCTGACGCCCTCGACCAGGTGTGGATGGCGGCAACCCGTCAGCACCTCCGCCTCGGTGCGGAGACGCGCGCGGGCGAACGGTGAACGCAGGAGGTCGTCGGCGACGACCTTCACCGCCAGCGGCCGGCCGGATGGGTCGTCACCCGCTGCCATCACACACCCGCCCGCGCCGCCGCCGAGCACGTCGCCCAACCGCAGCCAGGGAAGGGCGTCGGCAATGGCACGGCGGCGACGATCGCTGATGTCGGTCATCCGGGCACCTCGGGCGGGCATGGCTCGAGCAGCCCTTCGGCGACGAGGTGCCGAATCAGCGCCAGCGATTCGGCGTCGTTCAGGCCCAGCTCTGCCGGGACGAACGCACGGTCGGCGGCTGCAAGGATGCGCGCGACGGCGCCGCACAGCGATGCGTCCACTTCGACGAGACGGCCGTCGAACCGGAGTGACACCGCAGATGGCCCCGCGTCCATGTCAACGACGCCGCCTGACCGCACGCGCAGGGCCGAGTCGTTCGTCACGGCGGGAGCACGCCATGCGTCGAGCAACGCGGATGTCTGGCTGGTGCGACCGACCGGTCGTCGCGGCCGCATGGGCGCCAGCGAGTCGGTATCCAAATCGGGAACCGCGTTCCGTAAGGTCGACGCGACGTCCAACACCTCGCTCGTCAGGCGATCGAGGGTCGCCACCCATTCGCCGCGCGACGCGGCTCCCCACCGCGGATTGGGCGGATTCCGCTCCAGCCAGGGATTGGAGAGGCCATCGATCCGGCTCGCCAACGCACTCTTGAGAAGATCGGCCCACGTCGCGCCGGCGGAATAGAACGAAACGTGCACCGCCACGGCGTCATCTCCGGTCACGTAGTGGAGAAGCCCCCGTGGCACGTAGAGGACCTCGCCTGGGCGAAGGGTCACCGCGAGCGGTCCGTCGGGTCGCTGGACCAGCCAGTGCTTCGCGCCGTAGAGGTGCAGCACGAAGAGATGCCCGCCGTCGGCGTGCCAGTCGGTGACGGAATCCGGCGGCGACACGAAGAGGGTCGCGCCGACGTGCGCGTCCAGAATGCCCTCCAGGTGCGATGTCAACGCCTCGATAGGCGGCCAGAATTCATGGGCCGACGGCAGCACGATCGCCGCACCGGTGCGAAAGCGGGCCAGAAGCGCCGCCGGATCGGACAGCCATGTTCGCTCGTCGCGGCGGCGCAGTCCGCGCTCGCGATGCAGGTCGTCGCTCAGGTAGGCGCCGTGCTCCAGCAGACGGGCATTCGTGTGCCGGGACGACACCAACCGGTCGAGCTCACGGGGGCTGATGATGTCGACCGGATCGAACCCGGGAGATGCGCGGCAGTGCATCGGCACCTTGTCCCAGACCCGGCTGCCGAACATGTCGAGCTCGCCCAGGACGCTCCACAACGACCCTTGTGCACTCATGGAGAACCGACCCCGTCGCGTCTACAACCTGCCGCCGGTAGTGGGCCACCCCGCGTCGGCCATGCAGGGCGACGGTGGGGCGCGTCCACTACATCGTGTCGACCCAGGTGTCGATGGGCACCATGTTGGATCGCTTGGTCGGGATCTTGCCGATGGCGAGAATCTTGAACGCGCCGATTTCCGACGCCGGCTGTCCGGGCGCTGGCGGTCGCGGTGCGAATGCCTTGAGCAGCCCGGGCACCAGTTCCTTCGACACGCGGTGCTGAGCCAGGTTGCTGTCGGAGAGCATGTAGACGGATCCGTCCGGCCCGCTCAGGATGTGGACGGCCTCGGTCTTCTGGATTGCGTCGTCAGCCATAAAGAGTCCTTTCGGCCTGTGGTGTCAGGCGCAATGCTGATTCAGCGCTGGCGGGGACCTTCAGCGCGCATCGTATCACGCGGCTCAAGCCGCCTTAGCTCGGCTGCCAGCGATCCAGAACCCGCGGTACCCGCTCACGCCGTATGTCGTCCCAGGCACGGAGCCAGCCCTCGTAGGTCGTCAGTGGCCGTTCGCGGCTCCTGACGAGTACACCTGGCAACGGACGGCCGCTCGGTTTGCCTGCGTCGTTCCATCGCAGATCCACGCTCCACCGCACGATCTGTGTGCTGTTCGGCTGCGATCGGTGCGGCGTCCGACCGTGAAGGAGCAACACGCTCCCCTTCTCCAGTGGCAGCGGAACCGGCGCGACGTCGGGCAGCGCGTCGGCCGCGATCGTCAAGCCGCCGCCGGGAGCCTTCACGTGACGAAGGAGCCCGCCATGATGCCGGCCGGGATACACCTCGACCGGCCCCATGTCGACGCTCACATCCACGAGGGGGATCCAGGTCGTCACCACGAGCGTGTCGTCGGCGTCGGGAAGCAGTGCGGCGGCATCCTGGTGCAGCGGCGACTCGAAGGAAAAGTCGCGGCTGGCGCCGCCGCCGATGAACGCCGGCAACTTGGGACGAACGTGCTGCGTCGGGTGGCAGTGAATCTCCGGACCGACGAGACCCTCGACCAGATCCAGCAGCCGCACGTTGTTGAGGAACTCGAACACCGCCGGTCGATGATTGGCCGGGAACGAGACGCGTCGCTGCAGTGACTCGCCGCAGGCCCACGTCAGCACGGCAAGCCGACGCTCGAAGGGCAGACCGGCGTACGGTTCGGCAATCCGTCCCGCCATCACCAGATCCCGGGCAATCTGGTCGACAAGCTCATCAAAATCGGCGATGAGAGGATCGAGGTCGTCGGCTCGCAGCGCTCCTTCGACGACCAGGTATCCGTCGCTTTCGAAACGAGCGATCTGCTCCCGGCTCAGTTGCATCGACCCGTACACTCGAAACCGTGCCGACCTTACCATGGGGTACCCGCACGAAGACAATCGTTTCCGAGGAGCGGTGAGATGGCGGTTCGCCCTGACTCGACGTACGCATTCACCGCGGCACCGGACAAGCCGCAGCACTCGCGACACCGCGACGTGGTCGTCCTCGGCGGCGGCATTGCCGCGTCGTTTCTTGCCGCACTCCTGGCACAACAAGGTGTTGACGTGCTCGTCATCGATCACGGCACACATCCGAAGTTTGCGGTGGGCGAATCGATGGTGCCGTATCTGACGGCATGCTGGAACGGCCTGGCGCACCGCTACGGAATCCCCGATTTGTCGCCGGCCCGACTGTTCGATGATCTCGCCGCGCGAGTCGGGGTCAAGGAGAACTTCGGGTTCGTCTACCACCGCCGCGGCAAACCATCCATCCCTGCCGAAATGCGGCAGCACACCAATCCGGCGCGGCGCGAGATGCACCTCTTCAGGCAGGATGTCGATGCCTACTTGGCCTACGGAGCGATCCGCCATGGCGCCGAGTTCCGGTTCAACACGAACGTCTCGTCCGTCGACCCGCGGCCCGACGGAGTGTCCATCACGCTCGACCGCGGCGAGACGCTGCACTGCCAGTATGTCGTCGATGGCACGGGGTTCCGCTCGCTGCTCGCCGATCGGTTCGGGCTTCGCGACGCAGTGCCCAGGCTGGAGACCCAGTCCGCCACCTGCTTCACGCACATGATCGATGTCGAGCCATTCGACGCGATCCACCCTGACGGCTGGCACGGAATGGCCGGCCGGTTTGCTCACGGCACGCTCCACCACCTGTTCCGTGAGGGATGGCTGTGGGTGATCCCGTTCAACAACACCGAGGCATCGCGCAACCCGGTCGTCAGCGTCGGATTGCAGCTGAACCTTCGCCGCCAGAAACTGACCGCGGCGCCGGGCCCGGCAGACGTTGTCGATCTCGTCAACGCCCTGCCCGACGTGGCGAAGCAGTTCGCGCACGCCAAGGTGATCAGACCGTGGGTCTCTGCCCGCCGCCTCCAGTATTCCTCGTCGTCCAGCGTCGGTTGCCGCTACTGCCTGCTTCCACACGCGTACGGTTTCGTCGATCCCCTCTACTCCAGAGGTCTCTGCTGCACGTTCGACGGCATCAAGGCGCTGGCTCCGGTGCTGCTCGCCGCGCTGCGCACCGGCGATTTCTCGGAGGAGCCGTTCCAGTCGTTCGACGCTCTCAACGCGAAGCTGCTCTCGCACCACGATCTGCTCGTCCATGGTTCCTACCTGTCGTTCCAGGATGCCGCGTTGTGGACGCACTGGTACCAGTTCTGGAATCTGTCGACGGTGGCGGGTGAACGGCCGCTCGTACGGGCAGCGACCACGGGCCTGCGCACCGGCGACTTCAGCGACTTCGAGCGCTGCGACCACAAGGGGGCGATGGCCGCGTACGACGAGCACATGCGGTCGGCGTGTCAGGTCATGGAAGCGGCAGAAGCCGGCACGCTGCCGATGACCGTGGCGGTGGAGACGGTCGCCGCCCTGTCACAGGACAGCTGGAGCCGGTTCCGTGAATCGGGCGTCTCGCTCGAGACGCCCGCATGAACTGGGTGCGGGTGACCAGGCCGCAGACCACCGGACCCGGCTCGCTCCGCGGCACTGTCGCGGCGTGAGCTGTTCATGCCTCCGTTCTCGCCTGTAGTCAACGGAGAAGCCATGGCCTTTAGCTTGACTGGATACCAGGATTTCCATGCCCGCATCGACGGCATCGAGAATCCACTCGCCGTCGAGGCGGCCATCGATCCGGCGGTCAACGGCGGCGCCAATATCCTGTGTGTGTTCACCGGGACGGTCGTCCTGGGACAGCTTCTGGACGGCATCACGCCGCTGACCCAGACCTCGCAGTGGTCTCGAGGTTTCGCCCGAATCCTCATCCCGACCGCACCGCGAAGGTGGACGGCCTTTCCTGACGGCATACCGGCGGACACGGCGTTCACGCACTTCGCCGGCGGCACGGTCGTGGTGTCCCTGGCGAGCATCTTCAATCGGAACGTCGCCAGCAACGCCGGCTGGGCGGTTGATGGCGCCGATCTCTATCCGCTGGGAAATCAGGATGAGGGCCTGCGAATCGACGCCAAGCTTGCTGTACGGGACAGCGATGGATTCCTGTATCGCATCTCCTACCAGGCGACGGTCCTGGGACGGGCACCGCGTCTTCCGCCGATTTTCGAGCGATGAGGGTTCCGGTCATCTGGACGCCACCGGGGTGGATGACGCGGCGGAGACGGTGTAATGTGATGCCATGCGTGTCCCGGTCGTCCGGCCGGTGTCGAGGCGCACCATCCTGAAAGCGGCGATT
>CADEDC010000014.1:23955-85426 GCA_902825985.1 uncultured Acidobacteriota bacterium | reverse complement strand
CTGCGTGTTTGGCGAAACCGGGCTCGGCGCGACGCCGCGTCTCCGCGCTGCCGACTGGCGACTGGCCGACCGGATGACTGCCGACTGGCGACTGCGGAGCGCCCGACTGATACGATGTAAGGTTCCGTGCCGCGTACCCTCGCCCAGGTCATCCAGCCGCGCATCCGTCCGTTCACCCGTGACAAGGGAGAGGTCTACTACCTCGAAGGGCGCGTCTTCCCGGTGGCTCACACGGCGACCCGGTTCGATGCCCAGGTCCGCGGCACGCGCCGCTACGATGTGCGGCTGGCGGTCGCCGATCGCCGGCTGACCGTCGCCTGCACCTGCCCTTTCTTCATCGACCGCCAGGACCCCTGCAAGCACATCTGGGCTGCCGCGCTCGCCGCCGACGCAGACGGCACGCTGCAGGTGCCGGTCGGTGTCCGCTTCGGGCCACCCGCCGAGGGCGGTGGGGAGGATGGTGTGGACGAAGGCGCGAAACCCGGCGTGACGCGCAATCCTCACCCACCGTTCGCGCCGTGGCAGCGTTTCCTCGCCTCGGTCGCGCCGCTCCCTGGCGTACCGGTGCCGGTGAGCGCCCTGGCGACGGGCGAGCTGATCTACGTTCTCAATCCGGCGCGGTCGCGGCGCACCGACGGGGTGCTCATCGAACTGATGGCCCGCGCCCGCAAGCGATCCGGCGAGTGGGCCCGGCCGCGTCCGATCGGTATGTCGCGCGCCGACATCGCGTTTCTGCCGGACGAGCATGACCGCGACATCCTCTACGCCGTTGCCGGCGCCAACGCGGCGTATGGCTATAGCGGCGACTTCACGCCGGGCCAGAGCCCCGGCGCTCCGCTGCCATCCGCCGTCCTGTTGAATCCGACGCTCGAACTCGATCTGCTCCCCAGGCTGTGCGCGACCGGCCGCCTGCTGCTCCAGGGCGCGGACGTGCCACGCGCCGCTGGCGTTGCTGCCGCTCCAGTTCCCGCTCCCGCTCCCGAGCACAGTGACACCTGGCCTCCGATCGCCTGGGACGCCAGCACCGTGGCGTTCGTCCTGCGCATCACCGGCGAACCGGACGGCGGCTACCGGATCGATGGCGAGTTCCGTCGTGATACCGGCCCCCGGCCGCTGTCGGCCGCCGCCTTCGTCGGCCGGCGCGTCGTTCTCTGGCCGGCCGATGCGCACGCCGCACCGGTCTTCACGCCGCTCGACGCGGGTGGAGCCGATCGCTGGCTCCATCAACTGGTGAATGAAGGACCCGTGGTCGTCCCGCCCGGGGCACGCGAGGCGCTCATCTCGACGCTGGCACTCGCCGACCTGTCGCACGTCGAATGCCCGCCCTCGTTGCGATTACCGCACCGCGAAGGGAAGCCGCGTCCGGCCGTCCGCGTGACGCGGTTCGACGATGGCCGCTATGGACGCTACGCCAGCCGGCCCGACCGCGTCGATGTCACCCTCAGCTTCGTGTACGGCGACGCCCCGGAGTCGGCCTCCGCCGACGCCTGGGATCGCCAGCCGGTCGTCATCAGCGCCGACGGCCACATCGTCTGGCGGCGTGACGCCGAGGCCGAGCGGGCGGCCATCGATCGACTGCAGGCGCTCGGCGTGCGACGGATCGCCGACTGGGGTACGCAGCGGCAGCGGCTCGACCTGGCGGTCAGCCACCTGCCAGCGCTGGTCCGCGCGCTCATCGCGGAAGGCTGGCGCGTCGAGGCCGAAGGACGGCTGTATCGTCCGGCGCAGACGACCAGCCTCGAGCTGCGCTCCGGTATCGACTGGTTCGAACTGCACGGCGGCGTCGACTTCGGTGGCGTGCGCGCGTCGCTGCCGGCTCTGCTCGCGGCCGTGAAACGCGGCGCCGAGTTCATCCAGCTCGATGACGGTACGCTCGGACTGCTGCCGGAAGCATGGCTCGCCCGCCAGGGCCGCATCGCATCGCTCGGCACGGCCGAGGCCGACTTCGTCCGTTTCGAAACGTCGCAGGTGGCGCTGCTCGACGCCTGGCTCGAGACGCAGCCGCAGGTGTCGGTGGACGAGGTGTTCGCCCGCGCCCGCGCCGAGGTCGTGCACTTCGAGGGGATTGCCGCACTCGATCCGCCGTCGACCTTCACCGGCACACTCCGCGCCTATCAGCGCGATGCGCTCGGCTGGTTCGCGTTCCTGCGGCGGTTCGGGTTCGGTGGCTGCCTGGCCGACGAGATGGGGCTTGGCAAGACGGTGATGGTGCTCGCCCTGCTCGACCAGCGCCGCCTCGATCGGCGTGCGGCCAATGAACCCCACCAGGCCTCGCTCATCGTCATCCCACGTTCGCTGGTGTTCAACTGGCGGCAGGAGGCCGAACGGTTCACACCCGGCCTGCGCGTCCTGGACCTGACGCGCGCCGACCGCCGATCCGCCATGGCGCAGATCCACGATCACGACGTCGTGCTGACCACCTACGGGACGCTGCGGCGCGATGTCGGCGACCTGAAGGGCGTCGTGTTCGACTATGTCATCCTCGACGAAGCGCAGACCGTCAAGAATGCGCGGACGACCACGGCGAAGGCCGCACGGTTGCTGCGCGGGGCGCATCGGCTGGCGCTCAGCGGCACGCCGGTCGAGAATCGGTTGAGCGAACTCTGGAGCCTGTTCGAGTTCCTGAACCCGGGAATGCTCGGCGCCCTGGCGGCGTTCGCTCCGGCCACCGGGCGCCGCCCGCTGGATGACGACGCGCTGCACCTGGTGGCGCAGGGGGTGCGGCCGTTCATCCTGCGACGGACCAAGGAGCAGGTGGCGCCCGAGCTGCCGCCGCGCACCGAGCAGACGCTCTACTGCGATCTCGAGCCGGCGCAACGCCTCCTGTACGACGACCTGCGGGATCACTACCGGGCGTCGCTGCTCGGTCGCATCGACAAGGTCGGGCTCGCACGGACGAAGATGCACGTGCTCGAGGCGCTGTTGCGACTGCGCCAGGCGGCGTGTCATCCCGGGCTGCTCGATCCGGCGCGCGTGGACGATCCGTCGGCCAAGCTGGACCTGTTGATGCCGCGGCTGCAGGAGCTCGTCGAGGACGGCCGCCAGGCGATTGTCTTCTCGCAGTTCACGTCGCTGCTCGCGCTCCTGCGTCGGCGGTTGGACGAGGCGGCGATTGCCTACGAGTACCTCGACGGCCAGACGCGCGATCGGGAGGAGCGCGTGGCGCGGTTCCAGGCGGCGGCGTGTCCGCTGTTTCTCGTCAGCCTGAAGGCCGGCGGTGTCGGTCTCAACCTGACGGCGGCCGAGCACGTGTTCCTGCTCGACCCGTGGTGGAATCCGGCGGTCGAGGCGCAGGCGATCGATCGCACGCACCGCATCGGTCAGACGAAGCCGGTGTTCGCGTTCCGGCTGATCGCCCGAGATACCATCGAAGAGAAGGTGCTGCAGCTGCAGGCCGGCAAGCGCGCCCTCGCCGACGCGATTGTCCGCGCCGATGAAGGGCTGCTTCGCGACTTGCGCCGCGAAGATCTCGAGCTGCTGCTCTCGTGAGGCCGTATGTATCTGTCCCACTTTGACGAGTCCCGTCCGGAGGAACTGCGGCGGCTGATCGCCGAGTATCCGCTCGGCGCGCTGGTGCTGCGCGGACCGGCGGGTTTCGACGCCAACCACCTGCCGTTCCTCTTCGAGCCGGCCGCGGATGCGGACGACGGCGCGAGAGGGCGACTGCTGGCACACGTCGCGCGCGCCAATCCGTTGTGGCGTGAGGCGACGGATGGTGACGAGGCGCTGGTCATCTTCCGCGGGCCGGACGCGTATGTGTCGCCGAACTGGTATCCGACCAAGCACGAACGGCATCGCAGCGTGCCGACGTGGAACTACCAGGTCGTCCATGCGCATGGCACGATCCGCATTCACGACGATGAGCGGTTCGTGCGAGGGGTGGTGGCGCGCCTGACACGCGAGCACGAGACGCGAGCGGGACAGGAGCCGCCGTGGAAGATGACCGACTCGTCGCGTGACTACATCGGCCAGCAGCTCCGTGCCATCGTCGGCATCGAGCTCGTCGTCGAGCGCCTGGCCGGCAAGTTCAAGCTGGGGCAGAACCGCGAGGAGCGGGACCGGGTGTCGGTGGCGAACGAGCTGGAACGGCGGGGCGACGTGAAGGCGGCGACGGCCATGAGGGGAGCGCCGAATCGCTGATTCCGCGGTACCGTCGACCGTGGCGCTGACACCTGCCACGAAAGTGCCGGATCCCCGGGCCGAGGCGCCGACACAATCGACGAGCGTGCCAGAGCCCGCTATGGAGTCCGGCGGTTACGCGTGGCCGCTGCACATATCCATCCGAATCGTCGAATGGGCGGGGTTCCCGTCATGGCCTTGTACATAACCACTCGGTCGACGTTGGTCCAGAACACGCTAAAAGCGACGGCAATCGGTGGGGCAATTGGAGATCGCCGTGGAACGTGCCGCCGATGGTTACCGACAGGCGCGGAGCACGTTCGCGTCCTACTATCAGTTATGTCGGCAGGAATAAAGACGATCAGAATCAGAATGACGAGCACCTGACCGTCGCATGGTCGCTCGCCAGGGAATCGCGCCGATCAACGCGAGCGACCCTGACTCGCACGGGGTGACCGTTGCTGCGCCCTGTGATACCGTCGTCGGGTGAAGGTGCGCGAGGTCATTCGGCTGCTCGAGACGCAGCGCTGGCGGCTCGTCGGCACCGAGGGGAGCCATCGTCAGTTCAAGCATTCGACGAAACCGGGCCGTGTCACGGTGAGCGGTGACGCTGGGCGACGACATGCCGAAGGGGACCTTCGCATCCGTGAAGAGGCAGGCGGGATTGAGAGGTCGGAAATGAAGAGGCGGCAGTATCTGGTGCAGATCAACCGAGATCCCGGCAGTGATTGGGGCGCTTCGGTGCCCGATCTTCCGGGGTGCGTCGCCACGGGCAAGACGCTCGATACGACGCTGCGCCGAATCGAACGAGCCATCGAGATCCACGTGCGAGGCCTTCGAGAGGACGGGAGCCCGATTCCCGAGCCGAGCCATCGCACCATCACGCCGCGCCGTAGGTCCCGAGCGATCGACTTCTACGCCACGATTGAAGTGGCGGCATGACATCGCGTTGCACCAGACGGCCGCCGGGAGCGGTCGGATGCGGCCGCTGGTGAACGCGCGCGTTATGCGCACCGCACGAGAGATGGATCCCCTACACAGCGAATCACTGGCCGCTGCCATGGCAGCGCTGGCCCAGCGCGAGAATCAGCATCTGGCGCTCGGCCAGCGGATGCTGGAGGCGTTCGGCGGGGCACTCTATGGAATGGATCTGCTGGCTGTCGGTGCCCTCAATCGGTCCACCGCTCAGATCGCAGGCTTTAGACATCTGATCGACGCCAAGAATTTGATCTGCGCGGGCTCCCTGCTTAGACTCCAACTTGATACAGCGATGCGTTTCTACGCGGCTTGGCTGGTGGCCGACCCGCATGAATTTGCTCTTGCCGTGCTCCGGGGAGACAAAGTGCGCAGTATCAAGGATCGGGATGGAAAGAAGCTGACCGACACGTACCTGACCCAAAGATTGGGCCAAGAGCACCCCTGGGTGCCTCAGGTCTACGAGCGAACATCGGGGTATGTTCATCTGTCGGCGACGCATCTCCTGGGAGCGATGACGACTGCCGATCGGCAGTCAGATGAAGACCGCTCATTCACTTTGAAGATCTCTCCAGACGACAAGCCGCTTCCGGACTGGATCTACATTGAAGCCGTTGATGCCTTTCGAGCAGCCACGGACATTCTCCTGCGTCACGTCGAGGGCTGGGTGTTTACCAAGGCAAATCCCGAACTCGTCCAGAAGTGGAGGGCGGAGCGGGGGACAGACACAACGGGCGCCTAACAACGGCTTGCAGCCGCCGGCGGCCCCGTAGATGATGAGGGCCGCCGCGGCTGAAGCCGAGGCGTTGACCGCTGGCTGGCTCAAGCCGGTCACGCGGACGACTTGCACAGAAACGGCCGGGCCAGCGTCGGATTCGTTGCTCCTGGCGAGAGTTGGTGAGACGATCACCCCTATGGCGTCCAGCCCTCTACCCGACCTGCTCAAGCTCTCGCCGCGAGACCGCGCCGACCTGGCGATCGCGCTCTGGGAGAGCCTCAGCGAGGGCGATCGCACCCAGGCGCTCGAACTGCCCGATGCCCGGCGCCAGGAGCTGGATCGAAGATGGGCGGCGCACCTGGCCGATCCCGATTCGGCGATCGACTGGTCCGACATCCGACGCGATCTTCTGGCCTGACGTGGTCCGCCGCGTCGGCGTCCGTCGGAGGCTCGTGCCGAGATCTTCGATGCGCGTCGGTGGTACGAGGCGCGGGCGCCGGGGCTCGGTCGCACGTTTGGTGAGGCCTTCGATAGCGTCATCGCACGCCTCGCGACCGACCCGGCCCAGTTTCCGCGGGTGCATGGCGACACTCGACGTGCGGTGCTCGCTCTAACAGACGGTTGCAGCCGCCGGCGCCGAACTCAGACGCGCCGCGGCTGAACCGCAGGCGTTAGACGGCAGCACCGGTTGCGCCATGCGTATGATTCGTTGGTCAAGACGCGGGGGGACACCGTTGAAGACAGGCTTCACGGGAATGATGTTGATGCTCGTCGCCGTGGTGACGCTCGATGGGCAGTCGTCGCCGGGCACTGACTACCATCAACATCCCTTCAGTCCGGCGACCGCGGCCCTGGCACCTGGACTGACGCCGGTTCTCGCCGACGACCTGGTGAAGTTACTGGATCTCGCGGAGATTCGCCGCGCCGCCGTGTTCTCCGTCGCTTACCAGTTCGGAAATCCCAACAGGCCACCCGTCGCCGATGACTACGCTCAGGTCAAGGCTGAGAACGACTGGACGAGCGGTCAGGTGGCGCGCTTCCCGGACCGGCTCATTGGATTCTGTGGCTTGAACCCGCTCAAGGACTACGCCCTCGACGAGTTATCCCGTTGCGCCAAGGATCCCCACCTGCACGTTGGCGTCAAGCTTCACTTCGGCAATTCGGATGTTGACCTTGATAACCCCCGACATGTCGCCAGACTGCGGGATGTGTTCCGAGCGGCGAACGCACTGAGGATGGGCGCCAGCGTTCTCGGTCCAGGGCTTTCTCGCGGCTGGTGTCGATCTCGAGCGGTCCGGTTCGACCGGTTCCTAGAGACGAGCTGTTATCCATGACCACGATTGCAACCGTATCCGAATACCTGGCGGCCACGTCGCCGAAGGCCCGGAAGGCGCTCCGGCAGATCCGCACGGCCATCCTGAAAGCCGCGCCCGGCATCACCGAGCGCATCAGCTATCGCATTCCGACCTTCGACCTCGACGGCAAGTACCTGCTGTACATGGCAGCCTTCAAGGATCATGTGGGCGTCTACCCGGCGACGGCGAGCATGATGGCGATGTATGGCCCACAGCTTCAGCCCTACCGGTCCGGGGCTGGCACGCTGCGCTTTGAACTCGACGAACGTCTGCCGCTCGCGCTCATCACGAAGCTGGCGGAACTGCGGGTGCAGGAGCGTCGCGCGGCGACAGCGAAGCCGCGTTCCACCCACCCCAACGCGGCCGCCTTTCCCCCTGGCCTGTCAGGGCCGGCGCTGCGAGCCCTCGCCGAGGCCGGGATCACCTCCATGGCCCAGCTCGCGCGGTGGCGTGCTGAGGACGTCGCCGCGCTTCACGGCACGGGGCCCAAGGTCATGCGCCTGCTGCAGCAGGGGCTCGCCGCAGAGGGACGGCACTTCAAGCGGGCGACCGGCCGTGCCCGACGCTGACGCGTTCGTCCCGTGCCTCGATCGACCAGCCCGTGTACGGCGGTACTGGATCGACACGACCGGGATGGGACAGACTGGGCATCAAGGCTGATGGCAAAGCATCGAATCTTCACGACGAGCGTCGCCAGCGTGTATCCGCACTACCTCACGAAAGCGGAGAAGAAGGGGCGGACCAAGGCGGAGGTCGACGAGATCATCCGCTGGCACACCGGCTACTCGCAGCAGGAGCTCGAGGAACGCCTCGGCAACCGCACCGACTTCGAGACGTTCTTCGCCGAAGCGCCGCAGCTGAATCCCGCCCGGACGGCGATCAAGGGCGTGATCTGCGGCGTCCGCATCGAGCAGATCGAAGAGCCGACCATGCGGGAGATTCGTTACCTCGACAAGATGGTTGACGAGCTCGCGAAAGGCAAGGCGATGGACAAGATTCTGCGGAAGCTGTGAATCGCGCCATGAGGACGCAGTACTTCACGGCCACCAGTCTCGACGGGTTCATCGCCACCGAGGACGATTCGCTCGACTGGCTGTTTCCGCTCGGCGACGTCGAGGCGACCAGCTACCCGGAGTTCATCACCCACGTCGGTGCGCTGGCGATGGGGTCGTCCACCTACCGTTGGATGCTCGACAACGCCGACAAGGTGGCGGCATCGGTCGGGTCACCGTGGCCGTACTCACAGCCGACCTGGGTCTTTTCCTCTCAGCAACTACCGCCGATTGCCGGCGCCGATCTCCGTTTCGTCCGCGGTGATGTCCGTCCGGTACACGCCGCGATGCGGCAGGCCGCCGCGGACCGCAATATCTGGATCGTGGGTGGTGGCGACCTCGCCGGCCAGTTTTATGACGCCGGCCTGCTCGATCAGATGATCGTCCAGGTCGGGTCGGTCACGCTCGGTCGCGGCAAGCCGTTGTTCCCGCGTCGGGTCACGAAGCCGTTCAAACTGACATCGGTTCGCCAGGTGGGGAGCGGCTTCGTGGAGCTGTACTACGATATCTCCCCGCAGGAATGAGCCGTCGCAGTCTCGCCGGCGATATGAACCGAAACGATCGTCTCAGCGCGGTGCTCGGGCGCGCGGCGCTGTGCATCGTCGCCGTCGTCCTGTCAGGTTGCAGCCTCGACAATGGCATGCCGCAGGATCTCGTTGACCACCTCAAAGCCCGCCACATCCTCGTCCAGCCGACGCGCGTTCACGCTCCGCTGTCACAACGGGGAGGCTTCGTCGTCACAAGATACGACGCGCAGGTGGTCGCCGCGATCGTGTCGGCGTTCAGTCTCGAG
The DNA here is from genome assembly GCA_902825985.1 of uncultured Acidobacteriota bacterium. Lineage (GTDB taxonomy): Bacteria > Acidobacteriota > Vicinamibacteria > Vicinamibacterales > CAVVIG01 > VFZL01. The sequence continues at coordinate 76,414 of CADEDC010000014.1, read as the reverse complement.
CCGATTCAGGCCGATGATCCGCATTGGGTGACCACCGCTCAGACCATCGGCGCGACCGTCGCGGCCAGGGAGATCTGGGGCGTCTCGGGCCGCCCGGTGCAACTCAAACTGCAGGATGACGGGCAGTTCGAGTACGTCTATCTGCTCGTCGCTCAGGATGGTGACGTGTACCTGTTTGCCGAGTACGCCTATGGCTAGATCGGGCCGAAGCGGGCAATGACGCTGCAGGACTTGTTCGAACTCCGGGCCATCGTTCGCAGGACGGGAGCAATTGGCGTTCCCGATCGAGTGTCGCGCGAACCCGGCTGGATGTCCTCCTCGCTCGAGCTGGAGCTGGCCGGTAACGCGCCAAACCTCGCCGGCTGGAACACAACGTGCTCCTCCGGCGGGTGATGCGAACCTCTGCCTCCTGCCTGCTTCTCGCGCTCCTGGCGACCGGATGCCAGACGTTGCGGCTCGGGCCTTCATCGTCGCCGCGCGAGCAGTACGCGCAGATGCTCGAGCGCTCGGGCCTGGCGAATGCGGCTCTGGCTCGCGACTGGACGGCCGCCGGTACGGCTGCGCTGGCCGACCCGATGCTCGCGGATTCGCCGTTTCGCGAGTCAGGCTACTTCGCTCCGGCCGTGGCAGGCGCCACCGCCTACCAATTGCAGCTCGCTCGCGGACGGAAGCTGGTCGTGGATGTCGAGTTCGACAGCAGCGAGCCGGGGCGCCTTTTCGTGGATCTGTTCCGCCACTCCGGCGACCGGCCTATCGGCCGCGTCGCGTCGATGCCGGAGGGCACCCTGTCGCTGGAGTACGACGTCGAACGTGATGCGACGTATGTCCTGCTGATCCAGCCGGAGCTGCTGCGCGGCGGCCGCTACACGATCGTCGAGCGGACCCTCGCGACGTTGCGCATGCCGGTGGAAGGGGTCAGGGCGGGGGCGCTGCAGAGCGTCTTCGGCGACGCTCGCGACGCCGGCCGGCGTGACCACGAAGGGGTGGACATCTTCGCACCTCGCGGCACACCGGCGATCGCGGTGATCGACGGCACGGCGCGGATGGATACGAACGGACTCGGCGGCAATGTCATCTGGCTCCGCGGTTCGTCCAACGGTCCGACGTTCTACTACGCGCACCTGGATCGCTGGGCCTTCGAGGGGACGCTGCGGGTGCGGGCCGGCGAGACGATCGGTTTCGTTGGTAACACGGGGAACGCGCGGACGACGGCGCCGCACCTGCATTTCGGGATCTACGAGGGGGGCGCGATCGATCCGGCGCCGTTTCTGCGTGCGGATGATCCAGTGCCTGCCGCACCGGCAACGCGCAATCCGTATCTTGGACGGCAGGCACGAACGCGCCCGGCGCGGACCCCGGTGCGACGCGGCATCGGCGCCGATGCGCCGGTTCGCGTGACGCTCGAGGCCGCCACTCCTCTGGCGGTCATCGGTCAGGCACAATCGCTGCTTCGAGTCGTGCTGCCGGACGGGACGACGGGCTATGTCGCGGCATCGGCCCTGACGGATATCGACACGTCGCTGCGACGCGATCGCCTGACCGCCGGGACGCGCCTGCGCGAGCGGCCGACGGTTGCGGCGCCGGTGGTCCACCTGGTTGAATCCGAGACGAGCGCCGAAGTGCTTGGCCGCTACCGGGGATTCCGCCTGATTTACCGAACGGGCTCGGCAGATCGGCCCGCACGCCTCGCCGGGGTCGCATCTCCAGGATGGGGTGCGCTCCGAATCGGTGCCATTCGTGCGGAAGAGCTTCGTTGGTGGCGGTAATATGCCGCTGAGGAGACCGGCCAACCCGGTCCGAAGTCGGTCCGTTGCTCGGTAGCATCGGTAGACGAAACGTGGATCGTGCACGGCGCGACGACCGTGGTCCTGGAGGGTCCGCTCTTCGGAGCGTTGCAGGACTTGTGTACCTCTGAGCAGGTGGTGCTGGATGCCGAAGCCGGCACGCTGGTGTGGCCGAACGGGGCGGATTTCGATCCGGCGACCCTCCACGATTGGCCCAGCGTGCGCGAAGAACGTGCCGCCCGGGCGTCGCAGTGGGCTTCGCCGCATAAGCGACGAGCGGGCTGACGTTCTGGCCCGCAATCACAGGGCAGACAACCTGCAACACGCGAGGCACCGCAACATGGCCAAGCGGACCCGACAATCCGGCGTTGGTAATCGGCGTTCCTCCGTCCAAGACATGATTGCCTCTTCGCCCGGGTGTGGGTGCCTAGCCAGTACCTTCGTGGCGACGACGTCGCCGTCCTGGTCCTCTCCATCGGGCTCTCCCGCCACGACAGAGCGCCACCGTGGAAGGAAGTCGTGGAGCCTCGGCCAGGTCACAGAAGCGTGGACTGCGACGGCGTAGAATTACATCAGGCTCCGCCGTCCAACACGGGTGTGGAGCTGACACTTCGGTTGGCTTACTCGCGAGAGGCGTGCGCCTGGCAGTTCACGCCTCTCGGTCAGCGGGCCGCGCGAGGATCCTCGCCGAAGCACGCGGCTCATTGTGGCGTCGTCGGACCGGCAAGCCACCGTGTGTGACCTGCCGAGAGACACGTGTGTGAACGGGAGGCCCCTGTGAGGTTGTGGATGAGCGTCATGGTCGCCGCCCTGCTCCTCGGTGCGTCGGAGCTCGCCGCCCAGAAACGGGTTCTCGTCCTTGAAGGCGGAACGTTGATCGACGGCACCGGACGGCCTGCCGTCGCCGACGCGGTGGTCGTGGTGGAAGGTTCGCGCATCGGAGCCGTCGGCCGGCGCGGACAGGTCAACTATCCCGCTACCGCCCGCATCATCAACCTCAGTGGGCGGACAATCCTTCCGGGCCTCATCGACGGGCATGTGCACCTGCGCGACTGGCACGTGCCGATGTTCTTCCCCTACGGCATCACGACGATCGCGGACATTCACAACGACACGGCCTGGAGCCTCGCCGAGCGCGCAGCGCTCAAGAGCGGGAGGCTGCAGGGACCGCGGCTTTTCGTGTCGGGCGCACGCGTCACCGGCCCGCTCGGCGCGTCGACCACTGATGGCAGCTATGTGCGCGATGTGGCCGAAGCACGCGCCTACGTCCGAACGCTCGCCAAGGCAGGTGTCGATCACATCAAGGTGGACCTGACGATCACGGACGATCAGCTTCGCGCCGTCATCGAAGAAGGCAACGCCGCGGGGCTGAAGGTCCTCGGCCACACCCAGAACATCAAGAAGGCCGTCGACATGGGCATCAAGCACATGGAGCACATGGACACGATGGCGCGGGCGCTCCTGGAACAGGAAGGACGGAATCCGCGGCCCGCCGGCATGACCTCAGAAGCCGCCGTCGACCGGAGTCTCTTTCCGCCGCTCATCGACTACTTCGTGAGACAGGGCGTCTATGTCAATCCGACGCTCGTGCTCTCGTGGGGAGCAGGTAGCGACCGCTGGCGCGAACAGGTGCATCTTGCGTCCCAACTCCTCAAGGATCCCAATCTTGCCTTCGTACCCGCCGATGCCAAGGCCGCCTGGATGCGTCCGCCTACGGCGCGCGACGGCTACGCCAACGTCGCCCAGTTCCTCAAGCAGTATTCTGATGCCGGCGGCAAGGTGCTCGCGGCAAGCGATGCGGGCTGCTGTATCCAGATCGTCCCGGGGCTCAGCCTGCACTACGAGATGCAGATGCTCGTGGACATGGGCATTCCTCCGATGAAGGCCCTTCAGGGCGCCACGCTGTGGGCGGCCGAGGTCATCGGTCAGGAAAAGGACCTCGGCAGCGTCCAGGTCGGCAAGGTCGCCGACTTCACGGTCATCGAAGGGAACCCGCTTGCCGACATCGGCGCGACGAAGAACGTGCGCATGGTCATCAAAGACGGCGAAGTGATGAGCACGACCTACGACCCGAAGTGGGTCAACCCGGTGCCGCGAGTCGTGGGTGGAGCGGTGGCCCAGGGAAGATGAACGGTCGTCATCGAACTGCGGCCGTGTTCCGCGGTCGCGGCAGTTCATGCGCTGATAAGTGGCCGGCGGCCCAACACGGCATGCGGCCGTCGGCGGCGGGACACCAGAATAGGCAGCCGCGGCTGATACCTGGCGTTGGACCGCCGCGCGAGAACCGACATCCCGAGGATGGCACAGACGCTGCTGAAGCTCTCGCCGCGAGGCCGCGCCGAACTGGCGAAATCAACTGGCCGGACATCCGCCGCGACCTCCTCGCCTGACGCGGCGCGAACCCGGCCCCCCAGCCAGCCAACCACTGACCGCCGACGGCGGCTGGCGCGATGATGAACCGTTTGCGGCTGAAGGCGCCACGTGGGGTCGATATCCTCGAACACAAACAGATGTCACGGAGTGCTCGTCGTCTCGCTGCGATCATCCTCGGCGTCGTCCTGGCCGCGAGCGGATTCCGGGCGCTCATCCGGGCCAGAACGTATCAAGTGTTCGGCGTCCTCGTGGATCGAGTCAACACGCGCGAGCCAGTGGTTGCGTTGACGTTCGACGACGGACCCAACACCACAACGATCGACGGTATCCTGCAGGTGCTCGCCGAATCGAACGTGCGTGCCACGTTTTTCGTCATTGGCAACGAGCTCGAAACGCATCCGGAGGCAGGCCGGAGACTTGTGGCGGCCGGGCATGAGCTGGGCAACCACTCCTACTCGCATCGGCGCATGGTCTTCACGTCCCCGGCGGCCGCGCAGGTCGAGATCGAACGCACCGACGCGCTGATCCGCACGGTCGGTCAGAGCGGCGCGGTTGTGTTCCGGCCTCCCTATGGAGTGAAGTTCGTGGGCCTGCCGTGGTATCTCCGACAGAACGGCCGCACCTCCGTCACGTGGGACATCGAACCAGAATCATTCTCAGAGGTAGCGTAGAACGCCACGGCGATCGTCCAACACGTCATGGAGCGCGTTCGACCCGGGTCGATCATTCTGTTGCATCCTTGGTACCGAAGCGGTGAGCCAACCAGACAGGCTGTTCCCCAACTCATTCGCAGCATTCGAGACCGCGGCTTTCGCTTTGTCACGATCAGCGAAATGCTACGCTTGAAGAAGGAGTCGTGAGCAGTCCACGGCGACCGAACCACGGCTCGCAGCCGCCGTCGGCCCGACGGAACATGGCCGCCGCGGCCGAAGCCGAGGCGTTAGCCAGACAGGACACTGACGAGAGGAGTGCGGCTGTGTCGAGAACCACCGCTGCCGACGGGTCCGAGAAACGCGCTATCCTCATGGCGCTCGTCGCCACGCCGGAGCAGATTGCGCGCGTCGCACGCGGGCATAGCGACGCGGTCCTTCACCGCCCGCCCGCGTCCGGCGCCTGGTCGGCTCGCGACATCGTGGCGCACCTGCGCGCCTGTGCCGAGGTGTGGGGGCGTAGCATCGACCGCATGATTGCCGAAGACCATCCGACGATCCGGTATGTGTCGCCACGCGGCTGGATAAAGAGGACCGACTACCTCAGTCAGAGCTTCTCCGAATCACTGCGGGCGTTGACGGGTGTGCGAAGCGGCCTCATCGACACGCTGCGCGGACTCGATGCGGCGGGCTGGTCTCGACCGGCGACGTTCACCGGCACGACGCTGGGACGCGAGGCGACCGTCTTCAGCTATGCGAAACGGATTGCCGAACATGAGGTCCAGCATCTGGGGCAGCTGCAACGGACCCTCGAGCCGTGAGGCGTCCCGCAAGCCACCGTCGAGCGCTGGGGCGAGTGCCTCCTCGCAGGCGCGACCGATCCTGGCGCCGATACGATCGGCGGACCGGGTCCGAATCTGGAACGTCGCCTCTCAGTATTCGGATCCGTCGCAAGAGCCGCGGCGAGGCCTTCGTCGGCGAGCCGCTTCTCCTCGCGATGATCGAGCGTGGCCGACTCGCGGGCCAGCCGGGTGCGGGCAAGAGGTTCGAGCGTGTCGGCGAAGGCCGCCTCGACGGCTTGGCTCCGCACACGGGCTCACAATCACTTGCAGCTGGCACCGGCGTGACGCGAGAATAGTGCCGCCGCGGGTGAGCCGCCATCGTTGGGCCGCATCAGGAGCATCTCGTGTTCACGCTTCGTATTCAAGAAACAGATTGCGCGCTGGTCCAAGGCCTACTCCTATACGCACCAACCGGCCGCGCGGTCTGTCGGCGGCCGCTCGTGAGCGCTCACGTCAGGCGGCGGCCGTGTTCCGAACCTGGGGACAGAAAGACCGATGCATATCCTGGAACATCTGTTTCTGGTCGGCGAATTCCCCGAGCGAGCGCACCTGCTGTCCGGGCTCACGCTCGAGCAGGTCAGGCTACGCCCGGACGGCGCGTCGCACTCGATCTACGAGGAGCTGTGGCACGTGGTGGCGTACCAGCAAAGCATCATCGCGGCGGGCGACCCGGCCGGCGACCGGTACCCGAGCGCGGCGCCGGAGTACGAGCACCAATGGCACGACCTGGTGCGGGTGTTCCTGGACGGCGCTCGCGCAGCGGCGGCGATGGGGCAGGCGCCGGATCGGTTGGCGCACGAGGTAGAGCCGGGCGTGACCATGGCCGACGAGCTGAACTGCGTGGCGATACACAACGCGTATCACCTTGGCAAGATCGTTGCGCTGCGGCAGCGAATCGGCGCGTGGCCGCCAATCGCGTAACCGCCAAACGAGCCGCCTGGCCGTTCTTTGGTTCGCGGGGTGTCGCACAGTGACGATGGTGGCGTGGCTTGCATCGGCCGGATGTGTTCTCTACGTCCTGCATCGCGTGGCCATGTGGATGGAAGCGCAAGGCTGGATGTACTATCGGAAGAAGCGAGGGAGCAGCGGCGCGCTGGGAACCGCCTTTCTCGAAGTCCAGGCGATGTTCGAGCCGGGCAAGCGCCATGTGCTCGAGGTGATGCGGACCGAAGAGACCCATGACGGCGAATCCGGCGAGCCGCCGACGGGCGGTCCTGGTTCTGGAACGAATTCATCGTCGGGCATCAAGCAGGAAGAGTGACTGAGAGCGGAAAGAGCGCACGTGTCGAGGGCATCCATCGCGATCGACGCATCCAGTGCGGACGTCACGGTCGCCGCTGGATTCAAAAGACGAACGTCCGGAGGTCCTATGAATGTTCGGCACGTGGTGATCGGGATCGCGTGGATCGCGTCGCTGGCCCTGGCCGCCGGGTGGACGTCAGCGCAGACGTCGACGTGGACGCCACTCACTGAGCCAGTGATCAAGTCAGGTGAAGACGTCGGCTTCCGCATCGAGTGGCTCAACGGCCGAACACCGTATGGGCGTCTCGTCATCCGGCAGAACGGTCAATGGATCGAGGCTCGGATCGGCGCGCCTGGCGATCGCCAAGTCCTGCCCGCACCTCCGCCGGTTCCGGTGCCGCCGGTTCCTCCACGGCAGTGAGAGGGCATTTCGAGGGTCAAGCCGATATACTTTCGGAGCTGCAGGAGACCACCATGCCCGTCCGCAAGACAGTCAAGACTCCCAGGCCCAAAGTCCGCACACCGGCAAAGCGCACGGCAGCACGGGCCAAGGCCGCTGCGACGCTGCCCGACACCATGCTCACCGGCAAGGCAAGCCCTGCGAAGGCAGCCGAGGGTGACAAGCCGGTCTTCGCCTACATCGCCAGCCTGCCGCAACCGCAGCGCGGCATCGCCGAACGGGTCGATGCCCTGGCGGCCAGGACGCTGCCTGGCCTGCAGCGCGCTGTGAAGTGGGGCATGTCGTACTACGGCGTCGGCGACGGCTGGTGCTTCTCTTGCGGTGGTTTCTCGAACCACGTCAAGCTGATGTTCGTGAATGGCGCGACGCTCACGCCGGTACCGCCCGTCACGCCGGTGGCGATGGGCAAGTCCACGCGGGGCGTGGAACTCGCATCCGTAGACGACGTCGACGAACGCCAGATCGCGGCGTGGATGAAACAGATCGCGACGGCGCCCGGTGTCGGGGGGAAGAAGCGATAGGCCCGCGGCCGGTGTCGATCTCGACCGACATCTCCCTGCGGCTGCAGCCGACGCTCGCGCGTCGCAGCTGATTGAGCGATGGCCATCCGGACGCTGAAATCCTTCCTGCGCGCTGACGTCGTCGGCCTGGCATGCGTGGCAGCGTGTGGCGGTCCCGCGGCCGGCCAGACGATTGGCACCCCTGACCTGATCATCGTCGCGGCGCCGGGCAACCACGTCGCCTCGCAACCGTCCGTGCTCGGTCGAGCCTTCGAGCCTGCCGGTCGATGCTCGGCCCGACCACCAGACCAGGGCGGCACCGCCCGCGAGGTGCTCGGCCGCGACCTGCGAGCCATCCTTGTGCACAGTTACGACGAAGCCACCTTCGGCGGCCTTGCAGGTCTGACCGTCTACATTCGCCGCATCCTGGTCGCTCACCCCGAGGGCGGCTCTCACCAGAGTCACCCGTACTGGTCTGAAGGGTATCCGGTCGTGATGGCGGGGTCGCTCGAGTATCGCGACGGGCGCCGGTCACGAATCGAGCTTGGCAACGGCTATCTTCACTTCGAAGACTCGCGCGGCTGCCAATGGTGGGGGCGATACCTCGGTGGCGATCGCAAGTCGTGGGTGGTCCACCACTAGCCGTGTACACGGCCATGAACCAGGGTGCCCTGGACTACGAGGTCTCGGATGCCTCGTGGCGGCGGGCCTTGCCGGTCGTGGCAGGACGCGCCTGTCAGAGACGGCGCACACCGGGTCGAAAACGTCATTCAGGTGCGGGTCCACCACGTATACACTGGCCCTCTGACGGGACGAGCCGATTCGAGGCGACCGATGACCGGTCACGACCGAAGCGACACCGATCGACGAGACGTGGATGACGGTCGGCGAACCACCGACCGCCGCCACGTCCCTGGTAGCGGTACGCCACAGTAGACGCAGAAAAAGAGGAGACGCCATGAATCTCGTCGTCGGGGCAACGGGCATGGTTGGCGCAGAGATCTGCCGCTTGCTTGCGGCGGCGAGCAAACCGGTCACCGCCCTCGTGCGTGCTTCATCCGATCCGGCGAAGGTCGAGCGCATCAGACAGCTGGGCGCCACCATCGTGCAGGGCGACCTGCGCGATCCTGTCTCGCTCAAGTCCGCCTGCCAGGGCGTGAACGCTGTCATCAGCACGGCATCGGCCATGCCCTTCGCTTACGCACCGGGCGAGAACACCCCATCGCGGACCGACCAGGACGGATGCCTGAGCCTCATCGACGTGGCGCGTGAAGTCGGGGTGGAGCAGTTCGTGTACACCTCCTTCCCTCCGATGCCGCCGTCGTTTCCGCTGCAGGATGCCAAGCGCGCCGTGGAGGCCCGCCTGCGCGACAGCGGGCTGACACACACCATTCTGCAGCCGACCTATTTCACCGAGGTGTGGCTGAGCCCGGCGGTGGGCTTCGACCACGCCAACCGCAAGGCGGCTGTCTACGGAACCGGCGAAAACGCCATCAGCTGGATCTCGTTCCTGGATGTGGCCCAATTCGCCGTCGCCAGCCTGGACAATCCGGCGGCCAGAAACGCCACCGTGAAGCTGGGTGGTCCGGAAGGTCTCAGTCCGCACCAGGTGGTCAAGCGGTTCGAGGAGATTGGCAGCAAGGACTTCGCCGTGACACACGTCCCGGTGGAGGCGCTGCAGGGCCAATTGGCTGGCGCGACCGACCCGATGCAGAAGTCGTTCGTCGGGCTGATGCTCGGCTATGCCAGTGCGACTGCGATCGACATGACCGCCACGCTGAAGGCCTTCCCCCTGAATCTGAGGACCGTGGACGGCTACGCGCGAAGCGTGATGGCGTAACGTCGATGCGCCGCCGAACATCGCAGCGGAGCCGTCTGCGACACGCGATGACCGACCGGGCGCGGACGTCAGATGGCGGCTCGACATGACCGGCATGATGCGGTTCCCGCAGGCCGTCAGCCATGACCCGGCCGTCGAGGCCTGGCTGATGCAGCAGCCGCCCGGGCTTGGCGCCCTCGCCCGCGGGTGGTTCCTTCGGATGCGGCGTTGTGGCAGCGACGTTCGCGAATTGATGCACGACGGCTACCCGACGGCGTGCGTGGGAGACGCCGCATTCGGCTATGTCGGCGTCTTCCGGGCGCACGCCAACGTCGGCTTCTTCTACGGTGCCGCGTTGGACGATCCGAGGTGCCTCCTGGAAGGAACCGGCAAGCGGATGCGACACGTCAAGGTGAAGCTCGGCGTCGATCTTGACGCTGGAGCACTGGATGCGCTGATCGCGACCGCTTACGCCGACGTGAAGCAGCGGCTGGCAGCGGAGCAGCGCGACGCTGCTGTCTCGACGATGGTCGAGCGGCCGCGCGGCCGCCGCCCGGCACGCGGATGAACCGGCCGACGCCACGCTGGAGCCGGTGACCCTGACTGGCGCCGCTCGGGCCTCGCCACGGCGGCGTTGGCCGGAGGTGCTCCGGCCGCGCGGTTCGTCTCGCCGGTGCGCCATCGCCTGTCCTGCAGAGCGACCCCCTGATCGCATACCATTCACGAAACGCACGGCCCCGCCGGGGCCGGATGCGCGAGTGACCCGATGACCATCCCGATCCAGAGGCGAGATTTCGACATCTTCCTGAGCCATGCGCACAAGGATGCGGCTTTCGTGTCGCAGCTTGACCGCTGGCTGACCGACGCCGGTCTGCGCGTCTGGTACGACGCTCGAGAGCTGTCCGGCGGGGCGCTGCTCGCCACCGACCTGCAGGCCGCGATTGGGCGATGCCGTGGGATGGTGCTGGTGGCCTCCGGTGAGTCGCTTGCCCGCGGGTGGGTGAAGGCCGAATACAACTCGGCGATGGACGAGCGCGCCAACCACGACGCCTTTCGTATCGTGGCGCTGCGCCTCCCTGACGCGAACGTCAAGGACCTGCTCAAGGGCACCACCTGGATCGATCTGCCCGAGCCCCGTCTCGACCCCGAGAGCGCCCTGGCGATCATCCGATCGCTCCACCCTGGCGAGAAGCGCCCGAACCCGGCGACGGCCCGTGACGTCTTCATCAGCTGTTCGTGGCAACCCGACGACAGCGACAGTGCGCGTGCGGTGTGCCGAGCCCTCGTGGAACAGGGCTTCCGCCTGGTTGGCGACGCGCGCGACCAGAAAGGCTTCGGCGCCGGCGAGCGGGTGGAGCGTATCATCGCCAGTTGCGGAGCGTTCGTCGGCATCCTCCCGTTTCGGGGAGTCGAGTCGGCCTCGGCGTCCGAGAAGCCGTACAAGTACTTCCTCAGCGAGATGGACGCTGCCGCCAGACTCAACCTGCCGACCGTGATCGTCGCGGACCCGCGGGTCCGCCGGGTCGACGGCGCCGACGCCGGCTGGCTTCGGATGGACACGGCCGCGACGCAGTGCCCCGACGCAGTCGCGGTCGGCCTGAACGGGCTGTGGGACCAGTGGCAGGTGCCGCCGGTTCCGCACTACGTCTTCTGCGCGATGGATCTGGACTCGGCCGTGGCACGGGCCGATGGACCCGTACGCCACCTCATCGAGCGGGTGACCGGCATGGCGACCATCGTCGGCACCGACATCCACGAGAACAATTTGCAGTCGGCAATCATCAGGAAGATATGCGATGCCTTCGTGGTCGTCGCCGATATCACCGACGACAACCTGAACACGTGCATCGAAGCCGGCATGGGCCTCGCCGTTGGCACCAACGTGGAACTCGTCTCGCGGGGCGAGGCCCGCCGGCCGCCCTTCATGCTTCGCGCGCTCCAGATGCCGACCTACGGGAACGACGTCGAGAGGATTGCGGTCCTGCACAAGATCCTCCGTCCTTATCGACGCCGGATCATCAACGCGGAGCTGTAGAAGGCTCGTGGGCCGACGAGCGGCCGGCACTCGGCGGCCTGCGTGATTGGCGGCGTGGCTGAATCGACGTCTGGCGACGCCGCCGTCGGCAACGTGCCGGTCAATGGGATTGGGAGGCGATGTGTCACACACAGAGACGGTGCAGGCGATCTATCAGGCATTCGGGCGGGGCGATGTGGCCGCCATACTCGAGCACCTGGCGGAGGACGTCGAGTGGGAATACGGCGTCAACTCCACTGACGTGCCCTGGCTTCAGCCTCGTCGCGGTCGCGCCGGCGTGGTCGGCTTCTTCGAGGCGCTCGGCGCGCTGGACTTCCAGAGATTCCAGCCGACGGCGCTGCTCGAGCAGGGCAACGTGGTCGTCGCGCTGCTGGACCTCGAGGCGACCGTCCGAGGCACCGGACGGCGCGTGCTGGAGGAAGATGAGGTGCACATCTGGCGGTTCGACCGCGCAGGAAAGGTCAGACGCTTCCGGCATCGAGCCGACACGCACCAGCACTGGACGGCGTATACGGGCCACTAGCCGATGGCTGTTGCCGGACTGATCCTCGCGCTATTTGGCCCTCCGGTCGTCGCCCTGATGGGGCCGCGACTGGTCGCGGTCGGTGGTGTCATGTTCGGGTCCATCGTCGGACTGAGCGCCATGATCGGGGTCGTCGCGTCGGTGGTCACGATCGCCATTCAATACGAGCACTACACGCTTGCATCCCTTGGGCTCCGTGGCATGCGATGGCAGGCGTTGGCGCTCGGTCTGGGGCTGGCAGCCTTCTTCGTGTATGTCTTCACGCCAGCCATTGTCTGGCTGCTGGCGCGCCTGCCATTCGGCGGGTTCGAGGCCGGATTGGCCAAGGTCTCAGTCGTGCCGACCTGGCTTCTCGTCATCACGATCCTGATCGTCGCCAGTGCCGAGGAGTTTCTCTATCGCGCCTACGCGGTGGAGCGCCTGGCCGGCATGACCGGCAGCTACTGGCTTGCCGGGGTGATGGCCGTTCTCGTGTTCGGTGCCGCCCACATCCCGAACTGGGGCCTCGGTGCGGCGCTGACGACGGTGATTTCTGGTGCGATACTCACGGGTGTCTATCTGTGGCAGCGCGACCTGGCGGCCAACGTCATCGCCCACGTGGTCACCGACGTCGTGGGGCTCATTGTCATGCCGGCGCTGGCGCGGCGGGCCGGCGCAGGACAACGGTAGACCGCTCACGCGCCGGTGGCGAGGCGATCGCACCCGGCGGCAGGTGTAACGATGGCCAACACTGATTCCCGCGTCACCATTCACATGGCGGCCAGTCTCGACGGCTTCATCGCACGAACGGATGGGAGCGTCGATTGGCTCGAGACCGCCGACGAGTTCGCAGCCGGGGACGCCATGGATCCCGGATTCGTCGAGGCGTTCCTCAAGACGATCGACTGTTACGTCATGGGGTCGCGAACCTATGAAACCGCACTCGGCTTCGAGTCCAAAGGGCTGGGGTGGGCGTACGGCGACACACCGACCTTCGTCCTCACGCATCGCCAATTGCCGCGAACCCGGAACAGCGTCGAGTTCTATTCAGGCGACCTCGCGCCATTCGTGAACGGGCGACTGCGGCCGGCTTTTCGCAGCATCTGGTTCGCCGGCGGCGGCCGCGTCGCCGCCGATTGCCTGCGACTCGGGCTCGCTGACGAGGTGCGCTACTCGATCCTGCCGATCCTGATTGGTGAAGGCATCCCGTTCTTCGACAAGCTCGACAAGGATGTCGCGCTCCATCTGGCGGAGGTCAAGGCGTACCGGAGCGGGATGGTGGAGCTGCGTTACGAGGTGCGACAATAGCGCTGGACTCTGGGACCGGCATCGGTAGAGCGGTGATGAACGATGCACTCGCAGGCAAGAGCGTCCGTGCTACGAGCTCGGCTCGACGCTGGCGACGGCAGGCCGGAGGGCGACGCGGAAGTCTCCAATCAGGACGGCTTTGTGGTTGTTCGGCGTCTCCTCGTACCAGGCCGAGACCGCGTCCTGTTCGGCTCGTGCCAGCGCAATCCGCTCGGCGTCCGCATAGGTGACCTGCTCGACGCCGCGATCGGTGTGCCCCGGAAAGGTGACGGCATACACCTGCGTGACCATGTGCGTCGGCGCATGCTCCGCGAAACGCCGCTGCACCACGATGTCGTCGTGTCGCTTGTGCGTAGGAGTCATAGGTAACTGTCAGTCTGTCGCGGCTCGGGCACCGGCAGCTGTTCACTGTTGCACAGCCGGCCGGGTCCCGTCGTGCCGGCGCCAGCCTGCGCATGAAGGTTGTTGCAGGACGCCGACGGTGGTGCGACGATGTGCCGCCCAGGCCGGAACCCGTGACCCGCCGGAGATTCAGGAGGACGCCGATGGTCGATCGCATCAGACGCAGATTACTGAGGACCGGTGCCGCGGCGACGATGATGGCGGCGGCGCCGCGTCTGCTCGCCGGGCAGGCCGGATCCGCGTCGACAGCCGCCTTCTTCGAACGAGGTCCGGTTCGTATCCACTATCAGGAGACCGGCTCCGGCTTTCCGCTGCTGCTGATTGCGGGTGGCGGCCTGAACTCGACCATCGCCGGGCTGGCCAATCCGTTCAACGCCATCGAGGCGTTCAAGGGAGAGTACCGCTGTATCGCCGCGGATCTGCGCAATGCCAACAGCGGTCAGTCGTCCGGACCGCTCGAGATCGACCGGCCATGGGATTCCCATACCGACGACCACCTCGCGCTGATGGATCACCTGCGCATCGAGCGGTTCATGGTGCTCGGATTCTGCATCGGCGGTCCGTTCATCTGGAACCTCTTGAGGCGGGCGCCGAATCGGGTCGTGGCGGCCGTGCTGGCGCAGCCCAGCGGCTCGCGTCCGGAGATGCGCGATCTCTTCTACGAGACCAACAGCAAGGGCTGGGGGCCCGAATTCGTCAAGCGCCGGCCCGAGATCACGATGGACATGGTGGACCGGTTCCTGACCCGGATGTATCGGACCAACCCCGACTTCGTGTTCACCGTCACGCGCGACTTCGTCCGTACCTGCCAGACGCCGGTGCTGATCCTGCCGGACGACATCCCGGCGCATCCGTACGCCGTGGCGATGGAGGCGGCCATGCTCGCGCCGAATTCCGAAGTCAGCATGTTCCCGTGGAAGGAACCCAGGGAGCGGATTCCGCTCGCCGTTCGCCAGATACGGTCGTTCCTGCGTGCGCATCGGCCTGCGTCGGCGTAGACAGGAGACGCGAGCCAGGATGCCCCTGAATCCCATCGTCGCCATCTCGAACGGCCTGACGATCACTGCGTCGATGGTCTGCATGTCGTACCTGTATCAGCAGCAGTGGCGGCAGACCAGGCCTCGTGGGCTCATCGCCAGCGTCCTGATCATCGCTCTGACGGTCCTGATGTTCGGATTGCAGTTGCGCGATCCTGAGCTCGTGCCAGCCCTGCGTCGAGACGTGGCAGGTCTGCAGGCGGGACAGTGGTGGCGAGTCGTCACGCCGCTCGTCGTGCAGCCCGGCGGGTGGCCGCAGTTCGTGTTCAACCTGCTGTTCCTCGTCGTGTTCCTGCCGATCGCGGAGCGGCTGTACGGCGGGAGTGTGTGGCTGGTGTACGTCGTGTCCGGCGTGGCCGGCCAGTTGGCGAACTATTCGTGGCTTCCCGATGGCGGCGGCTCGTCGACCGCGGCTTTCGGGCTCATGGGAGCACTGCTCGTCTACGTCCTGCGCCATTGGGGCAGCACACCCCGACGGTTTCCCGTCCTCGCCGTACTTGGTCTGTGCGGTGCGGTCGTCATGTGCATCAATCGGGACGGCCATGGCGCCGGATTGTTGACCGGTGCCTGCCTCGTGGCCGCCATTCCTTCGTCGGCGGTGCAGGAGCGGCCCGGCCGTGTGCGGCCGGCCCACCCGCCGAGCGGACGAATCTGAACCCCCGGGGGCGTCGCGACCGCCGGTCGGTCGCCATGACGTCCGTCACAGATCGGAGAGAGAACGGCGTGCGACCACGTTCCTTCACGACCACGGTGTTGCTCATCGTCTTCCTGGTGCTCCGGGCAGGGGTGGTATCTGCCGACGACGTCGTCGTGATGACGTCCGGCGCCTTCACGGCCGCCTACCTCGAACTGGCCAGGAGCTTCGAGAGCGCGACGAAGCACAAGCTGACGACTGCGGCGACGTCGATGGGGACCGGAAGCGACTCGATTCCCAACCGACTGGCGCGTGGTGAGGCGGTCGATGTGGTCATCGTGGCCGCCGATGCCCTCGACGACCTGATCAAGGCGGGCCGGGTGGCGGCCGGCAGCCGGGTGGATCTGGCACGCTCGAGCATCGGCATGGCGGTGCGCGCCGGTGCGCCGAAGCCCGACATCAGCACGGTCGAACGACTGACGCAGGCGCTGCTGGCCGCGACCTCCGTGGCCTACTCCGCAAGCGTCAGCGGCGACTATCTGGTGCGCGAGCTCTTCCCCAGGCTTGGCATCGCCGACCGGCTCGAGGGCAAGAGCCGGCGCATCGAAGGCGAACGGGTGGGCGCGGTCGTCGCGCGCGGCGACGCCGAGGTCGGGTTTCAACAGATCAGCGAGCTGTTGCCGATTGACGGCATCGAGATCGTCGGGCCGCTGCCCGCTGCAGTCCAGCGGGTCACGACGTTCGCGGCCGGCATCGCGGCGGGGGCGGCGCATCAAGAGGCGGCTCGCGCCCTGATTGCGTTTCTCGCGTCGCCGACGGCCTCCGGCACGGTCGCAAAGACCGGCCTGGAACCTGTCGCGACGAGATGAAGGGCCGGCGTCCGAGCATGACGTCGGTCGGTCGCCGCCTGGCACGTCCGGCGTCTCGCAGCGTTGCCCTCGCGCTTGCCGCCCTGCTGGTGTCGGGCTGCGCGACGACGAAGGTCGACCGATCGTCCGACGCCGCCATCGTCGACCGCGTCTTGACACTCATCAAGCAGCGGCTCGACGTCGCGCCGGCCGTGGCGCGCGCCAAGTGGAACAGCAGGGCATCCATCGAGGATCCGGCGCGCGAACAGCAGGTGATTGAGGCGGTGGCCATCCAGGCGGCGGCCCACGGCATCGACCGGGCTGTCGCGGAGCGGTTCTTTCGCGGCCAGATCGAGGCGAGCAAGGTGGTCCAGCGAGCGCTGCACGCCGACTGGACCGACCGGCGACAGGAGCCATTCCCAACCGTCGCGAGTCTCGATCGCGACATCCGGCCGGTGCTGGACCGGCTGACGCCGGAGATGCTGCGTTCGCTGGCCGCCGTCGTCCCGGTGCTGCGACGTCCGGACGGTCGCGTGCAGCTGGCACGCCGCAGCCAGACAATCGTGACGTCGACACCCGGCAGCCGTGAGGCTGTCCGGGTGGCGGTCGGTCCGCTGCTGGCCGTCGACAGCGCGGGACGTCAGTGACGAGGGTCGTCGTGACCGAGTGGCAGACTGGACCGGGAGCATGAATCGACGCGTGGAGAGGCGATGAGCGGCGACGTCTACACACACGGGCATCATGCATCGGTGCTGCGCAGTCACATGTGGCGCACGGCCGAGAACTCGGCGGCACACCTGCTGCCGCTGCTGCACCCGGGCCTGTCGCTGCTCGACGTCGGGTGCGGGCCAGGCACGGTCACCGTCGACCTCGCGCGCCGCGTCGCGCCGGGACCGGCGGTCGGACTCGACCGCTCACCGGACGTCGTGGCACAGGCCGCAGCGCGGGCACGCGAACAGGGCGTGGCCGTGGACATCCGCGTCGGCGATGCCTACGCCCTGCCGTTCGCCGACGCCTCGTTCGACATCGTCCACGCGCACCAGCTGCTGCAGCACCTGAGCGATCCCGTGCGCGCGCTTGCCGAGATGGGCCGGGTGTTGAAGCCGGGCGGCGTGCTCGCGGCACGAGACAGCGATTACGCCTGCTTCGCGTGGGCACCATCCGACCCGATGTTGACGCGCTGGCTCGACGTCTATCGCGCCGTGGCACGTCGCAACGCCGCCGAGCCGGACGCCGGCCGCTTCCTGAAGGGCTGGGCGCGTGCCGCCGGCTTCGGGGAGGTGACGGCGAGCAGTTCCACATGGACGTATGCCGAGCCGGACACCTGTGCCTGGTGGGGCGGACTGTGGGCCGATCGGTGTGAACAGTCGGCATTTGGCGACCAGGCCGTGGCGTACGGCCTGGCGACGCGCGAAGAGCTCGCTGCGATGGCGGCCGCGTTTCGCGCCTGGGCGACACAGCCGGACGCCTATTTCATGGTGCCGCATGGCGAGATTCTGGCGCGCGCCGGCCTGATCCCGCCGCCCGGGCCCGCCGGGATCCAGGCGGAGCCTCGTCGCGATCCGGAGCGGCGCTAGGACGGCGCCGTCCAGAGCTCTGGCCAACGATCCGGCCAGCGCTGCCTGATCTTTTTCGCGATCGCGTGTCGCGTGGTGATCTGCTCGCGTGCAGCCACCGCCTGGAAGGCGTCGATGAGATGCCGGTGCCACGCGTCGGGGTGTGCCGGCGCGGCGGCTTTCGCGTAGATGCTGGCGAGCAGTTCGAGGCACGACGTATCGCCGATGGCCGCGACGGCCGCGAGCAGATCGGACCACGGCATCGGGCCATCCGCGCGCTCGAGGATTTCCCGCAGATCGTAGAGTGCGATGCGGCTGCCGCGCTGGGCCAGCATGCTGTGCGCCGCCGCGCGGGCGGCCAGCCAGGCGCGCCGCTGTTCGATCGGGGCCTGCTGTTCGCGCTCGCGAATCCGTTCGATGGCGCGCAGCAGCTGCGGCAGGCTGACGGTGGTGCCGCGCCGAACGATCTCATGGCGCACGGCCGCAGCGTCGGCCGGCAGCGGTGTGTCGTCGACGCGGTCGAGCCAGCTGTCGGTGACGGCGGCCGGCTCGGCGGACTCCGGGGCGGCGCCCTTGACGATGGCCCGGACGCGCGGACTGGGATCGCTGAGCAGGGCGTCGAGCACCGGCCCCACCGTTGCGGCGCCGAGGGCGCAAAGTGCCCGCACGGCCGCTTCGCGCACCGGCTCCGGCCTCGCCCGGTCGAGTGCCACGGTGGTGAGGGCGTCGAGGGCGGCAAGGCCGTGCTCGTCGTCCGGCAAGAAGGCGCGTGCCACACCGATCGCGGCAATCGCGACATCGGTTTCCGCCCCGGCCGATGCCATGGCGGCGCGCAGCGCCGGCGGCAGCGCCCGCGCATCGCCAATCCCTTCGAGCGCGCGGAACGCGGCAGCGCGGGTCGTGGACGTGCCGCTGACATCGGTGGCCAGCGTCACCAGTCGATCGACCGCCCGGCTGCCGATGACCGTCAGGCGCGCGACCGCCGCGTCGCGCGCCAGCGAATCGTCGGCGCGCAGATCCTGCAGCAGCGCGTCGACGCGACGCGCCGTGGAGACCTTGATCGGCATCCGCTGACTCTACTACTGCACGCGGACGACCAGCGCCGCGCGCCGGTTGAGCCGCCGGGTTTCTTCGCGCGCGTTGTCGTACTTCGGCCGTTCCTCGCCGTAGCTGCGCGTTTCGAGCCGGCTGGCCGGCACGCCGCGTGACAGCAGGTAGTCGCGGACCGACGACGCCCGGCGATCGCCAAGGGCGAGGTTGTATTCCGCCGTGCCGATGTTGCAGGTGTGCCCTTCGATGACGATGGCGCGGCCCGGATTGGCCTGCAGCTTCGCGACGGCGTCATCCAGCAGTCGGAGCGCATCCGGGCGCAGCGTCGAGCGGTCGAAATCGAAGAACACATCCTCGAAGTTGAGCTCGACCACCGGTGGCGGTGCCAGCACCTGCAGCGTCACCTGCGCGGAGGCGGTGCCGCCGCGGCCGTCCGACACCGACACGGTGGCCTGGACCGGGCCTTCCTGGCGGGGCGCCGTCCACACGGTCTGCCGGTCGGCAGGCCCCTGGAACGTACCGGCCGGCGCACTCCAGCGATAGGTCAGCGCGTCGCCGTCGGGATCGCTCGCGTCAGCCGTGACGGTCGACGTCCTGCCGGCTTCGATGGTGCAGGGTTCGCAGCGCGCCTGGACGACCGGCGGCCGATTCTGCGGCGGCGCCGGCGGCAGCGGTGGCGGCAACGGCGGCGGTGGCGGGACGTAGATGCGCGTGCCCGGGTGGTAGCCGAGGCGCACCTGCCAGTCGGCGAAGTCGCCGAACGCGTCGTTGTCGTCGGTGTCGAAGCCGGCGCGGTCGCGGCGCGGGAAGTTCCACGCCAGTCCGCCGCCGAGGAAGAATCCGCTGCGGTGCTGCCAGGTGACGCCGGCGAGTGCCCGCGTCAGCGGCGAGACGTCCGACGCGGGCGGTGCGACGCTGCCATCCACGCCGACGACTGGCGAGCCGGTGACGCGCACCGTGTCGTCGGTCGGCACGAGCCCCGTGAGCTCCAGTGTCGCGCGGACGGGCGATCGCGAGGGGAACTGCCCGCCGACGCCCCAGCGGAAGGCGCCGCCCGGGGCGTCGAAGCCGTCCGGTTGTCCGAGCAGGCTGTAGCCGGCGTGGCCGGCCAATTCGATTCGCGCGCGGGTCTCCGTGCTGGCCACGAGATCGAAGGCCGCGTCGGCGGCGCCGGTGGAGGCGCCGGAATCGCTGTCGCCGGTCGGGAGCTTGACGAGGGCGCGCACGGCGAGCGACAGCGGCTTCTGCCGGAGCGCCGACCAGAGGTTGATTTTGGCGCCGAGCGTCAGGTCGCCCACCTGATTGCCGCTCCATCCGCGGATCACGCGCGGGTGGCGGGCGATGCTGCCGCCGACGGCGGCGTCGGCGAGGAACAGCGGCCGCAGGTCGCGATCGATGCGGGTGACGGCGTTGAACGAGCCGAAGACCTCCGTGCGTCCGCCGACGCCGACGGCCACCGTCCCGGCCACATCGGCGATGTTCGTGAACCCCTGGACGTCGTTGACGCCGCGGCGGTAGGCGCTGGCCGACCAGCGTCCATGGGCCAGCACCTCGGCGGTCGGCACGAACCAGAGTCCGGTGTCGCCGGTCACCGTCGGGGTGGCCGGGCGGGTTTCGGCGTCAGTCGGCGGCGCCGCCTCTTGGGCGGCGGCCAGCGGCGACCAGAGTGCGCAGGCGATGGCGAGTGCAAGCGATCGGGGACGTGGGAGCATCTGAGCCCTCGTGCACATGGGCGTCGATCCAGAACCGCGGAGCGACCTCGGCCATAGTACGCGCAACCGTCGAGCAGTACAAGACGGGTCGGGGCGGGACCGTGGAGGGACCGGCAGAGCGGGTCCAGCCGGGGGACGGACCGCCCGGGCACGGCGTCAGGGCGGTGCCCCGGCTAGGTGGTGGCGTCGGCCTTGTCGCGCTTCGGGCCGACCACCCACGCGACGAAGATGCTGAAGATGTACAAGGTCACCATCGGCAGCGCGAACACCATCAGCGTCATCGGGTCCCCGGTCGGCGTGATGACCGCCGCCACGATGAAGATGATCAGGATGGCGAACTTGAACTGCTGCAGCAGCAGCTTCGCCGTCACGACGCCGACCTTGGCGAGGAAGAAGACGATCGTCGGCATCTGGAATACCAGGCCGAGGGCGATGAGCATCTTCACGTACAGGCCGAACACATAACTGAGCTGCGGCATGTACGTCAGGTTCGGGGTGTTGAAGCTGGCGAAGTAGATCATGATGAACGGGTAGGCGACGTAGTGGTTGAACGCGGCCCCCGCGAGAAATCCCAGCGTCGAGAACAGCACGAACGGAATGACGAACTTCTTCTCGTTCGAGTAGAGGCCCGGCGCGATGAACTGCCAGACCTGATACATGATGAACGGCCCGGCGAAGGTGATGCCGGCGATGAGCGAGATGTTGATGTAGAGGGAGAAGGCTTCGGTCGGCTGCGTGTAGATCAGCTTGCTGCCTTCCGGCAGCGTCGCGATGGCCGGCGCAAGCAGGAAGTCGTAGATCCGCTGGATGAAGAAGAAGCTGGCGCCGACGCCGAGGGCGATGCCGTAGCAGGCGTAGATGATGCGCTTCCGAAGTTCCTCGAGATGATCGAGAAACGACATCCGGCCGCCGATCTCATGATCGTCGTCCAGGTCGTCGTCAGTTTTCTTGAGAGCCCCGGACTGGGGGCCGGGAAACGGCACCAGAGCCATTGGCGCGGTCTGCGGAAGGCGTCAGGCGCTCTGATCGGCCGGACGCGGCGCGATCGGCTCGTCAGTCCGGGACACCGTATTGGGTGCCGACACCGGAGCCGAGGCCACCGGGCTGGCCTTTTCGGCCGCCTGCCGATCCTTGATTTCTTCCATCCGGACTTCCTCTTCGAGCGTGTTCTTGAGCTCGTTGGACGCCCGTTTGAACTCGTTGAGGCTGCGTCCCAGCGACCGGCCCAGCTCGGGCAACTTCTTGGGCCCAAAGATGATCAAGGCGATCACGAAGATGATGATCAGCTCGGGCATGCCGATAGAACCAAACATGGGACTCCTGCTTTCTGTGAGGCCGGACGCGACCCTGGGGCCACGGCGCGGCGACCCGGCCCAATTATAGAACGCCGCTGCCCGGGGTCAAGGGGAAGGCCGCAGTTTCATCGCCAGAAGTCGTTGCTGATGCAGTACTTATCTGTTAGCATCCGATCTATGCGTCGCTACCGTGCCTTTTCTGCCGTCGTGTTCGCGATTGCGGTCTTCGCCATCGTCGGTGGGCTGTTCGGGCGCCGGGCGCTCGCCGTGGATGACAAGATCCCGGAAAGCCAGAAGACGTTCGTGGCGGCGTTGAGCGCCATCCAGGCCAACTTCGTCTCGGATGCCGATTCCGATCGCCTGATCTACGGCGCCATCCGCGGCATGCTGGGCACCCTCGACCCGCATTCGAGCTTCTTCGACCCGCGCGAGTACGCGGCGATGCGGGAACGGCAGGAGGGCCGCTACTACGGCCTCGGCATCACCATCGCGTCGATTGACGGCAGCATCACCGCGCAAGGCGTCTTCGAAGGTTCGCCGGCCTACAGGCAGGGCGTGCGCCGTGGCGACGTCATCGCGAAGATCGACGGCGAAGACGCCAAGGGTTGGACCACCGAACAGGCGATGAAGAAGCTCCGGGGCGCCAAGGGCACGCCGGTGAAGATCGAGATCCGCCGGCGCGGCTACGCCGACGCCATCGGCATCGAGGTGGTGCGCGACGAGGTCCACATCCTCACCGTACCCGCCTACTTCATGCTCGACGCCTCCACCGGCTACATCCAGATGCGCGACTTCGGCGAGAACACCGACCGCGAAGTGAAGGCGGCGCTGAAGGAGCTCGTCGGCAAGGGGATGAAGCGGCTGCTGTTCGACATCCGCAACAACCCGGGTGGTCCGCTCGACCAGGCGATCAAGGTGTCCAACGAGTTCCTGCCGCGCGGCAAGATGATCGTCTACACCCGCGGCCGGGTGTCGAATTCCGATCAGGACTACCGGAGCACGGAAGAAGGGGAGTTCACCGGCATTCCGATGGTGGTGCTCACCAACCGCAACAGCGCGAGCGCGGCGGAAATCGTCAGCGGTTCGCTGCAGGACCACGATCGCGCCTACCTCGTCGGCGAGACGACGTTCGGCAAGGCGCTGGTGCAGTCGGTCTATCGCATCAGCGGCGGCGCCGGGCTGGCGCTGACGACGGCGCACTACTACACGCCGAGCGGCCGCCTCATTCAGCGTCCCTGGGACGAGTCGTTCGACGAGTATCTCAGCTACTCCATGAAGGAACAGGACGCGAACAAGGCGCACAACCCGAGCGACTTGAAGCGGACCGATTCGGGCCGCCCGGTGTACAGCGGCGGCGGCGTCGAGCCCGACCGGCACATCGCCGGGCCGGTCGAGGGCTTCAACCCGACGCCGTTTGCCCGCATCCTGCACTCGCGCCAGGTGTTCGCCGGCTACGCTCAGAAGTTCACGGCCGACGGCGACACGCGCATCGTCCAGACCGCCTCGGGTCGCCAGCTGGCGAAGCGCAACTTCGCCGTCGACGAGACGATGCTGAACGACTTCAAGGAGTTCGTGAAGGCGGAGCGCTTCAAGATCGACGACGCGGCGTGGACCAAGGACGGCGAGTTCATCCGGGCGATGATCCGCTTCGAAATCGACCAGGCGCTCTTCGGCAATGCCGAGGCCCGCAAGCGGCTGCTCGCCGCCGATCCCCAGGCCCAGCTCGGCCTCAGCCTCTTCGACGAAGCCGGCAAGCTCGGCGGCCTTGGCAAGAGCACCGTTCTGGCGCACTAAGGTCCAGGTCGTAGGTCGTACGACCACAACGCATAGGGCCACAGTTTCGCCTTGCCCCTATAAGTGGGGCTTGCTACACTGGCGTCCGTTTCTGAAACGCAGCACCCCAATATCTGGTGTGCCGCGCGTTTCGTGAATCGGTCTGTGCTAATCCGTACCCCAGCCCGATACAAATCAACGCCCGCCTGGTTCCGGCCAGTCGTGCCCGTGGTCTGGCGTCCCGTTTACGGCGCGTCGCCTGCGCCGTGGTGTGCTCATGCGTCTTGAACGTCTGGAAATCAACGGATTCAAATCGTTCTCGGACCGCTCCGAGCTTGCGTTCGACAAGGGCGTCACCGCCATCGTCGGACCGAACGGCTGCGGCAAGAGCAATGTCGCCGACGCCATCACCTGGGTGATGGGCGAGCAGAGCGCCAAGAGCCTGCGCGGCGACAAGATGGAAGACGTCATCTTCAACGGCAGCGACGCCCGCAAGCCGACGGCGTCGGCCGAAGTGCGCCTGCGCTTCAGCGGGGTGCTGCGGAACGTGACCGGGCCGGCGTTCGGCAGGCACGATACGGCGGCGGCCCTTGGCAAGGCCAACGGGAACGGCCACGCCAATGGCAACGGGCACCCTGTCGAGGAGGCCGGCACGACGACCGGTGACAGCCGTGACAACGGCCACTTCGCCGTCGTCTCGACCGGCGAGCTCGAGGCCGTGCCGGTGGGCGACGACAGCGACGTGCGACCCAGCGAGGCGCTGACGCGCGAGGAGGCCGAGGAGATCATCCAGACGGTGGCCCGCGAGGTGGAAGTCACGCGCCGCCTCTACCGGTCGGGGGAGAGCGAGTATCTGATCGACGGCCGCATCTGCCGCCTCAAGGACGTCCACGAACTGCTGATGGACACCGGGCTGGGCGCCAAGGCCTACGCCATCATCGAGCAGGGCAAGATCGGCCTGATTCTCAGCTCGCGTCCCACCGACCGCCGCCAGCTGATCGAAGAAGCTGCCGGCGTCACCAAGTACAAGAGCCGCCGCCGTCAGGCGGAGCTGAAGCTCGAGGCGGCGCAGCAGAATCTCACGCGTATCGACGACATCGTCTTCGAGGTGGAGAAGCAGCGCGGGACGCTGAAGCGGCAGGCGGCGAAGGCGAAGCGGTACAAGAAGCTGCGCGACGAGATGCGACGCTGGGAGAAGCAGCTGTTCGCGCGCAAGTACCGGCAGCTCGCCGAGACGATTGAGTCGGCCCGCACGCGGCTGGCCGACGCGCGGACGCGCGAGCAGGTGGCGTCGTCGAAAGTGGCGGAGGTCGAGAACGACCTGTCCCGCGTCCGCATCGAGCTCGTCGAGGCCGAATCGCTGGCGTCCGGCAAGCGCGAAGCGGCGCACGGCCGTGAACTCGAGCTGAATCGCCGCCAGCAGCAGATTGCGTTCGACACGGAGCAGATCCAGAACCTGAACGCGCGCATCGGTGCGGTGACCGGCGAGCTCGACTCGCTGCACGGCCGACGCGAGCCGGCGCGCCTCGCCCTGCTGGCCCGGCAGACCGCCGCGGCGGAAGCGGCCACCGAGCGCGAGCGGGCCGCCGAAGCCCTGTCGGCCGAGTCCGAGGCCTACGACACCGCGCACCGCGACATCGAAGGGCTCGAGGCCGACGTCGAAGCGGCTCGCAGCGAGGTGTTCTCGGCCATCAACGCGGCGACGGCGCTGCGGCACTCGCTCGAGCACGCCGGGACGCAGCGCGAGCGGGTCATCGAGACCCTGAACCGGCTGCAGGTGGAGTCCGACGACCTGCGGATCGACACCGAGCGGGTGGCGGCGGAACACGAGCTGACCAGCGAGGGGCTGCGGCGCATCCAGGAAGCGCTCGATGAGACGCGCACCAGCCGGATCGCCCGTGAATCCGAACTGGCGAGCGCCCGCATCGAGCACGAGTGGCGGGCCCGGGCGGTCCGCACGCACGAGCAGGAGATCGCCGGGCTCGAGGCGCGGCTGAAGTCGCTGCAGGAACTCGAAGCGGCGCGCGCCGAGTACGGCGACGCCGCCCGCGCGGTGCTCGCCCTGGCGAACGGCCGTGTCGGCCAGCGGGGCGCCGTGGCCGACTATCTCGAGGTCGACGCCGGCTTCGAACGCGCCGTCGAAACCTGCCTCGGCGACCTGCTGCAGTACGTCCTGGTCGAGAGTCCCGAGCACGCGCAGGCCGGCTTCGACGTCGTGCGCGAACAGCGCGCCGGTCGCTGCGGCTTCGTCATCGTCGGACCGGACGGTGCGTCCTTCGAGGCTGGCGCGGACGGCGGGAGCGAGCCGGGCGGTGACGTCCACGGCCTGCGGCCGCTGTCGTCGGTGGTCCGGATCAGCGGGCCGTACGCATCGGCGATTCGTCAGGCCATCGGGCCGGCGTGGATTGCCGACACCTATGCGGCGGCGGCCTCGAACGGTCACGCCACGACGGCGCCGATCGCCACCGTGTCAGGCGAACTGTTCCGCGGTGCCCGTGTCGTCTCGGGCGGCGTGCCGGCCGAGGCGCGCGGCATCCTCGAAACCAAGCGCGCCATCAAGGACCTGCTCACCCGTGTGGGCGGCGAGCGTGAGACGCTCGGGCGCCTGGTCGACGAGGTGTCCGGATTCGAGCAGGCGATTGCGATGGCGACGTCGGCGATTGCCGCCCTGCACGCCGACCACCACAGGCACGAGAAGTCGATCGTCGGCTACGAAGGGCAGCTGCGCCGCGGCGAGGACGACCAGCGCCGACTCGAGCAGCGCCGCGAACAGCTGGGGCGCGAGCGGCGGCAGCTCGAAGAGGAGCGCGATCTGCTCGATCGCCGTCAGCAGGAGGCGCGCGAGTCGATCGTGCAGCTCGAGGGGCAGCAGCGCGAGGCGGACGAGTGCCTCACCGCCGCACAGCGTCGACTCTTCGAAGCCCGCGAGTCGGCCCAGGAGCTGGCGAAGCGCGCCGCGGAGGCGAAGGCGACGCACGCCGGTCTCGTCGAGCGGGCGTCGGCGATCGCCTCGGAAGTCCTCCGCATGGAGGAAGCGTCGGCGGAGCTGGAACTGCGCGCCGCGTCGCTGGCCGGCGACCTCGAGCACATGCGTGCGCGGGTCGACGAACTGCGCGGCGCCGTCGTGATCGGCGAGCGGCAGGTCGATGACGACATCCGGACGCTGTCGGCGCTGCGGGACGAACTGCAGGGGGCCGACACCGCCGCCGCGACGCTGCGCGGCCAGAGCGAGGCGCTCGACGCCGACATCAGGACGGCGCGCGCGGCGCTCGACGGCATCCGCGGCACGGTCAACGAACTGGACGTCGCCCGCGCCACGGCCGAGAGCGACCTCGCGCATCTGGCGCAGATGTGCGTCGATGCCGTGCAGGCGACGCTGGACGAGGTGATGACCGAGGTCGCCGCGATCGAAGAGGCCGGCGGCCTGGTGCCGGACGCCGTCGTTCTTGGCGCCGACGACGACGAGACAACGGAAGACGGCGAACCGCTGGCCGCCCCGGAGCTGGCCGCCGCCCGGGAGGAGGACGCCACCGGCGCTGCCGGCGCGGCGGTCGAGGCGGCGCCCGAGGCGGACCTGAGCCTGCCGGGAGCCGCGGTCATCGAGGCCCAGCAGCGGACGTTGACCGCCGAGGAGGCGATTGTCCGCCTGCGCGCCAAGATCGAGCGTCTCGGACCGGTGAACATGATGGCCATCGAGCAGTACGACGAACTCGAGCAGCGCCACACCTTCCTGACGACCCAGCGCAAGGACCTCGTCGACTCGATCGCGCAGACCAGCGAGGCGATCCGTCGCATCGACGAGACGACGCGGTCGCGCTTCACCGAGGCCTTCGCGGCCATCAACCGGAACTTCCAGCAGCTGTTCAGCACGCTGTTCGGCGGCGGTCGGGCCGGGCTGACGCTGCTCGACGAGACCGATCCGCTGGAGAGCGGCATCGAGATCATCGCGCAGCCGCCGGGCAAGCGCCTGCAGAGCGTGCAGCTGTTGTCGGGCGGCGAGAAGGCGCTGACCGCCATCTCGCTGATGTTCGCGCTCTTCAAGTACAAGCCGAGCCCGTTCTGTCTGCTGGACGAAATCGACGCCCCGCTGGACGACGCGAACATCGGCCGCTTCGTCGAGATGCTGCGCGGCATGCAGAGCCACACGCAGTTCATCCTCATCACCCACCACCGGAAGACGATGGAGATCGCCGACCGGCTGTACGGTGTGACGATGGAGGAGCCGGGCGTGTCCAAGCTCATCTCGGTGCAGATGAACTGAACCTCGTCCAGGCCGCAGGGGCGAAGGCGGGTCCGTCTCGCATGAACGAGGACAAGTCCACCCGATACCAGCGGCTGCAGCGGCGCGTCTCGCTGGCGTCGTTGACCTGGTCGGTCGGCCTGCTGGCGGCGCTGTCGTGGAGCGGCGGCGCCGTCACCCTTCGCCACGCCATCGACGGCGTTGCCGGCACGGCACGTCCCACCGTCACGGTCGCCCTGTACGTCGCGCTCCTGATGCTGCTGCACGAGGTCGGCGCGTTCGCTGCCGGCTTCTACGGCGGCTTCGTCCTCGAGCGCCGCTACGGGTTGTCGACGCAGACGGCGCGCAGCTGGTTCACCGACCAGGTCAAGTCGTTCGGCCTTGGCTGGCTGCTCGCGACACTCGCCGCGGCGATCGTTCACTGGACGATTCGCGCGTCACCCAATTGGTGGTGGCTGCTCAGCGGCGGCATCTTCACGCTGCTGTTCGCCGTCCTGGCCAGCCTCGCCCCGATCGTCCTGCTGCCGCTCTTCTATACCATCACGCCGTTGTCGAAGGACGACCTGCGCGGCCGCCTGCTGAAGCTCGCCGATCGCGCCGGGGCGCGGGTGCTCGGCGCCTACGAGTGGGGACTCGGCGACAAGAGCCGGAAGGCGAATGCGGCACTGACCGGACTCGGTGCGACGCGGCGGATCCTGGTATCCGACACGATGCTGGCCGCCTATACCGACGACGAAATCGAAGTGGTGCTGGCGCACGAACTGGCGCATCACGTCCACGGCGACATCTGGAAGGGGCTGCTGTTCGACAGCGTGCTGATCGTCGCCGGCTTCTTCGTCGCCGCGCAGACGCTGCGCTCGCTCGGACCCCGGTTCGGCATCGCCGGCGTCGCCGACGTCGCCGGCCTGCCGTTGCTGGCGCTCGCCGCCGGCGCCGTCTCACTGCTGATGTTGCCCGTCGCATATGCGATGTCACGCTCGCATGAGCGGCGCGCCGATCGGTTCGCGCTCGAGCTGACGCGGAATCCGGCCGCCTTCATTTCGGCGATGCGTCGCCTCGGGCAGCAGAATCTCGCCGAAGATCAGCCGTCGAAGCTCGTCGAATGGCTCTTCTACAGTCATCCACCGCTCAGCGAACGCATCGCCGCGGCGCAGGCGTTCCGTCGCTGATGACGGGCGCGCCGCTCCGTCGGCGCGCGCGGGCGACGGCAATCGTGATACGGTCGGGGTGTTCAATGCACCACCAACGGCGAGGGAGACGGCGCGATGGCTGAGTCCACGTTCCCGGCTTCAGCGGGGTTTCTGGTGCGGCTGCCCGCAGGCGCCGGAGTGGCGCTGGCGAAGGGCGCCGCACGTTCCACCCTCCGGGCGGCCGGGGTCCGGTTCGAACTCGAACCGCTGTTCGCGGTGCCGGGCCAGGCGGCCGGCGTCGGCCTTTCGGCCACCGGCTGGGAATGGCACGTCGCACGAACTGCCGCGGCGCCCGATACGGCATCGCCCTGGGAAGCGGCGCATGCGCTGACCAACGCCGCGCGGGTCGCGTCCGGCGGACCGGTGCTCGTCGAGCCGGACCTCATCCAGGAATGGCCGTACGAGAACCGGCCCCGCGCCGCCGCGTCGCCGGCCGCGGCCGCCGCCGACGTCTGCGCCTTCAACGATCAGAGCGAGGCGCTGCCGCGCGTCGAGCGGACCTTCGCCTGGCACCTCGGCGACCAGTTCTCGCAGCTGCGTCAGGCACGATCGGCCGCCGCGCCAGCGGCCGGCCGCCGGGTCATCCGCATCGGCCACCTCGATACCGGCTTCGACCCGACGCACCGCTCGCTGCCGCCGCACCTGCGCCTCGACCTGCAGCGGAACTTCGTCGACGATCAGCCCGCCGACGACGCCCACGATCCGGCGCAGCGGGGTGTCGCGAACAACCCGGGTCACGGCACCGGAACGCTCGGCATCCTCGCCGGCGGCCGCATCACCTGCTCGCTCGACGGCTATGCCTTCGACGACCAGATCGGCGGGGCTCCGGATGCCGAGGTCATCCCGATCCGCGTCGGCACGTCGGTCGTGCAGCTCAAGACGAGCGCGGTCGCCCGCGGAATCATGTACGCGGTGTCGCTGTGCGCGAGCGACGCGACGAGAGTCGACGTCCTGTCGATGAGCATGGGCGGCGTCGCCTCCGCCGCCTGGGCGGATGCCGTCAATCTCGCCTACGAGGCCGGCATCGTCTTCGTCGCCGCGGCGGGCAACAATTTCTCGGCCGGCTTCTTCGGTTTCCCGACGCGCGCCATCGTCTACCCGGCGCGGTTCCGGCGCGTCGTCGCCGCCTGCGGCGTCATGGCGAATCGTCGCCCGTACTACGGACTGCCGTTCAAGACGATGCAGGGCAACTGGGGCCCGGCGAGCAAGATGGCGACCGCCGTGTCGGCGTTCACGCCCAACATGCCATGGGCGGAACTCGGTTGCCCGGGCATTGTCGACATGGACGGTGCCGGCACGTCGTCGGCGACGCCGCAGGTGGCGGCGGCAGCGGCGCTGTATCTGCAGAAGCACGCGACGGCGCTGTTCGACGCGACGAAGTACCCCGAGCCGTGGATGCGGGTGGAGGCGGTACGGCAGGCACTGTTCGTGGCGGCCGACAAGACCGCGGACGGCGGCAGCGCCGAGAAGCTGGGCAACGGCGTCCTGCGGGCCGCCGATGCCCTGCAGGTGGCGCCGGTTCCCGGGCCGGCGCTGCACAAGGCGAAGCCGGATCGCGCCGCCTTCCCGATCCTGCGGGTGCTGACCGGGCTCGGCGCCGCCCCCGCCGCGACCGACGCCATGCTGGCGCTCGAGGCGACGCAGCTGGCGCAGCGCTGGCGCTCCGACGAACGGCCGAACCCGATCGAGCTGGCGCTTCCCGACCCCGACCTGCCGGCGGACGACATTGCCCCGGCGCGCGTCCGGCGCTTCCTGGATGCGGTGTACGCGCATCCCGAGGTGTCGCCGACGCTGAAGGCACGGGTCGACGAGGTGTATCGCACGATGTTTGGCGCACCGCCGGCGGCGGCGCCGGCGGCGCCCGATCGGCCGAAGCCGCCGCGTCGATCCGGCAAGCCGACGAGGAAGCCGGCCGCGCCCCGGCCGCCCGGGACCCTGGAAGCCGAGCCGCTGCCGGGCACGGTGGTGCCGGCGCGTCCGGTGAACGCCACGCCGCTGCCGTTTGCACCGGTCAAGCCGGCGTTCCGCTGCCTGCGCGCCTACAGCATCGACCCGAGTCTGACGCTGCAGCTCGAGACCGCCCCGATCAGCGAGATCACGCTCAAGATTCCATGGGAGGCGCTGTCACCGGGCCCGGTGGGCGAGTATCTCGAGGTCATCGACGTCGACCCGGCGAGCGGCTGCTACTACGAGCCGGTGCATCTCGACGACCCGATGGTGCTGGCGCAGGACGGCCTGGCGCCGAGCGAAGGCACGCCGCAGTTCCATCAGCAGATGGTCTACGCCATCGCGAGTCTGACGATCCGCAACTTCGAGCGGGCGCTCGGTCGGCGCAGCCTGTGGCGGCACGGGCCGGCGCCGGCGGGGCGGCACGAGCGCCACGACTCGACCTTCGTCCAGCGCCTGCGCATCTACCCGCACGCGCTGCGCGAGGAGAACGCCTACTACTCGCCGGCCAAGGTCGCGCTGTTGTTCGGCTACTTCAAGGCGACCAACACCGACGTCAACGATCACGTGCCGGGCGGCATGGTGTTCACCTGTCTGTCGCACGACATCGTCGCCCACGAAACGACGCATGCGCTGCTCGACGGGATGCACCGGCGGTTCCTCAACCCGTCGAATCCCGACGTGCTGGCGTTCCACGAGGCGTTCTCGGACATCGTGGCGTTGCTGCAGCACTTCACCTTCTCCGACATCCTCCGCCACCAGATCGCGGCCACCCGTGGCGACATCCGGTCGCAGCAGAGCCTGCTCGGCCAGCTGGCCGGCCAGTTCGGGCGGTCGACCGGGATGCGCGGCGCGCTGCGTGACGCCATCGGCACCGTCGATGGGGCGACCGGCCAGTGGACGCCGCGCCGGCCCGATCCATCGGCCTATCAGACGGTGATGGAGCCGCACGATCGCGGCGCCATTCTGGTGGCAGCGGTGTTCGACGCCTTCCTGCGTATCTACGAGCGCCGCACTGCCGATCTGCTGCGGCTGGCGACCGGCGGCAGCGGCGTGCTGCGGCCCGGCGCCATCCACCCGGACCTCGTGGCCCGCCTTGCCGACGAAGCCGCGAAGAGCGCGCAGCACGTCCTGACCGGCTGTATCCGGGCCCTCGACTACTGTCCGCCCGTCGACATCACGTTTGGCGAGTTCCTGCGGGCGATCATCACGGCCGACACCGATGCGGTGGCCGACGACGACATGCGCTACCGCGTCGCGTTCGTCGAGGCGTTCCGCAAGTGGGGCATCTATCCGCGCGACCTGCGCACCCTCAGCGAAGACAGCCTGCTGTGGCGCTCACCGCACAACGACGAATTGCGTCCGTCACAGGCGCTGGAGGACGGCCTGGAACGGGTCCGCAACTACGCCCAGCAGTTCCTGTTCGCACAGGGTGGTGACGACGTGCCGGAGCCGCGCGAGCAGGTCTTCCATCTGCAGCGCGGGATGCGGCGCGAACTGCACGAATGGCTGGCCCACCATTTCGCCACGCATGCCGACGGCCCATCCGACGCGCTGTTCCTCGGCGTGGAACCCGGGCTGTCATTCGAGGTTCACACGGCGCGGTTCGCCTTGCGGCCGAGTCCGGACGGTTACATCGATCCGCAGTTCCTCGTCGGCCTGCTGCAGACCCGCACGATACCCATCGACCCGACCCGACCGGCCGCCGGCGGCATGCCGTTCGAAGGCGGGGCGACCATCGTCGCCGACCTGCGCCGCCTGAAGATCCGCTACTGCATCCGGAAGCGGATGACCAGCCTGACCCGCCAGCAACGACAGCAGGCGTTCACCGCCGGCCGCATCGAGTCGAGCCGGGCCACCTACCTCGGGGCGCGGGCCGTCATCGCCAGCGCCGAGCCGTTCGCCGCCCTGCATCGCTCTCCAGCCTGGGAGACCGGCGAACCAGCGGTCGGATCAGGAGGACCAGCATGGCCAGGAAAGTAGCGCGCCGGGCGGTGAAGGCGGCCACGCCGGTCAGGAAGGCGCGGTCGCGCCGGCCGAGCCGCCCGAGCCGCCCGAGCCGTCCGAGCGCGAGGCGGCCGCGCCTCCGCGTCCGCATGTACCGGCAGGGGCTCGGCGACTGTTTCCTGATCACGTTCGGTGTCGGTGGCCGCGAGCGTCACATGCTGATCGACTGCGGGTCGCTCGGTGCGACGACGACGGGAGTCAAGATCGGCGACGTGGTCGCCGACATCACCACGGTGACGAAGGGGCACATCGACGTGCTGGTGGTGACCCACGAACACAAGGATCACGTGTCAGGCTTCAACGCCCAGCGGGACGCCTTCGCGGCGTTGACCGTCGACCGCGTCTGGCTGGCGTGGACCGAGGATCCGCACGACGCCCTGGCGCAGAAGCTCGCGAAGCGCAAGGAAGACCTCGCCACCGCCCTCGTCTACGCCGCACGCGCGTTGAAGGCTGACGGCTCGACCGCGGCTGCGGCCACCGGTCTCGCGCTCCACGACCTGCTGGACTTTGCCGGTGAGCCGGATGCCCTGGGGGCGGCCGACTTCGCCACCACCATCAACGCCGCGATGTCGTTCGTGCGCACCGGACTCAGCGACGATGTGACGTTTTGGAAGCCGGGCACGGTGGTCGAGGAGTCGTGGCTGGAGGGGTTCCGCATCTACGTCCTCGGCCCGCCGCGTGAGGCCGGCGCCCTGGGGGACACGGGGGAGAATGCCGGGGCCGACCTCTTCAGCCTGACGGACGGACTGCGCTGCGGCGCGGCGTTCCACGCGTCCGGCCGCAACGCGGCGGAGTACGAGGCGGGCATCGAGCGGGAGGAGCGCGATGATTTCATTGCGGCGCAGCCGTTCGACCGTCGCTTCCGGCTCGAGCGCGATCGCTTCGCGGCGCAGCCGGGCGTGTCATCCGCGTATCTCGCCGACGCCGAATCGTGGCGCCGGGTCGACGGCGAGTGGCTGAACATCGCCTCCGATCTCGCCCTGCAACTCGACAGTGCCACCAACAACACCAGCCTGGCGCTCGCCATCGAGCGCATCGCCGACGGGAAGGTCCTGCTGTTTCCCGCCGATGCGCAACAGGGCAACTGGCTGTCGTGGCACGCCGCCAGCCTCGCATGGTCGGCGGCGGGCGACGGTTCGTCGCGGCCGGTCTCGGTGAAGGACCTGCTGGCGCGGACCGTGTTCTACAAGGCCGGACACCACGCCAGCCACAACGGCACGATGAAGGCCCACGGCCTCGACCTGATGAAGCGCGAGAAGGAACTGACGACGTTCATCCCTCTTGACCGGGCGGTGGCGCTTGGCCGACATCCGCAGGGGTCGTGGCGGATGCCGGCGGCAGGACTCTATCGCGCGCTGCTCGAGAAGTGCGAAGGGCGGGTCGTTCGCTCCGACCTCGGATGGGCCGATGACGCGGCGGCCGCCGCCGACAAGACGGTGGAGCGGGAACTGGACGGGCTGGCGACGCCCGCCGAATGGAAGAAGTGGAAGGCGGCTCAGAAAGCCGCCAGCCACGTCACCGTCGGTCCCCTCTTCGTCGACTTCGTCCTCTCGTAAGTGTCAGTGCAGGACGGCGGTCACGACACCGTCGATCTGCCAATCGTGCAGCAGCGCCCACCCGGTGTGTGACGAGTAGCGCCACAGGCCGTGTGGCGGCCCGAAGTTCACGACGACCTCGTCGCGTCCCAGGCCGTCGAGGTCTGCCAGGGTGACACCGGCCGACGTGAACGGGTGAAGCAGCGACCAGGTCAGGCCGTTGTCGAGCCGCCACAGCCCCCACGCCGGTCCGAAATCGACGACGACATCATCCGTCGCGACGCCGTCGAGGTCGCCGGCCGCCAGCCGTCTGACATCGAACGGATGGACCTGGGACAGTCCATCGGTCGCGTGATACTTCCAGAGGCCGGCGCCGGGAATGCCGAGCAGGAACTCGGCCTGCGGGTTGTCGCTGAGCACTGGCGACAGATCGACGTCGGCAATCAACAGCACGCTGGCGTCACGGCTGTCGATGCGCAGCCAGCCGTTCCGGAACAGCCACGTCCCTTCGCCCGGAAACGTGACGAGCAGCGACCGTGCGCCAACGGCCAGAGCGTCGATCTGTTTGACATTGATCCGGCGCCAGGACGTGTCTTCCGACCACAGCCACAGGCCGGCACCGGTGAAGCTCAGGACGACATCTTCACGCGCGTCGCCGTGCACGTCGACGACAGCGACATGCGACGCACTCAGGTTGTGCAATTGCATCCAGGTGGCGTGATTCTTCCAGATCCAGACGCCGACGCCAGGCCCGAAGTCGAGCACGAGATCCGGCACGCCGTTGCCATCGACGTCACCGCGAGCCAGTTTCGTCGGGTTGAGATTGTGAATGGCGGTCCACGCGGTGCCACGATCGCCGAGGCGCCAGACGCCGACGGTGCCGAGGTCGACCGCGATGTCGTCCCACGTCCACTGCCAAAGGATGGGCGCCGTGCCGAGACAGTTGAAGCGCGGGACGCAGGTGTCACCGCGGCCAACGACGGTGCCCGTGTTGTTGACGGCGCGCGGCACCGCCACCTGGTAGCCGCCGGTCCCGAGGGCCGCCAGTCCGCCGGCGGACGTCCACGAGTACGGCCGCACCCCGGTGCCGACGACCTGTCCGAGGTCGCTGATGCCGTAGGCCCAGCTGTCGTTGTCATTGTCCTCGGTGGCGAGATCCCGCATGCCGCCGGTCGCCGTCCAGATGAATGCCTGCCGCCGGCCCGAGGCGAGCAGACTGTGCCCGACGACGCTGCCGCCGGCGTTGATGTCGGTGGCGTCGCTGGTCGTGCCGCCCAGCGTGCCGAGGTCGATCATCCCGTCCGCCACGGTCCAGAGAAACGCGTGCGTCTCACCGGACAGGGTCGTCGAGCTGCCGACGATCGCACCGGTCGCGTTGATGGCCGCGGCGCTGCTGAAGGAGCCGCCGAGCGTCCCGAGGTCCACCATGCCCGCGCCGTCGGTCCACAGAAACGCATGACGTTGCCCACCGGCGGTGTCCGCATAGCCGACCACCTGGCCGTTGTCATTGATGCCGGTCGCTCCGCTGAAGACGCCGCCGAGGGTGCCGAGGTCAGCGATGCCCGCCGGCTCGGTCCAGAGAAACGCGTGTGACCCGCCACTGACGCCGGCGCTGCCGACGATGCGCCCGAGGTTGTCGATGCCGCTGGGATGGACACCGCCGCTGCCCAGCGAGCCGAGGTCCTGTGGTGCGGCGGTGCCGACCCAGCGCAGGCCCACCCCGGACCTGTTGCCGACGACGATCCCACTGTCGTTGACCGCCGTCGCGTCGGTGAAGCAGAGGCTGTTGACGCAGTCGGCGGTGCGGGGCAGGGTCTGCGGCCGCTTGGCGCCCTCCGCGTTGATCGTGGCCGGCAGCACCAGACCGAGCGCCAGGACGCACAGCCCGCCGATGACGACTGGCACGGACGTGCAGCAGGAGAGTGACGCGCTGCGTGGCATACGAAGACTCGCATTCGATTGTGCCACACCCCCTGTGCGTCGGGCGCTGCGTCAGCGCGGTTTCAGAACGGTGCGTATTCCTCGTCGGATGTCCGCCGGTAGCGGCCCGTGAGCCGGCCGTTGGCGATGTGGGAGATCACCTCGACCGCGGCGTCGACCTCATCACGCGTGTTGTAAGCACCGAGGCTGATGCGCACCATGCCGGGCCGTAGTGCGCCGGTGACGCGGACGTGGGCGGTCGGGTCGCGCGGCAGGCCGAGCAGGTGGGCGACGTACAGCTGCGCGCAGAAACAGCCGTTGCGCACGCCGATACCGGCTTCGTAGCCGAGCACGGCCGCTACCAGCGCGTGGTCTGCCGTCGCGAGATTGAATGGGACGACGCCGACACGGTCTGGCGCGGCCCCGCGAACCGGCTCCCCGTAGATGGTCGCGCCTGGCACGGCCCCGACTCGCGCCCGGGCATACGCGGCGAGCGCCGTCTCGTGTGCCGCCAGCGCCTCGAAGCCCCACGCCGACAGCGTCCGGGCCGCCGCGGCGAGCGCGATGGCGCCGATCGCGTTCGGCGTGCCGGCCTCCTCCCGGTCGGGGACGTCTGCCCACGTCACGTCGTCTTCCGATACGGTGTGCACGGTGCCGCCGCCGACGGCATCCGGAGCGCCGCTCCGGAACGTGGTCCGCGGTCCGATCAGTACGCCGGTGCCGAACGGCGCATACATCTTGTGGCCGGAGAAGGCGACGAAATCGATGTGCTCGGGGTCGTCCTGCTTGCGGATGTCGAGGCGTCGATGGGCGACGAGCTGAGCGGCATCGACGAAGATGGGTGCACCCACGGCGTGGGCTTTGCGCGCCAGGCGATGAATCGGTTGCACCAGGCCGGTGACGTTGGATGCGGCGCTGACCGCGACGAGGGCGATCCGACCGGCGTGGCCGGCGAGCTGGCGGTCGAAATCGTCCTCATCGAGCTGTCCATCCGGCGTGCAGCGCACCCGGACGACGGAGGCGCGCCGGCGCCACGGCAGGTCGTTCGAGTGGTGTTCCAGCATGGTGGTGAGGACGACGGCGCCCGCCGGCATGGGCAGCCGATTCGCCAGCTTGTTGATGGCTTCGGTGGTGTTCTTGACGAAGATGACGGTGTGCGTGGCGGGGTCGGCGCCGACGAACGCGCCGACGGCGGTCCGGGCAGATTCGTAGGCGGCGGTACTCATGCGCGCCTTGTAGCCGGCGCCCCGATGCACGCTGCCATAACAGAGCAGCGCCTGCTGGACCGCGTCGGCGACCGCGCGCAGCGGCGGCGTCGTCGCCGCGTTGTCGAGATTGATGTAGCGCCCGGCGCGACCGGCCGCGAGCGGGATGGGCTCATCGAGCCCGATGAAGGCCCGCCCCCGGTCCACATCCGGATCCGTCAGTCCAGTCGCCGTTGCCGCTGCCATCTGTGAGCCCCCTGTCGGTGCCGTCTGGAGACTGGTGACGGTCGACGGCGGTTCGTGTCAGGGCGGTGTGCTGGACGAGCCGAAGGACAGAGCGTGGGGTGCGTGCGTGCGGCGGGGAACGATGCGCGCAAGCTCGCGCGTCGGTGACGCGGAGCCTGCGCGCAGGATGGTGAGCGCTACGCCTTGGGTGCGGCGCCTTCTTCCGGCTGGAGCAGCGCCTTGCGGCTGAGGCGAATCTTCCCGGTCGGGTCGATGTTGATGACCTTCACCAGAATCTGTTCGCCTTCCTTCAGCTCGTCACGCACGTCCTTGACGCGATGGTTCGCGATCTCGGAGACGTGCAACAGGCCGTCGGTGCCCGGCATGATCTCGACGAACGCACCGAAGTCGGTGATCCGCTGGATCTTGCCCAGGTAGGTCTTGTTCAGCTCCGGCGTCGCCGTCAGCTCCTGGATGATCGAGATGGCCTTCTGCGCCGAGGCGCCGTCGGCCGACGCCACGTTCACCCGGCCGTCGTCCTCGACATCGATCTTCACGCCGGTCCGCTCGATGATGCTGCGGATCATCTTGCCGCCCGGTCCGATGACGTCGCGGATCTTGTCCACCGGAATCCGGATGGTGACGATGCGTGGGGCGTGCTGCGAGA
Source organism: uncultured Acidobacteriota bacterium (assembly GCA_902825985.1). GTDB lineage: Bacteria > Acidobacteriota > Vicinamibacteria > Vicinamibacterales > CAVVIG01 > VFZL01. The sequence goes on along the minus strand of CADEDC010000014.1, from coordinate 37,656 downwards.
TCGACTGACGCGGTGCGGCCAGCGCCGCCGCCATCTTCTCGAGGATGTGCATCCGGCCCTGGCGCGCCTGCTCGAGCGCCTTCTTCATGACATCCATCGGGATGCCGGCGACCTTGATGTCCATCTGCAGGGCGGTGATGCCGTCGGCGGTGCCGGCGACCTTGAAGTCCATGTCGCCGTAGTGGTCCTCGGCGCCGGCGATGTCGCTCAGCACGGCGAACTTGCCGTTGCTTTCGTTCATCACCAGCCCCATCGCGATCCCCGCCACCGGCGCCTTGAGCGGCACGCCGGCATCCATCATGGCCAGCGAACCACCGCACACCGAGGCCATCGACGACGAGCCGTTCGACTCGAGAATGTCGGACACGAGGCGCATCGTGTACGGGAAGTGCTCCTCGCCCGGCACCATCGGCTGCAACGCCCGTTCGGCGAGCGCGCCGTGACCGACTTCGCGGCGGCCCGGGCCGCGCATGAAGGCGACTTCACCCACCGAGAACGGCGGGAAGTTGTAGTGCAGCATGAAGCTCTTCCAGGTTTCCCCTTCGAAGCTCTCGATCTTCTGCGCATCGTCGGCGGTGCCGAGCGTGCACGTGACGAGCGCCTGCGTTTCGCCGCGCGTGAAGACGGCCGAGCCGTGGGTGCGCGGCAGGACGCCGGTCTCGATCCAGATCGGGCGCACCTCGTCGAACTTGCGACCGTCGAGGCGCAGACCGCGTTCGAGGGCCTCGTCGCGCAGGACCTTCTCCTTGAGCTCTTTGAAGATGCTCTTGGCGTCGGTGCGGCGTTCGATTTCGCCCTCGGGGATCGAGGCGACGAGCTCTTTGAGGACTTCGTCGACGGTATCGTAGTTCTCGAGCTTCCCCTTGATGCGCATCGCCTCAGTCAGCGGGACGAGGACCTTCTCCTCCACCTCGCGGTAGAAGTCGTGGCCGATCTCCTTCTTGCTGACCTTCAGCTTCGGCTTGCCGGCGTCCTTCGCGAGCGCATCGATCTCGGCGACGATCTGCTTGATGGCGTTGTGCGCCGCTTCGAGCGCGTCGATGACCTGCGCTTCGGTGACCTCCTTCGCGCCCGCCTCGACCATCACCAGGCCGTCCTTGCTGCCGGCGACGACGAGATCCAGCTTGCTGGTCTTGCGCTGTTCGAAGGTGGGGTTGATGACGTACTGACCGTCGACCAGGCCGACGCGGACGCCGGCGATGGTCTTCTGGAAGGGGACCTCGGACAGCGCCAGCGCCGCCGAGGCGCCGGTGATGGCGAGTACGTCGGTGTCGTTTTCGCCGTCGGCGGACAGCACCAGCGCGATGATCTGCGTCTCGTAGCGCCATCCCGATGGGAACAGCGGACGAATCGGCCGATCGATCACGCGGCTGGTGAGGACTTCCTTCTCTGCCGCCTTGCCTTCACGCTTGAAGAAGCCGCCTGGAATGCGGCCCGACGCGTAGGCGTACTCACGGTAATCGACCGTGAGCGGCAGAAAGTCGATCCCCTCGCGCGCGTTGGCGGCTCGACAGGCCGTGACGAGCACGACCGAGTCGCCGTAGCGGACGATGACAGAGCCGGAGGCCTGCTTGGCCAGCTTGCCCGTCTCGAAGGACAGTGGTTTGCCGTTGATGAGAATTTCGCGAGTGTGCATAGAGTCGGTGACTGCCGTGAGTAGAGTGAACAGGAAGGCGGCGGAGCGCCGCCCTCGGCTATTTCCGGATGTTCAGGCGCTTGATGAGGTCTGCGTAGCGCTGCACGTCCTTCGCCTTGAGATAGTCGAGGAGACGGCGGCGGCGACCTACCAGCATCAGCAATCCCCGGCGGGAATGGTGGTCTTTCGCATGCGCCTTGAAGTGTTCGGTCAGGTAGTTGATCCGCTCACTCAGAATCGCGACCTGCACTTCAGGCGAACCCGTGTCGGATTCGTGGTTCTTGTAGGAGCCAATCAGTTCCGTCTTGCGATCTTTCGTCAACGCCACAGGTTCGTCCTCCACGAACGGTCCAGGAGCGGCGATCCGTGGCTGCGACGAGTCCCATCTCGTGTCGCAGACGAGCGCGCATCAGGTGCGAGCCCGTGACCGTGCTGTACCGCCGTATGTCTAAAAACTCTTACTCGAACAAGCTCAACATGTTACATCAGGACAACGGAGGGATGCAAAGTCGTTGGGTCGGTCGGCGACGGGCGGCCGATGGCAACCAGCGCCCCGGCTGGTGACAGCAGTTTCACGGCGGCGCCGGACGGTCCCGCCGCGAGTCGTGCCAGTTCGCTGGCATTCGAGAAATCGCCCGGTCTGAGCAGCCCGCCATGTCCCGTCCGGGTGACGCCGGCGTCGGTCAGCACCAGTGCCGGCAGGTGCGACAGCGCCTGTGCCATCGGAATGACCGCGGTCTCGGCGCGCGCCGGGTCGGCCTCGAGGTCCGCCAGCGTCGTGGCGTCTTCGATACGGGCTGCGCCGCTCCGCGTCCGCCGCAGGCCGATCAGGTGGGCCCCGGTGCCGAGCCGCTCGCCGATGTCGTGGGCGAGCGAGCGGACGTAGAACCCGGCGGAACAGGTCAGCGTCAGCCGCACCACGCCGTCGTCGTAGCCCAAGACCGCAGCGGCCGACAGCGTCACCGGGACCGGCGCCGGCAGGGGAGCCGGTGGCGCCGCCGGGCCGGCATCGCCGGCCTGGGCCTCTACCCGTGCCTGTGCCCGGGCCAGCGAGTACGATCGGCGGCCGCCGATCTTCTTGGCCGAGAAGATCGGCGGTTGCTGCTCGAACCTGCCGATGAACGACGCCAGGGCGCGCTCGACGGTCGACGCGTCGGGCAGTGGACCGGCGAACGGCTCGCCCAGGGCCCGCCCGTCCGCGTCGTAGCTGTCGGTCCGCACGCCGAGGCGCACGCGCGCCTCGTAGACCTTCTCGTCGCCGCTCATGAACTGCGCCAGCCGCGTCGCACGGCCGACCACCAGCGCGAGCACGCCGCTCGCCATCGGATCGAGCGTCCCGGTGTGGCCGATCCGCCGCTCGCGCAGGAGCCGGCGGGCGCGGGCCACGACATCGTGTGATGTCGGACCGATGGGCTTGTCGACAACGAGCAGACCGTCCATGGGCACGGGTGATGGCCGGTCAGGCCGGGGTGCCGGCCGACTGCGCGTCGATCGCGACGGTCATCCGGTCGATGAACGTTCGCTGCAGGGTGTCGATGCCGCCGACGACCGTGCAGCCGGCGGCGTTCTTGTGGCCGCCGCCGCCGAACTGCTTGGCGACGGCGCCGATGTCGATGTTCCCCTTCGAGCGCATGCTGACGCGGTACTCGTCACCCTCGCTCTGCTTGAAGAAGACGACCGCCTGAATCTCCTTCACCGTCAGCGGCAGGTTGATGAGCCCCTCGGTGTCCTCGTAGGTGCCACCGGCGTCGCGCGCCATCTTGTGATCGAGGTAGACGACGGCGATGCGGCCGGTGTCATCCAGCTGCATCGCGCTGAGGACGGCGCCGAACAGCTTCAGCCGTCCCATGTTGTTGCTGTCGTAGACGTTGCGGGCGACGAGCACCGGATCGACGCCGGCTTCGATGCACCGTTTCGAGATCTCGAAGGTGCGGGGCGTGATGTTCGAGTAGTGGAACGACCCGGTGTCGGTGAGAATCGCGAGGTAGACGTGCGTCGCAATCTCGGCGGTCAGCGGCACGCCGAGCGCTTCGACGAGGTCGAACACCATCTCACCGCAGGCGGCGGCCGACGCGTCGAACCAGTTCAGCTGGCCGTACTCGGTGTTACCGGGATGATGGTCGATGTTGATCACGAACGACCGGTCGAGGCAGGCAACGCCGGTGCGGCCGAGATCGCCGCACTCCATGATGATCGCGGCATCGAACTCACCCTGAACGGCATCGGCGACGATGATGTCGGCGACGCCGGGGAACTGGAGCAGCGGGCCCGGCGCCCGGTCCTTGTTCACCATCACGGCCTCCTTGCCGAGCCGGCGCAGCGCGTAGGCCAGCGCCAGCTGCGAGCCGATGGAATCGCCATCCGGCCGGGCATGGGACGACAGGACGAAGCGCCGTCGCTGGCGGATCGCCTCGACGATTTGGTGCATTTCAGGACTGTGGGTCATCGTCATCGCTCGTCTGGCGGGCGGCGTCCTCGCGATGCAGTTCGTTCAGCAGTTGCTCGATCCGGTCCTGCCCGGCGATCGCGTCGTCGTAGAGGAAGCGGAGCTCGGGCGCGCGCTTCAGGCGGAGCCGGGCGCCGAGCTGGCGGCGCAGGAACGGCGCCGCCCGCTGCAGCGCCTTGGCGGTGTTGGCGCGCGCCTTGTCGTCGCCGAGCGTCGTGTACATCACGCGCGCCTGCTGCAGGTCGGGACTCAGGTGGACGCGGGTCAGCGTGACGAACCCGATGCCGGGGTCGTGCACCTCGCGTGACAGCAGGAGCGCGATCTCGCTGCGAAGTTGATCCGCGACACGATCGGGACGAGATCCTTGGGACATGTCAGGTGGCCGACGTACAGGTTGCAGAGTGATCAGGTCGTCAGACCGGCGCGCGTCACGTCAGGAACTCGAGTTCGGTGCGGGTGACGAGCCCGGGTTCGACGCGGTCGATTTCGTCGGCGACGGCGGCGAGCTCGCGGTCGGCGTGGCTCTGGTCCGGGCTGACCGTGACGACCGCCAGCCCGGCGCGTTGCCAGAGGTCCTGATGTTCGACCTCCGACACGGCGACATTGAATGTCTTCAGCCGATCCTTGATCCGCCGCAGCACCATCCGCTTGTCCTTCAGCGAACGCGCCCCGGGGATGTGCAGTTCGACGAGCAGCAGGGCGACGGTCACGCGGCCTACGCGGGCTTGGCCACCCGCTCCATCGTGAAGACCTCGATGCGGTCGCCAATCTTCAGATCGTTGAACTTGTCGAAGCCGATCCCGCACTCGAAGCCGGACCGCACCTCGCTGACATCGTCCTTGAAGCGGCGCAGCGAGCCGATCTTGCCCTCGTAGACGACGACGTTGTCACGGACGAGGCGGGCCTGCGTCTCGCCCGACCGCGTGATCCGGCCCTCGAGCACCATGCAGCCGGCAATCGACCCGAACTTCGGCACCTTGAAGACGTCGCGGATCTCGGCGACACCGATGCGGACCTCCTTGAACGTCGGGTCGAGGAGCCCCTCCATCGCCAGCTTCATCTCGTCGGTCACGTTGTAGATGACCGAGTGCTGGCGGATGTCGATCCCTTCGCGGTTGGCGACGTCTTCCGCATTGCGATCCGGCCGGACGTTGAACGCGATGATGATCGCCTTCGACGCCGAGCCGAGCAGGACGTCCGATTCGGTGACGGCACCCACCCCGGAGTGGATGATCCGGATCTTGACCTTCTCGTCGGACAGCTTGGCGAGCGTGTCGGCCAGCACTTCGGCCGAGCCCTGCACGTCAGCCTTGATGATGATCGGCAGCTCCTTGACGCCGCCTTCGGCAATCTGGGCCTGCAGCGACTCGAGCGTGAGCCGGCCGCCCTTGGCGCCGAGGGCGCGGTTCTTCGCCTGTTCCTCGCGGAAGGCGGCGATCTGCCGGGCCTTGGCCGCTTCGGCCACCTGGAACACGTCGCCGGGCTGCGGCAGGCCGGTGAGCCCGAGCACCTCGACCGGCGTCGATGGGCCGGCCGACTTCGTCGGCTTGCCCCGATCGTCGATGAGCGCGCGGACGCGGCCGACGATCGGACCCGCGATGAACGTGTCGCCGACCGACAGCGTGCCGTCCTGCACCAGGACGGTCGCGACCGGTCCGCGCCCCTTGTCCAGCTTGGCCTCGAGGACCGTGCCGGACGCGTGACGCTTCGGATTCGCCTTCAGCTCGAGGATTTCGCTGACGAGCAGCACCATCTCGAGCAACGTGTCGATGTTCTGCTTCTTCTTCGCGGACACCTCGACGGTGACCGTCTTTCCGCCCCACTCTTCCGGCATGAGGTCGAGCTCGGTGAGCTCGCGCTTCACGCGTTCGGGGCTGGCGCCCGGCTTGTCGATCTTGTTGATCGCTACGATGATCGGCACGTTGGCCGCGCGTGCGTGGTCGATCGCTTCGCGCGTCTGCGGCATGACGCCGTCGTCGGCGGCGACGACCAGGATCACGATGTCGGTCACCTTGGCACCGCGGGCGCGCATCAGCGTGAACGCCTCGTGACCGGGCGTGTCGAGGAACACGATGTTCTTGTCGTTCACCGTGACGTGATAGGCGCCGATGTGCTGCGTGATGCCGCCGGCTTCGCGCTCGGCCACCCGGGCGAGGCGGACGGCGTCGAGCAGGCTGGTCTTGCCATGGTCGACGTGGCCCATGACGGTGACGACCGGCGCACGCAGGACGATGTCCTCCTGGCGCACGTCCTCGGCGTCGGTCTGGATGAGTTCCTCTTCGAAGCTGCGGAGCTGGACATCGGCACCGAACTCACGGGCAAGCATGGTCGCGGTTTCGGTATCGAGCGTCGAGTTGATGGTCATCATCAGCCGCTTCATCAGCAGCTTGGCGAGGACGTCCTTCACGCGCACGTCGAGTTTGTCTGCGAGATCCTTGACTGTCATGCCCTCTGCCAGCGTGATCGTACGGGTCACCGGCGGCGGACCGACCGGTTGCGACAACATCGGCCGTGGCGCATTGTCGCGGCGCGGACCGGAGCCGCCGGAACGGGCGCCGCCCGGACGGTAGCCGCCAGATCCACCCGGACGGTATCCCCCGGGCCGCTGTGGATACGGCGACGGCTGACCCGGTCGCGGCGCGCCGCCGGGCGTGGTCTGCTGGGGACGTATCGGGGCTGACGGCAGCGGTCGTGGACCGCCCACCGGCGGTCGCTGACCTGGGGCGGCGGTCCCGGAGTACGGCGGCCGCGGCGGCATCGGCCGTCCGCCTGGCGGAACGAGACCACCGGTGCGGGCCGACTGCGGCGCGCCAGGCGCTGGCGGCTGGGCCGGTCGCGCGACCGGATTCGACGGCGCCATCGGCCGCGGCGGTTGCGGACGCACGACGCGCGGTGCCGGTGACGCCGGCAGCAGCGGCGTGGGCGTCGTCGGGCGCTCCTCTTCGATGCGCAGGCGCAGCCGTTGCGGCACGAGCCGTCCTGCCGGCCCCTTGGGGGCCGCCGGAGCGGCCGGGGTTGCCGGGGGCGCGGCAGGCGCAGCGGCAATCGGTGGTGCCGCGACCGGCGCCACCGGGGCTGCCGGTTCGACCGGCTCGTCGGCGACGGTGAACGGATCCGGAGCCGGCGCTTCGGCCTCCACCTCCGGCGCGACGGGAGCCGCTTCGACGACGGGCATGGGTTCCGGCTCCGGCGCGGCCACCTCTTCGTGAACCGGTTCCTGGTGGTCCTGATACGCGTGGGGAAGCGGCGGTGCGACCGGCTCGGCAACGGCCGTTGCCGTGTCGTGCGCGAACGCCCCCTCGTGATCGGCCATCTCGTGCGCCGGCGCCAGCGTGCCGGGGGCCGCCGCCGGCTTGTGCGTTTTCACGAGACGCGGCGGCGGCAGCGCCGGAGCGGCCGGCTTCGGCGGTTCGGCCTTCTTGGCTAGCATCGGCCGCTTGCCGCTCTTCGGCGCCGGTGTCTCGGAGAAGATGTCGCCCGTCGGCAAAGTGATGTTGCGCTGGCGGGCGAGGCGGTCGACGAACTGTCGGGCCACCACCTCTTCAATCGTGCTCGACGCGCTCTTCACCTCGATGCCGTGATCGCGCTTGAGCAGCGCCGTCACCTCCTGGCTGGTGGTGCCGAGCAGTTCCGCAACCTTGTAAATCCGAACAGTTGCCAACGGTGACCTCAAATAAATAGACCCGACTAGGAAGCGCTTTCCGCGTCACTGCCGGCTTCGACCGTCACCGCGTCATCCCCCCGCGCGGCGGCCAGGATCTTCTCGGCGGTCTTTTCGCCGATCCCCGGAATCTCGGACAGTTGCTCGGCGGTTGCAGCGGCGACGCCGGCCACGTCGGCCAGCCCCGCGTCCACGAGCTTGCGGACGATCTTGGCGCTGACACCCGGCAGGGTGTACGGCAACGGCTCACCGGCGTCCTCGGATTCCGGTTCGCCGTCGACGCCGTCGGTGGAGGCTGCCTCCAGGCCCTCGAATTGCGCCTCGACCTCGCGGCGCTTCTCTTCTTCACTCTTGATGTCGATGCGCCAGCCGGTGAGTTTCGCGGCCAGTCGCACGTTCTGGCCCTTCTTGCCGATGGCGAGCGACAGCTGCTTGTCTTCGACGACGACCTCCATGACCCGGTCGCCATCGTCGACGATCGACACGCGCTGCACCTTGGCCGGGCTCAGGGCGTTGGTCACGAAGGCGATCGGATCCTCGGAGTACTCGACGATGTCGATCTTCTCGCCGCGCAGCTCGCGGATGATCGACTGGACGCGCGTCCCCTTCATGCCGACGCAGGCGCCGACCGGGTCGACGTCGCGCTCGCGCGAGAACACCGCGACCTTGGCGCGATCGCCGGCCTCGCGCACGGCGCCGCGGATCATCACGGTGCCGTCGTAGATTTCCGGCACCTCCTGTTCGAACAGCTTGATGAGCAGCGCCGGATCGGTGCGCGACAGGACGATCTGCGGTCCCTTGGCGCTGCGGTTCACGCCCTTGATGACGGCGCGGATGCGGTCGCCGGGATTGTAGCTCTCGGCCCGCGACTGTTCCTTGCGCGGGATGACCGCCTCGATGCGGCCGATCTCGACGATGATGTCGCCGTTCTCGAAGCGCTTGACGGTGGCGTTCTTGACGTCGCCGATCTGCTGGTTGTACTCGGCGAAGATGTTCTCGCGCTCGGCTTCGCGGACCTTCTGGAAGATGACCTGCTTCGCCGTCTGGGCGGCGATCCGGCCGAGGTCCTCGGTCGGCCGCGGGAACTCGATTTCCATGTCGACTTCGGCTTCGTCGCCGTAGAGCCCCTGCGCTTCCTGCAGCGAGATCTCGGTGGCCGGGTCGGCGACCTCGGCGACGATGCGCTTGACGGCGACCAGTTCCATCTGCCCGGCGTCGAGGTTGAAGCGGGCGCGCATGTTCTCGTTCTTGTAGCGCTTGCGCGCCGCCGCCTCGATGGCGTCCTGCAGGGCACTGATGATGATGTCCTGATTGACGCCCTTCTCTTTGGCCAGGGCCTCGATCGTCTGCTGTAGCGGATTCGATGACATGGTCGCTAAAACTCCACTTCGAGGTTCGCGCGGGTGATGATCGACAGCGGCACCCGATGTGGCCGCTCGTCATCGGTCACGATCAGCACGTTGTGCTCCGCGACCCCGTCCAGTCGCCCCTTGAAGAACGTCTGCCCGTCCACTGCCTCGCGCATCACCACTTTCGCCCGCCGCCCGGCGAACCGCCGATAGTCGTCGGCGTGCCGCAACGGCCGGTCGAGTCCGGGCGACGACACCTCGAGGGTGTACGCCGTCGGTACGACGTCTTCGACGTCGAGCACCGCGCTCAGATCGCGACTGACCTTCGCACAATCCTCGACGCTGACACACTCTTCCGCCGTGGCGGCAGGGCCGGGGCGGTCCACTTGCACGCGCAGGACCATGCCGCCGCCCTCCCGTCTGAACTGGACGTCGAAGATGTCGAGGCCAAGCGATTCCGCGACCCGCGTCGCGATCGCCCGGACCTGTACGACGACGTCAGCCTCACGCCCCATGCGATGAAAAAGTGGCCCGAAACTAAAAAAGTGGGCCCAAGCCCACTTCGGTCCTACACCAAAGCTTCTCGAACTCGAAAGTATAGCACACGCACGGAGCCCATCCGGGGCGGACCCGCTTACGCCTCGACCGGCCTGGCCATCAGGTCGTAGCCGTTCGCACCGACCAGTTCGGCGTCGACGAAATGGCCCGGCCGCAGGGCCGACGGATCAGCTTCGGTGAAGTAGACCACCGCGTCGATGTCCGGCGCCTGCGACTCGAGCCGGCCCTTCCAGACCAGATCGTGGTCGCCCGATGGGCCATCGACGAGCACACGGACCCGCTCGCCCACCCGCTGCTTCAGCGTCGCGCGGACGATCCGCTGCTGCAGCCGCATGATGCGGCTGCGGCGCGCCGTCTTCTCCCGGGCCGGCACATCGTCTTCGAACGCGAACGCCCGCGTCCCGTCCTCGTGCGAATAGGTGAAGACACCGACGTGGTCGAACCGCTGCTCCTCGACGAACGCCTCCAGGGCGGCGACGTCGGCGTCGGTCTCGCCCGGGAACCCGACAATGAAGGTGGTGCGGATGCCGACGCCTGGCACCTTGTCGCGGATGCGGCGCAACAGCGTGCGGTAGCCGTCGCGCGAGCCCGGCCGGCGCATCCGCTTGAGCACCGGATCCGCCGCGTGCTGGAGCGGCAGGTCGATGTAGCGGCACACCTTCTCGCACTCCGCCATCGCCGCCAGCGTCGCATCGTCGATGGTCGTGGGATAGAGATACAGCAGACGGATCCACTCGAGGCCGTCGACCTCGTTCAGCGCCCGCAGCAGGCGGCCCAGCGCACCCCGCTCCCCGCGGTCGATGCCGTAGAACGTCGTGTCCTGCGAGATGAGCAGGATCTCCCTGACACCGCGGGCCGCCAGTTGCCGGGCCTCCCGGACGATCGAGTCGGCGGGACGGCTCCGGTACGATCCACGCAGCGTCGGGATGATGCAGAACGCGCAGGTGTAGTCGCAGCCTTCGGCGATCTTGATGTAGGCGTAGTGCTTCGGCGTCGCGAGCAGGCGCGGCGTGTCGGCGTCGTAGAGATAGGTGGGGCCGTCATGCGGCACCCGGACCGCCGCGCCGCCGGGGCGCGGTGCGGCGGCCAGGCCGGTGGCCGCGCCGGCACTCGCGCCGGCCGCCGCCACCGGGGCGGCTGCCGGCGCAGGTGGGCGATAGAAGTTCAGCGGCGCGCCGCCGGCGCCCGCGGTCACGCCGCCGATCGCCTTGACGATGTCCGGCACGTCGCCGGTGCCGAGGACGGCGTCGATCTCGGGGATCTCCCGCCTGAGTTCGTCGCGGTAGCGCTCGCCCAGGCAGCCGGTGACGATGAGCCGCCGGCATGCCCCGTCCGTCTTGAGCCGCGCCATCTCGAGGATGGTATCGATCGACTCCTGCTTGGCCGCATCGATGAAGGCGCAGGTGTTCACGACGAGCACATCGGCCGTCGCGGCATCCTGCGTGAGTTCATGCCCCGCATCGCGCGCGAGCCCGAGCATGACCTCGGAGTCGACGAGATTCTTGGGGCAACCGAGCGAGATCAGACCAATCTTCATGAAGGAGCGCAGGCGGTTCAGGAACTCCAGCCGCCGGACCGAACCGGTCGCGACGGGGCAGCCCCTAACGATAGCAGGTTCGGCCCGCCGTCGCCGTCTGCCCTACGGATAGAGCCGGTAGAGCATTCGCGGATAGGGAATCGTCTCACGGACGTGCTCGAGGCCGCAGATCCAGGCCACGGCGCGTTCGATTCCCATGCCGAAGCCGCCGTGCGGCACGCTGCCGTAGCGTCGCAGGTCGAGGTACCACTCGAAGGCGTCCTGCGGCAGATCGTGGTCCTTGATGCGCTGCAGCAGCAGCGCGAGGTCGGCGAGCCGCTCACCCCCGCCGATGATCTCGCCGTAGCCCTCGGGCGCCAGGACGTCGACGCCGAGCGCCAGTTCGGGGCGATCCGGATCCGGCTTCATGTAGAACGCCTTGATGGCCGACGGGTAGCGGTGGACCATGACCGGCCGGTCGAACATCTGCGCGATCGCGGTTTCGTCCGGCCCGCCGAAGTCACCGCCCCACTGAATCGGCAGCCCCTGCGCCTGCAGCCGTTGCACCGCGTCGTCGTAGGTGATGCGCGGGAAGGGCGATTGCACGTTCTCCAGCGCGCTGGTGTTGCGTTCGAGCACCTTCAGTTCGCGCTGGCGGCGGTCGAGCACGCGTCCGACGACCGATACGACCATCGCTTCGGCGAGCGCCATCACGTCGTCGAGATCGGCGTAGGCGACCTCGGGCTCGACCATCCAGAACTCGGTGAGGTGCCGGCGGGTCTTCGACTTCTCGGCGCGGAAGGTCGGCCCGAAGCAGTAGACCTTGCCCAGCGCCATCGCGTTGGCTTCGTTGTAGAGCTGGCCGCTCTGGGTCAGGTAGGCGGTGGTGTCCTCGAAATACTGCGCCGGAAACAGGGTCGTCGTCCCCTCGCAGGCGGCCGGCGTGAAAATCGGCGTATCGGCCAGGATGAAGCCGCGGGCGTTGAAGAAGTCGCGGACCGCGTTGATGATCTCGTGGCGCACGCGCAGGATGGCCTGCTGCCGCTCGGAGCGGATCCACAGATGACGGCGATCGAGCAGGAAGTCGACGCCATGCTCTTTCGGCGTGATCGGGTAGTCGTGCGACGCGCCGACGATCTCGAGGGTCTTGACGTCGATTTCATAGCCGCTCGGCGCCCGCGTGTCGGCTCGCGCCGTGCCGGTGACGATGACCGCGGTTTCCTGCGACAGGTGACCGGCCGCCGTGAACGCCTCGTCGCCGACCGCCGCCTTCGACATGACCGCCTGGATGAAACCGGTGCCGTCACGCAGGATCAGGAAGTGGATCTTGCCGCTCGAACGGCGGTTGTGCAGCCACCCCTTGATGGTGACCTCGTCGCCTTCGTGAGTGCCGATGTCTTCGATGTAGACGTGCATAGTGGGTGACCAGTCGATGCAAGTACCGACGATGACGGGGTTCGGGAATCCGATCTGCGCGGCTTCTGGGTCCACACGGTGCGCCGGCCTCGTGCCCCGGTCGTCGGCTCGCGCACCGTGTCGCCTCACAACGTGAACATCTTCTCCATCCGGCCCCGGACCTCGCGCAGCCGCTGCAGCGTCGCACGCGTCGGACCCTGGCCGCCGACCTCGAACAGCAGCACGCCGTCGTAGCCGACCTTCTGGACCGCGGTCAGCGCCGCCGGCCAGTCGATGGTGCCGTCGAACGGCAGCAGATGATCGTCGGTCCTGCCCCTATTGTCATGCACATGGGTCGTAATCAGGTGTTCCGAGACGGTCTCGATGGCGTCGACCAGGTCGCCGCCGATGTGCGCGTGGCCGAAATCCAGGCAGATGCCGAGCCGGGCGGTGTCGGCCAGCTTCTCGACGAAGTGAACCAGCGATGCGGGACGCGACAGCTCGTTCGGGATCAGTTCGACGGCAAGCGTCACGCCGAGCGGCTCGGCCAGACGGGCGAGCGTCTCGACGCTGCGGCGCGCCGCGTCACGACTGTTCTCGCCCGGCACGGACTGCGATGTCTTGGGCAGCCCGAGGTGGACGACGAGCACCGCATAGGGCAGGCGGCGGGCGATCTGCAGCGCGCGTTCGGCCTCGTCCAGCGCGAGACGCCGCGCCTCTGGATCGGGACTGGCGATGGACAGCGCCGGGCCCCAGCGGCCGTTCGCGAAGCTCTCGCCAATCGGCGCGTGGACGGCGTGCAGGGCGAGACGGGCCTCGGACAGCCAGCCTCCCAGGTCGGCGATGCTCGTCTGGCTGTGGTAGTCGAAGTGCGTCCGCGTCGCGAACAGCTCCACCGACTCGAAGCCCTGTGCGCCGATCTCGAGCAGATGCTCGCGGCTCAGCCGCTGGCCGTGATAGAGGTGCGTCGAGACGCCGTAGATTCGTGTGCGAGCCACCGCCTGCTCATTCTAGCGGCACTCGCCAGCCCCACCCGGTCGCCGCCCGGCGCCGCGGCCCCGCAGTCGCGCCCGCCGCGGTCGCACCCCGCCGCGGTCGAGCCAAGCCGCGGTCGCGCCCGTCGGCGCGCCGGCGCCCGCC
>CADEDC010000014.1:0-23855 GCA_902825985.1 uncultured Acidobacteriota bacterium | reverse complement strand
CCCGCCGCGGTCGAGCCAAGCCGCGGTCGCGCCCGTCGGCGCGCCGGCGCCCGCCTAGCGCAACTCGTCGACGCGCGACGCCAGCAGCTCGCGCAGCCGCCCGAAGCGGTGATAGCGGCCGAGATTCGTCCTGGCGTAGTGCAGCGTCCGCGGCATGTACTGGATGTAGACGGGATTCTGCCGGCTCATCGTCTGGAACCCGAACGTCCCCAGCGCCTTCAGATTGCGCTGCAACGCCATCAGATCGAAACGCCGCCGGAACTCGACCGGCTCCGCGTTCCCCTTGAGCGCCAGGAAGTAGGCGATGAGATCCTCGACCTGCTGATCGCTGAGGTCGACGTACGAATCGCGCAACAGCGACACCAGATCGTAGCTGTCCGGACCGAGGCGGGCGTCCTGGAAATCGATGATGTGCAGGCTGCCGTCACAGAACATCAGGTTGCGGCTGTGATAGTCGCGATGACAGAGGACCCGCGGCTCACCGGCCAGCTCGCCCGCAATCGCCGTCCACTCCTCGTCGAGCGCCGACCGTTCGGCCGCCGTCAGCGTGATGCCGCGGTAGCCTTCGAGGAAGTGCCTGACGAAGAAGTTCAGCTCCCACGTCAGCTTCTCGACGTCGAAGGCAATGGTGTAGGGCAGGTAGCGATCGGCGGCCAGCTCGGCTCCGCGGCGCTGCAGCTGTTCGATGAATGACACCGCCTCACGGTAGAGCGCGGCATGCACGGACGGCGTCGCGGCGCCGAGATGCGCCTGCAGCGTCACGTCACCGAGGTCGCGCAGGGCGAGGATGCCGAGCGCATCCGAATGGCCGATGATGGCCGGCACCGGCAGCGGGACCTGCTGCAGCAACTCGCACACGTTGGCGAACGGCAGCGTGGCGAAATCGATCGGTCCGACGTGCAGCGCCAGCACCAGCGTCCGCCCGTCCTGCTGGATGACGCGGAAGTACTTCCGATCCGAGGCGTCGCCGGTCAGCGGGACGACCTTCGCCACCGACGGGAGAAGCCCGCTGTCCTGCAGATAGGTCGCGATTCGAGGGTCAGACACAGGATCACTCCGGTCAGCGACGAGGCGGTTCAGGCCGAGGGACGAGGCGTGACCACCAGCTGCCCAGCGGGCCCGGCCGTCAGTATCACGTCCCGATAGTGCGCGCCCGCCGGGACGGCCACGCCGTCAGTGACGATACAGCCGTCGAGCCAGGCATGCGGCCCGATCGACACCCCGTCCCAGAGAATGGACGTGCCGATCGACGCCGTCGGGTCGATGCGTGCTCCGGCGTCGGCAGCGGGCGCGCCATGCGGCAGGTGCTCGCGTCCGGCGAAGGCCTGCGACGTGCGCCAGTAGTCGGCGACGGTGCCGATGTCCCAGAACCGCGCGTCGCACACCCACCCGCGGATGCTGCCGGGCCGCTCGCCGATGAGCCGATCGTAGACGCCGCCGACCGAGCTGGCGGTCTCGCCCGGAGTGACCGCGGCAAACGCCTCGGCGTCAGCCACCTGCACGCCGATGTAGTGAAACGACCCGGTCGCCGCCGGGCCGCGCGGCACGAATCCGAGCACCGCGCCGGCGTCGTCCAGCCGCACGCCGCCGTAGCGCTCCGGTTCGGTATTGACCACCAGCGCCATGGTCACCAGGGCACCGCCGGCCTGGTGAGCGGCCGCCAAGGCGCCGAGGTCGACGTCGGTCAGCGTGTCGCCATTGACGATGAGGAACGGACTGGCGCCGACGATGGGTGCTGCCAGCCGCGGCCCACCGGCGCTGCCGAGCACATCGGGTGACTCCCACGAGTAGCGGACCCGCGCGCCGTACTGCCCGCCGTCGCCGACGATGCGGGTGATGGTTTCGGGGCGGTGGTGGAGGTTGAGGACGAGATTCGTGACCCCGTGCGACACCAGCCAGCGGATGATGCGGGCGACCAGCGGCTCACCAGCCACCGGCATGGCCGGTTTGGCGCGAACGACGGTCAGCGGGCGCAGCCTCGTCCCGAGGCCGGCCGTCAACAGCAGGGCGTGGGTGATTGGTGAACTCATCGCGGCGCGGCCCACGATGTTACACGGTCAGGTGAGCCGCACGCGGTAGGCGCAGCCGCGCACGCCCGGGGTGCCGACCCCCTTGGCGAGGAGCAGCACCTTCATCGTGCTGCCCAGCCCACCAGGCATGATGAGGGTCTTCAGGGCGAGGCGGCGCTTCACCGCCGCCGCGCTGCCGCCGCTGCCGAGCGTCGACGGGTCGAGCGTCGACGGGTCGAGCAGCCCCAGCAGGAAATAGGTCTGGTCGAGCAAACCGAGGGTGGTCAGGCCGGCGTCGCCGGCGACCCGCTGGATGCTCGTGAAATCGACGTGCGACGTGAGGTCCTGTTCGCCCGGCGACTGCAGCCACGCTGGCCGGGCGACTGTTCCTGGCACGTCTGACGTGTGGCGACGGTAGCCGGTCAGCGTACCGCAGGCGCGCGCCGCGGAGTAGAGCTCCGTCGCCGCGTGCCCGTAGTCGATGAGGATGATGAACCCGCGCGTCAGCCGCTCCGCAACCGCGGCGAGCCATTGCATCGCGGCGAGATTGACCTCGGCCCGCCACCCGTCCTCGAGCGTGACCGCCAGCGCGTCGAAGTAGTCGGCGAGGGCCGGCGTCGAGAGCGGCCCCTCGGCGGTCGCCAGCCGGTCGCCGTCGCGGATGACGTAGATCTCGCGGAGCTGCCCGTCGCGCATCACGACCTGATGGACGGGAAGCGCATCGAGCAGTTCGTTGGCGAGCAGCACCCCTTCGAACGATGCCGGCAGATCGGCGGACGACGTGGCGAGGTGCGCCGCCAGGCGGCCCAGGGTACCGGCGTGTGCGGCACGCGCCGCCTGGCTCGCCTCCACGAGATGCAGGCGCGTCCGGGGGAGCAGGGCCGGCGCGCGGCGGGCCAGCGCGTGCATGAGGTCGGCGGCGAGCAGTCCGTTGCCGGCGCCGGCTTCGACGAGGTCGAAGGGGGCGTCGGGCGAGAGAATCGCCGCCATCTCGGCGATCTGGCCGGCGAGCAGGTCGCCGAAGAGGGCGCCGACGTCGACGCTGGTGTAGAAATCGCCCGCCCGCCCGGAACAGCGGGCGGTGCGGGCGTAGTATCCGAGCCGCGGATGGTAGAGCGCCAGGTCCATGAACGCGGCCACGGTGAGTGGGGCGCGTTCGTGGACCAGCGACATCAGGTCCGGAGACGGGGCAAGGGGCACTCGGCGCTCTGCACGCGTCGGAGCCTAGTCCTTCCTGACCGTGACGAACACCTCGTTGCCCTCGCGGTAGACGAGGATGCGGGCGATGCGACCCGACGGCACTTTCTGCAGTTCCCGCCCGGCGTCGGCGGCGCTCGCGACCGGCGTACCGTTCACGGCCGTCATCACGTCGCCAGGCCGCAGCACACCGGCCGACGGACCATTCGGATCGAGATCGGTGATGACCGCACCGCTGACACCCGACGGCAGCTGCAGACGCCGGGCAGTCTGCGGTGTGACGTTGCCGAGCGTCAAGCCGAAGCTGTCGCCGCCCTGCTCGGCCGGCTCGTTGCCCTGGCTTCGCGTCTGGCGGCCCTGCTCGGCTTCGAGGTCGAGCTCGTCGACGGTCACATTGATCGTCCGCTCCTTGCCATCGCGCATCACCTTGACCGGCGCGGCCGTCCCCGGTTTGGTCCCGGTCACGGCGGCCTGCAGTTCGTTCGTGTTGTTCACAGGCTTGCCGGCGAACTCCAGGATGACGTCACCCGGCTGGATGCCGGCTTTTTGTGCCGCACCGCCGCTGGCGACGCTGGACACGATGGCGCCCTGACGCTTCTTCAGGCCGAACTCTTCGAAGCCCTCGCGTGGCACCGCCGTAATCTGCACGCCGATGCGGCCGCGGACGACCTTGCCCGAGTGCAGCTGCGGCAGCAGCGTGCGGATCGTGTTGATGGGCACCGCGAAGCCGATGCCGATGTTCCCTTCGGCGCGGCCGTTGCTGATGATCGCCGTGTTCATGCCGACGACTTCGCCGCGCAGGTTGAGCAGCGGACCACCGGAGTTGCCCGGGTTGATCGCCGCGTCGGTCTGCAGCATCTCGCTCGAGCGGCCGTCGGTGACCGGGAAGGCGCGCTCGGTGGCGCTGATGACACCGACGGTCACGGTATGGCGGAACCCGAACGGGTTGCCGATGGCCATCACCCAGTCGCCGGCTGCCATCTGCGACGAGTCGCCGAACTTGGCTTCCGGCAGGGCGTGGTCGGGCCGCTGGGTGAGCTGGATGAGCGCCGTGTCGGTCAGGGCGTCACGACCAATCAGTTTGGCCTCGTACAGCTGGTCGAGGTCCTCGCCGTAGAGCGACACCTCAATTTTCGTCGCACCCTCGACGACATGATTGTTGGTGAGGATGAGGCCGTCCTTGCTGATGATGAAGCCGGTGCCGGCGGCCACCGTCGTCTGCTCGCGCTGCCGCCGCCGCGGCGCCTGGCCGCGCGGCTGCTCGTCCTCGTCCGGGTCGCTCCCGCCAGGGCCGCCGAAGAACCGGCGCAGCAGGTCGTCCGGCGCCTGCCCACCACCGCCGCCACCGCCGCCGAAGAAGTCCGAGAGGTCCTGGGCGCGCTGCCGGGTTTCGGTCCGGATGTTGACCACCATCGGCGACTGCGCCTTGGCGACGTTGCGGAACGTCTGGGCGTCGACCGGGCCGGTCACCGGGGCACTGTTCATCGGTGGCACGGCGAGGGTCGCCGGCTGCGCCGACGACGTCGGCGTCAGGTCGAGGCGCGAGGCCAGGACCATACCCACGATCACGGACGAGACCGCAATCAGCAATGCGTAGAACAACGTGGTCTTGCGGGTAGACATCGAACCTCCTAAACCAGTGCCAGAATCTCGGTCTGGAGCGGGCCCGTGACCGTGGCCTCGTTCGCTCCCATCACCATGTTGATCTCGGTCCGGACCCCGAAGTCGGAAAAGTACACGCCCGGCTCGATGGTAAACCCGGTGCCGGTGACGAGGCGCCGGTTGTCGTGCGTCTCGTAGTCATCCATGTTGACGCCGGTGCCGTGTACGGCCGTGTCGCCCAGGCTGTGGCCGGTGCGGTGCAGGATCTGGGCGGCGTAGCCGGCCTCCCTGATCACGGCCGAGGCGGCGCGGTCCACCTCGAAACCGTGGACCGGGCGACCGCCGCGGGCAGCGTCCACGACGAGCGCGATCGCCGCGTCCCGCGCCGCACGAATCGTCGCGAACGCGTCGGCAAAGCGCGCCGGCACCCGGCTGCCGGTGAAGCCCACCCAGGTGATGTCAGCAAACACCGCGCCCGGCCGATCCAGCTTGCCCCAGAGGTCGAGCAACACGAGCTCGTCGGCGCCGATGCGCCGCGAGGTGGCGCTGGTCGGCAGGTAGTGCGGATTGCCGGCGTTCTCCATGGCCGAGACGTTCGGGTCGGAGTCGCTCACCAGCCCTTCGTCGCGGAACCACCCGGCCATCAGCTGCTGAATCTCGAATTCCGTGGTCTTCCCACCGTCGCGGGTGCGGCGCGCGATCTCGGCGAAGGCCTGGTCTTTGATGCGGTAGAGCTTGGCGGACGCTTCGACGTGGGTGGCAATGGCCGCGGCATCCCACACAGCCGAGAAACGCTGGACGAGATCGCCCGACGACACGACCTCGACACCGCAACTGCGGACGAGTTCGATCGTACCACCGTCGACCCGCGCAATGTGAGGGATTGCACAGCGCGGCGAGTACTCCATTGCGACCGTGGCGAGCCCGCCCAGCAACGTCGCCAGCCCCTGTTCCAGCTGCGTCCGCCCGGCGTAGCGCAGCGTGGCGCCCGGCAGGTGGGTCAAGGTCGCCGACTCGATGGCGTGGACCAGCGCCTGCGGTTCACCGGACGCCGGAATCAGATAGAACCACCGCCGGGTCGACAGGTGTCCGCCCTGCTTGTCCGCCCCGGTGACGTCGTTGGCAATCGGGTTGATGCCGCGGAAGTCGTAGAGCAGCCAGCCGTCCAGCCGATCGGCGCGCAAGGCGGCCTGAATGGCAGCGATGTCGATGCGCCGGGTGGGGGCGGCGGCCGCGGGCAAGCCAGAGCTGGACATGCCAGTCAAGTATAGCGCTGGAACGGCCTATAATCGGAGCGTGTCGGTGCCAGAGCCGTCAGACCTCGCAGCGAGAACACCATGTTGAGAAGACTTCAGTTCGGCGCGGCGCTCGTGCTCGTCGCGGTCGTCACCGGAGGCGTGTGGATCGCCGGGCAGGCGGCGCCCCAGGGACAGTCCCCGCAGACATCACCGCCTGACGTGATCACCCCGCAGACCCCGATCTTCAAGGCGCAGGTCGAGTACGTCGAAGTGGACGCCATCGTCCAGGACGCGCAGGGGCGTCCGGTCGCCAACCTGACGAAGGACGATTTCCAGGTCTTCGAGGACGGCCGGCTGCAGACCATCGCGAGCTTCACCCATGTCGACATCCCGGTCGAACGGCCGGACCGGCCGCTGTTCCAGCCCGATCCCATCGAACCGGACACCGCGAGCAACGAGCGGCCGTTCAACGGTCGTCTGTACGTCGCCATCCTCGACGACCTGCACACCAATGCGTTGCGCTCGCAGAACGTCAAGAACGCGGCGAAGCAGTTCATCCAGCGCAACCTCGGCGCCAACGACCTGATGGCCATCATCTACACCGGCGGTCGCAGCCAGTGGAACCAGGAGTTCACCGGCAACCGCCGCCTGCTGCTCGACGCGGTCGACAAGTTCATGGGCCAGAAGCTGCCCTCGGCGACGCTGAACAAGAGCGGGGAGTACTACCGGCAGCGCGACGTCCTCGGCAGCGATGCCACGTTGAACAACCGGAACATCGCCGATCCCGACGAGCAGGAGCGCGTGTTCAAGGCGCGCAACATGCTGGCGACGATGAAGCGGGTCGCCGACTGGTTCGGTGGCGTCCACGGCCGGCGCAAGACGATGCTGCTGTTCAGCGAGGGCATCGACTACGACTTCACCGATATGATCCGCGGATTCGACCAGCCGGTGAGCTGGGCGTCGTCCATCCTCGACGACATCCGCGAGGCGGTGTCGGCGGCGACACGGTCGAACGTCGCGATCTACGCGGTCGACCCGCGCGGCCTGACGACGCTCGGCGACGACACCATCGGCGTGACGGCGCTGGCCGACCAGGACAATCCCGGCGCCGGCATCGGCATGCGCTCGCTGCAGAACGAACTCATGATGGCGCAGAACACGCTGCGGACGCTGGCCGACGAGACCGGCGGCTTCGCCGCGGTCAACACCAATCAGTTCGCCAACGCCTTTCAGCGCATCGTCGAGGAGAACAGCTCGTACTACGTGCTCGCCTACTACCCGCCGTCGAACAAGCGGGACGGCAAGATGCACAAGATCGAGGTGAAGACGACGCGACCGGGGCTGACCGTGCGGGCCCGCAAGGGATATCAGGCGCCGCGAGGCAAGGCGCCGGAACCGCCGAAGTCGACCGGCAAGGCATCGGCAGAACTGGTCGAGGCGCTGAGCAGCCCGATTCCGGTGGCCGGTGTCGGCATGCGGATATTCGCGGCGCCGTTCAAGGGCTCGGCGCCCAATGCCTCGGTTCTGCTCGGCGTCGAACTGCTCGGCCGCAATCTGGCGCTGGCCCAGGACGGCAAGGTCGAACTGAGTTACATGGCGGTCGACGCCAGCGGCAAGACACGGGCCGGATCCACCGACAGCTTGACGACGAACCTGCGGCCCGACACCCGCACCCGCGTCCAGCAGACCGGCTTCCGGATGCTGAACCGGATGGACCTGCCCCCGGGCAAGTACCACCTGCGCGTCGCATCGCGTGACGCCGTCGGCGCCATCTCGGGGTCGGTCACCTACGACTTCGACGTGCCGGACTTCACGAAGGCGCCGATCAGCATGTCCGGCATCCTCATGACGTCGATGAGCGGCTCGGCGATGGTCACCGCCAAGAATGACGACACCCTGAAGGGGGTGCTGCCGGCGCCCCCGATCGCCGCACGCCACTTCCCCCAGAATGACGAGATTGCGTTGTTCGCCGAGATCTACGACAACCAGAAGGGTCCGGCGCACCGGGTCGACATCACCACCACCATCCAGAGCGACGACGGCCGTGTGCTCTTCAAGGCGGAAGACGAGCGCAACTCGAGCGAGCTGCAAGGCGCAAAGGGCGGCTACGGCTATTCGCTCCGCATCCCGTTGAACGACGTCGTCCCGGGCGACTACGTGCTCAACGTCCAGGCCAAGTCGCGGCTCGGCAATGAGGCAGGGGTCGGACGTCAGATTCGCATCACGGTCACCCCGCCGGTGGCGGCGGGCCGCTGAGATGGCTGACGTACCCGCCCGATCGGTCGCGACGCCAACGGCGGTCGGTCTGCTGCTCGCCGGTCTGCTCGCCGCGGCGGGCCAGGCGCGTCCGGTCGGTGCCACGGCCGGTTGGCGTGCGCAGCCGTCCGCGTCAGCCGCGCTGGCGATGCGAGAGGTGGGCCGGGGGGATCAGAGCAACATCGACGGACTGCGCGAAGTGGTCGTCCGCAGCCAGAGCGACTGGCAGAAACTGTGGCGCGAACACGACTACGATCGGCCGGTGCCGCGGGTCGACTTCGGCAAGGACATGGTCGTCGCGGTGTTCCTGGGCAGTCAGACCTCGGCGGGACACAGCGTGCGGATTGCCGAGGTCGCCGCGGCTGGCGACGCCGTCGTCGTGAAATACCAGGCGGATCGCCCTGGAGCCGGCGGCGTCGCCGCTCAGGTGCTCACCTTTCCATTCCATATCGTCGCCGTTGCGTCGCGCCCGGGAGCCGTGCGTTTCGAACGCAACCTGCCCTGACGTCGAGTTCGCCGGCGGCGCTGGGGGGTAGGTGGCAAGAAAAAAGGGCCGGCACGCTGATGCGTGTCGGCCCTTCTGCTTGAAGCCCTGGATTGTGGGACGTCGGTCTGGCGTCGTCCGATTCTGCGCGACTACTTCTTCGCCGGCGCCGCGGGAGCGTTCGGGTCTTCGATTTTCGCGACCTTGTTCGGCTTGACCGTACCGTTCGCATGGGAGAAGTTGTAGTTGTTCGAGCTCATCGCCGCCTTCCACGGGGTGGTGATGGTAATCGTCTGGATGTCGCCAGGCTGCATCAGGCCATTGACCATGCCCTTGCCGCCGGTGACGATCGATCCGCCCTTGTCGTACCAGGTTTCCGCGATGGTCAGCCGCGGCACCGGCGACAGCGAGGCGTTGCGGACCTGGATCCGGGTCACGACATTCGCCCCCTCCCGCTTGGTGACCGGGGCGGTGAAGTCGATGAGCGCCTCGCCCTTGATGGGCGGCGTGAACTTCTTGCCGGCCAGCACCTGTTTCATTTCCGGGGCCGTCTGCGCCAGCGCCGTGCCGGCGGCCAAGATGGTGGCAAGAAAGGTCGCGCCGAAAGCGACACGTGCGCGGTTCATGGAAATCCTCCCGAAGAAAAGACGAGCTGTTGGCATCAGAAAGCGAGCGTCGGGATTATACCAGTCCGGGGTTACATTTCCCCGTTCCAGTCCTCGGGCTCGGGATTCACGGAGCGGATGATTTCGAGGTGCCACTTGCCGCCGCCCCACGGCTCGATGACCTCGGCGGCGACGACGTCGACCAGAAGTTCGGAGAACAGCCGTCCTTCGGGGTCGCCATCCAGATGGTAGGCCGGTTCGTCCCAGCCGAAATTGGGATAGAGCACCAGCGTCAGGAACAGGTCGTACCCATCGTCGACCACGATCAGCTGGCCGCACGGGCGCTTCAGCGTCGAGTGGTAGATGAGGTATTTTTCCGCGCTGTGGGCGCGAATGTAGCGTTTGAGGGCAAATTCGCGCGCGACGATCTCTTCGACGGCGATCTTCTTGTCCCAGCAGTCGCGACAGTATTTCTCCTCGCCTCGCGGCTCGGAGACTTCCTTGGCGCCGCAGAGCGCGCACCGCGCCTTCAGGACCGACTTACGGGTCATGCCTTCAATCTAGCAGTACCGTCCGGTCCGTCCAAGGCCGGGCCGGATCACCGGGGCCCGGGTTCGGGAACGGCGCCCTGCCGATCCATGGCCGGCGCGTACATCCGCTCGACGTATTCCTTGACCATGCGGCGGGCCGAGAACCGTGGCGCGACCGTACGGATCGATTCGCGGACGAGCTGCAGCCAGCGCCGCGGCACGCCGGCGGCATCGCGGTCGTAGAAGGCCGGCACCACCTGGTCCTCGAGCAGGGCGTAGAGCGCCCGTGCGTCGGCCGCGTCGACGGCCTCGTAGTCGTCGCCGGTCAGCCCGCCGTCGATGTGCCAGCCGTTGCTGCCGGTGAACCCTTCCGCCCACCAGCCGTCGCCGATGCTGAGGTGCGGCACGCCGTTGATGGCCGCCTTCATGCCGCTGGTACCGCTCGCCTCGAGCGGCTTGCGCGGGTTGTTCAACCAGACGTCGCAACCCTGCACGAGGAAGTGGGCGACGTGCAGGTCGTAGTCGTCGACGAAGGCGACGCGTCCGCCGAAGTGGGGATCGAGGGCGCGGCGATAGATCCGCTGCAGGTGATGCTTGCCGACGTCGTCAGCCGGATGCGCCTTGCCGGCGAAGATGATCTGCACCGGGCGTTCGAACGAATTGAGGATGCGCGACAGGCGGTCGGCGTCGGTGAACAGCAGTTCGGAGCGCTTGTAGCCGGCGAAACGCCGCGCGAAGCCGATGGTCAGCGCGTTCGGATCGAGCAGGGTGCCGCCGGCGACGATGCGCGGCGTGCTGACCCGTTCGACGGCCCAGCGATCGCGGGCCCGTTCGCGGACGAAGGCGAAGAGATACTGCCGAAGGGACTGCCGCACCGCCCACAGCGCCTCGTCCGGAATCGCGAGGATGCCGTCCCACAGGGCCGGGTCGTCGTGATGCTGGACCCAGTCGCGCCCGAGATGCTGGGCGAAGAGCTCGGCCATGTCCGCCGCCACCCACGTCGGCACGTGGACGCCGTTGGTGATGGAGGTCACCGGTCGCTCGTCGGCGGGCAGGCCGGGCCACATGCTGCCCCACATGTCGCGGGTGACGACACCGTGCAGCTCGCTCACGGCGTTGACGGCGCCGGCCGAGCGCAGCGCGAGCGCCGTCATGTTGAATTGCGGTCCGCTGCCGTTGTCGTGGGCGCCAAGCGCCAGGAACCGATCGCGGTGGGCGCCGAGCGTGCCCCAGCAGCCGGCGAGGTGTTTCTCGACGGTGTTGAACGAGAAGGCGTCGTGGCCGGCCGGTACCGGGGTGTGCGTGGTGAACACCGTGGTCTGCCGGATCTGATCGAGCGCGGCGTCGAAGCTGGCGCCGGCTTCGATGGCGTCCCGGATGCGCTGCAGCACGACGAACGCGGCGTGACCCTCGTTCAGATGGAACACCGACGGGGCGAGGCCGAGCGCCTTGAGGGCGCGGACGCCGCCGATCCCGAGGATGATCTCCTGCTGGACGCGCGTCTCGCGGTCGCCGCCGTACAGGCGCGCCGACAGCTCGCGATCCCACGGGGCGTTCTCCTCGAGGTCGGTGTCGAGCAGGAACAGCTGCGCCCGTCCGACGCGGACCCGCCAGACGTCGACGAGGACCGACCGATCGCCGAGCGGGACGGCGGTGACGCAGCGATTGCCGTCGGGCGCGAGCGCCCGTTCGATCGCGGTATGTTCCCAGTTCAGCCGCTCGTAGACCTCCTGCTGCCAGCCATCGGCGGACACCAGCTGGTGGAAGTAGCCCTGCGGGTACATGAAGCCGACGCCGACCAGCGGCACGCCGAGGTCGCCGGCTTCCTTGCAGTGATCGCCGGCCAGCACCCCGAGACCGCCGGCATAGATGGGCAGCGACTGATGGACGGCGAACTCGGCCGAGAAGTAGGCAACGGTGCGTCCGCCGAGGTTCGGAAAGCGCTCCGCCCACCAGGTGTCGTGCGCCGACCGCGCCGCGTCGAGCTGTCGCAGGGCATCGTCGTAGAGGGCGAGGAACGACGGGTCGATCGCGGCGGCGGCGAGCCGCTCCGCCGACACCTTCCACAGCATCAGCACCGGGTTGTGCGCGGTCTGCCGCCAGAGCGAGTAGTCGAGTCGACGGAACACGTCGCGCGCCTCGCGATGCGAGCTCCACCAGAGGTCGACTGCCAGTTCTGCCAGACGGTTGAGGCGGTCGGGGAACGAGGTAAGGCTCGAGTACCTGTGCATGGTGGAAGGTGGGCCCATGCTAGCCGCCAGCCGAGACAAGCGTCAATCCGCGGCCGGCACGGCGGGCCCGCACTGCGTGAGCACGAGGCGGGCGCGCGACGCGGGTCCGCTACAATGACCCCGACCCATGCCGCGTCTCTGGATTCTGCTGTGGCTCGCGACGGTCGTGCCGATCGCGTCACCCGACCTCGTCCGTGCTCAGGAACCGCCGCCGCCGATTCCGCACGTCGTCCTGGATCTTCGCGGCTCGATGCCGAAGTTCACGCAGGAGCCGGAACTCGCTGCGAGCCGCGGCCTGCAGGTGAGCGAACTGCCGGGCCGCGGGCTCGGCGCCGACGCCGGGCTGCATCTCTACCTGTTCAAGTGGAAGGCGATGACGCTCGGCGTCGGCGCCCAGCTGACGCTGGCGCGCGCGGCGACCTCGTCACAGGGGACCGGCTCGACACCCGCGATCCGCGGCGTCACCGAGCGGTTCACCGCGTTCACACCCCAGATTTCGTTCAATTTCGGCGATGGGGACGGGTGGAGTTACATCAGCGGCGGCCTCGGACCGTCACAGCGCACGCTGGTGCCGGATGGCAGCGGCATCACCGAAGCCGATGAGCAACGGCTGCGCAGCGTGAACTACGGCGGGGGCGGACGATGGTTCATCCGGTCGCACCTGGCGTTCACCTTCGACGTCCGTTTCCACGACATCGATCCCGGTGCGTCGTTCTTCGGTCTGCCGGGTGCGCCCCGCTCGCGGATGCTGATCATTGGCGCCGGGCTCTCCGTCAAGTGACCTGACGGCAGGGCTCGCGGACCGACGTCAGCCACGGATGCCCTGACGTCTGACCACGAGTGGGCTGACGTCAGGCCTGGAGCTGATCGACCGCCTGATACCTCTGCACCGCGACCGAGACGAAGGTCACGGTGGTCACCGAGAACGAGAACAGCGAGCCGCCGGACGTGGACGGCGCGTCGGCGGGTGCGGTGGCTGATGCCGGTGCCGTCGGCGGGTCGGAGGTCGGCGCGGCGCCCGGATTGCCGGGTAGCGGCACGCTCCCATTGGCGAGCGTACCGTTGCCGCCGCCGGCTGGCAGCGGGGCGGCCGGCGGCGGTGCCTCGGGGGACGGCGCCGCCGACGATTTCCTGCCCGAGACGCGCGCCAGCGCCGCCGTCAGTTCGCCGGCGTCCAGCGATCCATTGTCGTCCGCGTCGATGCGGTCGAACGCCCGGTCCAGCCGACGCTCGAGGCGCCGGCCGCGCCCGTCCCGTGCCCCGTGCTCGCTGCGGCCGGCCGCCTCGCTGTCGCCGCGCACGCCGTCGTGGTCATCGTGTCGGCCGGGCCGCCGGGTGCGTCCGCGACCGAGCAGCGCCCTGGCGCCCTCGACGAACTCGCGCTCGCTGAGCGTGCCGTCCCGGTTCGCGTCGAGGGCCTGGACGAGGACATCGGCGAGTCGCGCGGCGCGCGATGGGGCGGGCGCCGCCGCGGGGGTGTTCGCCGGGTTGTTCGACGGCGCGGTGGTGCCGGCACCCTCGGGTGGCGCGGCCGGCGCGTCGTCGGCCGCAGCCGCGGGGCGTGCGCCGGTGCCCGGCGACCCGGCAAGGGCCCGCGGCGACAGCGACACGCGGTCGCGATTCGCGGACGCGTCGGGTGCCGCCAGCGGGGCCGCCGCCTGACGTGCGGCTGCCACCGTCACCCGCACGATTCCGATGGACGCATACGACGCCGAAACATCCTGCGATGACACACGATTGAACATCTCGTCACCTTTCGCTGCTGGCCGATGCCAGATTTGTCATCGGCACTCGCGAGGCCGCCTTGATGGGATCTGGTCGCCGCGCTGGACGTCGACGCTGCCCGGCGGCACCTGGCTGTGTGACGGGGATGTCTTACGGGCGGTGCGCCCGGTGGCGGGCGCGGGTGGCGGGGCGGGTGGGCCGGCGCCGGCCGGCGCCGCGACTCACGCGTCGACCAGCGTGCGACCGCGTGTTTCGGGGCCGAGCCACATCGCGACGATGACGGCGGCGCCGGAGACGAGGATGCAGTAGCTCATCGCGCGTTCGAGTGGCAGGCCGCGATCGACGAGCGCCCCGACCAGCGACGGGGCGACCGACGCGAGAGCCGCGCCGACGTGGTACGCGAAGCCGGCGCCGCCGGCGCGCACGGCGGTGGGGAATCGCTCGCTCAAGTACCCCGGCATGATGCCGAAATTGCCGGTCGCGAAGGCGCCCATGACCGCGGCGCCGACGAGCAGCCATGGCGTGGCGACCGGGAACGCGAAGATCGGCAGCGCGCTGACGCCGACGAACGTCGCGAGGCTCGCCGCCCCCCGGCGGCCGAGCCACGACTCGGACAGCCGTCCGCAGATCACGTTGCCGGCCACCGCACCGGCATTGAACGCGATCAGGTAGGGCAGCGGCTGCCGTCCCATGCCGCGCAACAGCGTCGGATACCAGAAGCTGATGGCCTGGTACAGGAACAGGAACGCCGTCATGACGAGCGAGGTGTGCAGCGTCGTTCGCCACAGCCCGGCGTCGAAGAGGCGCGCCAGCGAGAATTCGCGGCTGCCGTCGCCGGTGCGCGCCTGCTGGCGTGCCAGCCAGACCGGGCTCTCCTTCACGCGCCGGCCGATCCAGAAGACGAGCAGGGCCGGCAGGACGCCGAGGAACAGCATCACGCGCCACGGTTCATCGGTCTGGGTCCGGACGAACGGATAGCCGAGCTGATAGACGAGCGAGGACAGGATGAACCCCATCGGATAGCCGCCCTGGAGGAGCCCGGACGCGAGTCCGCGCAGCCGGCTCGGCCAGTGTTCGAGCGCCAGCGGCATGCCGGCCGCCCAGACGCCGCCCATGCCGATCCCGAACAGCGCACGGCAGGCGAACAGCATGGCGTAGGAGGTCGAGAAACCGCCGAGCCCGGCGAAGACCGAGTACCACAGGATGGAGAACATCAGCGGTCGCTTGCGCCCCCACCGGTCCGCCGCGGTGCCGGCGCCAATCCCGCCGACGACCCGGAACAGCAGCGTCGCGGTGCCGAGGGCCCCGGCGAGCGCGGCGTTGACGGTGAAGGTCTGCTGGATCTCGACCAGCAGAAAGGTCAGGATGGTGAAGTCGAAACCGTCGAGGGTCCACCCGAGGTAGGCGGCCAGAAATGCACGCCACTGTTCCCGCGTGACCTCCCGATACCACGGCGGGGCGGCCGTGGCCGCGGTGCGAGCGCTCATGTGCGGCCTATCCTAGTCGAAGCGGGCAGCCCGGGCTCGGCTGTCGCAACCCTCGTCAGGCGAATCGCCATGCCGCCGCCACTCTGCAACTTCACGCGCGCCGTTCACGTAAGAGTCTGTACATGCGCTGGCGGCCAGTGAGCGATGGCCCGCGCCGCACGGTGCGCTGGGCTGCCCTCGCGCTGGTGGCGTCGGTGTCGACCATCGCCGGAGCAGTCGTGTTGACGCCGTTGGTCGTGCGAGCCCTCGTCGAGGCGCTCGGCTTCTTCCTGCGGGGCAGTCTGTGGCTGGCGACCTCGTTCGGGCGGGGGGACGACAGCTGGACGATCGCCGCGGCGGTGGGCCGCGGGGTGACTACGGCGCTCGTCACGCCCGGGGCGCTCGGCGTGATGGGCGGTCTGCTGCTGCTTGGCGCGGTCGCGCTGTTCGGGCTGCAGCGGTTGCTTGAATCTGAGGAACATGAGGAGTCTTCCCGATGACGAGGTCATCCTGTCCCACGTGCCCGTTGCCGCGCCAGCGGCCGCGACTCACGACGGTGTTCGCCTGGGCCGCCCTGCTGGCCGGCGTCGTGGTCCCGGCCGCGGCGGCGCACGCGCAAGGGAGCAGCCCCGATCCGTCGGCGCTGCGGACACAGCTGGAACGGCGCTTCGAGGTCCTGCCGATTCGTGACGGTGTCGTGCTGCGACCGCGCAGCGCTGCCAGCCCGGTGCGGTCGATCGAAATCGCCGCCGGCACGATCGCGATCGACGGGCAGGCGGTCACCGGCGCCGAACTGCGCGGCCGGCTCGCCGCCGATGCCGACCTCGTGCTCCAGTTGTCCTACCTGGACGACGACCGCCGCCGGGCGCTGTTCGCCAGCGGCACAGCGACGACGCCGGCGACGGCACCAGCCGACACTCCCGCCATGCCCCCCCCGCCCCCACCCCCGCCGGCGACCGTCGACCCACCGGAGCCGCCCCGGCCGCCGCGGACACCGCGTGCCGGTCGGCGTGGCGACCGCGTGCGATTCGGCGGGTCACTGACGGTCGACGAGGATGAAACCGTCGCCGGCGATGTCGTCGTGATCGGCGGATCGGCGGACGTTCGCGGCGAAGTCACCGGCGACACCGTCGTCGTGATGGGCAGTCTGCATCTCGGCCCGAACGCCGAGGTCTGGAAGGACGCCGTGGTCGTCGGCGGGGCGCTGCGCCGCGAGCCCGGGTCGCAGGTGCACGGCAAGGTCGAGGAGGTGTCGGTCGGGCCGATCAACATCGACTGGCGCGGGCCACGGCGGCCGCTGGAGTGGTGGGGCCGCGGCGCCTGGGGCCCGGCGTTCTCGCTGGTGGCGACGCTCGTGCGCGTCGGCGTGCTGGCACTGCTCGCCGCGCTCGTGATGCTGTTCGCCCGTGACTACACCGATCGCATCACCGCCCGTGCGGTCGCCGAGCCGCTCAAGGCCGGGGCGGTCGGCCTGCTCGCACAGGTGCTCTTCCTGCCGGTGCTCATCATCACCGTCGTGCTGTTTGCGGTCACGATTGTCGGCATCCCGCTCCTGCTGCTGGTGCCGTTTGCGCTGCTCGGGCTGGCGATTCTGGCGCTCGTCGGCTTCACCGCCGTCGCCACCCACGTCGGGCGGCTGGTCACCGAACGCCTTGGCTGGACCGAGTACGGCGGGATTGCGACGACCGTGATCGGCGTCCTCGTGGTGGCGTCGCCGGTGATTCTGGCGCGCCTCGTGGGAATTGCCGGCGGCCCGTTGTGGTTCATTTCGGCGGCGCTGCTGGTGGTCGGCTTCAGTGCGGAGTACCTGGCGTGGACCATCGGCATCGGCGCCGTCGCGCTGGCGCGCTTCAGCCGCGGCTTCACGGGCGGGAGCCCGGTGACCGGATCGGCGGGCCCGCTCGGCCCCGGCGGACCGTTGGGGCCGACGTCATCCGATCCGCTCGGCCCGCCCACCGACCAGGTCAGTCCCGCGTGAACGCCGCATCGACGCCCACGCAGGCTCGCCGGATTCGGTGGTCCTGTCTAGTCCCCTGGAACCGAGATGACTCACATAATTCCCGGGCGCGGCATCCCGCCTCGCGGCATTGCTCCTCCCTCAGATATGGCCAATATCCTCGGTCGTCGCGCCTTGCGATCCGGGCGCCGCGCGCCGGGACTTATGCAAGTCATCACGGTTCCAGGGGACTAGCGCCCCGCGACCTTGAGTTCGCCGAGCTTCGCGATCATGTCTTCGGCTGACGTCGCCGGCTTCACCTGCTTGTCGATGGCGGCGATGGTGCCGTTCTTGTCGATGTAGAACGTCCAGCGGTTCGCGAAGCCGCGCTCCGAGAGCACGCCGTAGGCAGTGGCGGTGTTCTTGGTCGGGTCGGCGAGCATCGGGAAGTCCGCTTTTTCGGCCTGCGCGAACTTGGTGTTCTCCTCGAGCGGATCGACGCTGATCATGAAGTAGCTGACGTCGTACTTGCGGATCTTGCCGCCGTTCGCCGCGAGCGATTTGCATTCGATCGTGCAGCCCGAGGTGAACGCCTTCGGGAACCAGGCGAGCACCACCGCCTGCTTACCCTTGAAGTCCGACAGCTTGTAGGTCTTGCCGTCGGTCGCCTGCAGCGTGAAATTCGGCGCCGGGTCACCGACCTTCAGCTCCATCAGGGCGGCCGTTGTCTGCACCGACGTCGCCGCAGCCACCAGAGCCATCGCGCACATCACCGATACCATCACTCGCATCCTCGCACCCCTTCCATCTCGCACAGCGGACACACGCCCGAGCCGCGGACCGCGTCCGCGGGCCCAGGCACCTGAAAACAGCTAAGACGCCGCAGGCCCGGTTCCGGATCCCATGTCCCACCGCCGGGAGCGGTCGACGGCGGCCGACCAGCGCTGGCGGGTCGCTCTCACCTGAGCAGCAGCCAGGCGCGGCTCGAACCGGCGATCGACCTGCCACTGTCCGATCAGCTCGTCAGCCGACTGCCAGACGCCGACCGCCAGTCCGGCCAGGTAGGCGGCGCCGAGCGCCGTCGTCTCGGTGATCGCCGGCCGCACCACCGGCGCACCGAGGAAATCGGCCTGCATCTGCATCAGCGTGTCGTTGGCGGCGGCCCCGCCATCGACGCGCAGTTCGGTCAGGCCGATGCCTGAGTCGGCGGTCATCGCGTCCATGAGGTCGGCGACCTGAAAGGCGATCGATTCGAGGGCAGCGCGAGCGATGTGCGCCGCCGACGTGCCGCGGGTCAGGCCGAACATCGCCCCGCGGGCGAACGGATCCCAGTGCGGCGCCCCCAGTCCGGCGAACGCCGGGACGATATAGACACCGCCGGTGTCGGGTACGCTGGTCGCGAGCGGCTCGACCTCGGCGGCGGTGCGGATGATGCCGAGGCCGTCCCGCAGCCACTGGACGACGGCCCCGCCGATGAAGACGCTGCCCTCGAGCGCGTACTCCGTGCGTCCGCCGATCCGCCAGGCGATGGTGCTGACCAGCTGATGCGTCGACGGCCGCGCCGTCGGCCCGACATTCTGCAGCAGGAAACAGCCGGTGCCGTAGGTGTTCTTCGACATGCCCGGGCGCAGGCACATCTGACCGAAGAGGGCCGCCTGCTGATCGCCGGCGACGCCGGCAATCGGAATGTCGCCAAGCCCGAGCGAGGTCGATGCCGACCCGTATCGCTCGCTCGACGAGCGGACCTCCGGCAGCATCGACGCCGGCACCTCGAACAGCCGCAGCAGCTCGTCGTCCCACTGGCCGGCGTGGATGTCGAACAGCATCGTCCGCGACGCATTGCTGACGTCGGTGACGTGGCGCGTGCCGCCGGTGAGTTTCCAGATCAGCCAGGCGTCCACCGTGCCGAACGCGAGCTGTCCCGCCGCGGCGCGGGCGCCGGCGCCCGGGACGTTCGCGAGGATCCAGTGGATCTTGCTGGCGGAGAAATAGGCGTCGACGAGCAGGCCGGTCTTGCGCTGAATCAGCGGACCGGCGCCGCGCGCCTTGAGGGCCTCGCAGTAGTCCGCCGTCCGTCGATCCTGCCAGACGATGGCGTTGTAGACCGGTGCGCCCGTCTCACGATCCCAGACGATCGTCGTCTCGCGCTGATTGGTGATGCCGATGCCGGCGATGTCGCGGGCGCGCAGCCCCGAGCGGCCGAGCGCTTCGATGGCCACGCCCACCTGCGACGCCCAGATCTCCTGCGGGTCGTGTTCCACCCAGCCGGCCTTCGGAAAGAGCTGGGTGAATTCCTTCTGGGCGACGGTCACGATTCGGCCGCGTTCGTCGAAGACGATGGCGCGCGAACTCGTCGTGCCCTGATCGAGGGCGAGAATGTGCGGCATGACGGGTCAGTCTACAATCTTCGCCGCCCGTCATCGCGGGCCATCGTCCGCCCGCGTCCCAAATGAGGAGTCCGCATGCGAGGTCTGAAGCGCGAGTTGCTGGCCGAGTTCTTCGGTACTTTCGTCCTCATCGCGTTCGGCGTCGGCGTCGTGGCCCAGACCGTCCTCAGCGGCAACGGTGCCGGCAGTCCGCTCGCGATCAACGTCACCTGGGGCCTCGGCGTGATCATGGGCTGCTACGTCTCGGCCGGGGTGACCGGTGCGCACCTGAATCCGGCGGTGAGCGTCGCGCTCGCGGTCCATCGCCGGTTCCCGTGGCGCAAGGTGCTCCCCTACGCCGCCGCGCAGACGGCCGGCGCGTTCGTCGCCGCGGCCGTGGTCTACGCCACCTATTACGAGGCGCTCGCGGCGTTCGACGGTGGCGTGCGGCAGGTCGCCGGCGCGCGCGGCACGGCGGGCATCTGGGCGACCTACCCGCAGCCGTTCCTCAGTCCGTTCCCCGGCGGCGTGGTGGACCAGATCGTCGGCACGGCGCTGCTCGTCGCGGTGATCCTCGGCATCACGGACTCGCGCAATGCGCCGGCGCCGAACGGCCTGGTGCCGGTCATTGTCGGCCTGCTGGTCGTCGCGATCGGTGCGGCGTTCGGGTTCAACTCAGGCTATGCGATCAATCCCGCACGCGACTTCGGGCCGCGGCTCTTCACCGCCATGGCCGGATGGGGTGGTGCGGTGTTCACCGCCGGCGGCGGCTGGTGGTGGGTGCCGATCGTCGGGCCGACGATCGGCGGAGTGCTCGGCGGGTGGGCCTACGACGCCTGCGTCGGCCACCACCTGGCGCCCGACCTGGCAGAGTGACCGCGTCACCGGCGCGGCGCGGCAGCGCCGCCAGGTGGTCGGCCACGCCCGCCCGGCCGCCGGTGACTCGCCGCGCAGTATGATCCCGGCACGGCGGTCGGCATCGCCGCAGGGGGGATCATGGTCAAGGTCGCGTTTCTCGGGACGGGGCTGCTCGGCAGCGGGATGGTCGAGCGGATGTTGAAGCACGGTGACCGGGTCACCGTGTGGAACCGCACGGTCGCCAAGGCGCAGGCGCTGGCGGCGCACGGGGCGATCGTCGCCGCGACACCCGAGGAGGCGGTGGCCGACGCCGAGTTCGTCCACCTGGCGCTGCCCGACGATGGGGTCGTCGACCAGATGCTGGTGCGCCTCGTGTCGCACCTGCCGGCCGGTGTCCTCGTCATCGACCACACGACGACGTCGCCGGCCGGGACGAAGGAGCGGCTCGAGCGGATGGCCGGGAACGGCGTCGCGTTCATCCATGCGCCGGTGTTCATGTCGCCGCAGATGTGCCGCGACGGCGCCGGGATGATCCTCGTCGCCGGGCCGACCCCGCTGTTCGAGCGGGCCCACCACCGCTTGACCCGGATGACCGGGCACGTGTGGTTTCTCGGGGAGCGGCCGGACCACGCCGCCGCCTTCAAGCTGTTCGGCAACTCGCTGCTGTTCGTCCTCACGGCCGGCATCGCCGATGTCTTCGCCATGGCAGCACACCTCGGCGTGCCGTTCGACGACGCGGTGGGGCTCTTCGAGAAGTTCCCGATCGGCGGCCTGGTCGGCGCGCGCGCCGCCAAGATGGCGTCGGGCGACCTCACCGCGACGTTCGAGTTGACGATGGCGCGCAAGGACGTGCGCCTGATGATCGAGGCGGCCGGCGACCAGCCGC
Source organism: uncultured Acidobacteriota bacterium (assembly GCA_902825985.1). Classification (GTDB taxonomy): domain Bacteria; phylum Acidobacteriota; class Vicinamibacteria; order Vicinamibacterales; family CAVVIG01; genus VFZL01. The sequence continues at coordinate 2,466 of CADEDC010000014.1, read as the reverse complement.
TCACCGTGCTGCCGGCGATCGCGCGGAAGATGGACGCGGCCATTGCCGAGGGCCACGGCCACCAGGACATGGCGGCAATCGTCGCCGGGTTGCTGCACCGCGGCGCCCCGTGAGCGCCGCTTCCCCCTCAGTGCGTCATCGCGTACAGCACGACGTTGACACCGATCGCGTAGCCGGCCGGTGAGAACCGGTCGAAGTAGTCCTGGTTCTCGCCTTCGCGCTCCCAGGTGTCGGCGACGTCGGTGTTGTGGGTCATCAGGACCATCAGCCGGCCATGGCTGTCCTGGATGCCCCTGTAGTGGACCGGTACGCTGTCGGACCCGCGCTCGCTGACCTCGCCGCCGCTCGTCCGCCAGTGCTGGATCGACGACACCTGCAGGAACGATCGGACGTCGTAGAGGGCGTGCATCAGCGGGTGTTCGAGCGGCAGGTCGACGACGGGATACTCGCCGGGCGGCAGGACGCGGCCGATTTGCGTCGACCACTGCGCCCACGCCCGCGTCCCCCAGAAGTCATCGACCCACAGAAAGCCGCCCTTGCGGAAGAACGCCCGCAGGTTCTGCACCTCGGCGTCGCTGAACTCCAGCGTGCCGACGTCTTCCATGAACAACATCGGACAGCGGAAGAGCAGCGCATCGGCGAGCGAGACGACGACCGTGTTCGGCTGGCGGTCGGCGTTGAAGTGGACCGGGACGCGGGTCAGTTCGGCCAGCCGCACCGAGAAGTTGTTGTCGGCGCCCGGGTAGTCGGTGCTCCACCCCTGGCCGCCGTACTCGCGCCGGACGCTGGTGTAGTGGCCGCGGCAGTAGAGGAACGAGCCGTCGAAGTCGCGTGCGGTCGCCCACTTGGGCGGCTCGCGATAGAAGCGGCCGCCGCCGACCCAGATCCGCTGGGCGAAGGCGGCCGCCGCCGCGGTCAGCAGCACGCCGACGAGCAGTGCGGTGAGCCCGCGTCGCGATCCGATCGGCGGTGACGGGGAGCGGTCAGCCATCGCGCACCTCAGTGGGTCATGGCGTAGAGGACGACGTTGACGCCGATGGCGTAGCCGGCAGGCGAGAACCGGTCGAAGTACTCGCGGTTCTCACCCTCGCGTTCCCACGTGTCGGCGATGTCGGTGTTGTGCGACATGACCACCATCAGCCGCCCGTGCACGTCCTGGATGCCGCGGAAGTGGACCTGCGCACTGTCGGCGCCGCGCTCCGACGTGGCGCGGCGGCCGCGGCGGTACCAGAAGTTGATCGACGGCACCTGGGGAATCGCCTGCACGTCGTAGAGCGCGTGCATGATCGGGTGGGTCTGCGGGATGTCGAAAATCGGATACTCGCCGGGCGGCAGCACGGCGGCGATCTGCCGCTGCCAGTAGTCCCAGGCCTCGGAGCCCCAGAAGTCGTCGACCCATAGAAAACCGCCCTTGAGGAAGAACAGGCGGAGGTTCTGCCGTTCCTCGGCGCTGAACTCCGCGGTGCCGACGTCCTCCATGAAGAGCATGGGGCAGCGGTAGAGCAGCGGATCGCTCAGGGAGACGACGACGAAGTTCGGCTGGCGGTCGGCATCGAGCTTCACATGGACGCGGGTGAGCTCGGCGAGACGGACGGAGAAGTTGTTGTCGGCACCCGGGTAGTCGGTCCACCAGCCCATGCCGCCGTCTTCGTAGCGGACCGACTCGTAGTAGCCGCGGCAGTAGAGGAACGTGCCGTCGAAGTCGGCGGGGCGGGCCCACTTCGGCGCCAGGCGGCCAAACCCGCCGCCGCCGCCCGGGCCCACCCAGATCCGCTGGCCGTAGGCGAGCGAGGCGGTGAGGACGACGGCCAGCGCCGCGAACCCGAGCCGGCGCCACGGCGGTCGCCGGAACGTGCCGAGCCGGGCAGACACGTGGGTCTTGGCCATGGCAGATGTCGCATGATGACACATCGATCTGCCGGCACGCCAAGTCAGCTTCCGCGTTCTGTCTCAGCCTTAAGGCGCGGCGACGGCGGACTTCCGGGCCGGCCGGCGCCCGCACACCGGGTACCGGGCTTGCCTGAATGGGGGGCATGTCCCCCCAACCCCCCGTGCCGGTCGTGGTCGTGTTCAGCCGTGAGCGACACACGGCTGACTTTCTCAAGTGCGCCCTCGACAGCGCGGGGTTCGCGACGTTCACGGCGCCGTCGGCGCTGAATCGCCTCGACCGCTTCGTCGAGGCGATTCAGCCGCAGGCTGTGGTCGTCGACATGACCCTGGCGACCGACAGCCTCTGGCACGAGCTGTCGCAGATCCGCGGCCGTGCGACGTGGGACGGCATTCCGATGGTGTTGACGACGGCCGACGAGTCGGGCTTGCGGCAGTGGATGACCGGGCCGTTGCTCGGCACCGCCGCGGTGGTGGAGCTGTTCACCCATGCCCGGGATTTGAAGGAACTGCGTGAGGCCGTGACGAAGGCGGCCAGGCGGCCGCGGGCCGCCCCGCCGCGCGGGCGCCCGGCGTCGC
>CADEDC010000013.1:84832-86393 GCA_902825985.1 uncultured Acidobacteriota bacterium | reverse complement strand
TAGGCCGGGTAGGCCGGGTAGGCCGGGTAGGCCGGGTAGGCCGGGTGGGCCTGGTGGGCACCTTGCTTCAAGGCGCGCCGGTAGGCGCGCCATCAATCTTGCCTACCCGGCCTACCCGGCCTACCCGCCCTACCCGGCCTACCAGGCCCACCAGGCCCACCAGGCCTACCCGCCCTACCCCCCCTCTTCGTGACCGCGCGCCGCGCGGAATGCCAGGCGAGCGGCGGCAATCGTCCGGTCGATGTCGCGCTTCGTGTGTGCGGCGGACAGGAACCACGCCTCGAACTGCGACGGCGGCAGGTAGACGCCGCGCGCCAGCATCGCGCGGAAGAAGCGCCCGTAGGCGCCGGTATCGGCACCGGTCGCCGACCCGTAGTCGCGGACCGGCTGGCGGGTGAAGAACGGCGTGAGCAGCGAACCGAACGCGTTGATCTGGACTGGCACTCCGGCGTCGCGGGCCGCCTCGGCCAGCCCGCCGGCCAGCTGCGTCGTCAGACCACTCAACTGCTTGTAGAGCGCCGGCTTCAGGTTGTCGAGGCACCAGAGCCCGGCCGTCATCGCCAGCGGATTCCCTGACAGCGTGCCAGCCTGATAGACCGGCCCGGCCGGTGCGACGAGCGACATCAGCTCGGCGCGACCGCCATAGGCGCCGACCGGCAGACCGCCGCCGATGATCTTGCCGAGGCAGGTGAGGTCCGGCTGCACTCTCGCCCACCCCTGGGCGCCGCCCGGCCCGACGCGGAAGCCGGAGATCACTTCGTCGAACACGAGCATGGCGCCGTGCGCGTCACAGAGCTCGCGCAGCCCCCGCAGGAAGCCGTCGGCGGGCGGCACCAGCCCCATGTTGCCGGCGATCGGCTCGACGATCAGTGCCGCGATCTCGCTGCGGTTGGCGTTGAACAGGCGTTCAACCGAGTCGAGGTCGTTGTAGCTGGCAATCAGCGTGTCGTTGGCCGCCCCGCGCGTCACGCCCGGACTGGTCGGGACGCCGAGCGTCAGCGCGCCGGATCCGGCCTGCACGAGGAACCCATCGGCGTGCCCGTGGTAACACCCTTCGAACTTGATGATCTTCTCGCGGCGCGTCGCGGCGCGCGCGACGCGCACGGCGCTCATGGCGGCTTCGGTGCCCGAACTGACGAAGCGGACGCGTTGCAGCCCCGGCATCAGCCGGCGGACCTTCTCGCCGAGTTCGACTTCGAGCGGACTCGGCGCGCCGTAGCTCGTGCCGCGATCGGCGGCCGCCTTGAGAACCTTCAGCAGCCCCTTCGGTGCGTGACCGTGAATCAACGGCCCCCACGACATCACGTAGTCGATGTAGCGGTTGCCGTCGACGTCTTCGAGCGTTGCGCCCGAGGCACGGGCGATGAACAGCGGCGTCGCGCCAACCGACTTGAAGGCGCGTACGGGACTGTCGACGCCGCCGGGAAGGATCTGCTGAGCCCGTGTGAAGAGACGCGTCGAACGCCGTGTCGCCATAGCCTGCGAACCTGTGAACCGTGAACCTGTGAACCTGCGAACCCGCGAACCTGCGAACCTGAGAACCCGCGAACCTGCGAACCTG
>CADEDC010000013.1:64323-84732 GCA_902825985.1 uncultured Acidobacteriota bacterium | reverse complement strand
GAACCTGCGAACCCGCGAACCTGCGAACCTGAGAACCCGCGAACCTGCGAACCTGCGACCTACGCCAGCAGCCGCGCGGCGTCCCGTGCGTAGTAGGTGATGACGATATCGGCGCCGGCCCGACGGATCGACGTCAGCGTCTCCATCATCGCCCGTGACTCGTCGATCCAGCCGTTCCGGGCAGCGGCCTTGAGCATGGCGTACTCACCGCTGACGTGATACGCCGCAGTCGGGTAGCCGAACGTGTCCTTGACCTCGCGGATCACGTCGAGATAGGCCACCGCCGGCTTGACCATGACGAGGTCGGCGCCTTCCTCGATGTCCTGCGCCACCTCGCGCAGGGCTTCGCGGGCGTTGGCCGGATCCATCTGGTGCGAGCGCCGGTCGCCGAACTTCGGCGTCGATCCGGCGGCGTCCCGGAACGGGCCGTAGAACGCCGAACAGTACTTCGCCGCGTACGACATGATCGCGATCTGTTCGAAGCCGCGTTCGTCGAGCGCCCCGCGAATCGCCCCCACCCGGCCATCCATCATGTCCGACGGCGCGACGATGTCGGCGCCGGCGGCGGCATGCGAGACCGCCACCTTCACCAGCTGATCGACGCTCGGGTCGTTCGCGATGTCGCCGTCGATCAGAATCCCGCAATGTCCGTGTTCGGTGTACTCGCACAGGCAGACATCGGTCACCACGAGGACGTCGGCCACGTCGCGCTTGATCGCGCGGACCGCCGCCTGGACCGGCGCCTCCGGATCGTAGGCGGCCGATCCGATGTCGTCCTTCTGCTCCGGCAACCCGAACAGCAGGACGCTGCGGATGCCGTCCGCCCTCGCCGCCGCCGTCTCCCTGACGGCTTCGTCGACGGAGAGGTTGAACACCCCGGGCATCGACGGCACTTCGCGCCGCACCCCTTCGCCCGCGCAGACGAACAACGGCAGCATCAGCATGTCCGGCGACAGCCGTGTTTCGCGCACCAGCGCCCGCATGGCCGCCGACCGGCGAAGCCGTCGCAGACGATGGGTCAGCGGCAGGCGGGCCTGGGAGCGGCTCGTCATGATGTCCGTTGTCCCCGGAAATGCTGGACGATGGCGTCGACCAGCGCCGGCACCGTGTAGTGGGCCGGCATGATGGTGGTCTGGATGCCGTACTGCGTCGCCACCTGCGCCGTCACCGGGCCGATCGAGGCGACGGCAACCGGACGCAGCAGGTCGGCCGCCTGGTCCTGACCGAAGGCACGGACGAAGCTGCGCACCGACGAGGCGCTGGCGAAGGTCACGACATCGAGCTGCTTGTCGAGCAGCATGCGGTAGACGTCCGGCTCGCCTTCGCGCTCCGGATCGACGACGACGGTGCGGTAGGCGATGACCTCGGTGACTTCGGCCCCCTGCCGCCGCAGTTCGTCGCCGACGATCTCGCGGCCGATGTCGGCGCGCGGAATCAGCACCGACAACCCGCGGACGTCGCCCGAGGTCGAAAACGCCTCGACGATCGATTCGGCGCGGTATTCGGCCGGCGTGAGATCGACCTTGAGTCCGTACTTCGCCAGCCGATCGCTCGTCGCCGGACCGACGGCGCACAATTTCGTGTTGGCCAGCGCCCGCATGTCGAGCGGCGACGCGAGCAACCGCTGCATGAACGCCTCGACGGCATTGGCCGACGAGAACACCAGCCAGTCGTACTCGCCGATCGAGGCAACCGCCGCGTCGAGCTCCTCGTAATCGTGCGGCGGCACGATCCGGATGAACGGCGCCTCGATCGCTTCGCCGCCCAGCGATTCGATCAGCTCGGACATCTCGATCGCCTGCTCGCGCGGCCGGGTGACGAGGATGCGCTTGCCGAACAGCGGCTTGGCGTCGAACCAGCGCAGATGCTCGCGCAGCCCGACGGCGCGCCCGAGCAGGAAGATGCCGGGGCGACGATCGTTCTGCGCCTCGACCTTCTCGACGATGTCGGCAAGTGTGCCGAAGGTGGTGTGCTGCGTCGCCAGCGTGCCACTCACGACGAGCGCCGCCGGCTCCTCCGGCGGCCGGCCGTGCGACAACAGCGACCGGACCATGCCCGGCAGCTGCGTCGAACCGGTATAGCAGACGAGGGTGCCGTCGAGGCGCGCCAGCGCCGACCAGTCGACGTCGAGTGCCGCATGCGCCTTCCCATCGTCTTCGAACCCGCGGATGAAGGTGATGGTGTCGCCGGCGCCGGGATACGACAGCGGCACGCCGGCATAGGCCGAGAAGCCGATGCCGGCCGGGACGCCGGGGATGACCTCGAACGGAACCCCCTGCTCGTGCAGGAACAGCGCTTCCGCGCCGCCGCGGTCGAAGACGAACGGGTCGCCCCACTTGAGCCGGGCCACGATCTTGCCGTCGCGCGCCTTCTCGGCCAGCAGGTAGCAGATGGCCTCCTGCTCGAGCGCCTGCGGCGCCGCGGTCCCGACGTCGATTTTTTCAGCGTTCGGCCGCGCGTGGCGGAGCAGCCGGGGTGGCACGAGGTGGTCGTAGAGCACCACGTCGGCGAAGCCGAGGCAACGAAGGCCGCGGGCGGTAATCAGTCCAGGATCGCCCGGACCAGCTCCGATCAAGTAAACGATGCTCGTCATGCTGTAGTCGTCTGTCGTCTGTCGTCCGCGTCGGCCAAATCCGCCTGATGCACGGGCCGACCGTCAGTTTCCCACGTGTCCCTGGGCGCGCCTGGCGTCGGCCAGGATCTCGTCGGCGCCCTGTGCCAGCAGCTGCTCGGCGGCTCGCGCGCCGAGTGCCTGCGCAGCATGCCGGGGACCGCGTGCCGTGGTCCGCACGATGCGCGTCCCATCCAGCGCGATGACGGCGGCCACCATCTCGAGTTCGTTCCCGTCGACGATGGCGGCCAGCGCGCCGATCGGCGTCTGGCAGCCGCCGCCGAGCGCCGACACCAACGCCCGTTCCGCAGCGAACGCGGCGGCGGCATCGCCATCGTTGATCGGTTCGACCGCCGCCCGGGTCGCCGCGTCGGTGCCGCGAATCTCGACGGCGACGATGCCCTGGCCGGGCGCCGGCACGCATCCCTCGACCGGCAGCGCGAACGAAATGCGCGACGCGAACCCGAGCCGATGGAGGCCGGCGGCCGCCAGCACCAGGGCGTCGTGCTGCCCGTCATCGAGTTTGTGCAGCCGGGTGTCGAGATTGCCGCGGATCGCCGCGAACCGGCCGCCCGGGAACAGCCGCTTCAGCTGGGCGACCCGCCGCACGCTGGCGGTGCCGAACGTCGGCGTCTGGCCGACGATGCTGACGAGCGCCGCCAGTGAATCGACCGCGGCGGTTCGGCCCGCCGGCAGCACGACCGCGTCCAGCGGGTTCTCGCGCGGCAGCACCGCCGCCACCTCGAGCCCATCGACGAGCTGCGCCGGCATGTCCTTGCTGCTGTGGACCGCGAGGTCGATGTCCCCGCCGACGAGCGCCTCTTCGATTTCCTTGACGAACAGCCGCTTGCCGCCGATTTCGGAGAGCGGCGCGTCCTGCAGGCGATCGCCGGATGTCTTGATGATCACCAGCTGGCAGGCGGGACCGCCGGCCGCTTCGATCCGCGCCGCCACGGTGCGTGCCTGCCACAGGGCCAGCTGGCTGCCTCGAGTGCCGAGTCGGAGCGCCGTCACGCCGTCCACGATGCGCTCAGCGCGACCCGCGCGCCTTCGGCGCGAACGCCTCGACGTTTCCCGAGGACAGGGGTTCGGCGCCGCCGGCCTGCGCCGCTGCCGCCGCCGGCGCCTCGTCGTCGAGCTGCGCCGCCGCGCTGCCAGGCTGCAGGTTGAAAAGGCGGGTGACCGCTTCGGTGTACTGGCCGGCCGACTCCGCATCGGCCAGCGCCTTCAGCTGCTCGGTGGGTGTCAGCAGCAGCTTTTCGACGAGCAGGCGCGTGATCTCGTCGACGCGCGACCGTGCCTCCGGCGGCAGCGCCGCCATCTTGAAGTCCAGGCGCTGGAGTTCCGAACGGCGAATCGACTCGAACCGCTGCCGCAGCGCCACCACGGTCGGAATGACGCCGCGCGAGCGCAGCCAGCCGCCGAACTTGTCGACCTCCTCCGCGACGATGGATTCGGCCCGGCTGATCTCGCTGGCGCGCCGCGCCAGGTTCTCGGCCACCGTCGCCCGCAGGTCGTCGATGTTGTAGAGAAAGACCTGTTCGATGTCGCCCGCCGCCGCTTCGACGTCGCGCGGCATCGCGATGTCGATGATGAACAGCGGCCGATTCAGCCGCGACCGCATCGTCCTCTCGATGCGCGCCTTCGTGAGGATGGGCGCCGACGCGCCGGTGGCCGTGATGACGATGTCGCTGGCGCTGAGCGAGGCGTCGAGCGCTTCCCACGGGGCAGCCGACGCGCCGCCGATCGCCTCGGCGATGCGGGCGGCGCGGGCCAGGGTGCGGCTGACGATCGTCACCCGGTGGGCACCTTGAGAGCGCATGTGCTGTGCCGTCAGCTTGCCCATCTCGCCGGCGCCGACCACCAGCACCGTCCGTCCCTTGAGATCGCCGAAGATCTTCTTCGCCAGCGCGACGGCGGCGAAGCTGACCGACACGGCGCCCGAGCCGAGCGCGGTTTCGGTCCGCACCCGCTTGCCGGCGCCGAACGACAGGTGGAACAACCGGTTCAGCACCGGACCGACCGTCTGTGCCGCGTTGCCAGCGGCATGCGCCTCCTTCACCTGGCCGAGAATCTGCGGCTCGCCGACGACCAGCGAGTCGAGACCGGAGGCGACGCGGAAGAGATGACGCGCAGCGTCCAGGTCGGTCGATTCGAACACGTGCGGCAGCACCTCGGTCCGATCGAGTCCATGGAACTCGCTCATGAACGAGACAATGTCCTGACGCGCGACGTCGGGTGTCTGACAGGCGGCGTAGACCTCGGCGCGGTTGCAGGTCGACAGGACCACGGCTTCGTGCACCGACGGGCGCACGGCCAGCGCCCGCAGCGCGCCTTCGACGCCGCGCGCCTGGAAGTCCAGCCGCTCGCGGACGTCCACGGGCGCGGTGCGATGGCTGATGCCGACCAGTAGGAGGTGCATGCGACTAGAAATCGTGGCTGGTGGTCAGGAAGTAGCTGATCGGCACGAAGTTCAGCAGCACGATGGCGAATCCGAGGGCCGAGAGATACGCGGCGCGCCGTCCGCCCCAGCCCAGTCGGCGCGCGGCGAACGCCTCGAACGAATAGACCGCCCAGCAGACGATCGCGACGAAGATCTTCGGATCCTGCAGCGACATGGCCTGGACGCGCGGGTCGGCGGCGGCGTAGGCGCGCGCCTGGCTGGCCCAGATCGTCCCCACCACCATGCCAACCGTCAAGAAGATCCAGCCGAAGACGATGGCCCGCTGGTTCATCGTGTCGAGCACCTGCAGCGACGGCAGCCGGGCGTAGAAGAAGCCCAGGTGCTTGGCCTTGATCTCCTTGAAGAGCAGCACGTAGGTGATGCCGATCACGCAGGCGAGGGCAAAGCTGGCGTAGGCGAACAGCAGCGACGACACGTGCAGGCCGAACAGCGGACCCTGCAGCACCTCGGCGCGGTCTTCCACCCCGGGGTCGAGTGCCGGGATCAATTGCAGGAGGACCAGCAGCGGCAGGATGAAGGCCCCCATGGCCCGTTCATCGGTGGTCATCTCGATGTAGAGGTAGGACAGCGCCAGCAGCCAGACGAACGTCGATATCGCCGATGACGCATCGGTCACCGGCACATGTCCGGCCTCCATCGTCTGCATGCCGACGACGAAGGTGTGGCCGAGCACCGCGGCAACGAGCAGGGTCGTTGCGGTCCGCCCGACCGTCGGCTGGCGGCGCGCGAAATGCCAGAGGTACGCCACCAGGGCGACCGCGTACAGAACGAGCGGAACGGTATTCATTGTCGAGGGGGGACGCGCGTCCCGGCTCCCGTCAGTCTATCGCGGTCTACCGGGCGATCGTAGGGCCGAAGTAGCCCTGCTTGGTGCGGGCGACCAGATTCGGGCGGTCCACCCGCACGACGATGCGCCGCCAGGCGCCGTCACGCTTCGGGTTACGCGAGGTGTAGCCGATGGTGTACTGGCTCGACAGTTCGTCCGAAATCTGGCTGTAGATGCCAGCGAGCTCGGTCACCTGCGACGGGAAGAAGGCCCGTCCGCCGGTTTCCTGCGCCAGCTGCTTCAAGACGAACTCTGCCTCCTTGAAGCCGCGGTTCGACCCGCTGTTGTCGGCCGATCGCAGCCCGATCGTGTAGATGGCCGTCTCGGACCGCTTCGCGAGGTCGAGCACCTCCTCGAACGGCAGCAGGCTCGACGTGTCTTCGCCGTCCGACAACAGCACGATCGCCTGCCGACGGATTTCGTCGACGTTGCCGGCGACGACCTTCTTGAGGTCCTTCAACGCGATGTAGACGGCGTTGTACATCGACGTGGAGCCGCCGGCCGAGGTCCTGCGGATGGCCTGTTCGAGTTCGGCCGCGCTGCCCGTGAAGCTTTGGAGGATGACGACCCGGCTGTCGAAGTCGATGACTTCGGCCAGGTCTTGCGGGCGCAGCCGTTTCGCGAACCCGATGGCGGCATCCTGGGCCGTCTGCAGGCGGGTTTCCATGCTCGCGCTGGTGTCGATGAGCAGGGCCAGCGCAATCGGCAGGTTGGCGCGATTGAAGTAGGTGACGTCCTGCTTCACGCCATCTTCGTAGACCAGGAAGTTCGCCTGCTCGAGGTCGGTGGCGTAACGTGGTGCCCCGCTTTCGGCCACCGTGACGTTCAGCGACACGAGATCGACACCGGTCCGGAACGTCTGTCCCGGCGGCGGCGCCTGATCCGGGTTCGCCGCGCCGCCTGGCGGCTGACCCACCGCCGGCGGCTGGCCGGGCGCCGCGGTCGGCTGCTGGGCCGTGAGCGGCCATGAGAGCAGGACGGCGCCGATCGTGGCGATCCCGAGCGCGGCTGCGAGGCGCGCCTGATGGCGGTGTGGCATCACCGTTCCCGCGGTGCCGGGCGCTCCGGCGTCGTGTTGACCGGAATGCCGCGGGCGGTCAGTCCCTGGCGGCGGGCGGACACTTCGATCTTCTCGGGCGGAATCAGGGAGTCCGGCCGGGCGTAGGTGACGCGATACTGTCCGACGATCTCCTGAGCCACCTCCTTCAGACGCATCGTCAAGGCCGACGGGATCAGCACGGTCTCGTAGCGGCCGCCGGAACTCTTCGTGCCGAGCGACAGAACCATCGAGCGGTCCTGCGCGAAATTGGCCGGCGGACCGACGGTGAGCGCGTGGAACATCGCTCCGGATGACTTCAGCCGGTCGAGGACCAGTTGCCAGTTCAGGTTGCTGAGATCCGGCCCTTCGCTGAGCAGGGCGACGATCACCGCGCGCTCGGCCTGGCGTTTCTCGAGCCCCTGGCCGACCTCGCGAATCGCGTCGAGCAGATAGGTGCCGGCGTCCGGTTGGGCGAACACCCGACCGAGGCCCGCCTCCAGCCGTTTTCGATCGGACGTGTAGTCGGTGAAGATGGTGGGCCGTTCGCCGATCGCGATGATCGCGACATGGTTCTGACCGCCCGATTCCTCGCCGAGGACCACGTCCAGGAAGGCCGGGATGGCGGCACGGTAATCGCGGATGAGGGTGCGGGCGGCCGTGCTCGTGTCGACGAGCAGCGCAATCTCGATGGGGTCGGTGGCCGGCTGGACCCGCAGCACCTCGCGCGCCACATTGTCTTCGCGGATGAGGATGTCGTTCGGGCCCGCGTCGGGGACCGGGACGCCCTTGTTGTCCACCAGGCTGACGTACATGGCGCGCTGGCGGTCCTGTGCGGCGAGCGGCGCCAGGAGAGATACCGCCACCGCGCCGATCGTCCACGCCGTCGCCAGCGGATATCCCCTCTTCATTGACCGAGTATAGGAGCGGGCGGCGGGCCCGTCAAGCGTCGCGTGTGGCGTCAACTGCCGTGAAATGTGTAGGTTGCGGGAAGCGCGCAAGCTTGTCCGTTTCTTGACTCGACCTGGGCCGCGTGCTATAACCGGCTCGCGGTGGTCCCTCGCGCCGGGTGTCCCCATGCCGTCCCCTTACGTTCCCATTGTCTTGTCGATCCTGGTCGCGGTCGGCTTTGCGGTGGCCACCCTGCTGCTGACCCGCCTGATTCACCCGCGCAAGTACAACCAGGTGAAACTCGAGCCCTATGAATGCGGCATCGAGGCGACGAGCGACGCGCGCGACCGCTACAGCATCCGCTACTACCTGGTGGCGATGCTGTTCCTGATTTTCGACGTCGAGACGGTGTTCATGTTCCCGTGGGCCGTGGTCTTCGATCAGCTGCTGCTGTTCGGCCTGATCGAGATGTTCGTGTTCATCGGCATCCTCGTGGTCGGCTACTACTACGCGTGGCAGAAGGGTGCCCTGGAGTGGGTGTAGATGCCTGATCATCCACCCACGCTGGCGCCGCCCGGCGGCCCTGCCGATCAGCCGCCACCCGCCGATCTGTCCGCCCCGCGATTTCTCGTTTCCCTGCAGGCTGCCGTTCCCGACGCCGTCGTCGCCCTGAGCCACTTCGTCGGCGACTGGACGGCGATCGTCGCGCCGGCCCGGCTGCTCGACGTCGTCGGCTGGCTGGCCACGGCACCGGAGGCGGCGTTCGACTGGTGCTCGGACATCACCGCGACCGACTGGCCGCCGCGTCCCGAACGCTTCGACGTCATCTACTGTCTCTACTCGACGCGCCATCGCCATCGCATCCGGGTCAAGGCGCGGGTGCGCGACGACGAGGCGATCGCCTCGGTGACCGGGGTGTGGCCGGCCGCCAACTGGCTGGAACGCGAAGTGTTCGACATGTTCGGCATCCGCTTCAGCGGCCACCCGGATCTCCGGCGCATCCTGATGCCGGACGACTGGCAGGGGCATCCGCAGCGCAAGGACTATCCGCTGGAAGGGCCTGGCGAACTGCTCCTCGAGAACCCGATCGACTGGCTGACCCTCCGCCAGTCGCGCGACGAAGCCGACATCGAGTAGCCGCCATGGAGACCCCCGCCGTCCATCACGGGGCGATGTTCGACACCGACGAACTCGTCATCAACATGGGGCCGCAGCACCCGAGCACGCACGGTGTGCTGCGTGTCGTCCTGCGCCTGGACGGCGAGACGGTGGTCGACGCCGACGTCGTCATCGGCTACCTGCACCGCGGCATCGAGAAGCTCAGTGAGAACCGCAGCTACACGCAGGTGATTCTGCTGACCGACCGGATGGACTACGTCGCCGCGGCGACGAACAACGTCGGCTATTGCGAGACTGTCGAGAAGCTGATGGGGATCGAGGTGCCGCGGCGCGCCCGCTACATGCGCACGCTGGTCTGCGAGCTGCAGCGGATCGCCAGCCACTGCCTGTGGCTCGGCACGCACGCGATGGATGCCGGCGCCATGACCGTCTTCCTCTACGCCTTTCGCGAGCGCGAGCTGATCCTCGACCTGTTCGAGGAGTACTGCGGCGCCCGCCTGACCTACAACTCGATGCGGATTGGCGGCCTGCCGCAGGAGATTCCGCCCGGCTGGGATCGCAAGGTGCGCGAGTTCTGCACCATCATGGACGGCAAGCTGGTCGAGTACGAGGAGCTGCTGACGCACAACCGCATCTGGCGCGAGCGGACGAAGGGCATCGGCGTCATCGACGGCGCCGCGGCGATGGCGATCGGTCTGAGCGGGCCGTCGCTGCGCGGTTCCGGCGTGCCGCGCGATCTGCGGCGGGACGAACCGTACGCGGCCTACGACGAGATGGACTTCGACGTGCCGATCGGTCTGGCCGGCGACACCTACGATCGCTACCTCGTACGGATGGAGGAGTTCCGGCAGTCGCTGCGCATCATCCGTCAGGCGATCGACGGTATGCCCGAGGGGCCGATTGTCGGCAGGGTGCCGCGCCTCATCAAGCCGCCGGCCGGCGAGACCTATCACGCCATCGAGTCGCCGAAGGGCGAACTCGGATTCTTCATCGTCAGCGACGGCCGGTCGATGAGTCCGTACCGCGTCCGCGTCCGGCCGCCGTCGTTCTGCAACCTGCAGGCGCTGCCGCAGCTCATCAAGGGCCATCTCATCGCCGACGTCGTCGTCCTCATCGGTTCGATCGACATCGTCCTCGGCGAGGTGGATCGCTGATGGTCGACGCTGTCGTCATCCCGCTGCTGAAGATCGTCATCGTGCTGGTCGCGACGCTGACCGCCGTGTCGTACATGGTGCTGCTCGAGCGCAAGGTGATCGCCTGGACGCAGGCGCGCCTCGGCCCGATGCGGGTCGGTCCGCACGGCATCCTGCAGCCGATCGCCGACGCGCTGAAGCTGATGATCAAGGAAGACATCACGCCGGCGCGCGCCGACCGCTGGGTGTTCACGCTGGCGCCGATTCTCGCGATGGTCCCGGCGCTCATCGTCTACGCGGTGATTCCGTTCGGGCCGGCGGTGGAGGTTTTCGGCCGCCCGGTCACGCTCTACATCACCGACATCAACGTCGGCCTGCTGTACGTCGTCTCGGTCACCTCGGTCGGCGTCTACGGCATCATCCTGGCGGGCTACGCCTCCAACAGCAAGTATCCGATGCTCGCCAGCCTGCGCGCCTCGGCACAGCTCATCAGCTACGAGGTGGCGGTCACGCTGACGCTCGTCAGCGTCGTCCTCGTCGCCGGCACGCTCAGCCTGGTCGGCATCGTCGAAGCGCAGCGCGAGGCGCACGTCTGGTACCTGTTCGCGCAGCCGGTGGCGTTCGCCCTGATCGTGATCGGCGGGCTCGCCGAGACCAACCGCGCGCCGTTCGACATGCCGGAGGCCGAGCAGGAGCTGACCGGCGGCTTCCACACCGAGTACAGCGGCATGCGCTTCGCCCTGTTCTTCCTCGCCGAATACGCCAACATGATCGTCGTCTCCTCGGTGGCGACGACGCTGTTCCTGGGCGGCTATCTCCGGCCCTTCCCCAACGTCGCGGCGTTCGGCGTCCTCGACATCGTGCCGAGCTGGATGTGGTTCCTGCTGAAGTCGTTCGCGTTCCTCTACTTCTTCATCTGGATCCGCGCGACGCTGCCGCGCTATCGCTACGATCAGTTGATGCGCCTCGGCTGGAAGGTGCTGATTCCGATCGCGATTGCCAACCTCGTGGTCACCGCGATCGTGCGGGTGCTGCTGGTGGCGAGGGTGGGCGCCGATGGGTGAGGTCGTCGGCTTCTACGTCCTCGCGACGCTGATCCTGGTGTTTGCCGGGCTGGTGATCACGGCGCGCAATACGACGCACAGCGTGCTGTTCCTGATGATGGACTTCCTCTCCGTGGCGGCGCTCTACGTGCTGCTCGGGGCCGAGTTCGTCGCCGTCATCCAGATCCTCGTCTACGCCGGCGGCATCGTTGTCCTCTACCTGTTCGTCGTGATGCTGGTGAACCTGAAGCGGCCGCCGGAATCGTATCGGGACCCGCGCCGGCAGGGGAAGCTCGGCGTCGTCCTCGCGGCGGCGGTGCTCGTCGAGATGGTGGCCGTCGCCGGCTACAGCCGCGTCGCGCCGGCGCCCGTCGCCGCCGCCGTCTCGCCGGTCGTCGGCAACACCGAGGAGGTCGGCTGGCTGCTCTACACGCAATACCTGATTCCGTTCGAGCTGGCGTCGATGCTGCTGCTGGTCGCGATGGTCGGTGCGATCCTGCTGTCGAAGAGGGAGCTGTGACGCCGGGATGGCACCGATGATCACCGAGACGCATTACCTCGTGCTGTCGGCCGCGCTGTTCGCCATCGGCGTGGTCGGCGTCATGGTGCGCCGCAACATCGTCGTCGTCTTCATGTCGATCGAGCTGATGCTGAACGCGGTGAACATCAATCTGGTCGCCTATTCGCACCACCTGCAGCACACGGTCGGGCAGGTGTTCGCGGTGTTCGTCATCGCCGTGGCGGCGGCGGAAGCGGCGGTCGGACTGGCCATTCTCCTGGCGTTCTATCGCAACCGGGAGACGGTGAACATCGACGACATGAATCTGATGAAGTGGTGATGGATTCGCTCTGGCTCATCCCGCTGCTGCCGGCGCTCGGAGCGGCCGTCAACGGCCTCGTCGGCATCCGTCTGTTCGCGAAACGGACGGCCGGTGCCGTCGCCGTGGCCGCCATGGCGGCGGCGTTCGGGCTGTCGGTGCTGGCGTTCGTCCGTCTGTTGCAACTGCCGGCCGGGGTGCACGAAATCAACCAGGTGCTGGTCGACTGGCTGCCGGCGATGCCGCTCGCGACGCACGACGGGCCGTCAGGCATCCTGGCCGTCCCCTGGGGGTTCCGGCTCGATCCGCTGTCGGCGGTGATGCTGCTCGTCGTCACCGGTATCGGGACGATCATCCACGTCTATTCCACCGCCTACATGGCCCACGAACCCCGCGGCGGCGTCGCCAGGTTCTTCTGTTACCTGAACCTCTTCTGCTTCTTCATGCTGACGCTCGTCCTCGGGAACAACTTCCTGGTGATGTTCGTCGGCTGGGAAGGCGTCGGTCTCTGTTCCTACCTGCTGATCGGCTACTGGTACGGCAAGACGCCGGCGAGCGACGCCGGCAGGAAGGCGTTCGTCACCAACCGGATCGGCGACTGGGCGTTCCTGCTCGGGGTCTTCCTCATCTTCTTCACGTTCGGCACGCTCGACTTCCGCGCGGTGCAGGAGGCGGCCGCGGCGATGCCGGTGGAGGCAGCCGGCTGGGGCGTGCTGTCGACGATTGCGCTGCTGTTGTTCGTCGGTGCGACCGGCAAGAGCGCCCAGATCCCGCTGTTCGTCTGGCTGCCCGACGCGATGGAGGGGCCGACACCGGTCTCCGCGCTGATTCACGCGGCGACGATGGTGACGGCCGGGGTCTACATGGTGGGACGGAACGCCGTACTCTTCTCGCAGGCGCCGATGGTGATGGACACCGTCGCCGTCGTCGGGGTGCTCACCGCGCTCATGGCGGCGACCATCGCTCTGGTGCAGACCGACATCAAGCGGGTGCTCGCCTACTCGACGGTGTCGCAGCTCGGCTACATGTTCGCGGCGATGGGCGTCGGCGCGTTCGCCGCCGGGACGTTCCACCTGCTGACGCACGCGTTCTTCAAGGCGCTGCTGTTCCTCGGCAGTGGGTCGGTGATTCACGCGCTGGCTGGCGAGCAGGACATGCGGCGCATGGGCGGGCTGCGCCGTCGGCTGCCGATCACCTACGCGACGATGCTGGTCGGGACGCTGGCGATTGCCGGCGTTCCGCCGCTGTCCGGTTTCTTCAGCAAGGACGAAATCCTGTTTCGCGCCTTCCTGGAAAACCGGATCGTCTGGGCCCTCGCCGCGCTGACCGCGCTGCTGACCGCCTTCTACATGTTCCGGCTGATGGCGATGACGTTCTTCGGCGGCGGGCGCGGCGCAACGGCGGACGCGGGCAGCGGCCGGCCGGGCGAATCGCCGGCGGCGATGACCGGGCCGCTGATCGCGCTGGCGGCTGGCGCCGTCCTCGCCGGCTTCATCGGCATCCCCGGTGCGCTCGGTGGCGGCAATGCGATCGAGCACTTCCTCGAGCCGAGCTTTTCGGCGTCGCTGCCGGTAGTGCCGCCGGCGGCCGCCGGGCCTGACGCCTCCGCCGGTCACGCGGCCGGCGGCGCGCCGGCGTCCGACGGCCTGGCGCTCGGCCTCATGCTGTTCTCGGTGGCGGTGGCCGGCCTCGGAATCGCCGGCGCCTACCGGGTCTACGTGCAGCGCCCGGGGCTGGCGGCCGTGCTGGCGGAACGCTTCGCCGCGCCGCACCGGCTGCTGACGCACCAGTACTACGTCGACGCCCTCTACGACGCGACCGTGGTGAACGGCACGAGGGCGACCGGGCGGGCGCTGGCGGCCGTCGATCGTCGCGTCGTCGACGGCACGGTCGCCGGCGCCAGCCGCCTGACCGTGCTCGGTGCCTGGGTCGCATCGCTGACCGATCGCACGCTGGTCGACGGCCTGGTCAATCTGCTCGGCTGGGTCTCGCAGGAGGGGAGCTTCGGGTTCCGCCGCCTCCAGACCGGGCTGGTGCAGAACTACGCGCTGCTGATGCTGGTCGGGATCGTGCTGTTCGTCGGTGTCTACCTGGTGGTGCGCTGAGGCGCGGCGGAAGGTCATGAGTCACTATCTGTCGCTGATCCTGTTCACGCCGCTCGTCGGAGCCGGGCTCCTGCTGTTCGTGAACCGGCGGCACGAGTCGGTCATCCGCTGGATCGCCAACGCCGTCGCGCTGGCCGGCTTCGCGGTGTCGCTGCCGCTGTGGTTCATCTACGACCGGACGAGCCCCGCCTACCAGTTCACGGAACGGCTACCGTGGATTCCGTCGATCGGCGCCGAGTATTTCGTCGGCATCGACGGCTTCAGCCTGCTGCTGGTCCTGCTGACGACGCTGATGGGCCTGCTGGCGATGGTGTCGTCGTGGACGGCGATTCGCGAGCGCGTGAAGGAGTACTACATCTGCCTGCTGGTGCTGCAGGCCGGCATGCTCGGCGCCTTCATGGCGCTCGACTTCCTGCTGTTCTTCGTCTTCTGGGAAGTGATGCTGGTGCCGATGTACTTCCTGATCGGCGTGTGGGGCAGCGCCAACCGGCTGTACTCGGCGATCAAGTTCTTCATCTACACGCTGGTCGGCAGCGTCATCCTGCTGCTCGGCATCCTGGCGCTCTATTTCTCGTACCGCGCGCAGACCGGCGTCTACAGCTTCGACATCACCGCCTACCAGCAGTTCGGCTTCGACCCGGCGGTGCAGTGGTGGGCGTTCCTCGCGCTGTTCATCGGCTTCGCGATCAAGGTGCCGCTGTTCCCGTTCCACACCTGGCTGCCGGACGCGCACACCGACGCGCCGACCGCCGGGTCGGTGATCCTCGCGGCGGTGCTGCTGAAGATGGGCACCTACGGCTTCATCCGCTTCAGCCTGCCGATATTGCCGGACGCGACGCACCAGTTCGTCCCCTACGTGGCGGTGCTCTGCCTCGTCGGCGTCGTCTACGGCGCGCTGGTGGCGATGGCGCAGCAGGACTGGAAGCGGCTGATCGCCTACTCGTCGGTCAGTCACATGGCGATGGTGATGCTCGGACTGCTGGCGCTCAATCCGGTCGGCATCACCGGCAGCATCCTCCAGCAGATCAACCACGGCATCTCGACCGGGGCGCTCTTCCTGCTCGTCGGTGTCGTCTACGAGCGGCGGCACACGCGCGAGATTGCCGAGTACGGCGGCCTGTCGGCGGTGATGCCGGTCTACGCGACGGTGTTCCTGGTGATGACGATGTCATCGATCGGGTTGCCGGCGCTGAACGGCTTCATCGGCGAGTTCCTGATTCTGCAGGGGGTGTTCGTCGCCCACAAGGTGTGGGCGGCGGTGGCGGCGAGCGGCATCGTGCTCGGCGCCGCCTACATGCTGTCGCTCTACCAGCGGACGATGTTCGGCACCGTGACGAATCCGAAGAACGACGGCCTGGCGGATCTCGGTGGCCGTGAGCTGCTGACGTTCGCGCCGCTCATCGTGCTGGCGGTGTGGATTGGCCTGTATCCCAAGCCGTTTCTCGACCGTCTCGCCACGTCGGTCGACCGGGTGATTGCCCGCGTCAGCCCGGAGTACGGGCCGCACGCGATGGTGGAATGCGGCGCCGCGCCGACCGCCGAGACGGCGAAGACCAACCCGGCGGCGGCATTCCTGACGGCCGTGCCCTGCGGGCCGGACGGCAAGCCGCTGCCGCAGCCCGGCACGGGGGCGCCGCGCTGATGCCGCCCGGCCTCGAACTGCGCGACTTCGCCGCCCTGCTGCCCGAGATCGTCCTGACGGTGTCGGCGCTGCTGCTGCTGGTCGCCGACGTGCTGCTGCCGCGGCGCGGCCGCGTCCTGGCGTCGATCGCGCTGGCCGGTCTCGCGGCGACCGCCGTCGCCCTCGTCCCGTCCGCCAACGCCCACCTGGAAGTGGCCAACGGCCTGCTCGCCGTCGATCGCTTCGCGCTGTTCTTCAAGGCGGTGTTCCTGGCGGCGGCGCTGCTGACCGTCCTGATGTCGATCGGGTATCTCGAGGTCGAGGGGGCGCGCGCCGGCGAGTACTACTTCCTCGTGCTGTGCGCGACGCTCGGCATGCTGGTAATGGCCGGCAGCATCGACCTCATCACCAGCTTCGTCGGGCTCGAAACGATGGCGCTGTCGTTCTACATCCTGGCCGGCTTCATCAAGCCGAATCCGCGCGCGAACGAAGCGGCGGTGAAGTACTTCCTGCTCGGCGCCTTCTCGCTCGCCATCCTGCTGTACGGCATGTCGCTGCTCTACGGCCTGACCGGCACCACCGGCCTGCGGGTGATGGCGGCGACCCTGGCGGGGCAGCCGGCGAGTCCGCTGGCCGCCCTGGCGGTGATGCTGGTCGCGGCCGGCATGGCGTTCAAGATCGCAGCGGTGCCGTTTCACATGTGGGCGCCGGACGTCTACGAAGGTGCGCCGACGCCGATCACGGCGTTCCTGTCGGTCGGCTCGAAGGCCGCCGCGCTCGCCATGCTGCTGCGGATCTTCCTGGAAGGCGTGCCGTCGCTCGACGCCGACTGGCGGCCGCTGTTCTGGCTGCTCGCCGTGCTGACGATGACCGTCGGCAACGTGGCGGCGCTGACCCAGTCGAACGTGAAACGGATGCTGGCGTACTCGTCGATTGCCCACGTCGGCTACGTGCTGATCGGGCTGGTGGCCGGCAGCAGCCGGGGCGTCACCGCGATGCTGGTCTACGTCGTCGTCTATGCCTTCATGCAGCTGGGTGCGTTCACGGTCATCGTCCTGCTGCATCGCCGCGATCTGGCCGGTGACGCGCTCGCGGACTTCAGCGGCCTGTCGCGGCGGAGTCCGTTCGCGGCGTTCGCGATGCTGGTGTTCCTGATGTCGCTCGGCGGCATCCCGCCCACCGCCGGGTTCATGGGGAAGTTCTGGCTGTTCGGCGCCGCGGTCGAGCAGGGCGACTACGTGCTGGCGGTCATCGGCGTCATCAACAGCGCGCTGTCGATCGGCTACTATGCACGGCTGATCGTCTACATGTACGTCAAGCGCGAGACCACCGGCTCCGAGCCGGTCGTCAGTCCGGCGCTCGGGCTGACGCTGGCGGTGGCGGTGACGGCGACGCTGCTGTTCGGCCTGTATCCGCGGCAGCTTTTTTCGTATGCCGAAGTGTCGGCCCGGGCCCTCGGAACGGGCGCGGTGCTGCGGGCGCTGCGCTGATCCGACGCCGCGGCAGAAGCGCCATGCTGTCTGCAGGTTGCGGGATGCGACGGGGCGGCCGACGCGGCGGCGGCTGGCCGCCGGCGGGCGCGGCTCTACCGGGTTGGTGAACTTTTTCACAAGGTACGCTATACTCCCTGCTGCCTGAGACAGCGGTAAGATGGGCCGTTTGGGTACGCGGGTCTACAGCCATGTCTGAGGACGATCGCGGCGCGCCCCTCGCACGTTCCCTGGAGAGCTTCCAGGAGAACATCCGCAGGTCGGGGCCGGTGGCGTCGGTGGGATATGCCCTGATTGGGGCGATTCTGCTGTGCGGCGGCGCCGGATATGCGCTCGACTCGTGGCGCGGCACGTCTCCCTGGTTTCTGCTTTCCGGTCTGTTGCTGGGCATCATCGTCGGGTTCTACGAGTTGGCGAAGACGATCTGGCGACGATGAAGCCGGTGCTGGTGATGGTGGTCGGCTGCCTCGGCACGGGCGCGGCGACCGTCGCCCTTGCCGGTGGCGGGCTGACCCGGGAAGTGCTGTTCGGCATGCTGGCGCCGCTGCTCGTCGCGGTGGTGTCCTGGGAAGTGGTGGCGCGGACCTTTCGCCGCAACCGCGGGCAGGTCACCAACGTGATGGTGGTCGCGTTCGGCGCCAAGATGGTGTTCTTCGGCGCCTACGTCGCGGTCATGCTCCGCGGATTGGCGTTGCGTCCGGTACCGTTCGTGGTGAGTTTCACGGCCTACTTCATCGCACTGCACGTCGCCGAGGCCCTGTGGCTGCGGCGGCTGTTCGTGGGGGACGCGACGGGGGACCGGTAGATTTGTCATCCATGTTTGCACTGCTGCTGCAGGAACACGCGCCCGAACACGCCGGCGAAACCGCCGGCAAGTTCGACGCCGGCAAGACCATCATCGACCACGTGTCGAACAGCGGACTCGACCATCCGCTGATCCATCTGCCGACGATTGCCGGCATCGACTTCTCGGTCACCAAGCACGTGTTCATGCTGTGGCTGGTGGCCGCCGCGGTCTTCATCATCGTCACCGCAACCATCCGGGCCTACCTGAAACAGGATCGGCTGGTGCCGACCGGCTTCATGAACGCCCTGGAGGCGCTCGTCGAGTTCATCCGCGACAGCATCGCGACGCCGAACGTCGGCCGCAAGTGGGTGAACACCTACACGCCGCTGCTACTGACGTTCTTCGTGTTCATCTTCAGCGCCAACGCCATCGGCCTGATTCCGCTGTTCGACGTCCTCGGACTGGTGAATCACTTCGTGATCCACGCCGACGAGCAGTCGTTCCTGGCGCGCGTCGTCCACGGCGGCACGACATCGACCGCCAACTACAACGTCACCGGCGCGTTGGCCACCATCACGTTCCTGTCGATCATCGTCGCCGGCACCAAGGCGCACGGCTTCGTGAAGCACTGGATGAACCTGGTGCCGCACGGCCTCGCCTGGCCGCTCTACATCCTGCTGATTCCGATCGAACTGATGGGCATGTTCGTCAAGCCGTTCGCCCTCACCATGCGACTTGCGG
The DNA here is from genome assembly GCA_902825985.1 of uncultured Acidobacteriota bacterium. Classification (GTDB taxonomy): domain Bacteria; phylum Acidobacteriota; class Vicinamibacteria; order Vicinamibacterales; family CAVVIG01; genus VFZL01. Next base: position 66,047 of record CADEDC010000013.1, on the reverse strand, counting down.
CGAACATGACCGGCGGCCACATCGCCATCCTGGCGATTCTGTCGTTCGTGTTCATCTTCACCGAGATGTTCAGTCAGGCATTCGCCGGCATCGGCGTCGGCCTCGCGGTGTCGGTGCCGCTGGCAGTCGGCATCTCGGCGCTCGAGATCATCGTCGTCCTGGTGCAAGCGTACGTGTTCACACTGCTGTCGGCCGTGTTCATCGGCATGGCCATTCACGTTCATCACTAGTTCGGATTCGGCCACTCAGATTTTCGGTTCAACCAACGGAGGATAGAGGATGGAGTCAGCTGTTCTGCATTACTTTGGTGCCGCGATCGGCCTCGGCCTGATTGTCATCGGCGCGGGTCTCGGCATCGGTAAGCTGGCGGCCGCGGCCGCGGAAGGGACCGCGCGGCAACCCGGCGCAGCCGACAAGATCACCAGCGCCGTCAACCTCCCGCTGTTCCTGCTCGAAGGCGTGGCGATCCTCGCCGAAGTGTTCGTGCTGTTGGTCGTCCTCCTGAAGTAGGAGCCGGTCCATGAACAATCCACTGGTCCAGCCCGATCCGGGGCTGTACATCTGGACCATCGTCACGTTCCTGGTCCTGCTCGGTCTCCTCGCGAAGTTCGCGTGGGGGCCGTTGCTGCAGGCGCTCGACGGGCGGCAGGCCGCCATCCGCAAGGCGCTCGACGATGCGCAGCAGGCCAAGACCGAACTGGAGCGGCTGCATCACGAGTCGGCGCAGATCGTCGCCAAGGCCCGCCAGGAGGCCGACGCGATCATCACGCGCAGCCGTGCCGACGCCGAGGCGCTGCGCGAAGAGCTGCGGGCCAAGGCGCGCGCCGAGGCCGACGGCATCGTGAAGAACGCGGAGCGGCAGATTCAGGCCGAGACCGCGCGGGCGCTGCTGCAGATTCGCCACGAGGCGGTCGACCTGTCGGTCGCGATTGCGTCGAAAATCATCCAGCGCAACCTGTCGAGGGAAGACAACGAGCGGCTCATCGACGAGACGCTGAAGCAGCTGCACTGAACCGGGCTCGACTCATCAGGCCGGGTAGGGCTGGTAGGCCGGGTGGGCCGGGTAGGAACATGGTCAGCAGGGCAGGTTGGTTTGCAGCCGACCTGCCCTTTTTTTGTTCTGCGGCGGCGCCGACCCTCCTTAGGCCGGGTGGGCCGGGTGGGCCGGGTAGGGCGGGTAGGGCGGGTAGGGGATGGGGAATCGACTACCCGGGCTTTGAGCCCAGAGACCGCGTCAAGCCGACGAGCGGTCCGCCCACCATCCTCACCTTCTCGATCAACCGATCACGTTCTGCTTGCGTGAGGTAGCCCAAGCGGTGTGCCGCGTGCACACAGTAGCCGGCTTCGGCGAGTGACGCTTCGGCGATGTTGAGGAAGTGGGCCTGTTCTCTGACCGATCGTCGGGCCATGCCTTCCACGATGTTTGCCACCACCGAGTAGGCGGCTCGCCGAAGTTGCGACGACAGCTCGAACCGTTCATCGGAGGGAAATGCCCGCCTGACGACCTGATGCAGTTCGATGAACAGGTCGTCGGCCCGCTGCCAGGCCACGAGGTTTTCATGTCGCACACCCATGGAAACTGTAGTGGCAAGGCGCATACCTACCCGCCCCACCAGCCCTACCAGCCCTACCAGGCCTACCAGGCCTACCCGGCCTACCCGCCCTACCTGCCCTACCTGCCCTACCCGGCCTAGCGAGACACCCCAAGTCCACGCACCGTGGCC
>CADEDC010000013.1:0-64223 GCA_902825985.1 uncultured Acidobacteriota bacterium | reverse complement strand
GCCCTACCTGCCCTACCCGGCCTAGCGAGACACCCCAAGTCCACGCACCGTGGCCCCCGGTACGCGGATTCCGATGCGGGCAGCCGCGCCGGACGACCCGGGCGGCACCAGGTAGTCGATCATCAGCTCGGTGGACAGTTGATCGGCGAGCCGATCGAGTGCCACGCCGTATGACACCGGATTGAAAATCGGGATGAACTGGCCGCGCGTCTGTTCGGACAGCGCGCGCAGCAAGTCGGGCGCGTCGCCGTCGGCGGCGAGGCCGGCGGGCCGCAGCGCAATGACATGGACCGCGGCGCCGCTGTCGACAATCGGCGCGATACGGTCGCTCTCGGGCTGTTCCGAGGGGTCGACCGCACCGGCCGAGATGACCACGACGACGGAGAAGGGCGAGCCGAATTGCGCGATCCGGGTCGCCGCTTGCGTCAGCAGGCCCAGGGGCCGCAGCGGCGTTCGCGCGACGGCAGTGATCCGCTCGATGGCGGCGAGGACCGCCGCTCTCTCGTCGTCGAATGACGCCACCAGCGTCGGCGGATCGGCCAGGGTGCCGACCGCGATCGGCCGCTGGCCAATCCGGCGGATGAATCGGCCGGCCGCCTGCCGTATGGCCGCGAAGCTGTCGGCGGCGTCCGCGCCATTGTCGAGCAGGAGGGTGACCGGATAGTCGGCGACCTGGACGTGCAGTATCTCGCGTTCGTCGTTGCCCTCCTCGACGACGAAGTCGTCCGGCAGCACGTCGACGGTCGGCCGGTTGTCGCGGTCGAGTACGGTTGCGAGCATCACGCGCGAGGCGGCCAGCTGTTGTCCGGCTGAGGCGAGCCAGGGCACGAGCAGCACCGCGGCAGTGCACACGATGGGACGGGCCGCCCGGCACGGTGTCGCGAGCATACCGCCGGCCGACGACGACCAGACCCGTGTCGGCGCCGGCTGCGGCGGGGAGTCCGTCGCGAACGCCGCCGGTCGAGCACCCGCTGAAGGCTCGACCATAACGAAAAACCTATGAAAGACGGCCATAGAGTCCTCTCGGAGCCTCTATCTGGGCTGTACGTTCCGAAATTTTGGATTTCAGCCGCAAACACCCCAGATCGGGCCTATTTCCTGGGCTGTCGACTCGACCGTACAACTACCATTAATCCATCGTGAATAGCAGTTCGGCCCCGGAAAGTGGCGGTTCGTCACGCGGAACCGCCTGCACGTCACCTTCGCTGAGGGAGCAGGCCGAGTCTCTCTCGTCACCAATTCAAGGAGCATATCCAATGCGAATGCGTTTACGCATTCTCGGAGTGTGTCTGCTTTCGCTCGTGCTGGGCACGACGAGCAGCGCCCTCGCCCAGGAACGGTTCGGTTCCCTGTCCGGCGTCGCCTCGGATTCGCAGGGCGGCGCCGTGCCCGGCGTGACCGTGGTCATCACCAACCAGGTCACCGCTGAATCCCGCACGTTCGTGACCGATTCGAACGGCAAGTACAACGCCGCCGATCTGAACCCGGGCCGGTACACGGTCACCTTCGAGATCAGCGGTTTCAACAAGGTCGAGCGCAAGGACATCCTGGTCGTGCTCGGCCGCTCGTTCACGCTCGACGCCCAGCTGCAGGTCGGCAACGTGTCGGAGACGGTGTCGGTGACGGCCGAGGCCGCGCCGCTCGTCGACAACCGCAGCACGCTGATCGCGCACAACGTCACCGAGGAAGAGTTCAACCGGATGCCGAAGACGCGTTCGTTCCAGTCCATCGCGTTCACCGCTCCGTCGGTGAACCAGGGCGAAATCGAAGGCGGCATGCAGGTGAACGGCGCGAGCGGCGCCGAGAACTCGTTCACGGTCGACGGCATCGTCACCAACTCGCTCATCAACGGCCAGTCGCGGCAGAACACGGTGTTCGAATACCTCCAGGAAGTCCAGGTCAAGACCTCGGGCATCGCGGCGGAGTTCGGCGGCGCGCTCGGCGGCGTCGTCAGCGCCGTCACCAAGAGCGGCGGCAATGTGTTCCGCGGCGAGGGGCACTACTACTACGACGGCAACGCCCTGTGGGCGGCACCCGTGAAGCGCCTCGTGCTCGAGCCGCAGAATGAGCGTACTTCGTCGTACATCCAGGATGCGGAGCAGACGCGCCGCCAGCAGGAGTTCGGCGGTTCGCTCGGCGGTCCCATCATCAAGGATCGGCTGTTCTTCTACGGGTCGTATTCACCGCGCAACGAATTCAGCAACAACGACTACAGCTTCACCGACGGCCCGGGCGCGGTCGAACGCAACACGTGGCGGCAGCAGGCCTTCGGCAAGCTGACGATGGCCACGCGCAAGATGAACCTGAACTGGTCGACGCTGTGGACGCCGACCACGCAGACCGGCATCCTCGCGGCCTACGACGGTGTTGCCGCGAACGAGATCCTTCGCACCCGCGCCAGCCTCGACCCGAACAAGGCCCGTGGCTACGAGAGCAACCAGGTCAACACCAGCCTGCTGGCCGATATCACCCTCACGGACAATTCGTTCCTCAGCCTCAAGGGCGGCGTGTTCCACGACCGCTACACCGACACCGGCATCCCGCAGACGACGCCGTGGACCTACGGTGTGTCGACGGCGACGCTGAACAACGTCCTCCCGGCAGCCCTGCAGGGACCGGCCAACTTCGCGAACACGCCGCGCGCGCAGATCACCGACTACGACACGACGAAGCGCTGGTCGTTCAACGCCGACTACAACCGCGTCTTCAACGTGGGCGGGTTCCACACGTTGAAAGCCGGCTACATGTTCCAGCACGTCGTCAACGACATCAATTCGTACTATCCCGGCGGCTACGTGAACATCTTCTGGGATCGGTCGTTCACGTTCGGCGGTCAGACCGGCCGCGGTACCTACGGCTACTACGAAGTCAACGATCGCCGCATTTCCAACAAGGCGGGTGCGGACATCAACGCCCTCTACATCCAGGACCAGTGGACGATCGGCAACAAGCTGACCCTGAACCTCGGTCTTCGCACGGAGGACGAGAAGATCCCGACGTTCCGTCCGGACTACCAGGAGAACGCCTTCCACTTCACCTTCGCCGACAAGCTGGCGCCTCGCCTCGGCGCGGCCTACGACGTCCACGGCGACGGCCGCTTCAAGGTGTTCGGCAGCTGGGGGCTCTACTACGACTGGACGAAGTACGAACTGCCGCGCGGTTCGTTCGGCGCCGAGACCTGGTGCATCTACTATCGGGGTCTGAACTCGCTGGATATCAACAGCCTGAACCTGAGCAATCTGCCGGGTAACGACCTGTGGTTCTCGAACCCGGGTGGCTGCCGTGACCGCCGCGTCCCGTCGTTCGGCGATTCCATCGACCCGGATCTGCGGCCGATGAAGCAGTCGAGCCTGTCGGGCGGCATGGAGTACCAGCTCGGTCGCACCTCCGTGGTCACCGCGCGATACGTCCACAACGACCTGCTCGAGACCATCGAGGACGTCGGCTACCTGACGCCGGCCGGCGACGAGGGTTACCTGATCAGCAACCCCGGTCGCGGTGTAACGAGCATCCAGTACCCCTACACGGCGACGCCGCTTGGTCAGCCGACGCCGCGCCCGAAGCGCCAGTACGACGCCCTTGAGCTCGGTTACAACCGCCGCTTCTCCGGCGCCTGGTTCTTCAGCGCGAACTACACGATCAGCCGCCTCTACGGCAATTACGCCGGTCTCGCGTCGTCCGACGAAATCTCGACGCCGACGACCGGCGGCGGGTCCAGCGTGGCCCAGCAGTCGGGCAGCAGCATCGCGCGCCCGGGCGGCAACGTGAACCGCGCATGGGATGCTGACGAACTGCTGTGGGACAGCCGCGGCAACGTCGACGTGCTCGGTCGCCTGGCCACGGACCGGCCCAACGTCGTCAAGCTGTACGGCTCCTACGACTTCCCGTTCGGCACGCAGATCGGTGCCTTCTTCTACGGTGGAAGCGGCACGCCGATCTCCACCTATGTGACGACGACCAACTCCGCGGACATGATCGTATACGGTCGTGGCGACATGGGCCGCACGCCGGCGCTGACCCGCACCGACATGCTCCTGTCGCACGAACTGCGGCTGGTCGGCAGCCGGCGCGTGCGCTTCGAGCTGAACGTGCAGAACATCTTCAACCAGAAGACGGCTCGGCACCTCTACAACTTCCTCAACAAGGGCGGGATCATTCCGGATCGCTCGTCGTCGTACATCGATCTCGGCGACGTCGACCTGCGCCAGGGGTTCGATGTGAACCAGAAGATCCTCGCGTCCCCGGATGGTGCCAGCGCCTACGATCCGCGCTACGGGCAGGCCGACCTGTTCGAGGACGGTCTGCGCGGCTTCGTGACGGTGAAGTTCACCTTCTGACCTTCGCCGGCTCCGGCTGCGCCGGAGTGAACTGACCGACGAAAAGGGGAGCCGCGAGGCTCCCCTTTTTTTGTTCCATGGAGGCGCGGGTCGGGCTCGACCGTTCTTCGTGCCGTCAGACGGCCAGCGGATCATCGAACGACGACGGCCATCCAGGCCGGCGAGCGCTGAGTTCTGAAACACGACTGAACCAGATCCGACGATACGAAAACCCGAACTCCCCCGCCGCAGTCCCTCGGCAGTATCCGCTTTCCAATCACCTCCCGCCGTGTGAGCGACCTATTCTGAATTCATTGTGACGGTCGCTTCGGCCCAGCCTCTTGGTGATTCGTCATGCTGAATCACCGTTCGGTCCCACCTATCGGGAGAACCCGGTCGGCTTCTCCCATCACGAAGGAGCACACGATGCGGATGCGATTGAGCATTCTGGGCGTGTGTCTGCTCGCGCTGTTTATCGGCGCCGCAGGCCATGCGCTGGCACAGGAACGGTTCGGCAGCCTGACTGGTACGGTGACCGATCAGCAAGGGGGCGCCATGCCCGGCGTCACCGTCGTCATCACCAACGTGACCAGCGGCGAGCCGCGGACGTTCGTCACCGATGCGTCCGGCAAGTACAACGCGCCCGACCTCAATCCCGGACGCTATCGTGTGGCGTTCGAGCTGAGCGGCTTCAACCGTGTGGAGCGGCAGGATATCAGCGTCTCGCTCGGACGCACGTTCACGCTCGACGCGCAGTTGCAGGTCGGCGCCGTGACGGAGACCGTGCAGGTGACCGCCGAGGCAGCCCCGCTCGTCGACAATCGCAGCACGCTGGTCGCGCACAACGTCAGCGAGGAACAGTTCGACCGGCTGCCGAAGACCCGGACGTTCCAGTCCATTGCCCTCACGGCGCCGTCGGTCAACCAGGGTGAGATCGAGGGCGGCATGCAGGTGAACGGCGCCAGCGGCGCCGAGAACTCGTTCACCGTCGACGGCATCGTGACGAACTCGCTCGTCAACGGCCAGTCGCGGCAGAACACGGTGTTCGAATACCTTCAGGAAGTCCAGGTCAAGACCTCGGGCATCTCGGCGGAGTTCGGCGGCGCCCTCGGCGGCGTGGTCAGCGCCGTGACCAAGAGCGGTGGCAACGTGTTCCGCGGCGAGGGACACTACTACTGGGAGGGGAACGCGCTGGCCGCCGCGCCGGTCAGGCGACTGGTGCTCGAGCCGCTGCAGGAGCGGACGGCGTTCTTCATCCAGGACGACGAGCAGACGCGCAACTTCAACGAGTTCGGCGGTTCGCTCGGCGGCCCGATCGTCAGGGATCGGCTGTTCTTCTTCGGCTCGTTCTCACCGCGCAACGAGTTCAACACCAACGACTACCGCTTCACCGACGCCAACGGCGAGGTGGACCGCGACATCTGGCGCCAGCAGGCATTCGGCAAGCTGACGTACAACAGCCGCCGGGTCAACGTCAACTGGTCGACGTTGTGGACGCCGACCACGGCGACCGGCACGCTCAGCGCCTACGACGGACCGCAGGCGAACCAGTTGCTGACGACGAAGGCGTCGATCGATCCGAACGTCGGCCGCGGCTACGAGATCAACCAGGTGAACACCAGCGCCACCGCCGACGTGAGTCTCACCGACAACTCCTTCCTCAGCTTCCGCGGCGGCTATTTCCACGACCGCTACTCCGATACCGGCATCCCGCAGACCACGCCATGGGAGTACGGGAATGCGACGACGACACTGAACAATGTCCTGCCGGCTGGCCTGCAGGGACCCAGCGGCCTGACGAACACGCCGCGCGCGCAGATCACCGACTTCGACACGACGAAGCGGGCGAACTTCAATGTCGACTACAACCGCGTCTTCAGCCTTGGCGGATTCCACACGTTGAAGGCGGGCTACGGCTACCAGCACGTCGTCAACGACATCAACTCGTACTACCCGGGAGGCTACGTCAACATCTTCTGGAACACCTCCTTCGCCTTCGGCGGCCAGACCGGACGCGGCACCTACGGCTACTACGAGGTGCACGATCGCCGCATCCAGAACCGGGCCGGGTCGGACATTCACGCGCTGTACATCCAGGACCAGTGGACGGTTGGCAACAAGCTGACGCTCAACCTCGGCATCCGCACCGAAGACGAGAAGGTGCCGACCTTCCGGCCGGACTACCAGGAGACGGCGTTCCACTTCACGTTCGCCGACAAGCTGGCCCCCCGGCTGGGCGCCGCCTACGACGTGTACGGCGATGGCCGGATGAAGGTGTTCGGCAGCTGGGGGCTGTACTATGACTGGACGAAGTACCAGCTGCCGCGCGGCTCGTTCGGCGCCGAGACCTGGTGCACCCACTACCGCGGCCTCAACTCGCTGGACATCAACAGCCTGAACCTGAACAACATGCCGGGCAACGACATCTGGGTAACGCCCGGCACGTGCCGCGATCGCCGCGTGCCGTCGTTCGCCGACGCCATCGATCCCGACATCCGGCCGATGAAGCAGTCGAGCGTCAGCGGCGGTCTCGAGTATCAGGTCGGCAACAACGCCGTGGCGACCGCCCGCTACATCCACAACGACCTGCTCGAGACCATCGAGGACATCGGCTACCTGAACGCCCAGGGCTCGGAAGGCTACCTCATTGGCAACCCCGGTCGCGGCCAGACGGCCATCCAGTTCCCCTACGGGGCGACGCCGCTCGGCCAGGCCACTCCGCGGCCAAAGCGTCAGTACGACGCCCTCGAGCTCGGCTACAACCGCCGCTTCTCCGGCAGCTGGTTCTTCAGCGCCAACTACACGCTCAGCCGTCTGTATGGCAACTACGCCGGTCTCGCGTCGTCGGACGAAGTGACGACGCCGACGACGGGCGGCACGTCGGCCACGGCGCAGCAGCAGGCCGGCAGCATCGCCCGCCCGGGCGGCAACGTGAACCGGGCGTGGGACATCGACGAACTGCTCTGGGACAGCCGCGGCAACCTCAACGTGCTCGGGCGTCTCGCGACCGACCGTCCGCACGTGCTGAAGCTGTTCGGCTCCTACGACCTGCCCTGGGGCACGCAGATTGGCGCCTTCTTCTACGGCGGCAGCGGCACGCCAATCTCGACCTATGTCACGACGACCAACAGCGCCGATGCGTTCGTCTACGGCCGTGGCGACATGGGCCGCACGCCCGCGCTCACCCGCACCGACCTGCTCGTGACGCACGAGCTGCGGTTCCTCACCAGCCGGCGCCTTCGGTTCGAACTGAACGTGACGAACCTCTTCAATCAGAAGACGACTCGGCACATCTTCAACTATCTGAACAAGGGGGCGATCATCCCGGATCGCGCCTCGTCGTTCATCGACCTGACCGACGTGGACCTGCGGCAGGGCTACGACGTCAACAGCCTGATCCTGGCGACGCCCGATGGCGCCAACGCCTACGATCCGCGCTACGGGATGGCCGATCTATTCGAGGAAGGTACTCGAGGCTTTGTGACCGTGAAGTTCCAGTTCTGATGCCGTCTGCGCAGCGGTAGCCGAACCGCGCCCGGCGGGGCCGCTACTGCTGCGTGAGGTGCGCTGCCGCGGCCGGCGAGAACAGCCGCTCGGCCTCGGCGCGAGCGGCGTCCGCCCGCGCGCGGTCGCCGAAGGAGGTCCACGAGCGCGCCGCGAGTTCGAACGACTCGGCGGTCCGCAACACGGTCAGCCTGGACATCGTGCGCACGACCTCCTGAAGCCGGCCCTGGCCCTGGTAGAGAGTTGCCAGCGCCACATGCGCGCGCGAGCTGGCCGGGAACTGCCGAAGCTCCGTGAGGAAGGCGTCTTCCCCTTCGGCCTGGCGATCGAGCTTGACGAGCGTTTCGCCGCGCAGCAGATGCAGGTCGGCGACCGGCGTCTCCTGCGCGAGCTCGGCGGCGCGGTCGAGTGCGGCGAGCGCTGCCTCGAGGTGACCGCGGTCGACCAGCAGCCGCCCTTCGACGTATGACGGCACGGGCGACGTCGGATCCAGATCGGTCAGCCGTTGGGCCTGGATTCGTGCCGCCGCCGGGTCGTGCCTGGCGGCGGCGATGCGGGCAAGCAGCGCCAGTCCTCGCGCCTGGGCTGGTATGGCGTCCGATTGGGCAATCAGCTCGGCCTCGTCCTGCGATTCGTCGAGGCGCCTCGCGCGCAGCAGCGTGTCGGCGAGGCGGGCGCGCAGGTCGACGGCTTCCGGTACCAACACGAGAACCCGGCGATACGCCTCGGCCGCAACCTCCGGGCGCTCGGCTTGCTCGGCGACGGCGCCGAGCGCGGCCCAGGCATCGGGGCGATCGGCGTGGGCGCGCGCCAGCATCCGCAATCGCTCGATAGCCGGCAGCCAGCGCCGACGCGACACCTCGGTCATGGCGGCCCGATAGGTATCGACGAATGCCGCGGCATCGTCCGGCACGGCCGTCTGCTCCGCGCCGAGCGATGCGGCGAATGCCCGCGGGCCGAGATAGCCGAGCGCCAGCATCGGCTCGCGCTCGACTTGCGACAGGGCAAGCGGCACGGCTCCTGGTGCTTCAGTCGCGTTCATGAATTCGTCGAGCGCCCGAGCCAGCCGCGTCAGTGCTTCCGGGTGCGCGGCCGACACGTCCGTGTGACTCTCCGGGTCCGCCTCGAGGTCGAACAGCGCCGGCGTCGGACCGGTGACGTAGCGGAAGCGGCCATCCGTCACGGTGTGGGCAGCCGGCCAGCCATACTGCAGGGCGGGAAAGAGCGACTCGGCGTAAGCGATGCGGGGGCCCAGCGTGTCGGTGCCCTCGAGCAGCGGCCGCAGCGAGCGGCCCGGCAGCCCGCCAGGAGTCGGGGCCTTCGCCAGGTCGAGAATCGTCGGGACGATGTCGACGTGCTGGACCAGCTCGCTGACGCGGCGTCCTCCGCCGACCGAGCCGGCCTGTTTGATGATCAACGGCACCCGGATCGTGTCGTCGAACAGCAGCAGGCCGTGCTGCTGTTCGCCATGGGCACCGAGACCCTCACCGTGGTCGCCGACGACGATGATCGTGGATTCGTCGTAGAGCTGCTGCTTCTTCAGGTAGGTGATCAGGCGGCCCACCAGTTCGTCGGTGTAGGCGACCTCACCGTCGTAGGCGGCGTCACGCCCGGGCCCGTCCACCGGCCGGTTCGCCGCCGGTGGGGCGTACGGCGCGTGCGGCTCGTTGAGGTGCAGGAACAGAAAGGCGCGCGACGTGCCGGCGCCGCTCAACCAGCGTTCCGCCCGCTTCTCGGATTCCGCGCCGTCACGCTCGACGGTGGGACCGGCGTCGGGCGTCGACGCATCGGCGGGTGTGAGCTCGTCATCGAAGAACGCGAAGCCTCTCGAGAGGCCGGTCTCCCTGCGCAGCGCGAAGGACGAGACGACGCCACCCGTGGCGTAGCCGCGGTCTGCCAGCATCGTGGAGACCAGCCGCAGCGATTCGGGGATCGAGAAGCCGACATTGTCGCGCACGCCCGTCGCCGGGGGCAGGCGGCCGGAGAGCAGCGACGCGTGGGCCGGCAGCGTTTGCGGTACGTGCGCGAAGGCGCGTTCGAACACGACGCCGTCGGCGGCCAGCGCGTCGAGCGCCGGTGTCGTGATGCGGCTGCTGCCGTAGGTGTGCAGCCGGTCGGCGCGCAAGGAGTCGACCGTCACGAGCACGATCGGCCCGTTCACCGGCGCCGACGCCTTCGCGAAGCGCCAGCCGGCGACCGCCGCCAGGCTGGTCCCGAGTGCGACCAGCCCCAGAATCAGGTTGTAGCGGAACGCGCGCGACACTTACGAGCCCGACTGTCCGAGTGCGTTCTTGGCGAGGCCCGCTTCCGGCGACGTCGGATCGACAGCGATCACGCGCTGCATGAAGCCTTCGGCGGCGGCGTTGTCGCCCTTCGCCGATGCCAGCTGTGCGAGGCGGAACAGAGGGCGTCCCCAGTACGGGTCGGCCGTGCTGGCCTTGGTGAACCAGCTGGCCGCTTCCTCGGGCTTGCCGGCCGTGGCGGCGAACTCACCCAGCGCCAGGAACACTTCGCGGCCGGTGCCCTCGGACTCCGCTGCCTTCAACAGAAACGCCTGTGCGGCCGCCGGGTCCCCTTGTTTCTGTTTGATCTCGGCGATGCCGACGAGCGCCTTCTCGTGGGTCGCATCCACCTTCAGCAGATCTTCATAGGCGGCCTGGGCCCGCGCCAGGTCGTTCTTGGCGACGTAGGCCGATGCGACCTGCAGATTCAGAAAGGCCAGTGGCTCCGCGGAAGACATGATCGAGCGGAACGCGCTGATGGCGTCGTCGTACTTCTTCTGGCCGAGGAGTCTCTCGGCGTTCTCGATCTTCTCCTGAAGATCCTTCGCGGTGACCTTTTCGAGCGCGCCACCGGCGCCAGGGCCGTTGCGGCGCAGGCTGAACAGCATCGGTGGATTGAGGTTCGACGCGGCGCGGACGTTCATGCGCGAGCCGTTTCCGGCAAACCCTGGCGCGCTGGCCATGAACACCCACTCGCCGGGGCGCAGTCCCAGCAGAAAGAAACGCCCCTTCTCGTCGGTCGAGGATGTGTAGCTCAAGCCGACGCTGGTGCTCTGCGCCACGACCGTGGCGCCCTTGATTGGCTGTTCGTCCTCGTCCCGCACCACCCCCGTGACGCGACCCGGAGGTTGTGCGACGGCGCTGGCCGCCAGCAGGATGGCCACGACGAAGGTGACGATAACGGGAACGACGGCGGGTCTCGGATGACGCTCACCCATGAAGGCTCCTCGCAGCGACCGCGCGGGTTTCAGCAAGTATAGCCGTACGGCCTGCCACGGGGGCCCGGTCGCGGTTGGACCCGATGCCCCGCTCAGAAGAGCCAGGTCGGGTGGTACAGGAGGACGTACACGAGGACGCCGGTCACCGAGACGTACCCCCAGATTGGCAACGTCCAGCGGGCGATGGCGCGGTGCTGGGCGAAGCGTTCGCGAAGTGCCCGCGACAGCGTGACCAGCGCCAACGGCAGGGTGAAGGCCGCCAGGACGATATGCGATACCAGGATGGTGAAGTAGACCGGACGGACGAACCCCTGTCTCGTGAACGGCACCGAGCCGACCTGCGCGTGATAGACGAGATAGCAGACCAGGAACACTGTCGACGTCGCGAATGCCGCAAGCATCACGAGGCGATGCGCCTGCAGGCGGCGCGCCCGGATCTGGAGCCAGCCGATGAACAGCAGGAGGCCGGAGATGGCGTTCAACGTCGCATTGACCGCCGGCAGATCCTGGAGTGTCATGTCACGGCCACCGGGTCGTCAGTGGGTCACGATCATCGCTGCCCAGACGAGCGGCAGATAGATGATCGAGCCGAAGAAGAGCGCGCGCGCCGTGGCTTCCGTCGGGGCGTGGGAGAAGCGCCACGACAGCGCAATGAGACCGGTGCCGAGGGCCAGTGCGAGCCAGAAGTAGGCCGGACCGGTGACGGCGATGACCGCCGGGATCAGGCTGACAGGCAGCAGGGCGACCGCGTACAGGAGCGCCTGCCGGCCGGCGATCCGGCCGGCCGGGTCGAGGACCGGCAGCATCGGGAATCCGGCCCGGCCGTAGTCCTCCCGGTAGAGCCACGCGATGGCCATGAAGTGCGGAATCTGCCAGAGAAAGACGATGGCAAAGAGGGCCCAGCCCCCGGACGACAGTGAACCATGGCCGGCCGCCCAGCCGATGAGCGGTGGCAGCGCCCCGGGAATGGCACCGACGATCGTGGCGAAGTCCGAACGCCGCTTCATCGGTGTGTAGATGGCGACGTAGACGACCAGGGTCAAGAGGGCCAGCATCGCCGCCAGGACATTGGCCGCCCAGCCGAGCAGGCCGACGCCGGCGGCCGACAGCGCCAGGCCGAAGATCGCCGCGTCGAGCGGTGCGACCCGGCGGTCGGGCAGCGGCCGCATCCGGGTCCGGACCATCAGTGCGTCCGTGTCCCGCTCGAGCACTTGATTGAGTGCCGCCGACCCGGCAGCCACCAACGCCGTGCCGATGACCGTGAGCGCCAGCGGCTTCAATTCCAGGGCACCGGGGGCGCCGAGATAGTAGCCGGCCGCGCTGGTGGCGACCACGAGCCCGTTCAGACGTGGCTTCGTCAGCGCGACGAAGTCGGCGAGCGCGGAGCCGGTACGGCGGCCCATGGCCACGGGGACGGGGGCGGATCGAATCATCAGGCCCGTCAGTTCGTGGCGGTGGCCTTGGCGACGTCCAGGGTGAAGTTCAGGTCCGCCGAGCCCTTCGCGGTGATCGTCACGGTCTGCGTCACCGTGCCCAGCGCTTCGTGCCAGGCCTCGATGGTATACGTGCCGGCCGGCAGCCCCTTGATCTCGAACTTCCCGTCGGCATCGCTGACAGCGAAGAACGGATGCGTCATCACGCCGACGTACGAGTTCATCCAGCCGTGGACGTCGCACTTGAACGGCACCATTACTTCCGGAACGGTGAACGTGTGCGTGGTCTTCATCCCCTGCATCGGCTGGCCCTGGTTGAACTCCTGGTTGCTCTTCGGTATGCCGTGGATGTTGTGCAGGGTGGCGTCGCTGTTCACGATCTCGAGCGGCTGGCCGACGCGAATGCCGAACACATGCGGGATGTAGTGGCAGCCTTCCTGGTTCAACGTCACCGGCTCGGACGGCTGGTCGTAGACGAAATTGCCGAGGCCGTCCTTCACATAGACGAAGACGTTGCCGAGCGACCTGCCGTCGCTGCCGACCTTGTAGGTTTCCTGGAACTGCGGACCCTTGGCGGCGCGCAGGCACATCGGGTCGGCGTTCATCTTGATGGGCGTGTTTTCGGGAGCGGGACCGTTGATGACGACGGTGCCCTTGAGGTCACCGGTGGTCGCCGGGTCGATCTTCTGGCTGCCGCCGGCCGGTGACGCCGCTTCGCTCGACTGGGGTGCTTCCGAGTTGCCGCCCCCACACGCCGCCAAGACCGCAACGAGGGTCAGGCTCAGGGCCGGCATCCGGAGATGACGCGAACGCATTGGTAACTCCTACGAAGAAAAGTGCGTGGTTCAACGATCAGAGTAGAGCTTCATGATACCCCATCGACCGGGCAGACCTCACCGGCCGGCCGCCTCGGCGGACCCCAACTTACGGTCGACGCGATCCTGAATCCAGTGCGGATCCCACCACTCGACCGGGTTCACCGGCCGGCCGCCGACGAGCATCGTGAAATGCAGGTGATCGCCGGCCGCCAAACCGGTCATGCCGCTCCGGCCGAGCACCTGGCCTTTGGTGACGCTGTCGCCCGGTTTCACGTCGACGACCGAGAGGTGTGCGTACAACGACCCGATGCCCATGCCGTGATCGAGGATGACGCAGTTCCCGTAGATGCCCAGCCATTCCGCCAACCGCACCTTGCCGCTGTTTTCGGCAGCGACCGGGATCGCCGAGGTGACCGCGAGGTCGAACCCGAGATGCACCTGCTGGTCGATTTCCTTGCCCTTGTAGAAATAGGTGCGATGATCGGCGAAGCCGGCTTCGACCTGGGCGTTGCCGAGCGGCAGGAACGGGCCACTCCAGAGCTTCGCCGGGTCGGTGGCCTGCGCCAGGCCCAGGATCCGCTCGCCATTCAGCCGGCGCAGGTCGCTGTTGACCTTGACGAACTCCTCGACGAGGTCGGCGGACGCCGGCGCTACCTTCAGTTCCGGTGCGTGCGTCAGGATCTCGGGGACGACACGCTGCAGGAACCGGTCGTCGATCGCGATACGGCTCTTGCGGAACGGCTTCGGAAACACCTTCTCGACGAACGACGTCTTCACTTCGTTGCCCGCTTCGTCGCGCGCGAAGGCGGCAATCGGCGTGTCGAGATCCTGATCGTGCAGCAAGGCAAAGAACGCCACCTTCGTGTTCTCGTCGGCGCCGGCGAGGCCGGCGCCGCTGGCCGGGTAGCCCAGGTATTCGATGTCGCCCACCCGCACCCCCGAGGTGACGTCCGGCGGCGTCGCGCGATAGACGACCATCTCGGCGCCGCCGTGATTGACGTAGTGGTGCGTCGACAGCACGGCCACCCGCGGCGGCTCCAGCCGAATCTGCACGTCGCGCGCCGCATTCGCAGCCGATGTGCGAAGCCCGAGGAAGCTGCGGCGGGTCGCCCTCACCACCACCCGGGCTGCTCCTGATTGCAGTTCGGGCACGCTCTGCTTGCCGAACGGCCGCGTGATCTTCAGATGGTCGGCGTCGGCCTGGGCGATGGCACCGGTCTGCGGCGCATCGAGCGCGAACAGCGGCACCGTCGTGCCGTTCTGCTCGAGCGCGATCGTCAGCGTGTCGACGCGGGCGTCGGGGGCGCCGACCAGCACCTCCAGTGTTCCGGCCTGCCCGACGATGCGCTGAGGTTGAGTGATCTCGATCGAGAGCGGGACGCTGCGGCCCGCGAGGGCGAACAGGCCGCCGGCGGCCGCCAGGACGAGGACGAGCAGGGCGAGAATCCATCGGACCATAGACGCGATTCTACAAGTTTGCTACCATTCAGAGTTCCTATTCGACGAAGAGCCGGTATCGTCTAGGGGTCAGGACACGTGGTTCTCAGCCACGGGACCGGGGTTCGAATCCCCGTACCGGTACCACCCACCTCCTTCGTCCATCCGCTCGCACCGCGTCACCGCTTCGCCGCTGGCGGTTGCGGTCTGCACGGCATCTTCAGTCACCGGCTCAATTCGGCCGGCAATCTGCCGACTCATCAGATGGCACAAGGCCCGGTGCTCGCGAACCGGCTGCCGCCGTGTGAGGAGAGGTGAATGGATTTCGCAAAGGCCGGTAAGGCCCACAACGACTGGAAGGTCAAGTTCCGCCTGGCGATTGCCCGCAAGGAGCGCATGGACATCGCGACGATTGCGGCGGACAACTGCTGCGAGTTCGGCAAATGGCTGCACGGCGAGGCGACCCGTCATGCCGCCCTGGGCCAATACGTCGACTGCAAGACGAAACACGCGGCGTTCCACGTCCAGGCCGGCAAGGTGGCGGCGTTGATCAACGACGGCAAGTTCGCCGAGGCTGAAGCCGCCATCGGCGCCGGCACGCCGTTCGCCAGCACGTCATTCGACACGGTGGGTGCGATCGGCCAGCTGCAGAAAGCCATCGGCTGAGGCTACGCGCCGCCGCCGGCGGGCCGCTGCCCGGGCGACCGTCCGGTCGTCCGGTGCCGGGCCGCGCGGTTTTTTGCTACCATCGCGCCTTCGATGATCACCGGTCTGGCGCTGCTCCTCGCGACGCTGCTCCTGCGCCTCGCGACCGCGAACCGGCACGTACGCGGACGCCTGCTCGCGACCGCCGTCGTGTTCGCCGCACACGCCGCCGTGGCGGCGGCGACGACGTTCGGCTCGCTGTCGCCCGGGCTGCGCGACACGCTGACCCCGGTGCTGCCGTTGCTGCTCGCCTTCGGCGTCATCAACGGCCTCGTAGCGCTCGCGGTCAATCCCTGGCGCGTCGACCGGGTGCCGGACAGGTTCCCGAACATCGTCCAGGACACCATCGTCATCGTCCTGTTCGCCATCGTCGCGACCGTCATCCTGCAGGAGCGCATCTTCGCCACGACGGCGGTCGGCGCCGTCGTCATCGGCTTTGCGCTGCAGGATACGCTGGGCAACCTGTTCGCCGGACTGGCGATCCAGATCGAGAAGCCGTTCCGCGTCGGGCATTGGGTGCGGATTGCCGATGTCGACGGTCAGGTCAGCGAGATTACGTGGCGGGCCACCAAGATCCGGACCAAGGCCGGGAACTTCGTCATCGTCCCGAACAGCACGCTGTCGAAAGACACCATCACCAATTACTCGGAGCCGACAATCGAATGCCGGATCGAGGTGGAAGTCGGCGCCAGCTACGACGTGGCGCCGAATCTCGTGAAGTCGACCATTCTGGCGGCGCTGCGCGACGACCCCGCACTCGTAGCGGTGCGGCCGCCGGAGGTCCTGCTCGCCGACTTCGCCTCGTCGGCGATCACCTATCGCGTTCGCGTCTGGACCACCGACTTCTCGAACGACGAGCGGCAGCGCGATCGGATGCGGTCGGCGATTTACTACGGGTTCAGGCGTGCCGGCGTGTCGATTCCGTATCCAATCCAGGTCGAGTATCAGGGTGATGTGCCGGCGGCGGGCACGGACGCGGCGGTCGCCCAGGCGGCGATCCGCCGGGTCGACATTTTCGCGGCATTGTCCGACGAAGCCGTCACCCAACTGGCGCAGGTCGCGCGGTCGCTGACCTATGCGGCGGGCGAGGCGATTGTCCGGCAGGGCGAGGTCGGAGCCTCGATGTTCGTCATCGTCCGTGGCGCCGCCGTCGTAGTGCTCGAGCCGGAGCAGCGCGAAGTGGCGCGGCTGGGCGAGGGGAGCTTCTTCGGCGAGATGTCACTCCTGACCGGCGCGACGCGCAACGCCACCGTCCGGGCGACGACCGACGTCGACGTCCTCGAAATCCAGCTCGAGGCGTTCCGCACGTTCGTGCTCGCCAATCCGGCAGCGGTGGAGGTGATTGGCACCGCCACCGCGAAACGTGCCGCCGAACTGCAGCAGGCGCGCGCCAGCGGCGCCAGTAGTGCCGCGCCAGAGGCGGCGGCATCGTTCATCGACCGGGTGAGGCGCTTTCTGCGTCTGTGACGAAGCAGAGAACGGGTGCCGTATCGCACGGCCCCCGTTCTCCCCCCGCCTTCCGCCGCACTATCGTCGGCGGATTTCGCGGTAGCCCTGGTCGTAACCGCGCTGGAACGCATCACGGTAGTCGCGCTTGTAGTCGTCCCGCGACCCATACCGGTCGTTGTAGTCGTGATCGCCGTCGCGATAGCGCTTCGCCCGGCGTGGGTCGTAGCGGTCGCCGTCGCGCGCGTCTTCACGCCCCTGGGCGTAGCCGTCGCGGTAGCCGTTGTCGACTGCCAGTGACCCAAAGCGGCGGTCGCCACGCGGTGCCGGGACGCGGGTGTTGCCGGGTCGCGGGCCATTCGGGCCGTTCCACCCGCCAGTGCGACCGTTGCCGCGCGCGAACTGCCGGTAGGCGTCGTCGTAGCCGGCGGCAAAGCCGTCGCGGAACACCCGGCGATACGTGTTGCGGTTGCCGCCGTTGTAGCCCCGATCGCCGTCGCGATACTCGCCGTGGCGTGAGTAGTCGAAGGCGCGGCCGCGGCGTGCATCGTCGCGACCCTGTTCGAAGCCCTCGCGGTAGCCGACGTCATAGGCCCGCGGGTCGACGCTGACGCGCCTTCCCTGGGGGTAGTTACCCGACCAGCCGCCGGAAGAGGCGCAGGCTGGCGTCGCCGTCGCGACCACCGCGAGCAGCAGCGCCGGAAGCAGTCGATGTGTCCTGAACATGGTGTCTCTCGTCCCTTCCACGCAACCAAGTGCTGCGGCGTTGAAGTTCAAGCGACATGCCATGCCTCGACGCGTGCGAAACGGCCGGAATTACGGTGATTCCAGTGGGGGAGCGGCGGCGGGCGGTACTGCTGTCCCCGGAACAGGGCAGCCGACGACCTCAGCGCTTCATCAACCTGCGGGCTTCGTCAGCCGTGTAGCCGTCCTGATCGCGATCGCATAGCACGGCCGCGCGCTGCAGAGCCTGGCGCGCCTCGTCGCGGCGGCCGGCCTCGAGCGCCAGCTTGCCCAACTCCAGGTGCGTCCGGCCGTGCACCCAGTCGCGCCCGTCGGTCGAGAGCGCCTGCTGCAAGTCGGCGCGAGCGTCCGCGTCACGGCCCAGCGCCGCGCGCGCGGCGCCGCGTTTGTAGAACCACAGGGCCAACTCGCCGAACATGCGTGGCCGGTCGTCGCGAGCCAGGCGAGCGATGCCCTCGCCGAGGATCGCGTCGGCGTCGGCCGGACGCTTCGCCCGCAGCGCGGTCGCCCCGGTTTCGAGCCAGAGCAGGCGGTTGGCCGGGTAGCGCTCCCGTAGCGCCCGCAACTGCGCGAGCGCGTCATCGTAGCGGCGCTCCCGGTTGTAGAGCATGACCAGTGCGAGGCGCGCGTCGGTCTGGCTGTCACCGGCATATCCGGCGGCGCTCTCGACCAGCTTCAGGCCCCGGTCACGATTGCCGCCGAAGCCGGCGACGTAGGCCATGATCCGCAGCGGCCGTGACAGGGCCGACACCATGTACCGGTACATCCCCACCGTCAGGCCGGCGTCGTGGCGGGCGGGGTCGAGTGAGAGCACCCGTTCGTGCGCGTCGAACGCACCCCGGGCCGCGCGGAACGCCGCCACGATGCTCCCGTCGACCGTCGCGGTGTACGACGCCCGCAGACCGATCGCGGCGCCGTACTCGTACACCGCGTCGATGTCGTCACCGCTGCGGTCGACACGGGCGCGGGCCAGGGTGACCGCCGTGTCGACAGCCTGCCGGAACTCGGTGGCCACCGCCGGCGGCGGCGGCACCGTCTTCACGCGTGCGCCGCTCACCCGGCCGATGAAACTGTCGACGGTCAAGGTGCCCCGATCGAAGGCGGTTCGCGCCCACAACGCGCTGGCGAGCCCGCGATGCGCCGCGGAGTCAGCTGGATCCGCCGCTATGGCCCGCCGGTAGGTGGCGGCCGCCAGATCGAGGTCGAGGCTGTACAGCTGCTCGCTCGCCAGCGCCCGGAGACGGACCGACTCGTCTGTAGCGGCGACGGAGGCCGGGATGAGCCACAACAGCGTCACAAGCCCGGCACTGCACATCAGTCTCATGGGTGACCCACCCGTCTCGCTTTGCCCGTGAGATGGGGTGCACCACCCGTACCGCGGCGCCGGCAGTGGCTGATGCGTCGGGCGGCGGGTTCAGAGGAGCTTGACTGCCTCCAGCACCGCGTCGGCATGCCCATCCACCTTCACATTGTCCCACCGCCTGGCAACCTTGCCAGCCCCGTCGATCAGGTAGGTCGTCCGGGCGATACCCATGAAGCTGCGGCCGTACAGCGACTTCTTCTGCCACACGCCGTACTTGTCCGCGACGGCGTGGTCTTCGTCCGCAAGCAGCGGGAAGGTGAGGTCGTACTTCGCAGCGAACCGCTTCTTGCTCGCTTCGTCGAGGATGCTCACACCGAACACCGCCGCCTTGCTCTTCCTGAAGTCCGGCAGCGAGTCACGGAAGGCACACGCTTCCTTCGTACAACCCGGCGTATCGTCCTTCGGATAGAAGTACAGGACCACCGGGCGGCCGGCGTGGTCCGAGAGCTTGTGGACTTTTCCCTCCTGATCCTTCAAGGTGAACGCCGGTGCTTTGCGACCTGTTTCGATGAGCGACACGATGCCTCCTTCACTGCACACGCTGCGTTTCCCAGTGTAATGATTGTGCTGACCACCGTCGATGCGCACGTCGGAGGGGCGCCGGTCCGTTTGATCACGGACGGGGCGCCGACCCCGCGCGGCAGGCACATGCGCGACAAGACCGCGTGGATGGAGCGGCACGCCGACCACGTCCGCGCCCTGCTGATGCGCGAGCCGCGCGGCCATCGCGACATGACCGGCGCGATGCTCACCGAGCCGGTGTCGCCCGGCTCGCACGCCGGCCTCATCCTGATGAACGCGGACGGCTATGCCGCGATGGCTGGCCACGCCGTCATGGCGACGACCATGCTGGCGCTGACGCGCGGCCTGCTCGTGCCGGGTGGCGACGGTCGGTCGGTCACCTACGACACCGTCGCCGGCACCGTCCGGGCGCGCGCCGCCGCCGGTGCCGGCGCCGCCGGCGCCACGGCGCCCGATCCACGGGTCACGTTCACCAACGTCCCGTCGTTCGTCCTGGCGGGTGGCGTGTCGGTGCGGGCCGGCGGCCGGCTCGTCAGAACCGACGTCGCTTTCGGCGGCGCGTTCTACGCCATCGTCGATGCTGAATCACTGGGGCTCGGCGTGAGCGCCGAGACGTTGCCGATGCTGCGTCAGATCAGCCGCGACCTGCGTGATGCCGTCGATGCGCAGCTGGTCGTCGCGCACCCGCTCGACGACGGCCACCGCGGCCTCGCCGGGACCGTGTTCACCGCCCCGGCGGGTGGCGGCGACGCGCATCTGCGGAACGTCACGGTGCTGGCGAGCGGTGCGGCCGGGCGATCGGCGTCCGGCACCGGCATGTCCGCGGTCATGGCGGTGCTCGACGTGATGGGATTGCTCGGAGACGCCGGGACGTTCGTGATGGAGGGGATTTCCGGTGCCCGGCTCACCGGTCGGGTCGCGCAGCGGACCATGGTGGGCGAGCGTCCGGCCGTGATCCCCACAATCGAAGGAGAAGTCTGGCTGACCGGCGAGCATCGGTTCGTGGCCGACCCCGCCGATCCGTTCCGGTTTGGCATGCCCGGGTGAGCCCGGCGCACCGCTTCGTGCGGGTCGGCTACTTCGTGTCGGCCAGCTGCTTGAGATTCGTCGCCGCCACGAGGTCGTGCATGGTCTTCGGTCCGTCGATGTTGCGTCCCTGCACCTGCACCATGAAACGCTTGTTGACGATCGCGTTCAGCTCGCCGTCCTTGCCCTCGTCGTTCCACTCTTCCCAGCCTGGGTAGTCTCCGACCTTGACCGACTTCTCGTATCCCTTCTCCGTCTCCTTTTCGTAGCCGGCGGTGAGGAACATCGCGAACGGCGCGATCAGCATCTGGTTGAAGCCCGAGTCGGTGATCTTCAGCTCGAGCGACGACTCGCCCTTCCTGAAGCGCACTTCGGCGGCCGAGAAGTTGACGGGACTCGACATCCGTTCGCCCGTCGGCTTGCCGCGTTCCCACCCCGCGAACGACTCCGGGAAGGTGGCCATCAGGTCGCGGAAGCTGACCGGGTCCACCGGCTTGGCGTTCGGGTCGCCGCCGGCCATGGCGCCGAACCCCTTGGCCATCGATTCGAGACCCTTGGCCATTTGCTCGGCGCTGTTCTCGGAGCCGCTGGCGGCCTGCTTGAGCTGCTCCGCCCCCTTCTCCAGCTCCTCGACCGCCGCTTCCTGGCGGCTGTCGCCGCCGCAGGCGACCACCAGAACCGACAGGCCGACCGCCAGCGCGACGTTCCCCGTACGAAATGTGCGAGACATGCGTTCTCCTCCTCAGCGAGAACCGGCGAGGTCGACATGACCCGGCAGACCGACCCCGATACCGGTCTATCGGCGCCTGAGCTGATGGCTGCAGCGTAACCGGCGTCGGACCGAAAAGACAGCGGATCGATCCGCCACGCGTCAGGCAGAGGTGGATGGTGACACGCGTGGGGCCGAATCACGCGCAACGGGGTCTAAGAGTCCAGGAAGGTGCGGGCGAGCCGGGCAAGCAGTTCAGCCAGGGTTTCACCCTCGAGCATGAATTCGGCACGCTCGGCGGTCCACGTCAGCTTGTAGCTTCGCGCCATCGCCGAAACCCAGATCTGCCGGACTGGGGCGTTGGGTGAGACGACGAACTTCGTCTCACTCGGCTCTTCGAAGACGAGATCGAGCACGCCGTCGTGGGTTTCGACTTCGAATCCCTCGGCATCCGCCAGCGGCAGCAGCGCCTTCCGCGCCTGCTGAATGGCGTCGTCGCTGCGGACGCGGAAGTCCTGTTCGGTCAGAGCCGTCATGGGTCTATTAAACATTCCCCCGGCCGGCTGCGTCTAACGCAAAAGCAACTGGGAGAACTGACGTGCGCGAATGGAGCTTCTCGGGGAGTGCAGAGTGGGCCGTGGCGGCGATGCTTGGCCTGGCGATCGTCGCGGCGATGCTCGTCTAAGCCGTCGCCCGACGGTGCGCCCGACCTCGGCGCGCTTTGCGTTCGGTGAGGTCGGGCTACCTGGTTGACGTGGGATCCTCCCGCTCGGCGAGGTAGCTGCGGCGGGCGCGAGCCGACTGTCCGGTCTTCTTCATGCGGACGGCGAGCTTGTGGACCTTGCCATCCAGCTTCGTCGGCTCGAACGCCAGCACGTACTGGCTGTGCAGTTCCTGTGCGACCTTGGTGAACGTCGCCGCCAGTTCGGTGCCTTCGTCGAGCTCGAAGAAGCCGCCGCCGGTCTCCTCCGCCAGTTTCTTCAGCCCGCGATCGGGTCGCGTCCGCACCTGGCGGACGCCGTCGAAGTAGTTGCTCTCGAGGCCGATGGCGTAGACCATCACCTCTTCGGCGCGGGCCCGGTCGATGACCGTGCCGAGGCTGGTGCGGCTGCCCTGATCGTCGCCGTCGGTGAAGACCAGCACCACGCGGCGGCCGTCCAGCCCCTTCAACTCGTCCAGCGACGCCCCGAGCGCGTCCCACAGGCGCGTCGCGTTGCCGAAGTCGAGGTCCTTGATGCCGGAGATCAGGCGATCGCGGTTGTTGGTGAACTCGTCGCTCACTTCGATCTTGTCGTTGAACGCCCCGACCTTGGCACTGTCATCCGGCAGCAGACGCAGCACGAACTGCTCGGACGCCTGCTGCAGCAGCTTGATGCTGCCGGTCATGCTCAGGCTGGTGTCGAGCATGATGACCACGGAGATCGGCTGAATCTTGTTGTCGAAGAGGACGATGGGCTGGGGTTTCTCGTTGTCGAAGACCTCGAAGTCGTCCTGACCGAGGTCTGGTACCAGGCGCCCGTTGGCGTCGAACACGGTGGCGAACAGCGAGACCACCTTGGTGCCCGACCGGAACACCGGCTCCTGCGCCGCGGGGACCACCGGCACGGCGACTGCGGCGGCCAGGGCACAGCCGACGAGACACCGACCGAAACGCCGCCGGGCAAGGCCGAAGCATGCTGTGACCATGCATCCAGATTACTTCAAGGACGTCGGCCCTGGACCGCGGCTTCATGCTCGAGATTGGCTACAATTCACGCAGTGGCCAGAAAGCCGCCGGTCATCGTCGATCTCGCCTGGGAAGGCGACCTTCGTTTCTCGGTCCGGACACCTTTGTCGGCGCACGCGAACACATCTGCGCCGCCGCTGGTGCTGGATAGCGGCGGGGCGGCCGGGCCTTCGCCGGTCACCGCCCTTGCCGCCGCGCTGGGCGGCTGCATGGCCATCGACGTCGCCCACATCCTCGCCCGCGGCCGCCATCAGGTGCGCGATATCAGGCTGCACCTCGAGGGCGACCGTTCGCCGGATGAGCCGCATCGGCTCGTCGCCGTCCGCCTCCGCTTCGAGGTCCTTGGCGAGGTACCAGGCGCTGCGGTGGAACGGGCGATTGCCCTGTCCCACGACAAGTACTGCTCCGTGTGGCACTCCTTGCGTCAGGACATCGGCTTCCAGGTGACGTTTGCGATCGGCGCCTGACCGCCGGACCGCGTCGACGCGCTTCCACGCCATCGACTGGGCGCGCGGTCTCGCAGTGTTGATCATGATCCTGGCGCACGTGCTGGACGCCTGGACGCTGCCGGCGGAGAAGACGACGCTCGTCTATCGCTACCTGCGGCTGCTGGGTGGGTTCGCCGCTCCGGCGTTCCTGTGGCTGGCGGGCCTGTCGCTCGTCGTCTCGGGTGACCGCTTGCGGCGCCACACCGGAAGCCGTCGGCAGGCCTGGCAGCGGCTCGTCCAGCGCGGCCTCGAGATCTTCATCCTCGCCTTCGTGTTCCGGGCGCACTCGTTCGTGTTCAACCCGGGCGGCTCGGCGCTCCACATCTTCCGCGTCGACATCCTGAACATCATGGGGCCGGCGATGGTTCTGGCCGGACTGTTGTGGGGCGGCCTGCGGTCGGCGATGGGCCAGGTCATCGGGTTCGGATTGTGTGCCACCGCCATCGCGATGCTGACGCCGACGATCCGACTCGCTGGGTGGGTCGACGCGCTGCCGATCTGGGGGCAATGGTACGTGCGTCCGGCCGGCGAGTACACGGTGTTCACGCTGTTCCCCTGGGCCGGGTTCGTCTTCGCCGGGGCGGCCACCGGCGTGGTCATCGCCCGGTCCGAGGACGGCTGGTCGGAGCGCCGCGTGCACCGGACGGTCCTGGTCGCGGGATCGGTTGTGCTCGGCCTCGGGCTCTACGCGTCGACCCTGCCGACGATCTACG
The DNA here is from genome assembly GCA_902825985.1 of uncultured Acidobacteriota bacterium. GTDB lineage: Bacteria > Acidobacteriota > Vicinamibacteria > Vicinamibacterales > CAVVIG01 > VFZL01. Next base: position 40,053 of record CADEDC010000013.1, on the reverse strand, counting down.
GCGCCTCGGCGTTCTGGAGCACGTCGCCGGCGTTCTTCGCCGTCCGCGTCGGATTGCTGCTGCTGACACTCGGCCTGCTGGATCGGGTGGGACGGAGCTTGCGCCGGCGCGGCGTCGAGCTGTCGGCGCTCACCCGTCTGGGCCGGTCTTCCCTGTTCGTCTATTGGGTCCATGTGCAGCTTGCCTACGGCTGGGCTACCGGGCCGATTCATCACCGGCTGACCATGCCGCAGATGGCGGTCGCCTATACCGTTTTCACGATTGCGATGTTCGGGCTCATCCCCGTCCGCGATCGGCTGAGGCAGGCGTGGGATGCCCAGCGCCGCCTCGGCCGTGAGCATCCGTCGGTCGCCTCTGTTTGACCCATCCGCAGAAAACCGTTGAGATGGTGCAGGGTGGCCGGTACAATCCCCGGCCTCAGAGGGGGACGGCACTCCGGCCGTCGGCTGGCAGGAACCCATGATCAACGTCGCGGCGATTCGGATGCAGCAGTTCGGCGTGCAGTTCTACCAGGCGTCCCTGACTGCGAGCGATATCGACAAGCTGGTTCGTTTCGAGGTGCTGAACTATGCCAGCGGCTCCCAGGCCGGTGTCAGGGGCGGACGGCCGCGGGCCGCGTCGACCCCGTCGAAGGTGAACTGGGATCTGCTCGAACGCCGGATCGCGTCCAGCGACAAGGCCTACCAGCGCCAGATCATCCGCCGCAAGATCGACGAACTGGTCCAGTACTACGAACAGTGCCGCCAGGCCCGTGACCTGCCGTCCATCCCTGGCGCGGTGATCATCAGCTGCGACGAAAAGCTGTCGTTCACGGCGTCCGACGGCAATCCCCGGCTGGGAATCCTCAGGGTCCCGGAGCGAGAAGGGATTCTTCGCGCGATCGACGGCCAGCACCGGCTGCTCGCGCTGCACGCCGACATCGATCGCTTCGAGGGTGAGGACTTCAGCGTCCCCGCCATCATCTTCGACCGGTTGCCCGAAGACCACGTCGTGCAGATGTTTGTCACGATCAACGCGAAGCACACGCGGTTGAACGCGTCCCATCTCGTCAGCCTGTCCGGCCGGCAGCTCTACCGCGACTACGCCCTCGCCACCGCCGACGACGTGGTACGCGCCCTGAACGATCGCGACGACTCGCCGCTGCACAACGAGATCAAGCTGCTCGGCGTCGGCAAGGGACGGGTGGCACAGGCGCCGCTCGCGCAGGAGTTCAAGAGGTTGTTCGCGTCGGACGGCATGAACGGCGGCAGGCGGCCCGGCGAAGCCCATGAAGAGGCGAAGAAGTTCTTCGTCAACTACTTCAAGCAGGTCGCACTGGTCTTCAACGGCGCCTGGAACGGCCGCAAGTACAGCATCCGTTCGGCGGCGGCCCTGCGCGCCTTCATCCGTGTCGCGCCGGATGTCATCCGGCGCCTCGACCAGGAGCACGCTGAACGGTCGGACTTCCGGGCGATCGGGCGCGTCATCGCCCCGTGGGGACGCCGGATTGGCGATCTCCGCTTCGAGACCGAGGGACAGTGGAAGCGCGGCGGAACGACGGTCGAGTCGCTGACGAAGGAACTCAAGCTCGCACTGCAGTATCCAGAAGGAGCCGCCGTGTGAAGGACTCCCCCTACAATCAGTGACATGGCACTCATCATTACGGGCGGCGCCGGGTTCATCGGCTCGAACCTGGTCCGCCACAGTCTTGCCCACACCAGCGAACGCATCGTCATCGTCGACAAGCTGACCTATGCCGGCAGCCTGCACAACCTCGAAGGCGCGCTCGACTCGCCGCGCGTCCGGTTTCTCGAAGAAGACATCGCGAACGAGGCAGCGATGCGGGCGCTCTTCGATGCCGAGCGTCCCCGTGCCATCCTCAATTTAGCGGCGGAATCGCACGTCGACCGTTCGATCGACGGTCCGCGGCCCTTCATCGAGACGAACATTGTCGGCACGTTCGCCCTGCTCGAGGCGGCGCGCCGCCATCACGCCACGCTGTCGGACGCCGACAAACAGGCGTTCAGGTTCCTCCACGTCTCTACGGATGAGGTGTACGGCACCCTTGGCGCTGATGGGCTGTTCAGCGAAGAAACCCCGTACGCGCCGAACTCACCCTACGCGGCGAGCAAGGCGTCCGCGGATCATCTGGTGCGCGCCTACTTCCACACCTACGGCCTCCCCACGCTCATCACCAACTGCTCCAACAACTACGGGCCCTATCAGTTTCCGGAGAAGCTGATCCCGCTGATGATCCTCAACGGCCTCGAGGGGCGTCACCTGCCGATCTATGGGGACGGGGGCAACATCCGCGATTGGCTGCAGGTCGACGATCACTGCGCCGGCATCCTGCTGGTGCTGGCCCGGGGCCGACTGGGGGAGAAGTACAACATTGGCGGCAACAACGAGCGAACCAACCTCCAGGTGATCGACACGTTGATCGCCGCGCTCGAAGCCAACGTGCCGGCAGCGACGAACGCGGCGCTGCAGGGCAGGTCGTACGGCGACCTTCGCGTCTTCGTCAAGGACCGGCCTGGACACGATCGTCGATACGCCATCGACGCGACGAAGATCCGCACGGAACTTGGCTGGACGCCGCGGCATTCGTTCGAGCTCGGCATGTTCGACACGGTGAAGTGGTACGTCACCCATCGCGACTGGTGTACCCGCATCCAGCAGGGACGCTACGATCGCGAACGGCTCGGCACGACGTGACACGCGGCTGCAGATTCGTAACCGCGATCACCATTCGGCCACGGTTCAGCTCTCACGCGGAGCGAAGATCCTGAGCAAACGGCCTGTCAGAACCGGGCACGCACCTTGCGATAGAGGTTTGCGTTCGTCGGTCTGATTACGGCAGGGCGCCGTGAATGCTGGGGGAGCCAGGCCGATGATCACAGGAGGGTGCCGCAATCTCGCGGTGCCCTCTTGTTTTTTGTACAATCACGCCTCGCACTCACGTGTTCCCGCCACTCGCGGCGTGTGATCCCCCCGTGCATATCGACCTCAACGCCGACCTCGGCGAATCCTTCGGAATTTACGTGATCGGCGACGACGATGCCCTGCTGGCGTCCATCACGTCGGCCAATATCGCCGCGGGATTCCATGGCGGCGATCCGTCCGTGCTGCGACGGACGGTGCGCGCCGCCGCCGCGCGCGGCGTCTCCATCGGAGCGCATCCGTCGTTCCCGGACCTCGCCGGCTTCGGTCGTCGCGAGATGCAGATGACCGACTGGGAAGTAGAAGATGCCGTGTTGTATCAAATCGCATCAGTAGCGGGAATCGCGAAGGCAGAGGGCACCGAGTTGCGCCACGTGAAGCCGCACGGCGCTCTCTACAACATGGCGGCCCGCGATGAGGTGCTCGCGACGCCGATCGTCCGGGCCATCGCCGCGTTCGATCGTCACCTGCACGTTTTCGCACCGCCAGGGTCAGCGCTGGCGCGCACCGCTACCATGGCCGGGCTTCACGTCGTGCTCGAGGGCTTTGCCGATCGCCGCTACGATGCAGATGGGCAACTGGTGTCCCGTCGGCTGCAAGGCGCGGTCATCGATGTGGACGAGATCGCGGCGCAACAGGCGGTTCGACTGGTGGCGCATGGCGAGGTTGAAACGATCGACGCCCGTGTCGTTTCGTTGCAGGTACAGACGCTCTGCGTCCACGGCGATGCGCCAGGTGCTGCCAGACGCGCCGCAGCGGTGCGCCTGGCGCTCGAACGCGCTGGCATCAGTGTCCGTCGACCGGTCGCACCCTGACCGCTCGCGGGTGCCGCCCGGCGTTTTCGCCGAACTGCCGGATGGCGTCCAGCGTTCGCTCCATCGATTCGCGCGCGACGCGCCGGATCAGCGGTCCCGCGACCGGCCGCACCACCAGGGGAACGTCGCGGCTGAGCGACAGCGACACCAGTTCGATCCGGACATCAGCTCCCACCTGCCGGTACACCCAGTACGAATTCAGCCGCCACAGGAAGCCGTGGTCGCCGCCGTCGGTCTGCGCAATCGACGTCGCACTGCTGCGGCTCGTCGCCAGCCGGTCCGACGTGCGGCGGAAGACCATGTCGTGTTCGGTGTGGTACGAAACGGTCATGATCGTTCGCCGTATCACCTTCAGATAGACACGGAGCCGATCGCCGTCGCGGGCCAGCAGGCGCGACTCGAGCACGTCCTCCTGGGGCGGCGGTGTGCCGGAGGCGATCAGCGCATCGATGAGCAGCGGTACGGTCACCCCCTTGGCGATGGTGCAACTGCTCCAGCGGAAGATGGTGCCGCCGGCCACCTTCGTCGAGCCGCCAACCGGTTCGTCGCCAGGGTGACAATCCGTCTGTCGACCCGTGCCGCTGGACTCGACCTCCTGCACGTGGCGTGTCCACGCGACGAGCGCCTCCGGCGGCGGGCCGGCCGCACTCGCGGCTGACGCCGTCAGCAGCGACGCCAGGACCGCGATCGCCGGGCCGCGGGCGAACACCCAGCGGTCCGCGGCAAGGAAGTTCGCCAGGCTGGCCACCGCGACCGCCATGGCGTTCGCCAGCAGCGGCGGCACGTGCATGAGGCCCGCGAAGGCCGACGTGAGGCCCACGTTCACCACCAGCGAGACGAGGGCGTTCGAAGAGTGGAATCGGAGCAGTCTGGATCGCCACCCGGCAACCCTGGTCCGATCGCGCCAGGTCCAGCGTTCGTGCCAGACGAAGTTGTGCAGCACGGCTGCTTCGACGGCCAGCGCGGTGGCGACCGGCAGCGCCGCTCCGGCGTGCTGCAGTGCCGCCAGCACCGCGAGCTGGACGACGAACCCGATCGCGCCGACGACGGCGAACGCCCGCAGGCGAGGGCTCACGCCACACACTCCTGCGGTGCCGGTTCATCGGTCGACGGACCGCCGGACGTGGCGGCGGCCGGGATCGGTTCCGCCTTGTAGAGATCGCGCGTGGTGCGGGCCGCCGAGATCGCGAACGCACCCGCCATGCCGACGAGGGCGACGCCGCCGCCGACGTCGAACAGCAGCTGTGAACCCAGCACCGGCAGTGTGACGACCGGTGACGCGGCCACTTTCAACGCCCCGGCGACCAGCACCAATCTGAGCTCCGTCGGACCGAACCCGACGAACGACATCTTGAAGACGCCTGAGGCGTGCGTGCTGAGGTACGACTCGGCGCACAGCAGCAGGTAGACCGAGAGCAGCGCCAGTGCCAGCAGCGGATTGATGATGCCCGACATCGCCAGTCCGGCCATCAGTGCCGACGTGCCGGCGATATCGATCACATGATCGACGTAGTAGCCATACCGTGGGCGCTGCTGATTCCGGACCCGCGCCAGTGTTCCGTCCAGACTGTCGCCGAACCAGTTCAGCGCCAGCGCGAACGGGATCGCGTAGGCGGCCCACGGCGTCACCGTGATGAGGGCAAATAGAACGCCGGTTGCGACGATCGAGGCGAAACCGAGCGCCGAGAGGTGGTCCGAATTGATCGAGGGCGGCAACCGTCCGGCAAGCGCGACCAGCAGCCTTTTTTCCATGGCCGCGGTCACGCTTCGGTGGTCCCGGATGTGGGCGGCGCCGGCTGAGGCCGATACGTGTGACATGCTCAAGTTCCTCCACCCTGAGATGCGCAAACCGGCGGAGATCCGGCTCACGTCCAGGGAGCCCTCGCAAGCGACTGACTGGAAGGAACTTGTGAAGCTGGTTGCGGTTGCCACCGGGCTCGCGGCATGGCTGGCGCTGGGTGGCACCCGCCTGGTCGCCGGGACGGCCACGGGCAGCGGTGCGGCGCGCGCCAGCGCCGATTCCGCCGGGCCGGCCGCGGTCACGGTCGAGTTCCTCGACGACGGGCGCTGCCATGTCTCGGCGGAGGGGCAGGGTTTTCGCTCGAACGCCACCTACAGGCCGCAGGGCAGCGGCGACCGCCGTGAGCTGCGGTGTGCGATGCCGCCCGTGCCGAACGGCGCGACCGTCCAGCTGACGGTTGTTCTACCCCCGGGAAGCGCCAGGCCAGCGGTCGGAGAGCCGGTGCTCGAATGGCATACGGCGGCGGACGGACGCTGGACCGGCGGCGGCAGCTTGACCGAGTGGCCCGACGTGATCGTCGTGACGCCGGCGGGCCGGATGTGGACCTTCTGGGGGCCGGTCGCGGTGACGGCCCTCCTCGCCGCGGTGGTGTTGGGCCGCCGCCGCGGCCGGCGGCACAGCGCCGCCTGAGCCGATCAGCGGGGCGTTTGCGCCGCCTCGGCCTCCTCACGCAGCGCCCGTCGCAACACCTTGCCGACCATCGTCTTCGGCAGCTCCGTCCGCAGTTCGACTTTCGACGGCACCTTGTACGGCGCCAGCGTCTCGCGACAGTACGTCCGCAGCTCTTCTCCCGTAGCCGCGTGCCCGGCGCGCAGCACCACCCAGGCGCGAATCGCCTCGCCCTTGGTCTCGTCGGCGACGCCGGCGACGCCGACCTCGGCGACCGCCGGATGCGCGGCGAGGACCTCCTCGATCTCGCGCGGCCACACCTGGTAGCCGCTGGTCTTGATCAGGTCCTTCTTCCGGTCGGTGATGAACAGGTAGCCGTCTTCATCCAGGTAGCCGAGGTCCCCCGTGTGCAGCCAGCGCCGCGTCCCATCCGGGTCGACGTGATCCCGCAGTACGAGCGACGTCTCTTCCTGCCGGTTCCAGAAGCCGACCATCAGTTGCGCACCCGAGAAGCAGATTTCGCCGACGTCCTTCAGCGGCAGCATCCGGTTGCCCTCCTCGGCGTCGTAGATGCGGACCATGACGTCGGGCAGCGGCAGGCCGACCGAGCCGGTCTTGTTCGGCCCGTCCACCGGATTGACCACGAGCGCCATCATCGCTTCGGTGAGTGAGTACCCCTCGATGATGCGGCCGCCGGTGAGCGTCTCGAACCGGTGCTTCGTCTCGGCCATCAGCGCTGCGGCGCCGGAGATGCACACCTTGATCGACTTGAAGTCGACCTTGCCGGCCTGCACGTCGGGATGATTCAACAGCGCGACGAACATCGTCGGCACGCCGTTGAACAGTGTCGGCCGCACCTTGTTGATGGTGGCCAGCAGGTCCTTCAGGTCGCGCGGATTCGGCACGAGCGACAGCGGATTGGCGGTGACGATTGCCAGCCCCTGCACGCCGACGTGTCCGTAGACGTGGAACATCGGCAGCGGCAGCATGATGACGCTGTCGCCGTGGCCGACGATCGTCCGCGTCCACTCCTTCGCCTGGATGCCGGTGATGACGTAGACCCCATGCTTGCCGAGCACGCCCTTCGGCGTGCCGGTGGTGCCGCCGCTCATCAGCAGCACGGCGGGGTCGTCGCTGGTCAGACGGGCGCGCGCCGGCCGCGTGCCGGCGTGCGCGGCGAGCAGGCGGCCGTAGTCGTGGTCACCGGCAGCCAGCGAGATGCGATCGCCGTCCTGCTTCTCCCGGAACAGCGTGAACAGCAGCTTCAAGCCGAACGGGAAGTAGTGCTTGATGTTGGTCGCGATGATCCGCTTGAGCGGCGTGCGCGGCTGCACGCGCTTCACGCGATCGTAGAAGCGGGTGAGCGTGACGATCGTCTCGACGCCGTTGTCGCGCAGCGGGCCTTCGAGCTCGTGCTCGGTGTAGATCGGGTTGAGTGGCGCGACGATCGCGCCGATCTTCCAGGCGGCGAACTCGGCGACGAAGAACTGCGGGCAGTTGGGCAGCAGCAGGCCGACGCGTTCGCCGCGGCCGACGCCGAGCGACCGCAGCGCCGCCGCGAAGGCGTCGCTCTGGCGATCCAGGTCGGACCACGTGATGGTCGCCCCCTTGAACAGGAGCGCAGCTGCCGCCGGACGCTCGCGGACGTGATCGTCCACGTAGTCGAGCAGGGTCCGGTTCGGGTACGGGCCCAGGGTCGGGCGCACCCCCGGATCGTAATGCGCCAGCCAGGGCGCGTAGGCGCTCATGCGGCCGCGATTATACCCTCGGCAGCGACGGCTCCGCGGCCGGACCGTTCAGCAGCATCAGCAGAATCGCTTTCTGGCAGTGCAGGCGGTTCTCGGCCTCGTCGAAAACGACCGAGGCGGACGATTCGAAGACCTCGGCGGTGACCTCCTCGCCCTTGTGGGCCGGCAGGCAATGCATGAAGATTGCGCCCGGCTTGGCCTGCGACATCAGCTCCTCATTCACCTGGTAGAGGGCGAACACCCGCCGCCGCGTCTCGGCTTCCGCTTCCTGGCCCATCGACGTCCAGGTGTCGGTGTAGACGGCGTCGGCGCCGGCCACGGCGTCGACCGGATCCGTGAACAGGCGGAGCCGCGCCCCGTGGCGGGCGAGGCTGGTCGCGCGCTGCACTGCCGGGCCGGGGAGGTGATAGCCCTCGGGGCTGGCGACGTGCAGGTTGACCCCCAGCATGGCGCACGCCTGCGCCAGCGAGCTGGCGACGTTGTTGCCGTCACCGACGAAGGCGAGGGTGCGGCCGCGCAGCGTGCCCCAGCGTTCGCGCATGGTCAGGCAGTCGGCGACGATCTGGCACGGGTGCTCCTCGTCGCTCAGGGCGTTGATGACGTGCAGGCGCGGCGCCGCCGTCGCGAAATCGACAAGCAGCTGTTGTGAGAAGGTGCGGATGACGACCGCATCGACCCAGCGCTCGAGGTTGCGTGCGACGTCGGCCACCGGTTCGCGGCTGCCGAGCGCGACGTCGGGCTGCAGTCCGACGACGTTGCCGCCGAGTTCGCGGACGGCGACCTCGAACGTCGTCCGGGTGCGGAGTGACGGCTTCTCGAAGAGCATGGCGACGTGTCGTCCGGCAAGGGCGTGCGCCGTCGGCGCCTCGTGGCCGAGCAGGCGATCCACCTTGATCTGCGCCGCCAGCTCGAGACAGTGCTCGAGCGTCACCGCATCGAAGTCGGCGAGCGAGAGGAAGTCCTTGCGCACGGTCGGCAACCGCTCGGGCAGTGCCGGAGTGGGGGCGGGTCGGCTCGGTGTCACGTCCGGTATTCCGCGTTGATGCGGACGTATTCGGCGCTGAGATCGCACGTCCAGACGGTGGCGGACGCCGAACCGGAGCCGAGGTCGACCGCGATGTTGATGTCGTCGTTCTTCAGGTATTTCGCTGCTTCGGGCGCCTGCTCGTCGAACGGACGACCATCCTTGAAGAGCTCGATGGAGCCGATGGTGACCGCGGCGCGCGACAGGTCGAACGCCACGCCGGCCCGACCGGCGACGGCAATCAGGCGCCCCCAGTTCGGGTCGCCGCCATGCACCGCCGTCTTCACGAGCGGCGAGTTGGCAATCGCCTTGGCGGCGGTGCGTGCCTCGCTGCCGGAGGCGGCGCCGGTCACCGTGATCGTGATGAGCTTCGTCGCGCCCTCGCCACCGCGCACGATGCCGAGGGCGAGGCGCAGGCAGACGGTTTCGAGCGCCTGGGCGAACGCCTGATAGCTCGCGTCGTCGATCGTCACACCGCTGGCGCCGTTCGCCAGGATCATGACGCAGTCGTTGGTCGAGCATTCGCCGTCGACGGTGATCGCATTGAAGGTGTTGTCGACCACCTCGCGCAGCACGCGCTGCAGCACCGGCAGCGGCACCGCGGCGTCGGTCGTCAGGAAGCCGAGCATCGTCGCCATCATCGGCTCGATCATCCCGGAGCCCTTGGCGGTGCCGCCGATGCGGACGTCGCGACCGCCGATCGAGACGCAGATGGCCGCCTCCTTCGGAAACGGATCGGTCGTCATGATGGCCTGCGCCGCGGCGGCGCCCTGGTCGGCGCCGAGGGCGGCCATGCCGCGCGGCAGCGCCGTCCTGATCTTGTCGAGGCTCAGGCTGACGCCGATGACACCGGTCGAGGCGACCAGCACCTGCTCGGCCGGGCAGCCGATCAGATCCGCGGTTGCGGCGGCCATCCCGCGGGCGACCCGCAGGCCGTCCTCGCCGGTGCAGGCGTTGGCACAGCCGCTGTTGGTGACGATGGCGCGCGCCGTGCCCTGCGAGGCGGCCAGATGCTCGCGGGACACGAGGACGGGCGCCGCCTGCGCCTTGTTGGTGGTGAACACCGCCGCCGCAGTGGCCGGACGGTCCGAGACGATGAGGGCGAGGTCGGGCTTGCCGCTCGCCTTGATGCCGGCGCTGATGCCGGCGGCGCGAAACCCCGCCGGGGTGGCGACGCCGCCCGCGATCATCGCGAGAGTATGGGAGGTGGTAGTCATGCGACGTGATGGGCCAGGGCGATGACGCGATCGTCCGACGGTGCGTCCTCCGCTGGTGCGTCCAGCGGCACGACCATCGCGAATTGACCGCAGGTTCGGAACTTCGGGCAGTGCACGCAGTCGGTGAAGACCTTCTCCTGCACCCAGAGGTGAGGCACGATGGAGAAGCCGAGGTTGGCGAAGTACTCGGGGGCGTGGGTCATCACGCACAGCTGATCGTAGCCGGCCGCCTGCGCCCGCCGACGCAGCTCGGTCACGAGCTGGGTGCCGATTCGCTGGTGCCGGACCGACACGTGGACGGCCAGCGAGCGGACCTCGGCCAGGCGCGGACTCAGCGCCGCCAGTTCGGCGCAGCCGACGATCTTGCGGCGCTGCGTCGCCACGACGAAGCGGTGGGCGCGGACGCGCACCTCGTCGAACGAGCGCGGCAGCAGATGGCCTTCGGCGACGTTCGTGGCAATCAGCGCATGCATCGCCTTCGCGTCGGCCGGTCCGGCCGGGCGCAGCACGATTGAACGGCGTTCGCTCATCCCTGGGCTCCCATCGCGGTCAGCGCCGCGTCCAGCCGGCCGACGGCTTCGTCGAACTCGGCTTCCGTGATGACGAACGGCGGTAACAGCCGGATCACCGTGTCGGCCGTCCGGTTCACGATGACCCGACGTTCGAGGCCAAGCGGCACGATCGCCGCGGCGTCGCGATCGAGCTCGAGACCCCACATCACCCCGGCGCCGCGGACCTCCGTGATGAAGCGGTGCGTCGCCGCCAGCGCGCGCAGCCGTCCCTCGATGTGGATCGCCATGCGGCCGACGTGCGCCAGCACACCGCCGGCGACGAGCTCGTCGAGCACGGTGAGCGCCGCGCGGCAGGCGAGCAGGTTGCCGCCGTAGGTGGTGCCGTGATCGCCGTAGGCGATGGTGCGGGCGACCTCGTCGCCGATCAGGGCGGCGCCGACCGGCACGCCGCCGCCGAGCGCCTTGCCGAGCGCCATCAGATGCGGCCGCAGGCCGATGGTGGCGGAGTAGAACGGCGCGCCGGTGCGGCCCGAGCCGCTCTGCACCTCGTCGGCGATGACGAGGGCGCCGGTGCGCTGCGCCGCCTCGTTGACCGCCGCGGCGAACGCCGCTGTCAACGGACGGACGCCGCCCTCGCCCTGAATCGGCTCGACGATGACGATCGCCGTGTCGGGCGTGACGGCGGCCAGCAGGGCGGCCGGGTCGCTGTTCGACACCCAGGTCACGTCGGCCAGCAGCGGCTCGAACGGCTCCCGATAGTGCGCGTCCGACGTCATCGACAGCGCGCCGATGGTGCGGCCGTGAAACGACTCTTCGAGAGCGACGATCCGCGTCCGCTTCTCGCCGCGGGTGAACCAGTAGCGGCGGGCGAACTTGAGGCAGGCCTCGTTCGCTTCGGTGCCGCTGTTGCAGAACCAGGCACGCGACAGGCCGGACAGCGACGTCAGGCGTTCGGCCAGCTGCCCCTGGAGCGGGTGGTAGAAGAGGTTCGACGTGTGGAGCAGCGTCTGCGCCTGCTCGGCGATGGCACCGGTCAGACGCGGATGACCGTACCCGAGCGAGCACACACCGATCCCCGAGAGCAGGTCGAGGTAGTCGCGGCCGTCGGCGTCGAACAGGCGCACGCCCTCGCCGCGCACGAACGTCACCGGCTGGCGGCGATACGTCTGCAGCAGATACTGCCGCTCCCGAGCTTGCACCTCGTCGGCTACCGTCGTCATCATTGCCCTCTCAATCTCGATCTCTCGCGCACGAGCGCACTGCCGGGTTGCTGCCGCGCATCAGCGGCCGACCAGCCGCGTCGCGTTGGCGGGTGCGGCGGCGACGGCCGCCTGTTCCAGTGCCTGGCCATCGCGCCCGTCGACGATGACCACGTCGGCGACGCCGTGGGCCAGCGCGTGGCCGCAGGCGCGCAGTTTGGCGATCATCCCGGCGGTTGCCGTGCGATCGGCGATCAGCCGGTCGACCGCCGCCGGATCGAGCTGCGCCATCGTCGCGCCGGTGCCGTCCAGCACGCCGGCCGTCGTGCCGGCGATGACCAGTCGCCGCGCCGCCAGGCGGGCGGCGAGGTGGCCGGCGAACGTGTCGGCGTTCACGTTGAAGAGCCCGCCGTCGGCGCCGAGGCCGAGGCAGGCGATGACCGGCACGAAGCCGTCGCGGATCAGCGTCCGCACCAGCGTCATGTCGGCCGTCGCGGCCGGCACGCCGACCCGGCCGAGTTCGACCGCCAGCCCGTCGACTGTCACGTGCGGCGGCGCGGCGTCGGCGCGGCCGCAGCCGCCGTCGGCGCCGGTCAGCCCGACGGCCGCCGTACCGGCGGTGTTCAACGACGCGACGAAGCGGGTGTTCACCGCGCCCGCGAGCACCGCGACGACGACGGCGAGCGTCGGCTCATCGGTGATGCGCAGCCCCTCGACCTGACGCTTCGCGATGCCGGCGGCGGCCAGCGCCGCGTCGATCTCCTTGCCGCCACCGTGCACGATGACGAGCGGGACGCCGGCGCGCGCGATGCCCGCCAGAGCGCCGGTGACGGTCTGGAGACGACCTCGATCCTCGAGGAGTTCGCCCCCGAGCTTGACGACGAGCGGTGCCGACATCGTGCCCTAGAGGAGGCCGACCTGCTCGTCCAGGCCGATCATGACGTTCATGTTCTGCACCGCCTGCCCGGCTGCCCCCTTGACGAGGTTGTCGAGCACGGCGACGAGGATGACGCGGCCGGACGGGTCGACCTTCCAGCCGATGTCGCAGAAGTTGGTGTTGGCGACGTGCTTGATCTCGGGCAGCGCGCCGCCGGTGAGGCGCACGAACGGCGCCTCTGCGTACGCCTGCTCGTACGCGGCCGCCACCGCCGAGGCGGGCGTGGCCGGCGCGACGCGGACGTAGATGGTGGCGAGGATGCCGCGATTCAGCGGCACCAGGTGCGGCGTGAACGTGACGTCGCCGCCGACGCCCTGCGCGATCTCGACGCCGTGGCGATGGCTGAACACACCGTAGGCCGACAGGCTGCCGTGCACCTCGGAGAAGTGCGTATGTTCCTTCGGCGCCTTGCCGGCGCCCGAGACGCCCGACTTGGCGTCGATGATGATGTCGGCACCGGGGAGCAGCAGCCCGGCCCTGACCAGCGGCAGCAACGCGAGCAGCGACGTCGTCGGATAGCAGCCGGGATTGGCGACCATCCGCGCCGTGCGCAGGTCCGCCCGCGACCATTCGGTGAGGCCGTACACCGTGCCGGCGGGCAGCGGGCCGGAGTGCGGATACCAGGTCTTCCGGGCCGCATCGTCGCGCAGCCGGAAGGCGCCCGAGATGTCAATGACCCGCGCGCCGGCGGCGAGCAGCGTCGGCGCCAGGTCGGCCGACGCCGAGTCGGGCAGGGCGAGGAACACGATGTCGGCGTCGCGGCCGAGGGCGTCGACGTCGAGCGGCGACAGCGAGCCGGTCCAGATCTTCGCCAGCGCCGGCAACGGCCGCGCCGCCGATTCGGCGCTCGACGACGTGGCGAGCGTCAGGCGGACGCCGGGATGGCGCGCCAGCACGCGCAGCAGTTCCTGCCCGGCATAGCCCGTGGCGCCGGCGACCGCCACCCGCGTGGTGGCGGCGGCGGTGCGATTCGTGGTGACCATCCCGGGCTCGAGCGGACCATGCATAGGAAAGTATAGATATACAATCAGTGGCGACTTCGATCAATGAAATTCGATGAATATTTTCGCCAGGCACGCCACCGTTTCGTTGTATCCTGACGTCGTCATCCGGCGGCCCGCCGCCGGCCGCAGCGTGCACCCGGATATCCACGATCACCCATGAAGTCCCGCCGCCAAGGCCTCATCCTCGAGCTGATCGACCGCGAGCCGCTCAAGAGCCAGGACGCGCTGCGTCGCCGCCTGAAGACGCACGGTTTCGAGGCGACCCAGGCGACGATCTCGCGCGACATCAAGGACCTCGGCCTCGTGAAGCGGGCGATCGACGGCGCCTACCAGCGTCCGGGCGGCAACGGCGGCGGCTCGCCGCGCGCGCCGCTGGATGCGCTCGAGCACACCGCCGCGGAATTCCTCCGCACCGTCGAACGCGTGAAGCAGCTGGTCATCGTCAGGACCGGCGCCGGGCAGGCGCAGCCGCTCGCCGTCGCGATGGATCACGCGCGGCTGCCGGAAGCGGTCGGGACGATCGCCGGCGACGACACCATCCTCGTCATCGCCCGCGACGATCGCCGGGCCGCCGCCCTCGTCAGGCGGCTGGAACGCTATGTCGTCCGCTGACCGCGGCGGCCGCCGCCCGGGCCGGCTGGGCCGGCTGGGCCGCTGAAGCGCCGCCATATGCGCATCGTGCTGGCCTATTCGGGTGGACCGCGGACGACCGCGGCGATTCCCTGGCTGCGAGAGCGGCATCGCGCCGACGTGATCGCCGTCGCCCTCGATCTCGGCCAGGGGCGGGCGCTCGAATCGCTGCGCGATCGCGCCCTGGCGGCGGGGGCGGTGCGAGCCCACGTCGTCGACGCCCGCGACGCGTTCGCCCGCGATGTCGTGCTGCCGGCGCTGCGGGCCGGCGTCAGCGGCGTGTCACCGCGGGTGCTCGGCCAGGCGATGCTCGGCCCGACGCTGGTCGACGTGGCGCGCATCGAACGGGCGGTCGCGGTCGCCTACGTCGCGGCACCCGGCAGCGCCGATGCGGCGCGGCTCGAGACGCCGCTGCGCGCCCTCAACCCGGCTCTGTCGCTGCTGGCGGTCGCCGCCGGGACGCCGCCCGACCGTGGTGCGGCGGACGTCGCCGATCCGGGCGCCCGCCACCCGGACACACCGTACGAGTCGGGCAGCCCGACGGTCGACCTCAACCTCTGGGGGCGGACGCTGCCGTCCAGCGCCCCGGACCAGCCGCCGGGCGATGCCGCGTTCACCCTGACCCGACCGACGGCGGCCTGCCCCGATGAACCGGCAGTGGTCGACCTGCAGTTCGACAGCGGCACACCGGTCAGCATCAACGGTGTGGCGATGTCCTTCACGGACCTCGTGCAGAGCCTCGGGACGATTGCCGGGACGCACGGGCTCGGACGGGTCTGGCTCGGTGACGGGTGGGTCGAGGCGCCCGCTGCCACCGTGCTGCAGGCGGCGCACCAGACGCTGCGCGCGTGCCGGCTGGACCCCGGCACCCAGGCCTTCGCGGCGACCGTCGCCCTGCGCTACGCCGAACTGCTGGCAGCCGGCGGCTGGTGCCTGCCGCTGCGTGGCGCGCTCGACGCTTTCGTCATGCAGGCCGAACGCCCGGTCACCGGCACGGTGCGCGTCCGGCTGCGCAAGGCGGAACTCGCGATTGTGGACGCACCGTCGCGCTGACAGCGCGAACACCAGACTGAACACCGGAACGGCACACTCAGATCGACGACGTCATCATGGCCAACAGCGACTCCGAAGCCACTCCTCTCTGGTCCGGGCGATTCGACGCCGCCCCCGACGCCGCCACCTTCGAATGGGGCTCCTCGTTCGGCTTCGATCGACGCCTGTTCGAAGACGACGTGACCGGCAGCCGCGCCTGGGCGCAGGCCCTGGCCGGCGCCGGCGTGCTCACCGCCGACGAGGTCCAGGCACTCGATACCGCCCTCGCCGAGCTGCTCGAGCACGGCCGTCGGGACCCGGCATTCGTCAGCGGACCGGACGAAGACGTCCACAGCTTCGTCGAGCGGCTGCTGGTCGAACGGCTCGGCGACACCGGACGGCGTCTGCACACCGGCCGGTCGCGCAACGAGCAGGTGTCGGTCGATCTCCGGCTGTACCTCAAGCGGCGCATCCCGCTGCTGCAGGACGCGGTTCGTCGCATCGTCGAGGCGCTCGTCGCCGGCGGCGAGGCGGCCGGCGGGGCGCTGATGCCGGCGTTCACGCATTTCCGCCCGGCGCAGCCGGTGCTGGTCGCGCACTTCTACCTGGCGCACGCGTCGGCGCTCCGGCGCGACTTCGACCGCTTCGAGAGGGCGCGGGACGAAGCGGATGCCCTGCCGCTCGGCTCGGGCGCGATCGCCGGCACCAGCTATCCGATCGACGTGGCGCGCCTCGCCGGGGATCTCGGCTTTTCTCGCGTCGTCGAGAACAGCATCGACGCTTCGTCCGATCGCGACTTCGCGGCCACGTTCCTCTACGCGTGCGCCCTCACGATGGTGCACCTGAGCCGGCTGTCCGAGGATCTCATCGTGCTGTGCGGCGACGAGCACCGCTTCTTCGAGCTGTCGGACGCGCTGAGCACCGGCAGCAGCATGATGCCGCAGAAGAAGAACCCCGATCCGCTCGAGCTGGTACGTGGGAAGACCGGGCGTGCGATTGGGCATCTGATGGGCATGTTGACGACCCTCAAGGGGATCCCGAGCGGGTACAACAAGGATCTGCAGGAGGACAAACAGGCGGTCTTCGACGCTGAAGACACGATGACCGGTTGCCTGAGCGTCGTGCGCGCGGTGGTGGCCGGCTTGACGGTCAACCGTGACCGCGCGGCGCGGGCGGCATCCGGCTTGCTGCTGGCCACCGACGTTGCCGACTACCTGGTGGGACGCGGGGTGCCGTTCCGGCGCGCCCACGAGATTGTCGGCGCCCTCGTCCGGCGCCTGGTGGCGGAAGGACGCGATTTCGATTCCCTGTCGATGGCGGAGTGGCGGAGCAGCAGCGACCTGTTCGGTGACGACGTCATTGCCCGGGTGACGCCTCAGGCGTCGGTTGACGCCAAGCGGACGCCGCAGTCGACGTCGCCGGATGCCGTGCGGCGCACCCTGGCCGGTTTTCGCGCCTGGCTGGAGCGCCGTGACGCCTAACCATCTGCCGGTATTGCGACTCTGAAATGAGCTCTGTTAAGATTGCTGCGCCTTTCGCGCTTCTTTCCCCGCCCGCGAGGTTCCTCGGGAGCTTTTGATGCAGCGGCAGCTTCGGCTCGGTGACATTCTGGACGACTACTGTCCGCGCGAGCGACGCCTGACCAATCACGCCGTGGTGGCGATGATCGGCGAGGACGTGCGGCTGACGCGATGCTCGACGTGTGACGCCGAGCACGAATACAAGCACGCCAAGGTGCCGCGCCAGCGCAAGAAGGACACACCGGCGGGGCTGGCCGCCCAGATCATCGCCAGTGGCCCGAAGCGGGTCTCTCCAGATCCTCCCGCCTCCGTCGGCGAGACGCCGGGTGACACCGACCCGGGCCACTCCGACGCCGGGGATGGCGCAGACATCGACGTCGCCCGCGACCTGGCGGCCGTGCAGGCCGCGCTCGGCCTGAGTGGCTCCCGGCGCGCCGACGCCGATCGCGCAGTCCCCGGGGGGGATGCCGGCGACGACGCCGAGCCCGGAGACGATCACGACGGGGACGATCGCGACGATGCGCTCGGCAACGTTGCCGGCAGCGAGCCGGAAGGTCCGGCCCATCGTCGGCTGATCCGCGCGACGCTGCCGCGCCTGGAAGGGCAACCGCCTGCCTCACGCCCGGCACCCGACTTCACCATCCGTACGCCGACGGGCGGCCGCCCGAACCGGTTCCGGGCCCGGAACCAGGGCCCGAACCAGGGCTCGAACCAGCGCGGCACCGGTGGCATGCAGCCGTTCGGCGGGGCTCGTCAGGGTCAACCGGGCAACTCGTCACGCGGTGGGCCGGCGCAGCGATCCGGAAACAACCGGCCGCCGCAGGCCAATCAGTCCCGCCGTTTCGACGGCCGCAAACGCTCCAAATAGCCCCCCGGCATAGCCCCCCCGGCGCCGCCGCGGCACCCGACTTGCAGCCTGACCCCTGTCGCCCGCTCGCGCCCGACTGTGGCGCGTCGAGGTCGAACTGGAGGTTTGTGATGACATGGCAACTCGCGCGGCGGGCCGCCGTCTGGCTCGTCCTGCTGCCGATGCTGCTGACCGCGTGCGGCAAGACGGTTGGCGAGACGATCGACGATGCCACGATTACGGCGAGGGTGAAGACCGTCCTGCTGAACGATCCGCAGGTCGGCGGCATGAAGATCGACGTCGACACCACGCTCGGTGTGGTGACGATGTCGGGCACGGTGAAGTCGCCGTCCGAGGAACAGCGCGCCGTGCAGCTGGCGCGGCAGGTCAGTGGGGTCCGCGACGTGAAGTCGACGCTGCAGTTGAACCCGTAGCCCGCCGACCGAGCGGCGGATCGGCTGTCGTCTCTACCACTCCTCGACGCGGATCCGCTCCGGCGCGACCGCGAGTGTGGCGAGTGCTCTCGGCACCGCCTCCACCAGCGCCCGCGGACCACAGACAAAGCACAGCGTCTTCGGGTCGTGCAGCAGCGGCCCGATGAGCGCCGCGTCGATGCGGCCGCGGTGCCCGTGCCAGGGTGCACGGGTGTCGCGCGTCACCGTGAGGCGCAGTTCGAGTCGTCCGTGTGCGGCCAGGTCGCGGAGTTCAGTTTCGTAGGCGAAATCGTCCGGCGTCCGCGCGCTGTAGAGCACGCCGATGTCCGTGAACCCGAGCGCCAACGCCTGTCGCAGCATCGCCCGCAACGGCGAGATCCCGGTGCCGCCGGCAACGAACAGGAAGCGCCGCTCGCGGGGCGAGTCGGGGAAGGTGAAGCGGCCGTACGGTCCTTCGATGTCGACCGGGTCGCCCGGCCGCAGCCGCAGATGGGGGCCTGGCGTGCCATCGCTGCCGAGTCCGACGAGCAGTTCGAGGTAGCCGGTTCGCGCGACGTCGGCCGGCGCCGACGCGATCGAGTACGGCCGTCGGGCCTCGCCGCCGTGTGAGGCGATGGCCACGGCCTGGCCGGCGACGAACGGGAACGTGCCCGGCGGCAGGTCGAGGCGGACGATGCAGGCGCGTGGCGTTGCCGGCAGCACCTCCCGGATCGGCAGCGTCAGCAGCACCAGGCTATGCTATCGCACTCGTCGCGCCACTCCCGCTCACCGACCGCGGCGCGGCGCCGGTCGACGGTCGACGGTCGGCGTTCAGCCGACCGCCTGGATGCTGCCGCCCGGGTCCCGCATCTGCGCGCTGCGCTTCCGCTGCATCTTGTCGTGGTACATGCGGCCGTCGGCGGTCGCCAGCAGCGTCTCGTAGGTGTCGCCGTCGTGGGGGAACACCGCGGCGCCGATGCTGGCGCCGATGCGCACGACCGACCCCGGCTGCGGCTCGAAGCTGACGTTGCAGAGCACCCGCTGCAGGTCCAGGCGCTTGCGCTCGGCCTCCTCGCGGCCGCACCCGGAGAGGACGACGATGAACTCGTCGCCGGCATAGCGCACGCAGACGTCGTAGGGCCGGACCGCCGAGCGGAGCGTCGACGAGACTTCCCGCAGCGCGCGGTCACCGACGTGGTGGCCGTAGGTGTCGTTGATCTCCTTGAAGTGATCGAGATCCATGACCAGCAGCGACACCTCGGAGCGCAGGCGCGAGGCCCGCGCCAGCTCGCGCGTCAGGTGCATGAACATGTAGCGGTTGTTCTGCAGCCCGGTCAGCGAGTCGGTGAGCGAATCCTCCTGCGTCTGCTCGAAGACCAGGGAGTTGTAGAGCACGGCGCCGGCCTGCTCGGAGATGCGATCGAGCAGGCGGCGGTGGTCGTCCGTGTAGACCGCTTCACCGGTGTGATAGACGGCAATGGTGCCGATGAAGCGCTCCTGGAAGAGCAGCGGGCAGACCAGCGCCGAGCGCAGCGATGTCTCGCCGGCGTGTCCGGCGGCGATGAAATCGGCGTTCGGCCGGCCGTTGACGAGCGGCCGCCGGTTGCGTGCCACCCACCCGGCGAGGCCGTCGCCGGAGCGGATCGTGAAGCGTTCGATGACGTCGGCCTCGACGCCGGTGGCGAATCGGCAGCACAGGTCCTCGTTCTCCTTCAGGTAGAGCGCGCACGACGAGAACGGGACGATGTTGCTCAGCTTCGAGGAGATGAGCATCATCGTGTCCTTCACGCCGAGGCTGCTGCCGAGGGCCTGCGCAATCTCGTAGAGGGCGTAGATCTCGCGGTGGGCGAGGGCGATGTCCTGGAAGACGTTGCTGCGGGTCGGCGCCTGATCCACGAGGCCGACCGCCGGTCGGGCCACCGGGTTCTCGGCCGCCAGGCGCGTCAGCTTGCGCGCCGGCGCCTGCCCGAGGTCGGCCCGCGCCGACAGCGCCGGGTAGAGCGCGATGAAGGCGTCGACGACGCGCGGGTCGAGCGCCTTGCCGCTCTCGAGCCGCAGGTGATCCATTGCTTCTTCCGGTGACGCCGCCCGATGGTACGGGCGGTCGGAGATCAAAGCGTCGAAGTAGTCGACGACCGTGAGGATGCGGGCGCCGAGCGGGATCTCCTCGCCCTTGAGGCCCACCGGGTAGCCCTTGCCGTCCCAGCGCTCGTGGTGGCTCATGATCAGCGGCGCGACCGGATAGGGAAACGGCACACCGCTGATGATCTCGGCGCCAATCTGCGGGTGGATCCGGATCTTCTGGAACTCCTCCTGCGTCAGCGGCCCCGGCTTCGAGAGGATGTGCTCCGGCACCGCCAGCTTGCCGATGTCGTGCAGCAGCGCCGCGGTCTTGACGCCCTGGATGTCGTTGGTCGACATGCCGAGCGCCTCGGCGACGCCGGCCGCATAGACCTGCACGCGGCGGATGTGGCTCTGCGCCGTCTGGTCCTTCGCGTCGATGGCGAGCGCCAGCGCCTCGATGGTGGCGAGATGCAGGTCGGAGACCTGCTGGACGTGACGCTGCTGATCCTGGATGCGTCCGAGGTAGACCTTGTAGGTCCGGTAGGTCAGGTAGATCGGCGCCGCCAGCATGGTGGCCAGCCAGTAGCCGCCGCGGTCCATCAGCGACGCGCCGAGGGCGGCGGCGCCAGCCCCGACGAAGTAGCTCGGCGCGCTCCACAGGAAGTTCTCGTTCCAGATGCGCAGCGCCGACTGGCCGGTGGTCAGGCCGATGGCGGTCGCGACGAACGTCGTGTTGCAGACGAAGTAGGCGATCGCCGCGCCGACGAGCGGCCGCGGAATCGTCCACAACGAGAACGCCTCGCCGGGCGCCGGGCCGCCCAGCCACGCGAAGACGAGGCCGGCCGCCTTCACGGTGAGAATCAGCGAGCCGATGCTGAACAGCGTCCGGTGCAGCGGTGACTTCGACTGCGTGCGGAACGTGCACTGCGCCCATGCGCTGACCGCCGCCACGAACATCGTCGCGTCGGCGCCGAGCAACAGCAGCGACGCGAAATCGACGGCGTACGACACCGACATCGTCGATCCGCTGGACGTCAGCGGCAGGTTGACCTTGAGCGCCGAGGCGAGCGACGAGAAGAACAGCAGCGCCAGGAAGAGCGGCAGTTCGTGCGTCGGAACGGTGCCCTGCAGGGCGAGGACGATGGCGCCGCCGACCACCACGGCGCCGACGTACAGGCGCGCAGCCAACGACACGAGGCTACCAGCTCCCTCTGACGGCCGCGCGCCGCCGACACCGCGCCACCGCGCACCCCTGAAACGGGGTGCAGACGGCGGCAACCGTGTTCAGCGTGAATCGCACGGCGTTCAGACGTCGGTCTCGCGGCCTTTCCGGCCGGCTGTTCCCCGAGGTTGTGGTTCCAGGTTGTATTCGACGATCTTGCGGTAGAGCGTGCCACGGCTGATGTCGAGGACCCGCGCCGCTTCCTTCTTGTTCCACTCCACCGCCTCGAGCACCCGCACGATGTGGGCGCGTTCGGCTTCGGCGAGTGACGGCAGGCGGTCGCCGGTCGGCGCCGCCGTCGGCACGTTGGCGTGCAGGAACTCGACATCGCTCGCCCGGATCGAGCGGCCGGGGGCCGACAGCGCCGCGCGCGACACCGTGCTCTCGAGCTCGCGGATGTTGCCCGGCCAGTGATAGCCGACCAGCAGGTCGATGGCCTCCTTCGAGAACCCCTTGCTGTCGAGCGGCATCCCCTGGGCGGCGCAATAGCGCGCCAGGAAACGCTGCGCGAGCACCGGGATGTCGACCTGGCGTTCGCGCAGCGACGGCAGCCGGATGGCGAAGGCGTTGACCCGGTAGTAGAGATCCTCGCGGAAGCGGCCGTCGCGGACGAACTGTTCCAGCGGTCGGTTGGTCGCCGAGATCAGGCGGAAGTCGACGGCGATCGATTTCTGGCCGCCCAGCCGCTCGAAGCGGCGCTCCTCGAGCACGCGCAACAGCTTGGCCTGCGCGATGAGCGACATGTCGCCGATTTCGTCGAGGAAGAGGGTGCCCTCGTTGGCGAGTTCGAGGCGTCCCGGCTTGCGGTCGTGCGCGCCGGTGAAGGCGCCCTTCTCGTAGCCGAAAATCTCCGATTCGAACAGCGAGTCGGGGAGGGCGGCGCAGTTCAGCGCCTGGAACTTGGACGGCCCGCGGCGACTCAGCTCGTGAATCATGCGGGCGACGACCTCCTTCCCCGATCCGGTCGGCCCGAGGATGAGGACCGAGATGTCAGACTTGGCGGCGGTGCGGATCCACTCGAAGACGACGAGCATCTTCTCGTCGCGACCGATCATCTCGCGGAACCGCTGGACCGACGGCGACTGGTCCTCGCTGCTGACCGTCGCCCGGCGCTCGAGGAAGTGATCGAGCTGCTCCGCCAGCACCTGGTTGTCCGGGCGTTCGGCGCCGAACTGCGGCGGCACCGAATCGGGCAGCTGGCGGGCGACGCCGAAATCGACCAGCTCGCGGACGCAGTTCTCGACGTCGAGTCGCAGACGGCCGAAGGTCTGCATCAAGGCTTCGACGTCGAAGGCTTCCTCCTGCCGCGAGTTGAGATAACGGAGCAGGCCGGCCCGCAGCGGTGACTGCACCAGCGTCCGGAACCGCGCTTCCCAGTCCACCGGCTCGCTGCGCACGGCCGCCGCCGTGGCCCGCCGCGCGGTGAATATCAGGTCGTCCATCTTGACGCTACCGTTATCGGCCCGATCCATCCAGGCCGACAGAGAGCCGCACGGCCAAACGAACAACCGGGCCCTGTGCAGCCATTTACGATGGTGAGCGACGCGTGACGCCGGTCAGCGACGCGCCGGCGGCGGCCCGGCAGCGGCGGCCGGGAACCGGACCGGTGGAACGCCGCGGCCGCTGCCGGCGTGTCCCCGTCCGCCGCCCGTGCCGCCGGCCGCTGCGGTCTCAGGCGTCTCCGGAGGCATCCGCCAACCAGGGGGCGACCCAGCTGAGGCACAACCGGCGATGTTAAGCTATTTTCCGCACGCCGCCCACAAGGAGATCGACTTGCCGCATCGCGCGCCCGGAGCCACCAAGAAGACCCACAAGACGTTCCTGTCGGGGAAGGCCATCCATTATTACCGTCCGAAGGGCAGCCCGGAGATCCGGCATCTCATCGACGACGGGTTCCAGGCATTCAATGCCGGCCGCATCGGCGAGGCGTGCCGCATCTTCGCCGACAAGATGCTGGCGCCCGAGCACGACACCACCATCGGGCTGACGGTCGCCGGCGCGCTCACCCCGGCCGGGCTCGGCGGCTGCATCATCGAGCTCATGGAGCGCGGCCTGGTCGACTTCATCATCTCGACCGGCGCGAACCTCTATCACGACCTGCACTACGCGCTGAACTTCACGCTCCGCCGGGGGTCGCCGTTCCTCGACGACCGGCAGTTGTACAAGGAAGGCGTCATCCGGATCTATGACGTGCTCTTCCCGGCCACCGTGCTGCTCGAGACCGACGCCTACGTCCGCGATTTCCTCGCCCGATCGGGGTTGAACGAGCCGATATCCACCGCCGACTTCCACTATCGCCTGGGATCGGACCTGCGCGCGAAGTTCCCCGGCTGCGAGGCGCACTCAGTGCTGGCGAACGCGGCGGCCGCCGGCGTGCCGATCTACACCTCCTCGCCGGGTGACAGCTCGATCGGCATGAACATCGCGTATCACGAGCTGATGAACGGCAGCCGGTTCATGATCGATCCGAACAAGGACGTCAACGAGATCTGCGCCATCGTGCAGGCTGGCGAGAAGAACGGCTGCGTCATCCTCGGCGGCGGGTCGCCCAAGAACTTCTACCTGCAGGCGCAGCCGACCTTGTGGGAGGTCTACGGCATTCCCAAGGGCGGCAATGAATACTTCATCCAGTTCACCACCGACCAGGTGGTCTGGGGCGGCCTGTCCGGTGCCACGCCGGCCGAGGCCGTCAGCTGGGGCAAGGTCAACCCGGGCGGGCTGCCGGATACGGTCGTCGCCTACGTCGATTCGACGATCGCCCTGCCGCTCTTCTGCGAGTACGTCGTCGGCGGGCCGAACGGGCGACGGACGCGCAAGGAGCTCGTACACAAGCGCGACGCGCTGGTCGCCGCGCTGCGGCTGGAAGCGGAACGCGTCCGTGACCGCGATGCTGCCGCCGCAAAGGACACCGCCGGGTCGACGGACGCGTAGGACGCCCGCCGCGCCGGCCGCGGTCGTGCGGGAGAAGCAGCCATGGGCACGCTATCGTCGGAACTGGCACCACACGCCGAGCGCCTGTCGCCCAGCCCGCGGGTCTATGCCGATGCCAACGTCCCCGCCGGACTGGTGGCCTTCATGCGCCAGACGCTCGGCTGGGACGTCTTCTACGTGATCGAAGAGAGCGCCCTCCGCCGCGCGCCCGACCTCAGACACTACCGCCTGGCGCAGCAGCTGCGCCGCACGCTCATCACGCTGGACCGCGACTATCTGGACGATCGCCGGTTCCCGCCGGCCGAAGGCAGCGGCGTGCTGGTGATCACCGCGCCCAACCTGCGGGAGCTGTGTGGGCTGCTGACGCGCGTCGACAAGACGCTCTTTCGCGGCGATTCCGACCGGCTGACCGACGCGCTGCCGCTCGCCGGCCGAAAGCTGCACGCCCACACGGATTGGAAGCGCGGCTGACATGCTGGTCCTTTCGGGTGCGACGGTGGTGTTGCCCGATCGCCTGTTGTCGCCGGGCACGCTCGTCATCGACGACGGCCGGATCGTCGACATCCGTCCCGGACTCACCCACGGCGGCGACGCTGCGGCGTTGCCGCTGCACGGCCATCTGATCGTCCCCGGCTTCATCGACGTCCACACCCACGGGCTGCAGGGGGTGGACACGCTCGACGGTCCGAACGCAGTGCGCCGCATCGCGGCGCTGTTGCCCCGCCACGGCGTCACCGCCTTCTGTCCGACGACGGTGGCGTGCGCGCCGCACGCCCTGCGCATCTTTCTCGAGAGCGTGCGCGAGGCGCGCGCCGAGCCCGACCGGCTGGCGGCGCGTGTCCTGCCGGCACACCTCGAGAGCAACTTCATCAATTCCGACTACGCCGGCGCGCAGCCGGTTGCGTGCCTCCGTTCGCCCCGCCTCGCGCTCGACCGGCTTCGCCGCCCCGATGCCCGGGTGATCCGGCGCGACCGGGAGGACCGTCATGCCTACGACGGCGACGACATCCTGAGGGAGATCGCCACGGCCGCTCCCGACGTCGGTATCGTCACGCTCGCGCCGGAGCTCGACGGCGCCCTGGAGCTGATCCAGTGGCTCGTCGCCGGCGGACACCGCGTGTCGCTCGGCCATTCCGGCGCGACGTATGAAGAAACCATCGCGGCACTGGCGGCCGGAGCCCGCCAGGCGACGCACCTGTTCAACCGCATGCCGCCGCTCAATCACCGGATGCCCGGACTGGCCGGCGCCGTCCTCCAGTCGCCCGAACTCGCGGCCGAGCTCATTTGTGACGGCGTCCACGTCCATCCCGGGATGATCCGCACGGCGCTGTTCGCGAAAGGGGCGGCCCGGGTGCTGGCGATCACCGACAGCACCGCGGTGGCCGGGCTGCCGGCCGGCGCCCGCGCCCGCCTCGGCGAGCAGGCCATCGTCGCCGGTGCCCGCTCGGCCGTGCTCGACGACGGCACCTTTGCCGGCAGCACCGCGACGATGGATGGCGTGTTCCGGCTGCTGATCGAGACGGTGGGGGTGCCGCTCGTCGACGCTGCCATCGTGTGCGCGACCACACCGGCCCGTGAATTGGGGCTCACCGGGTACGGCGTGCTCGCCGAAGGCGCGATCGCCGACGTCGTCGTCCTCGGTCCGGCACTGCAGGTGGTGCAGACCTACATCGGCGGGCGGCTCATCCCGTCGTCATGACGCCGAGCGGCGCCGCGTGACGAAACCGAGATCCGCGTAGGTCGTGGGGTCGGGCACCCCCGCGTCGACGAAGGCGTCGTGCCGTTCGCGGCACTTGCTGCAGGCGCCGCAGTGCCGCGGCGCCGCGGCTGCCGACGGCACCATCGCCGGATTCATGCACGACAACGTCCACGCGAGCGCGACGCCGATGGCCGCCGCTCGCTGGATGACCGCCGCCTTGCTGTCGTCGGCGTACGGCGCGGCGATGTCGAGCGGGTGCGCCAGGCCGAGCGACAGCGCCGCGGCCATGGCGCGGCGGAACTCCGGGGTCGCGTCGGGAAACGGGTTGTGACCGAGGGTGCCGAGGACGAGACGACCGATGCCAGCCGCCGCACAGTACACGCCGGCCTTGCCGAGCAGCACGATGTTGCGGCCGTGCAGATAGACGTCCTCGTCCGGCGTGTCGTAGCCGGGCGGCCGACCGCGCATCGCCCAGTGCGCGGCGGGATACACGTCGTCCATGGCCACCGACAGCGTCACCAGCGGGCGGATCGCCGTGCCGCCGCCCGTGCGCTGCGTCTCTGCGAGGAACGCGTGCACCGCCTGCAGCTCCGCCGACTCCCACGCCAGGCCGACACGGACGTACAGCGGCTGGACGACGGCGCGCGCCGCTTCCTCCACGAGGAGCACGGCGCTGTCGAGGCCGCCGGAGAGCAGCACGGCCGTGGTCGGTGCGGCAGACGCGGCAGGAGTCGCAGGCATGTGAGACGGAACTGCCGAATCGTATTGCAGTATCCTTGAATCGCCAAACCTGAGGTAGCACCTTCCATGTACTCCGTCACCAAGCGCATCGAGTTCTGTTACGGCCATCGCCTGCTCGACTACGATGGCATCTGCAAACATCCGCACGGCCACAACGCCCTGGCCGAGATCGAAGTCCGCACCGGGGAACTCGACAACCGCAACATGGTGTGCGATTTCAGCGATATCAAGCGGATCGTCAAGGGCTGGATCGATCGCGAACTCGATCACAAGATGGTGCTCCGGCATGACGATCCACTTGTGGCACCGCTGCAGGCGCTCGGCGAGCCCATCTACCTGCTCGACAGCAATCCCACCGTCGAGCGGATCGCCAAACTGATTTTCGACCAGGCGGCCGCCGAGAACCTTCCCGTGGTCCGCGTCCGGGTCTGGGAGACGCCCAATTCGTTTGCCGACTACCAGGGGACGTGAACCGCCGCCTGAGCCCGCTCGCGCTGATCGCGTTCGATCTCGACGGCACGCTGGTCGACTCGCGACGCGATATCGCCGACGCGGCAAACGACCTGCTCGTCGACTCCGGCGCCACCGCCCTGCCGGAAGAGGCGTTTGGCTTGATGGTGGGGGATGGGGCTGCCACGTTGGTCGCCAGGGCCTTCGCCGCGGTGTCGCAGCCCGTGCCGGACGACGCGCTCGATCGCTTCCTGGGCCACTACAGTCGGCGCCTCGTCGCACACACACGCCCATACGCCGGAGTGACGGACGTGCTGACAGTGTTGAGCGACCGCTACGCGCTCGCCGTCCTCACCAACAAGCCGCTGGGCATGACCCGGCAGATTCTCGCGGCCCTCGGCCTCGCACCCTATTTCAAGCCGCAGCTCGTCATCGGCGGTGACGGGCCGTATCCGCGCAAGCCGGACCCGAACGGGCTGCTGGCGCTTGCCGCCACGGCGGCAGCCGCGCCGGCAGCCACATGCCTGGTCGGTGACTCTACGGTCGACTGGCGGACCGCCCAGGCGGCCGGAGCGCAGTCGTGCATCGCCCGCTACGGCTTCGGCTTCCACAGCTTTCCGGTGCAGGCACTGGCGGATGGACAACCGGTCATCGACCGACCGGAAGAGCTTCTGGCCCTGCTGTAGCGTTTCGCGACGCTATCAAGGCAGGTTGTCGCTCTTTGCTGCAATGGTTGAGCCTTCAGACGCGAACTGACGGCGCAAGTGCGCACTCTGACGTGGCACCGAGGTTGCTGCCTGTGGCGTAGTTCCTGCGTCACAGGTGTGTGCGCGGTCCAACTGGGGAAAATATGTGCTCTCGAATCAGCAGGCCCGGACCGGCATGACCAACACCGGTGGCGATCGACCGCGTGTGCTGCTCGTCGATGACTACCCCGATGCCCGGGAGATGTATAGCGAGTACCTCGATTTTTCCGGATTCGAGGTCATCGAAGCCGCCAACGGGATGGAAGCTCTACAACGGGCCGCCGATGAATCGCCGGACATCATCCTGATGGATCTGTCACTGCCGGTGATGGACGGCTGGGAGGCAACGCGGCGGCTGAAGTCCGACCCCCGCACCGCCAGCATACCGGTCGTCGCGCTGACCGGCCACGCGCTCGCCGGCATCTCGGAGGGGGCAAAGAAGGCAGGCTGCGACGCGTTCGTCACCAAGCCGTGCCTGCCGGAAGATCTGGTCAAGGAAATCCGCCGCGTCCTGGGCCGCGCCAGGGACGGTCGACCGGCCAGCGGTCCGGTGGCCAAAACGATCGTCTGATCGGCTCGATCTGCCTCGTCCGTCGAATGGGGCAAGCCGGGCCTTCTCCCGGCCGTGGCCAGCGGTGCAGGCGCAGGACGCGGGCCTTGCCCTCGCCACCCGTCAAGACGGAAGCACCTCCACCAGCAGCTTCGAGGCAGCCCGCGCACCGATGGTCAGCGGCGCCCGACGCGGCCCCTTCAACCTGACGGCATCGGCCGCACCATCCCGGCTTTCCACTTCAATCGGCTCACCCGGCTTGAGGCCGTTGCTTTCGATGAACCGGAGGAATGCCGGATCCTGGTCGGCGACCCGTGTCACCCGGAGCGGCGTCGCCACCGGACAGGTGAGCAGACTCTCGTGATGTCCGGCCGCGATCGCTCCCTCGGCATCCGGAATCGGGTCGCCATGCGGGTCGTGCGTCGGCCGTCCGAGCATTTCGTCCATCAGCTCGATCAGCCGGTCCGACACCACGTGTTCGAGCTGTTCCGCCTCGTCGTGTACCTCGGCCCAGCTCATCCCCATGACCTGGACGAGGAACAGCTCGATCAAACGGTGACGTCGCAGGACGAGCGCCGCGAGCTTCTCGCCGGACGCGGTCAGCCGCACGCCGCTGTACGGTTCGTATTCGGCGAGGCCCGATTCAGCCAGCGCCTTGATCATCGTCGTCGCGGTGCCGGGGGCCACGCCAAGCGACGCCGCCACCTGTCCCATCGGGACCAGGCGGCTGCCTCCCGTGAGGGCGGTCTGGCCAAGGTAGATGGCCTTGAGGTAGTTTTCGACGGTGCTCGAAGGGAGCATGCACCGGCTATTATCCTGCGTCATGCCGCTGCGCGACCAGATCGCGACCCCGGAGGGCAAGCGCCGCTACGTCCGGACGTTGTTCGCGACGATTGCCGATCGCTACGACCTCATCACCCGGGTGCTCTCGTACGGACGTGACCGGCGATGGAAGGCACGGGTGATCGGGCTGGCGGCGCCGGGTCCGTCGGCCCGCGTGCTGGATCTGGCGACCGGCACCGGCGACCTCGCCTTTGCGGCCGCGGCCCACGCGCCACGCGTGGTCGGGCTGGACATCACCCATCGGATGGTCGTGCTGGCGCGCCGCAAGACGACCGGCGGCCGGCCGCCGACCTTCCTCGTCGGCGACATGTGCGCGCTGCCGTTTCGGTCGGCGTCGTTCGACGTCGTCACCACCGGCTACGGGCTGCGGAACGTCCCGGACCTGACGCTGGCGATCGACGAGATGGCCCGCGTACTGAAGCCGCATGGCGTCGCGGTGTCGCTCGATTTCGACCGCCCGTCGCATCCGCTGGTCCGCGGCGCCTACCTCGCCTATCTGCACGTGGTCGGTGGCGCGATTGGCCGGCTTCTGCACGGCGACCCGGATACCTATCGCTACATCCCGGCCTCGATCGACCGCTATCCCGGCGCCGCCGCGGTGGCCCGGTTGATGGAGGCCCGCGGCTTCCGCGCCGTCCAGCACTATCGTGTGCTCGGTGGCTTCATGGCCATCCATCGTGCGGTGCGGTGAGCGGAGCGCCGGTGTCGTGTGACGTCTCCAGATGGTCGGGCGATGGCGCTCTGACGCAGCGGCTGGTCGCCTACCTCGGCACCCTCGGCGCGATCGGCGAGCTGCGCGTCGAGGATGCGGCGGCGTCGCGGTTCGAGACCGACTACCACTTCGTCAGCAACGAAAT
Organism: uncultured Acidobacteriota bacterium; assembly: GCA_902825985.1. Classification (GTDB taxonomy): domain Bacteria; phylum Acidobacteriota; class Vicinamibacteria; order Vicinamibacterales; family CAVVIG01; genus VFZL01. The sequence continues at coordinate 9,723 of CADEDC010000013.1, read as the reverse complement.
CTTCATCCGGTTCGCCCGCCGACGGCGCGTCGAGCGCACGAGGCGCTTCGGATTTCTGCCGGTGTCGCGAATCGTGTTCGAGCCGGCCATGTCGCTTGCCGATCTGGCGCCGCGGCTGACCGCCGAGGCCGCGATCGGCGCGCCCGACTATGCCGACGACGGCATGCTGCAGTATCTGCGGACCGAACGCATCGTCGCCGCCTATCAGACACGCGGCGTCAAGCACGTCGAGATGGTCCGCCTGTATGCGATGCCGGCTGAACCGCGGGCCCTATCGGGGTAGCCGACACCGGGCCGCCGGCCGCCGATATCAGCTAATGGCCGGCCGGCGTCGAGCCGACATCACTTGGTGGGACGCTCCCGTATGCGTGGCCGTCGGCACGACGCGCGCGAGCGTGCATGAGCGTGCAAACCGCAATGCCGGAAACCGTCATGAGTCTCGTACCGTCACTGCTGCAGGCCATCGTGCGCGTCGACGGGGAAGCCCTCGTCATGCACGTCGGCGAAAAGCCGTATGTCGTGTCGCCGAACGGGCAGATCGACCTGGCGACCCGTGGGCTCACCTTCGACGCCGTCAACGGCCTGGTGTCGCAGCTGCTGCCGCCCGACGCGATGAAGTCGCTCGAGGAGGTCGGGGCGACGCAATTCGAGCTTCCACCGCTCGACGAGTTTCCCGGTGAGCACTTCACGGTCACCGCGGCCCGCGGCGGCGACGACGTGTGGGCGGAGATCCGGCGCCGCCCGGCACCCGACGACGATCTGGCGGCGGTGGACCTGTTTGCCGGCTTCACCACGCCCGACGCGCTGAGACCGCCGCCGGCCGCCGACGATCTCGTCCTGCCGCAGGAACGCCAGCTGTGGCCGACATCGGCACCGCAGGCGGAGACGATTCAAGCTCCGGCCGGCGTGGACGATCACCGTGTGGTCATGCCGGAGTCCGCCACCGCCAGTGCATCGGTGACCATCAGCGACCCGGGCGTCATCGAGACGGCCGGGCCGGCGACGCCGCCTGCGGCGGCGATGCCGGCCGACGACGTGAGCGGCCCGGTGGCACCGGACGTCATCGCACCGCTTCCCGCACGGCCAGACGAGCCGGTCAGCCGCATGGAGGTGGTGGAGCCGTCGTCCTCGGCGACCGAAGTGGCGCCGCTGCTGGACATCGAGCCGGTTGCGGTGGACCGGTCGGCTGCGGTTCACGACATGGACCGTGCGGCCGTCGAGTCGATGTCCGACGAGCCGGCCGTGGCCGAGATGATCGGGCGCGACGGCGCGGCGGCCGACGCCGCGGTCGCCGTGACGACGCCGGTCGACGGGCATGGCGGCGTCACCGAACCGCCGGTGCTCGCATCGCCTGTCGAGCCGGTCGCCGACGCGCCAGCCGAATCGCCGGTCGCCCAGGGACCGTTGGGCGGCGAACCGACGTCGCCTGCGGCTGCCGCCGCGGTGGCGCCGGCACCGAACGTGTCGCAGACCGCCATTGCGAACTGGCTCGCCGAGTTCGCGACCGCCGCCATCCTCCACAAGCCGGAGGCACAGAGCCCGGCCGGCCAGCCGGCTGCCGGCACGTCGCCGGCGACCGATGACGCGCCCGTGGACACGCCGGCGGAGCCTGCGGTGTCTGTGACTGAACCAGAACCGGAATCCGCCCCCGCGTTCGTAACCCTGTCGGCGCCGCCCTCAACCGAGGTACGCGCGGCCGATCGAGAGAGTGAAGCCGACATGTCCACACCCCCGCAGGAATTCCATCCGTTCGCGCCGTCGACGCCTGCCATGGCGGCCAGCGCGCCCGAGCCGTTCACCGCGAGCCGGCTTGGTGCGGTGGAGCCGCTGCCGGCGTCGCCGCAGGCGCCGATCGACGCGCTGCCGGTCGCGCCGCGCCCGGTTTCGTCCTTCGTGCCGTTCCCGTCACTGGCCGATCAGCCGCAGTCGGCTGTCGTGTTGCCGATCGGTCGCGGTGGCCGCGACGGCGCCGCGTCGGAACAGGCGGCGGCCGGACTCGAGCGGCTGCTGCGCCTCGCCGCCAGCCGCGGCGCCACTGCGCTGTATCTGTCGTCGGGCACCCGTCCGTCGGTCCGGCTCGACGGCGACGTGCAGACGCTGGACGGCACGGCGCCGCTGGGCGCCGGGGAGATCGACGCGCTGCTGCTCGGCGCCGCCGCGGAGCCGGCAGCGCTGCAGGCGAACGCCGGCGGCACCGCCGAATGGGTGATGGACCTCACCGACGTCGGTGCGGTGCGCTGCACGAGCTTCCGCGACCATCGCGGCCCCGGCGCGGTGTTCCGCATCGTCGCGGTGCGGCCGCAGTCGGCGGCGCAGCTCGGGTTGTCGCGCGAAATCCAGGGTCTGGTGTCCGAGAGCGAAGGCCTGGTCCTGGTGTCCGGACCGCGCGCCAACGGCAAGAGCACGCTGCTGTCGTCGCTCGTCGACGTGATCAACCGCACGCGTCGCGACTACGTGATCACCATCGAGAGCGAAGTGAACGTCGTGCACGAGCGGCAGGGGGCGTTCGTCAGTCAGCGCGAAGTGCGCGGTGGCAGCGACGACGCGCTGGCGGCCGCCCGGGCGGCGCTGCGCGAGGATCCCGACGTGCTGGTCATCGACGATCTGCGGACGGCCGGCCTCATGAGCGTGGCGCTCGATGCGGCGGCCAACGGGCAGCTGGTGATCGGCGGCGTGCCGGCGCACCATGCGAGCGGCGCCGTCGAGCGTCTGATCGACATGTACCAGCCGGAACATCGCCGGCAGGTGCAGCTGGCGGTCGCCCAGCACCTGCGTGGCGTGGTGAGCCAGGTGCTGCTGCGGAAGTCGGGCGGCGGCCGGGTGGCGGCGCGTGAAGTCCTGCTGAACACGCCGATCGTCTCCAGCCTGCTGGCCGAGGGCCGGCTGAATCAGCTGCCGATGGCCATCGAGGGCGGCCGCAAGAGCGGCATGGTGCCGCTGAACGATGCCCTCGTCGGCTTCGTGCAGAGCGGCGCGGTCGACGTGCGCGACGCCTACCGGCGGGCGGTGGATCGGGCCGGGCTGCTCGACCTGCTCAAACGGCAGGGCATCGATACCTCGGTGGTCGAACGTCTGGCCTGACCCGCCCCGGCGGCGGCCGGCGCGCGCGCTACCGTTCGACGAACGGTTCCAGTTCCTGGAGCAGGAATGCCAGCACGTCGTCCTCGGTGACGTCCGTGACGGGACATCGCCGGACCGGGCGATCGGATTCGAGCACGCGCCGCCCCCAGGTGCGGCGCGTGCGCCCGACCACCCAGAGATCCTCGCCACCGTCATCCAGCGACAACTCGATGTAGTCGTCAGCCGAGCGCTCGGAAGAGAGGCGCACCGCACCGGTCGGCGTGTTGACGGTGAAGGCGTAGCCCGACGCCTTGAGTGCGCCGGCGACCTGGCGGCAGAGCGGCGCGATCGTGCGATCGAGGAGTGCATCGAACTCGACCCGGGCGGCGTCGGCGCGCAGCCGGCGATCCTGCGCCGCCCGGCGGGCCCGTTCGATCGTCTCCGAGACCTGCTTCCGCACAACGGCTGTTTCCATCAGACAATCCTCTTCGCGCGCAGGGCGTCGACGTCCGCCTGCGTGAACTGCAAGTCGTCGATGAGCACGTGCGCCGTGTGCTGACCGAGAGTCGGGGGCGCGCTGCGGATCGATGCCGGCGTCGCCGACAGCTTGAGCGGCGTGCCGAGGACCCGGAGCGGGCCGATCGTCGCGTGGGTGACGTCCGCCACCATGTGGCGGGCGGCGATCTGCGGATCGGCGAACAGCTCCGCGAGATCGCGTACCGACCCACAGGGGACGCCGGCGGCCGTGAGCTCGCCGATCCACTGCGCCCGCGAGCGGGTGCGCAGGCGTTCGGCGAGGATCGGGCGCAGGTCGGCGTAGCTGCCGACACGCTGCCGGTTCGTCGCAAAGCGGTCACCGAGATCGAGATCGGCGACGGCGCAGAAGCGCCGCCACAGGTCGTCGTTGCCGACGGCAATCACGAACTCGCCGTCGGCTGCCTCGAAGGTCTCGTACGGCGCGATGGTCGGGTGGCGGTTGCCCAGCCGGCCGGGGGCGACGTCGGTGGCGAAGAAGATGCCGGCCTGGTAGGTGAGCAGAGCCGCGACCGAGTCGAGCATGCCGATGTCGACGATCTGTCCGGTGCCCGTGCGCTCGCGCGCGTACAGGGCGGCGGTGATCCCCTGGGCGGCGAACATCCCGGTCGCGACGTCGGCAATCGCGACGCCGAGGCGGTAGCTTGCGCCGGAGCTCGGCCCGGTGATGCTCATCAGCCCGCCCTCGGCCTGCATCACGGCGTCGTAGCCCGGTTCCCGCCGCCGTGGACCGGTCTGCCCGTAGCCGGAAATCGAGCAATACACGAGCCGGGGATGACGTGCGGTTACCGCGGGGCCGTCGAGGCCGAGCTTCTCGAGCGTGCCGGGACGGAAGTTCTCGACGAGGACGTCGGCCCGCGCGATGAGCTGGTCGAGCACCGCACGCCCCTCCGGTGCCTTGAAGTCGAGCGTGACACTTTCCTTGTTGCGGTTGATGCTCATGAAATACGAGCTTTCGCCACCCTGGAACGGCGGGCCCCACGCCCGCGTGTCGTCGCCCTTGCCCGGCTGCTCGACCTTGACCACGCGGGCGCCGAGGTCGGCCAGCAGCATCGTGCAGTACGGACCGGACAAGACCCGCGTGAGGTCGAGAACGAAGATGCCGTCGAGTGCGCCCATCCCCTAGACTATAAACGTATGCTCCGATCAATCGCGACGTCGGCGCTGATCCTGGCGGTCGCCGCCCCGCTCGGCGCGCAGGACCCGCTGCCTGCGAGCCTGCCGCCGCTACCGACGATCGTCACGCGCGGTGACGCGACCGTCCGCCGCGCCCCCGACCAGGCGTTCCTGGTCGCGGCCGTCGAGACGCGGGCGCGCACACCGCGGGACGCGCAGCAGCAGAACGCCGCCGGCATGACGGCGTTGCTGCAGAAGGTGACCGCCGCCGGCATTGCACGCGACGCGATTCGGACGCTCGGCTACACCATCCAGCAGGACGTCGATATCGTGAACGGCCGCCGCGTGCCGAAGGACTACGTCGCCCGCAACTCGGTCGAGGTCCGCATCGACGCGATCGAGCGGACCGGCGACATCATCGATGCGGCGGTGCAGGGCGGCGCGACCGCCATCGATCGCGTCCGCTTCGAGATCAAGGACCGTCCGTCGGTCGAGCGCGAGGCGCTGCGCCTGGCGGTGGTCGACGCGCGGGCCCGCGCCGCGGCGGCGGCGGCCGGCGCCGGCGTCTCGATCGTCCGGGTGTTGCGGATCGACGATTCCCGGCAGCCCGACTACCGTGTGCCGGTGATGGCGATGGCGCGGAGCGTCGCGGCGGACGCGGCCACCACCCCGGTGGATCCCGGCGCCATCGAGATCCACGCGACCGTCTCGCTGACCCTGGTCATCGACTAGATGGCCGGTGCCGTCCCGCGCCCGCTGACCGCCGACGGCTACCGGCGGGCCCGCCGTCACCTGATGCGCGTCGACCCCGTGCTGGCGGCGGTGGTACGCCGGGTCGGGCCGTGCGGACTGGCCGAGCGCCAGCGCCAGGATCATCTGAGCGCCCTGGTCGGCGCCATCGTGAGCCAGCAACTGTCGACCGCGGCGGCCGCGACGATTTTCAGGCGCGTGCTGGCGCTGTTTCCCGACCAGACGATTCCCGGAGCGGCGGCGCTTGCTGCGATCGACGACGCGCGGCTGCGTGCGGCCGGGTTGAGTGGGCAGAAGGTCGGCTACCTGCGCGACCTGTGTGCCCGGATCGCCGATGGCCGGCTGCGGCTCGACGAACTCGACGCGCTGGCCGACGAAGCGGTGATCGATCGGCTGGTATCCGTGAAGGGCTTCGGCCGCTGGACGGCGGAGATGTTCCTGATGTTCCGGCTGCATCGGCCCGACGTCCTGCCGGTCGGCGACCTCGGGATCGTCACCGCCGTGCAGCGGCTGTATCGCTTGCGCTCGCGTCCCGATCCCACGCGTCTGCTGAAGATCGGCGAATCGTGGCGTCCGTACCGTTCCGTGGCGAGCTGGTATCTCTGGCAGAGCCTCCGGCTCGACTAGCCCTTCCACCACAGCAGCACGTAGCCCACCACGATCGCGACCAGCGTGCTGCGTTCACTGACCAGCGTGTCGCGCCAGGAGTAGGCGTTGGCGGTCAGCGACGGGTCGCCGCCCGCCTCGCCGGGCGCGTTCGGGCGCAGCCGTGGCAGCCATCGCGGCACCGTCGTCACGTAGTGGCGGTACGGCGCCCCCATCCGCGACGCGAGCAGCCCTTCCTCCCAGCGGACGATCGCATGGTATTCGAGCATCAGCAGCAGCAGGACCAGGGGCACCAGCCACCGCAAGCCGGCGCTGACCGTGAATCCCAGCCACAGCGCGATGTTGCCCAGATACAGCGGGTTGCGGACGTGACCGAACGGCCCGGTCGAGATGAGCGGGCCGAGCCGTTCGGCCCGGGTTCGCGAGATCACGCCGATGTGGTGGACGGCCCACAGCCGCAGCGCCTCACCGGCGGCCACGAGGGCGGCGCCGGCCCAGATGACGGCGTCGGGGCGGGACGGCGCGGGCACGACCAGCAGCGCGACGACAATCGGAACCGGCAGCCAGCTGCGCTGCTTGAACAGCCAGCCGCCGAGTCGTACCAGGGCATCCTGGTCGGCGGACTGCGCGGTCGGGTGCGTCGTCGATCCGGTCGGCATGCGGTCAGGCGAGTATACCAACCGGCCCAGAGGTGGGCCGATCGGTCGAGCTGCCGCGCCGGACCGATCCGGCTTTTGACAGCGTCTCACCGGCTGGTATAATCACGGACTGCTCCGGTCGCATATGTCTTCGTCCTCTTTCTCAGTCACCGATCGCGCTGCTTCGTCGGTGGTCGACCTGATCGGCCGGACGCCGCTCGTGCGGCTGCGCAGTTTCGAGCGCGAGACGCCGGGCGTCGAGCTCTACGCCAAGGCCGAGTGGCAGAATCCGGGCGGTTCCGTGAAAGACCGGGCCGCCTATCGCATGATTCTCGACGGCGAAGCGGCCGGCACGCTGCGGCCCGGCCTCACCATCGTCGACGCCACTTCGGGCAACACCGGCATCGCCTACGCGATGGTCGGCGCCGCCCGCGGCTATCGGGTGAAGCTGTGCCTGCCCGAGAATGCCAGCCCCGAGCGGAAGCTCATTCTGCGGGCGTTTGGCGTCGAGCTCGTGCTGACCGATCCGCTCGAAGGGACCGACGGGGCGATTCGTGAGGTCCGGCGGATGGTGGCCGCCGATCCGGATCGCTACTTCTACCCGGACCAGTACAGCAACGATTCGAACTGGCGCGCCCATTTCGATACGACCGGGCCGGAGATCATCGAGCAGACCGGCGGTCGCATCACCCATTTCGTCGCCGGTCTGGGCACCAGCGGCACGTTCGTCGGCACCAGCCGCGCCTTGCGCCGCTTCAACCCGGGCGTCAGGTGCTATTCCTTCCAGCCCGACTCGCCGTTCCACGGCCTCGAGGGGTTGAAGCACATGGCGACGGCCATGGTGCCGAGAATCTACGACCCGACCCTCGCCGACGAAGACCTGGCGGTGAGCACCGAAGACGCCTATGCGCTGCTGCGGCGTCTGGCCCGCGAAGAAGGGCTGCTCGTCGGCATCAGCGCCGGTGCGGCGCTCGCCGCCACGCTGGCGGTGGCGCGCCGGCTCACCGCGGGCGTGGTCGTCACCGTGTTTCCGGACGGCGCCGAGAAGTACTTCAGCGAATCGTTCTGGACCGCCGATGCATAGGCAGCCGCTGACGCTGGATCCAGGGACTGGCGCGGCGATTCGGCGGCATGGCGAGGAGACATTTCCCCATGAATGCTGCGGTGCGCTGGTCGGCCGTGACGGCCGGGTGACCGCGGTGGTCGCGCTGCCGAATACGACCGAGGAAGGGCCGCGGCGGCGGTTCATGGTGCGGCCGTCGGACTATCGGGTGGCCGAGCAGCAGGCCGCGCAGCACGGTGGCGAGCTGCTCGGGTTCTACCACTCGCACCCCGACCATCCGGCGCGACCGTCCCAGTACGATCTCGATCACGCGTGGCCGACGTTCGCCTACATCATCGTGTCGGTGATGGCCGGCGCGGCGCGCGACATGACCGTGTGGTTCCTGAAAGAGGACCGTTCCAGCTTCGACGAGGGCGATCTCCATGGCGACGAAAATCCTGATTCCCACTCCGCTCAGGCCGTTCACCGATAAGTTGGACGCGGTCGAGGCGGCGGGTGCGACGGTGGGTGAGCTGCTCACCGACTTGACCACCAAGCACGCGGGGCTGAAACAGCACCTGTTCAACGACCAGGGCAAGCTGCGGAGCTTCGTGAACATCTATCTGAACGACGAAGACATCCGCTACCTGCAGAAGGAGCAGACGCCGGTGTCGGCGGGCGACACCATCAGCATCATTCCGTCGGTGGCCGGCGGATCGCGCGACTGAGTCGGCGCGTCTTACACCATCGGAGCCAGGGATCCTGTTACGCCAATGACCAACGCACTACCCGAGCTGTCGAACGAGGAAATCAAGCGTTACAGCCGTCACCTCATCATGCCGGAGGTCGGTGTCGAGGGGCAGAAGCGCCTCAAGGCGGGTAGCGTCCTCTGTATTGGCGCCGGCGGCCTCGGGTCGCCTGCCGCCATGTACCTCGCGGCGGCCGGCGTCGGACGCATCGGCATCGTCGACTTCGACGTCGTCGACTTCAGCAACCTGCAGCGCCAGATCATCCACGGAACACCGGACGTCGGGCGCTCGAAGCTCGCGTCCGCGCGGGATCGCTTGCTGGCGCTCAACCCGCACATCCAGGTCGACACCTACGAAGAGGCGCTGTCGTCGGAGAACGCCCTGCGGCTGTTCGAACCGTACGACATCATCCTCGACGGCACCGACAACTTCCCGACCCGCTACCTGGTGAATGACGCCTGCGTGATTCTCGGCAAGCCGAACACGTACGGCAGCATCTTCCGCTTCGAAGGCCAGGCGTCGGTCTTCGGCACCAAGCACGGCCCGTGCTATCGCTGCCTGTATCCGGAGCCGCCGCCGCCCGGCCTCGTACCGAGCTGCGCCGAGGGTGGGGTGCTGGGCGTGCTGCCCGGCGTCATCGGCGTCATCCAGGCGACCGAAGCCATCAAGCTGCTGACCGGCATCGGTGAGCCGCTCGTCGGCCGGTTCCTGCTCTACGACGCCCTCAAGATGCGGTTTCGCGAACTGAAGGTGCCGAAAGATCCCGACTGCCCGGTGTGCGGCAAGAATCCGACGGTCACCGCGCTCATCGACTACGAGCAGTTCTGCGGCATCCGGCCCGCCGTCGATCTCACCGGCATCAGCACCGGCGGCAACGGCCTGGACATCACGTCGGTCGAGCTGAAGCAGCGTCTCGACCGTGGCGACAAGGTCCGGATCGTGGACGTTCGGGAACCGAACGAGTTCCAGATCAATCGGATTCCGGGCGCCGAACTGATTCCCCTCGGCGAGCTGCCGCGTCGTTATGCCGAGCTGGACAGCGCCGAAGAGCTGATCGTGCACTGCAAAATGGGCGGTCGCAGTGCCAAGGCGGCCGACTTCCTGCGGTCGGTCGGCTTCGTGCGGGTGCTGAATCTCAAGGGCGGCATCCTGGACTGGGTCGACAAGGTCGATCCGTCGCAGCCCAAATACTAAGGCGGGTAGGGCAGGTGGGCCGGGTAGGCCGGGT
>CADEDC010000012.1:29035-101560 GCA_902825985.1 uncultured Acidobacteriota bacterium | reverse complement strand
CGCGCCGATCCGCGGGCACTACTGTCCATCCACCGGCCGCATCTCGTTCGTCCACACGAACGTCAGCAGCGGCGGGGTGATGCGGGTCTTCTCGGGCTACGTCTCCGACGACGAAATCGGCCTGCCCCTGTACATCGCCGGCACCGTCACGATCTTCAACGCGGTGTTCGGCGACCTCGGCGAGTACAACTTCTCCGCCGCGCAGTAGGTGTCGTCCGGAAGGACGCCGGAGGCACGTCCGAGCGGGAGGGCTCGGACGTCTTCAGCGTCTTCAGCAGCGGGGCGCAGCGGTGGTCAGCCATTCTGGGACGGCGTGACGAACGAGATGCGGTCGAGTCCGACTCCGAGCGTCCGGAAATCGCCGGCCGGCGTCCAGGTGGGCACGGTCGAGAGCTCCAGGTCGAACGGCGCCGCGCCTCCACCGCGTATCGGATAGCGCACGCGCTGCCAGACGCCTGCCGCGACGTCGAACTCGTCGATGATCCGGCCGGCAACCCGCAGCGTCACGCGTTGTCCGGACGGTCCCCCGGCGCGCATCCGGCACTCCCAGCCAGCCGCCGCCGGCACGACGCGCACGGACGCCGACGGCGCGGTCCAGAAGACGGATGCATCCTCGCGTGCCGCGGTCGCCAGGGTGGCCCTGGCGAACACTCCGGCTACGCCGTGCGCATGATTCCATTGCTGCGCGACCAGCGTGCACAGGCGCAGTTCGGTCCGGCTGAAGCGCCAACCGCCGATGGCGACCATGTCACCCTCGGCGAAGTCGCGACGCAAGCGCTCGCGCAGCCGTGGGCGCCGACCGGATTCATCGTCGCGCCCCGGAAGCAGCGGCGCAAGGGTCGCGAGGTGGTCCAGCACCGCCGACTCTGACGCATCATCCGGGTAGCGGGTTGCGTATTCGACCCCGAGATCCCGGATCATGTCGATTCGACCGAAGGCCTCCGCCCACCGGCGGACCGTTCGCTGGCGCATCGACTGCGCCGCGGACCCCGCGAGGGCACCGGCGCCGGCGACGGCGAGCGTGCCGGCGACGAAGGTGCGTCGGGTCAGGGTCATCGCGCCACTCCGGCGAGGCGGGCCGCGACATGGTCGGCCAGGCGGAGGCTCAGTGCGACGATCGTATAGGTCGGGTTGGCCATGCCGGCGGTCGGGAAGACCGAGCTGCCGGCAATGAACAGGTTCTCGATGCCGTGGACCTGGCAGTCGCCCGTGACGACGCCGGTGGCCGGCGTCTGGCTCATGCGGGTGGTGCCGATGTGGTGGCTGCCATGCTGAAGTCCGCGCCACGGCGGCTCGCCGAAAGCGACCGTCAGGGCCTCCTCCGGATGGGCGAACTGCAGCCGACCGGCAGCTCGGCTGCCGAGTTCGCCGGCCAGCAGGCGGACCGTGTGCGCGATCGTTCTCGTTTCCAGGTCGCCCATCGCGAATCGCAAGCGGGCGCGGGGCAGCCCGAGCGCATCGACGTCATGCTCGTCGAGGGTGACACGATTGTCGCGATGCGGCGCCGATTCGGCGCGCAGGTAGCAGGAGAGGTAGTCGGGGAGCGGTTCGGCCGTCGCCGGTGCCGCGGCGTCGAGCGCCTTCACCGCCTCGGCCATGTCAAGGGTGGTGCCGCTCTCCGACACCGGCGGGGCGCTGTCCGGAATGAACTGGATGTTGACGTTGAGCATCTCGTGCGTCTGCTGTGCGTCGGCGGTCGGCCCGAGCATTCGATGCCGCTCGCGGAAGAGATCGCCGAAGACATCGTGGTTCGTGATCATGACGCGGATGCCGGCGCACTCCGGGTGCTCCATGAAGTAGCGACCGACGCAGTCCGACTGGTTGCCGAGGCCGGTGGACTGCACGGTGCGCGAGGCCAGCAGCAGACGCGCGTTCTCGACGCCGCCGGTTGCCAGGACGAACACCCGCGCGGCGACGGTCACCGTCCGTCCGGCGAGGCTGGTGACGTGCAGGCGCTCCACCGCATTGCCGGCTTCGTTCGCGTCCAGCCGGACGGCGCTGGCCCACAGCATGACGTCGACGTTCGCCGCAGTGACCAGCTCGTCGCGGTACACCTGCCCGAACCGGGTCGGCGGACTCATGCGGAACTGGCGACCGACGAACGGGCCCTGCGGTGGGATGATCGACGCGGCGTGCGAGACGATGTCACCCCGGTCGTCACCGAGCGGGGCGAACTGCAGCACGTCGGCGGCTTGTCGATAATACGGTGCCAGGTCGTCATGCGTGATCGGCCAGCCGCTGTCGGCAACCCACGGACGCCGGCTGAAGTCGAGTGGATCGAGCGGGCGGCACATGCCGTTCCAGTGGTTGGTGGAGCCGCCGAAGAACCGCAACCGCGACGTGGTCAGGTAGCGGCGGGGAAGTGTGGCACTGGTGGTCGTCCCTTCGTACAGGGCCTGGACCCGTGCGTCGAACTCCAGTCCACCGCTCTCGAGCACACCAATCGTGAGCCGCCGGGACTGCAGCGCGCGCGCCAGCGTGATGCCGGCTGCGCCGGCGCCGACGATGCACACGTCGAAGTGCAGGGCGGTCCGGTCGGGCAGCTCCCGGGTATCGATAACCATCGTGTACCTGTAGTCTAATGCTCCGGGTTCCACGTCCGGCTTCTGCCGCGGGGTAGCACATTTCTTGAACCAGCCAGCGCGCTCGAACACGATTTCGACCATCACTCTACCGGCCGCCGGACCCCGGACGTCGTCCCGTCACGATGCTCGTCCGGCGTCGCCGCGCGTGTACGTCGGCGTCGGGGCGTGTCTCGTGGCGGCGGTGGTGACGCTCGCGCTGGCGAGGTGGTTCGGAGCACCGTTCGACGGCCGCCTGTGGCTGGCGATCGCTGGCGGCGCCGGCGTGAGCGGGGCGCTGCTGGTCTGGTCGCCGTCCCGTGTGCTCGGCGCGGCGGCGGTCGGCCTCGCCGGCGTCTCGTTGGTGCTCTGGTGCCAGGGCCGGCTGCCGGTGCAGCCGTACGGTGACGGGGCACTGATTTCCGCATTCCTCGAACAGGCGTACATCTTTCCCCGCTGGATGCTCGGCATGGCGCTCGCCGTGTCGCTGTATGTTGGCATCTGGCAGTTTCCGCCGGTTGCCGCCTCGCTGCCGGCCTCCCTCGCCTCTGCGTCGGCGTTTGCGTCGTTGCTGTGCATCGCCAGCATCGCCGTGGCCAGCGTCGCGTTGCTGGTCCGCTGGAATCGCCCCGCCGTGCACTGTGCCCTGCTCACTCCGGTCTGGATGCTGTTCGCGTCCGGCTACGTCGAGTACTACCCGCTGATGATCGGTGCGTGGGTGGCGGCACTCGCATGGGTGTTCGACCGGCCGGTGCACGAGCGTTCGGCCGTCGCGATCGGTGCGGTTGCGGGAGTGCTGCCGGTGCTGTACGTCGCGCTCGTCGGCCTGAGCGTGCTGCTCGCCATCACCTATACCGTGCGCCGCCCGCACCAGGCGCTCAGGATGGCTGGCGTCGCAGCGGCGACGGCGGCGCTGGCGATCAGCATCGCCTACCCGACGATCCCGGCCTTCCTTCAGCAGCTCTACGCCGAGATGAACTTCGGCGACCTGCATTCCGATCCGCGCTATGACGGCCTCGCGGCATCGCCTACGTCGCTGCTGCTGGCGACGCGCTACGTCTTCCGTTCGTGGCACCTGCACGACGTCGCCTACATGTACTTCTGGGGCGGCGGCTGGCTGTTCGTCCCGTTGCTCGCCGTCGGGGCGGTCGTGCGTCATCGCGAGACGAACTGGCGCGACGACCGTGTGTGGCTGGGGGGCGGGCTCGTGCTGTTCTACGGCGCCTATCTCCTGTGGATGATCCCGAAGAAAGGGCCGCAGCCGGACGTCGACCTCTTCTGTCCCGTGTTCGTACTGGTCGCGTTTCTGGCCGGGCTGCTCGTCGAGGGCACGCGGTGGCAGCGCGTGGTGCTGAGTGCAGCAGTAGGTGTCGACGTGGTGACCGCGACCTATCTCGTGTGGGTCGGCCTTCCGCCGGTGTGAGGCCTGGCCCGGAGGGGTGGCCGGCGCGGTCACGCCGACGCGCGGACGGCCCAGCGCAATTTCGCCGACGCGGCGCGCCGGTTGGCGAACGTCTCGTCCTTCGTCGAGCGGATCACCTCGGTGGCGACCGCCGAGTACACGCCGGCGCGCTGGCCGGCCTGGAACGCCTTCTTCACGCGCCGATCCTCGCCGGAATGGAACGTCAGGATGGCGACGCGCCCGCCCGGCAGCAGGCAGTGCGGCAGCGCCCGCAGCAGCGCGTCGAGAACGGCGAACTCATCGTTGACCGCCACGCGCAGGGCCTGAAAGGTGCGACGGATGGACATCTTCACGTCGGGCCGGGCGAGACGGGGCAGCGCGGCGGTCAGGCCGTTGCGCAGCAGGTTCTGCAGCGCGTGCGTCGTGGTGACCGGTGACGCCTTCAGCAGGCCGGCGATCAGCGCGGCGTGCGGCTCGTCGGCATGCTCGGTCAGCATCGCGCGCAGTTCGGCTTCTGCGAGACGTGCCAGCAGCTGCGATGCCGGTTCGCCCTTCGCCGGATTCATCCGCATGTCGAGCGGTCCGGGCTGCTTGTAGCTGAAGCCGCGATCCGGATTGTCGATCTGCATCGACGACACGCCGAGGTCGGCGAGCACGATGTCGACGCCCGCCAGTCCTTCAGCCGTGAGCAGCTGTCCGAGCGCCGCAAAGTTCGTCTGGCGGGTCGCAAAGGTGTCGGGACCAAACCCGGCGGCGCGCAGGCGACTTTCCGTTCGAGGCAATTCGAACGGGTCGACGTCGACCCCGATCAGCCTGCCGCCCGGTTGCAGGCGCGCCAGGATTGCCTCGGCGTGGCCGCCGCCGCCCAGCGTGCAGTCGACCGCGATCTCGCCGGCGACCGGCAGCAGACACTGCAGCACTTCGTCGACCATGATCGGCCGGTGCGAGCCTGCCGGTGTCCGGCCGGTCGCGAGAACTTTCTGCACGTCATCCGCATACCGCTCGGGATTCAGCTCCTTGTAGCGGTCGTGAAAGGCGCGCGGGTTCTTCCCGGGATACCGCCGCCGGCGGACGTGTCCCGCCGGCGGGTCAGAGTGCTGTTCCACGTCGTGGAATTGTACCGTGTCAGGGCCGGCCCAGGCGGACCTGAGCAGTGGTCGGGGCGAGGCCGCCGTTCGCGATCAGCGGCTCGCCCCGCTGGCGTAGAATCGCCGCGTGGGACTGTGCGAAATCCGGAGGAATAGCCATATGCGAAGAACGTTCTCAGGCGTGGCGGCGGCAGGGTTGACGATCGCGGCGGTGGCTGCAGGCGCCGGGGCGTGGCGGCGGGCGGCGCCAGCGGTGGTGCACGCCGGGCACACCGACGGCACCGACACGGCGGCGTCGCAGGCGGCCACACAGAAGATCCAGGAGATGGCGGCCACCGGCGACATCCACGCCGGACACGCCCTCGAAGTGCTGGCGCAGCAGCCGTTCTATCAGGCGGCTCCGTCGATGGCCAACATGCCGGCCGACAACGAAGGCGCGGCGGCCCGTCTGGCCGCGTCACCGCGCAAGGGCGAGTTCGTCGATATCGACGTCAACGGCACGAAGATGCGGACCTGGGTCGTGCGGCCGTCCGGCACCGGCCGGGCCCCGGTCGTCGTCGTGATCCAGGAAGTGTTCGGACTGGCCGACTGGATCCGCGGCGTCGCCGACCAGCTCGCGGCGGAAGGGTTCATCGCGGTCGCGCCGGACCTGCTGGCCGGCCGTGGGCCGAACGGCGCTGATTCGCGCGGCTTCAGCGATCAGCAGACGACGGTGCAGGCGACGCTGCAGATGCCGGCGCCCGAGGTGATCGCCAAGCTGAAGGCGGCACGGGCGTTCGGCTTGAAGGACGCCAGGGCGAACGGAAAGAGCGCGACGGTCGGCTTCTGCTTCGGCGGCAGCCAGAGCTTCGCGATGGCCGCCAACGAACCGGGACTCAATGCCGCCGTGGTCTACTACGGAGCTGCGCCGACCGACGTGCCGCCGGCGCCACAGGGTGCTGCTCCCGCGGCATTCGTGCCGTCGCCGTCACTCGCCAACGTCAATGCCGCGGTGCTCGGCCTGTACGGCGGCCTCAAGGAGGACGCGCGCATCGGCAGCACGATTGCCGCGACCGAGGCGAAGATGAAGGAGCTGAAGAAGACGTACGAAGTCCGCGTCTTCGACGGCGCCGCGCACGGGTTCCTGCGGGCCCAGTCGGGCAACAACGGGGCGAACATGAAGGCCACGCACGACGCATGGCCACTGACGGTCAACTGGATCAAGAAGCACGCGTCGTAGTTCGTGGGCGGCCGGGCAGGCCGGGGCCGGCGGTCCGACGCTGTCGAACCCGAGACCTGCCCGGCCTGCCGCCCCCAGCAGCGACCTACGGCAGCCTGAACGCGACGTATTCCCCTGAATAGCTGCCGCCGCTAATCGCGACGACGATGTACTGCTTGCCATCGGCCAGATAGGTCATCGGCGACCCACTCTGCGGGGCGGCCATGAAGATCGCGCCCACCTGGTTGCCGGTCGCCTTGTCGTAGCCGCGCAGCATCGCCCCCCGCGGGTGCTCGGGCGTCGTCGTCAACTGCGCATCGCCCATCACGACGAGCGTCTTCGTCACCATCAGACCGATGCCCGAGGTGCCCGGCTGTCCGGTCTTCGGGATGGTCATCCCGCGCAGCATCGGATGATTGCGGACGTTGTCCGGCGTGTCACCGTGCGGCACCTGCCAGACGATCTCGCCACGGTCCATGTTCACCGCCGAGATCGTTCCATAGGGCGGCTTGAGGATCGACAGGCCCTCGACGGTGAGACCGCCGCCGGCCGGCGCCGGCCGTGCCGCCGGCGGGGCGGCCGCCGCGGCCGCCGCGGCCTGTGGGCCATTGCCGCGTGCCGCCTCCAACTGCTGCGCGCGCGGCGAGTCGGCGGCGCAACAGTCGCCGGGACCGAACACCTCCTGGAACGGTCGCCCCGCGACCCCGGAGACATAGCGGATGTCCGAGAAGCCGGCCGGCGGTGGCACCACGGAACCGGCGGTGATGTTCACCATGTTCGCCTGCGCGAAGATGGTGTGGGTGTCCGGGTCGTAGGCGACGCCGGGCCAGTTGGTGCCGCCGACCGCATTGCCCATGTTGATCGCGCCCAGGATGCCGTTGACATCGCCGAGGACCGGCGGGTTGTACATCCATGGCCCGACCTTGTACCGCGCGATCTGCTTGAGCGCCTGCGCCCGCAGCTCCGGGGTGAAGTCGATGAGGTCGTCCGGCAGCTTCAGCGGATTGCGCGAGTAGTTCGGCGGTTTCGTCGGGAAGGGTTGCGTCGGGCTCGCCTTCTCGCCCGGGACGTCGCTCGCTGGTACCGGCCGCTCCTCGATGGGCCACACCGGGACGCCGGTGACCCGATCGAAGGTGAACAGGAACCCCTGCTTGCCAGGGACAATCACCGCCTTGACCGGTTTGCCGCTGACGGTGATGTCCGCCAGGATCGGTGCCGACGACATGTCGTAGTTCCACAGCGGGTGGTGGACGATCTGGAAGTGCCACTTGCGCACGCCGGTCTTCAGGTCGACGCAGACGATGCTTTCGGCGAACAGGTTGTTGCCGGGACGATGACCACCGTAGAAATCCGAGGTCGGCGTCTCCACCGGCAGGTAGGCGAGGCCGAGCTCTTCGTCGACGGTAATCTGGCTCCACACGCCGGTGTTGCCGTTGACCGCCCACGAGTCGTTCTCCCAGGTGTCGTTGCCGAACTCGCCGGGTGCCGGGATGGTGCGGAACGTCCACAGCAGCTTGCCGTTCCTCACGTCGAAGGCCCGGACCAGCCCCTTCGTGTTGTTGTGGGTGCTGACGGTGGCGCCCTCGCGGAACGACGAGCCGATGATGACCACGTCGCCGACAATCGCCGGCGTCGCGTGAAGACCGATCTCGCCGTCCTCGAGGTTGATCGCCTGCCGGTTGCCGAAGACCGCGCCGACCTTGAGGTCGACGACACCCTTGTCGCCGAAGGTCTGAATCATCGAGCCGGTCTTCGCGTCCAGCTCGACGAGGCGATAGCCGGTCGTCACGTAGACGACCCGCTCGTCGCCGCGGCCGTCGGTCCAGTAGGACACCCCGCGTCCAGACAGCTGGCGCGGCGAGACGGCGGCGCGACGGCCCTCACGCATGCTGTGGGCCCAGATCTGTTCGCCGGTCCGGCCATCCAGGGCGACCACTGCCCGGCGGGTGCCACCGGTCGTGTAAAGGATGCCGTTGACGGCGACCGGCGTCCCTTCCAGCTTGTACTCGGGTCGCGGGCCGAGGTGGTCGGTCTTGTAGCGCCAGGCGACCTCGAGCGTGCGGAAGTTGCTGGCGTTGATCTGGTCGAGCGGAGAATACTTGGTCCCGCGCATGTCGGCGGTGTAGGTGGGCCAGTCGCCGGCAGCGAGCGATGGCCGCCGGCCGGCCGGCGCCTGCGCCAGCAGGGCGGTCGAAATACCGATGGTGGCGGCGCCGAGTGCAAGCACCGAGGATCTGCACGACATCAACATGCTCCTTCCAGAAGCCGGTGTGGTGTGGCGTAACCTAGCACCCGCTCCGCACAAGGTCAATGGACGAGGTCAAACGGATCGGTCAGCCGAGCGCGACCCGCGAGCGACCCAAGAACGACCCAAGAACGACCCGAGAGAGACCCGAGAGAGACCCGGGAGACTACGATGAGCTGCATCCTTCCGAGCGCCATGACATCGGAGCGCCAGCGATGATCGCCGTATCTCGTACCGCGCTGGTCGGCGTGCTGCTCGTCGCGGCGACGGCGACGCTCGGCGACTTCATCTGGTACACGGTCGGCGTCCGCCACACGATGACCGCCGGCCTGATCCACGGAGCGCTGCTGCTGACCACGGTCGGCGCCGTGATCGGGGCGGCGAGCGGCCGGCTCGTGCAGGGACTGCCGATCGGGTTCGTCGCCGGTATCGGTGGCGCCCTCGCCTACTACGCCCTCATCGTCGTGATGGACTCGCGCACCTACGGCACCGCAATCCCGGGCGCCTGGGTCATCATGTGGCTGCTGCTGGCGGCCCTCGAAGGGCGCTGGCTGAGGGCGCCGCACCGCCGGAACTGGACCGAGGTGGCGACCCGCGGGCTCGTGGCCGCCGTGCTTGGCGGCATCGCCTTCGCGCTGGTGCGGAACGTCGTCTGGGGCCGGCCGGCCGCGGCGGACCGCAATTACCTCGTGCAGTATCTCGCGTGGGCGTTCGCCTGGGCACCGGGTCTGCTGACGCTGACGTGGGGCAGCGGCGCGGGCGGCGCGGACGTCTCGTCGATCACGCCAGAAGCGCTCTGGTCGCGCATCGAGCGCGGCGAGCCGCTGCTGATCCTCGACGTGCGGACCAGCTTCGAGTACAAGGCCGGTCGCGTGCCGGGCGCGGTGAATGTTCCGTTCAACGAGGTGGCGCGACGGCTGGCCGACGTGCCCGGTGCGGCCCAGGGATCGCCTGCCGGCCAGGCCGAGGAGCTGTTCGTCTACTGCGGCCACGGCCCGCGCGCGTCGATGGCCGCCGCCGCTCTGCGCGCCGCCGGCCGCACACGCATCGTCTTCATCGCCGGACATTTCGCCGGCTGGCGGCGCGCCGGCCTGACCATCGAACGCCCCGGCCGCTAGCCGAGTCGCCCGACACGGCGAGCACACCAATCCAGCCGACGCGCGCTGGCGTGCGCGTGTAGAGTAGTGGGCTGGAGACCACACATGCGACATGTTGCGCTGATCCTGATCGGCGGTTTCCTGGCCGCGCTGCCGGCCCGGGCGCACGCCGCGACCGCCCCGGCGCCGTTCAAGGACAACTACGCCGATGTCAACGGCCAGCGGCTCCACTATGTGAGTGTCGGCGAAGGGCCGCTCGTCCTGTTCCTGCACGGCTATCCGTCGTTCTGGTACCAGTGGAAGGACCAGATGCTCGAGATGGGCAAGGACCACCGCGCAGTCGGTCTCGACATGCGCGGCTACAATCTGTCGTCACGACCGCAGGGGCTGGAGCCGTACAAGATGCCGCATCTCATCGAAGACGTGCGGCAGTTCGCCGAGCAGTTGGCCGGCAAGGGCAACAAGTTCATCCTCGTCGGCCATGACTGGGGCGCCAACGTGGCGTGGGTGTTCGCGATCATGCACCCCGACATGCTCGAGAAGCTGATCATCGTCAATGGGGCGCACCCATTTCTGTCCGAGCGCGAACTGCGGGAGAACCCGGCGCAGCGTCTGGCGAGCAACTACTTCTTCGTCTTCAACGGCTACCTGGCCCCCGGTGAGCAGCCGGTCGACGAGCGCACGACGACGGAAACGGCGACCCGCCGCGCCCATACCGGCTTCGTCGACGCCGAGGTGAAGGCCGGCCGCTACACGGAAGCCGATCGCCAGATGTGGATCGACGCGTGGTCGCAGCCGGGCTCGACAACCGCCGGTCTCAATTACTATCGCGCGAACAATCGCAACCCACCCTTCAACGATCGGCACCCGGCGTCGACGATCCCGCGCTCCTGGTCGGCGGCGGCGATGACCGCCGGCGCGAAGTCCACCATCATCACGCTTCCCACTCTCGTCATCTGGGGTCTGAAGGACGGGGCGATTCTGTCCGGTCACCTCAGCGGTCTGGACAAGTACGTGACCAACCTGAGCGTGAAGCTCTATCCGGACGACGATCACTGGGTGATGCTGCAGAAGGGACCGTCGGTCGCGCAGGACATCCGGCAGTACATCACCGGCAAGGCCTTTCCGAAAGAGTCGGTCTACCGGCCGCCGGCGAGGTAGCGGCCTGGCGACGGCTGGTGGCCATCGCGAATGGTCGCGATCAGGGATGTGCTCCCGTTCAGCGCCCCCCGGCGGCGGGCGGAACGTAGGTGAATTCCAGAATCGCACCAGGATTCGCAAGTCTGGCCGTGCGTTGCGCCTGGGCGTCCTGCGTGACCCCGTGGTCGTCCGTGCTGACGAAGATGCGGCGGCCGTCCGGGCTGATGGCGATATCGCGATAGCGGTTCGTCGTCTTGAAGTACGACAGCGGCTGGCCGGCGACGGCGCGGCCGTCCGGCGCCAGCTTGACGCGATACAGTGCCCCCGAACGCATGCCGGTCAGGAGGAGCGACCGGTTCCATCCGGGAATCGCCGTCGCCGTGTAGAGATCGATGCCGGACGGCGCGATCGTCGCCGTCCGCAGCCGCGCGAAGTCGTAATCCGCCGGAACGGTGAAGAAGGTGACCAGCGGTGCGACGAAATCCGGATGCTGCCATGCCGATTCCAGCGCGCGCGGCACCGTCGGGGGCGGATTCAGGTTGTCGAAGGTCAACGACCGGCACGGTGCCGGCGCCGAGGCTGACCAGTTCGCGTAGACGTACCCGAGATCGTCGCGGAACCCGGCCACGTTCGGCCAGCCGTAGTTCTTCCCCTTTGCGATGAGGTTCACTTCATCGTCCGAGCTCGGGCCGTGCTCAGCCGCGTAGAAAAGGCCGTCCGGAGCGAAGACCAGCCCCTGCGGGTTGCGATGGCCCGAGGTGTAGACGTGGCTGCGGACGCCGTTGAGCGTCGGGTTGTCGGCGGGAATCGATCCGTCGAGGGCCAACCGCAGGATCTTGCCCTGGTACGTCGACCAGTCGCGCGCCTGAACCTCGGCAGCCGTGGGGAGGTCCTGGGAGCGGTTCGGGATGCAGTAGTTCGCGAGGAAGTTGCTCCCCTGGTCACCGCGTGACAGATACAGCATCCCGTCGGGGCCGTAGACGAGACGGCCGCCGCCATGGTCATCGTGGGCCGGCATGCGATCGAGCAGATCCGTTGGCGCCTGCAGGGTCTGATGGCCGGCGTCGTAGGTGTAGCGTCGGACGCGCAGGTTGCGGACGACAGCGGCGCCGGGGTCGGCGTCGTACACATACGCGATGTAGACGAAATCGCGCCCGCGATCCTTCAGCAGATCGGGATGCAGCGCCAGCCCGAGCAGGCCATCCTGGTCCACGGACTGGTAGACGTCGGTCACGGTCAAGGCGACGTGCGAAGTGCCATCGGCTGGATTGATGCGGGTCACCCGGAAGCCGGTGCGCTCGGTGACCCATAGGAAACCGTCCGGTCCCCAGGTGACTTCCCATGGGTTTCCGAGGCCGGTCGCGACGACGCGGGTCGTGAAGGCTTCAGGACCGGGGCTGTAGCGGTCGCGAGGGTTCTGCGCTTGCGCGGTGAGGCCGACGGCCAGCGCGACGGTGACGCCAACGAGCGCGAGGCAACGCGTCAGAGGCATGGGCGTGCGATCATGACCGCCGACTCACGGCAGGCTCAGCGCGACGAACCCGGCGGCGCCAGGTTCGGTGCTGCCGATCGCGACGAGGACGTACTGCTTGCCCTCGAACATGTATGTCATCGGTGCCCCGGTCGTGCCGGACGGCAGCTCGGTTTGCCAGAGGGTCGCGCCCGTCGCCTTGTCCAGGGCCCGGAAGCGCTTGCCGCCGGCACCCGGCGCCAGCGACGCCGGCATCTCAGGCCGCAGTCGTGAGCCGAGCGACGACATCACCGGATCCCCTTCGCCGAGGAAGAGCAGTGTCTTGGTCACGAGGGGCGAACTCCGGCCGGGACTGCCGAGCGGCGGCAGATTCAACGGTTTCAGCAGCGGGTGCTCGCGCGGGCCATCGCCGTTGGCGGTCATCCACAGGTGATCGCCGCGGTTGAGGTCGATGGCCGTGATCCGCCCGTACGGCGGCTTCAGCAACGGCAGCCCGCGCGGCCCGGCGGTCCACGCGCGTGTGCCGGACACGTAGTTGAGGTCGGTCTTGCCGTCCGGCTTCACCAGGTCCGCGGTGAACGGGCCGGTGATCGACTGCACGTACAGCACGCCGGTTTCCGGGTCGAACGCGCCGCTCTGCCAATCGGCTCCGCCGACCGAGCCGGGCAGCTGAATCGTGCCGCGATGCGCGTCGGGACCGGTGCCGCGCACCGACGGCGGGGTGAACAGCGGACCAGTGCGGTAATACTTGAGCAGCGCGACGGCCTCGGCGCGCAGCTCCGGCGTGAAGTCGATGAGATCGTCGACGCTCACCCCCTGGCGGTCGAATGCCGCCGGCTTGGTCGGGAACGGTTGCGTGCGCGCGGCGCGCTCCCCGGGCACGTCGGACGCCGGCACGGGGCGCTCCTCGATGGGCCACACCGGTCGGCCCGTGACGCGATCGAACACGAAGGCGAATGCCTGCTTCGTGAGCTGCACCACCGCCTTGATCGGCCTGCCATCGACGCGGATGTCGGCGAGGATCGGCGCTGCGGGGAGGTCGTAGTCGAACAGATCGTGGTGCACGATCTGGTAGTGCCAGACCCGTTCGCCGGTGCCGCACTTCACCGCCACCAGAGTGTTCGCGAAGACGTTGTCGCCGAGGCGGTGGCCGCCGTACATGTCGCTGGTCGGCGACGTCATCGGCAGGTAGGCGATCCCGAGCTCCTCGTCGGCGCTGATCAGCGACCACAAGTTGGCGTCGCCGGCGTACGACCACGAATCGTTCTCCCACGTGTCGGCGCCGACCTCGCCCGGCCGCGGGATCGGGCTGAACTTCCAGCGCGGCATGCCGGTGCGGGCGTCGAACGCCTGCACGACGCCGGGCACGCCTTCGCGCTTCGTCGCGCGGTCCGACATCGATCCACCGATGCCGACACCGACGATGACGACGTCCTGGCACACCTGGGCGGCGCCGGTCCAGGCATAGCGGCTGGCGCGCGGTCCGAGCCCCGGGCGCAGGGCGACCCGTCCGCCGACGCCGAACGCCGGCACTGGCTTGCCGGTGGCCGGGTCCAGCGCGATCAGGTGCTCGCCCCGCACCACGAAGAGCCGGCGGTCACCGCCGTTCGCCCAGTAGGTGACGCCGCGCGAACTATCGCCGCGCAGGCCCTGCGCGCCCTCGTCGGGAAACGGCTCCTGGACCCACATCGTCCGGCCGGTGCCGGGGTGGAAGGCCTCGACCAGGCCGACGCCGTTCGGTGCGTACAGCACGCCGCCGAACATCAGCGGCGTGACGCGGAAATTGCCGGAGGAGGAGAAATCCGGCACCCGCGAGCTGATCGCCGGATCGACGGCCGCCCGGCGCCACGCGACGCGCAGCCGGCCGACGTTGTCCTTGTTGATCTGATCGAGCGCGGCGTAGCGCGTCGTGCCGGCGTCGCCGCCGTAGCGCAGCCACTCGCCGCCGCGCGCACCTTGCTGCGCGCTCGCGAGCGTACCGCCAACGGCCAACGCGACACCGACAGCTGCCAGCGTCCTCCTGCATCCCGTCATCGCCGCCTCCCCTGTGGGCGAATCTTAGACCGAAACGCCGCCGGCGGCACGGCGTTCCGGTGTGATCCGCGCACGGCGCGGCCGGCGCGATGGCTGCCGGCCGGCGCCGCGGTCGTTCACCGTCCATCGACACTGAAGGCGTAGAACTTGTTGTTGCCGACGCCGCCCGTTCGCGCGTAGCCGGAGCCCCAGTAGACGACCCCATCGACGATGGCCGGGCCGGCGACGACCGAGCCGCCGGCCGGGAAACGCCAGAGAATCGAGCCGTCACGTGCGTCGAGCGCGTACATCTGGTCACCGGTCGGCGCCATCGAACCGGCGTAGAGCACGCCGTTGGCGACGCTCAGGGCGGCGAGGTCGGGCGCCAGCAGCGGATCGGCAACCTGCCATTCGATGCGCCCGGTTGCCGGGTCGAGGGCGGCCCAGGATCCGCCGGTCGTCGTCTCGCCGGACGCCAGCGTGTACGGCACGGCGTTGCGGAAGTGCCCGATCGCCGCGTAGATGCGCCGCTCGTCGACCGCCGTGCCCCACTGGATGCCGCCGGGGTCGTCGCCGTGCCCCACCAGCGTGGCCCACAGGAGCCGCCCGCGCCGCGCATCGAACAGCCAGTAGACGCCGCTTTTCTGCCCGATGCCGACCACCGTCCGCCGGCGACCGGCAATCCGGACGTCGAACACGTTCGCGCTGGCGCCGGCGAAGTCCCACGTGCTGAAGTTGTCCTCCCACGCCGGACACCAGGCGACCGGCGTGTCGCCGCAGCCAAGGCGTCGCGCGTCGGGACCGGCGCCGCGGAACGACCAGCGCGGCGCCCCGGTCCGCAGATCCAGCGCGACCACCGAGTTGAAGAAGGCCCCGGATGGAAAACAGGCCTCATCCCACTGGTCAGCGGCTGCGGCCAGGCACTCGGTCACCGGCGTCGGCTGCGCGTACAGCTGTCCCGCCGCGGCAATGACGAGCCCGTGCTTCGTGTCGATCGTCGGCGAGTTCACGAACGCGCCGCCGGCGAATCCCCCGGCGACACCGCCGTTGTCGGGCAGCATGAAGGTCTGCCACAGAATCCGTCCGGTCGCCGCGTCGAGCGCGACGACGCTGCCGCGGAAGGTCGCGCGCGCGACACCGCCGCCGGCCGAAGAGGTCACGATGTACAGCGTCCGGCCGAGGAGGACCGGCGAGGCGGTGACGATCGTGTTGGGGTTCGGGTCGAGTTCGGTGAGCCACCGCAGGTCGCCGGTCTTCGCGTCGATGCCCATCATGTTGCCATTCAGGTCGCCGATGAACAGCAGGCCACGTCCGTAGGCCGGGCTCGTCCGCGAGATGGCGCCGGGCACGCCGGTGTACTCCGTGATGGTGCGCGACCAGACCGTCTGTCCACTGTCGGCGTGCACCTTGTACAACCGGCCGCCCCAGTCGGGGAAGTAGACGGCACCGTCGACGACCGCCGGCGTCGCGGAGACGTCGCCGGCTGTGGTCATCTCCCAGCGCGGCCGCAATCGTGAGACGGTGCGACGATTGAGACGCCGCTCGTCGGGCTGTGCGCGGGAGTTGTGGACGTCCCGCCCGATCATCGGCCAGTCCGCCGGGCGGTCGTGGCCAATCCCGGCGGTCGGCCACGCGAGGCCGGCAAGGAGCACGGCGACACCGGCAGACGTGCGCATGAGCTGCAGCCGCCCGGGCATCGCCGGGCGTGAGATCGAGTCGTCGTGCTCGCTGTCGTGCGTCATCATGAAGGCCTCCTGGGAGCGGGGGAGCGAAGGCCGCCGATTGTTTCACGCGACGCGCGGGTGCGGAATCACGGTGAGCAGGTAGGCGAAACACCGACGCGGCCTCACCACGCGAGCGGCGCGGACAGCCCGAGCCCGAAGGTCTGCGTCGGGGGGTGAGCCGACGCCGCCGCATCGGCTGATTGACGTCGCGCAGGATTCGTGACCCGGCGCGCCGACTACGGCGTGGGCAGTGCGTAGGCGACGATCCCGGCATCCGCGCCGCCGCCGATTGCCATCGCGACGTACTGACGTCCCTGGTGCAGGTAGGTCATCGGCGATGCCGCCGGCCGCAGCGGCAGCGGCGTCTGCCACACCAGGTCGCCCGTGGCCTTGTCGAAGGCCCGGAACATCGGCGGCTCGGGCTCGAGCTTCGACAGCGGCCGTCCGCCGACCGGTCGCGGCTCTCCCACCCCGAGACCGGCGCCGATCTCGTTGACGAACAGCAGCGACCCGGTGACCAGCGCCGCGCCGCGCATCATCGATCCGAGGCGCGGCAGGTTCAGGTCCTTCAGCAGCGGATGATTGCGCGGCCCGTCGCCGAGCGGTACGCGCCACGCGATGGTCCCTTTGTTCAGGTCGAACGCGGTGACGCTGCTGTACGGCGGCTTCCAGATCCGGAGGCCGTCGACCGTCGGCACGTTCTGCACGCCGCCTCGCCGATAGCGCACGTTGCCGCGCGCCGGATCGCCCTTCACGAGTTGCACGACGATCGGGTGGTTGATCGACGGCACGTACAGCATGCCGGTGGCCGGATCGAATGCCGCGCCACCCCAGTTCGCTCCGCCGACGTTGCCCGGCGCCTGAATGGCCCCGCGTTCGGTCGGCGGCGTGAACAGCGGCCCGTGATCGAACTGTTTCAGCACCTCCGCGGCATGCGCGCGCAGTTCCGGCGTGAAGTCGATGAGGTCCTGTTCGCCAAAGCCCTGCTGCTCGAATGCCGGCGGCGTCGTGACGAACGGCTGCGTTCTGGCCGACGTCTCGCCATCCATGGTCGACTGCGGCACCGCCCGCTCTTCGATCGGCCACACCGGTGAGCCGGTCCTGCGATCGAACACGTACACCCAGCCCTGCTTGCTGACCTGAATCGCGGCTTTGATGCGCTTGCCGCCGACGGTGATGTCGCCGAGGATCGGCGGCGCCGGGAAGTCGTAGTCCCACAGGCCGTGGTGCACCCCCTGGAAGTGCCACACCCGCCGGCCGGTGGTGACGTCGAGGCAGACGAGGCTCTCGGCGAAGAGGTTGCCGCCCGGCCGGTCGCCGCCGTAGTAGTCGTTGGTCGGTGTGCCGAACGGCAGGTAGACGTAGCCGAGCTCCTCGTCGACGCTCATCATCGACCAGACGTTGGTGTTGCCCGAGTACTCGAACGACCCCTTCTCCCAGGTGTCATGGCCGAACTCGCCGGGCTGCGGAATCGACCGGAACGTCCACAGGCGCTTGCCGGTGCGGACGTCGTAGCCACTGATGTCGCCGCGCGGCGCCTCCTTGCTGAGCGCGTTGTCCGGAATGTTCGAACCGACGATGATGACGTTCCTGACGATGACCGGTGCCGAGTTGATGGCGTAGTTCTTCATCCGCTCGGCCAGCGCGACGTACTGCGCGGCGTCGACGCGCCCCGCCGTGCCGAATGCCGGATCCGGCCTGCCGGTCCTGGCGTCGAGCGACAGGAGGTAGGCATCGTGCGTCCCGCTGATCAGCCGTTCGATCTTGCCGTCGGTCCAGTAGGCGAGTCCGCGGTGCGTGTAGCCGAGGTTGGGCGGCCGTCCGAGCTTCCAGCTGCCCGGGTCGTATTGCCACAGCTCCTTGCCGCTCGCCGGATCGATGGCCACGAACAGGCCGAGGGACGTCTCCGTATAGAGCACGCCATTGGCGACGATCGGCGTGTCCTGATAGGAGCCGGGGCGTGCCGCTGGGGTGGCCCGGGCGATCGCATTGTCGGGCGACGACCAGCGCCAGGCAATCTGCAGCTTCGCCACGTTGCTCGTGTCGATGCCATCGATCGGCGAATACTTCGTGCTCGCCGCGTCACCGGCGTAGTGGCGCCAGTCCCCGGGTGGGGCGGCACGCTGCGCGTGCAGCGGCAGGGTGACCGGGCCGGCGACCACCGCCACGGCCACCGCGGTCGTGATCGCGAGTCCAACCATCGCGCGGCGCGTTGGCCGCAGGCTGCGTCGAACGGACGGGCGGTGTTTCAGCATGAGACGATCACTCCGGGCGGGCGGCGGGCAGCTGCCTGCCCGACATCCCGCGGCCGAGACACGAGAGCCACGGTGACGGCGATCGTCCGCGAGGCCCCAGGGGACGGGGCGGAATCGTAGCACGCCGGGGTGGTAAGCTGTGGCCATCGTGCCCGTTCGCCGGTTGATTGTCTGGTTCCTGTTTCTCTGGGTCGTCCTGGCGCCACGCGTTGGTGTCGCCCATCGGTTGCCACCCGAGGTCATTGCCTTTTTCAAGGTCGACGGGGCACGGCTGCACGTCGTCGTGCGGGTGCCGACCGCCATCCTGCTCGACGCCCGCCTGCCGACGGTGCAGACGACGATGCTCGACCTGTCAGCGATCGACGGCGCCCTCAAGGGTGTCGCGGCGGAGGTGGCCCGCAGTCTCGAGGTCAGCGACGGCGGACGGCCGCTGACGCCGGAGCGCACGGCCTGGATCCTGTCGACGTTCACCGACCGGTCCTTTGCCAGCTACGAGTCGGCGGCGGCGCGGTTGTCCGGCCCCGCCATTCCCGCCGACCAGCCGGTGTACTGGAATGAGGCGTACGTGGACATTCAGTACGCGTACGCGCTGGCCTCCGCCGCCCCGCAGATCACCGCGCGGTTGAACGGGCTGCGGCTTGGCGGCGATTTCTTCCAGACGCGCGCCACCTACATCCCGGCGTCCGGTGCTCCGCGGACCCTCGCGGTCAGCGGGCCGCCGCAGCGGGTCGCCTTCGAGCCGCCGCTCGGTGACGCGATCGCGACGCTGGCGCGGCGCGGCGTCGATCAGCTGGGCAACCAGCGGCTGCTGTGGCTCTTCATCCTCTGCCTGGCGGTTCCGGTTCGACGGCTGGACGCGACACGTGCACCGTTCGCGGTGTTCGCCGCCGTGCATGCGGTTGCGCTCGGCCTCGTCGCGGTGAGGACCGCCGCGACGAGCGACGACATGTTCTACCTGGCGCAGTTCGTCGCCGGCGCCGCCGTGATTGTCGCTGCGGTGCAGAACATCATCGGCAGCGGCCGCCTGTCCAGCGTCATCGTCGCGGCCATCTTCGGGCTCGCGTCGGGCATCCTGCTCGGTTCGGCGGTGCACGAACTGCTGCCGCTGGCCGGCTCGAACGGCGGGCTGGCGGTGACGGCATTTGCCGGGCTCGTGACGGTCTCGGCCGGCGCGCTGCTGGCCATCCTGCTGTCGCTGCTGCGACTGCCGTATCGGCTGCGCGCACCGGAGTGGCTCGTCACGGCGGCATTGTGTGCCCTGCCGGCCCACGAGGCCGCCCATGTGGTGGTCGACGTGGCCGGTCGGCTCGGCCAGCGGAATCCCTGGGACCAGCAGCCGGCCGTGGCGTTGCTGGTGGCGCACTGGCCGGTCCTGGCCGTGGCGGCATTTCTCGCGCTCATGACGGTGATGGCCCGGGCGACCCGACTGCCCGGCGGCGCGCGGGACGGCCGCACCACATGAGCGGCCAGGTCGAACAGCGGCCGGCGGCTGCCGGCGGCTCCACCATCGGCCGATCCGGCGGCCAGGAGAAGTTCCGCGTCATGGCACTGGCCGCCGGCATCCTGCTGCTGGTCGGCGTCTACTTCGGCCTGCGGTCCACCAGCAGTGACACCGGCACACTGCTGCCATTCCAGGTGCTGATGCGCGATCTGGTTGCCGCCGACCAGGCGATGTTCACGACGTTGAAGCAGGTGCTGGTGGATGCCGAAGCGACACGGGCGGCGACCGGCCGCTGGCCCGACGCCCCGGCGCTCACCAACCTGCCGACGGCGACGCCGGGTGCGACGTCCGCACCACCGGTCGCCTACCGCTGGGAACTGCAGCAGCAGGGCGTCATCGCGCACTACGTGGGCCGGCCGATCGGCGACGACGCGTCGCCGGCCTGGCTCATCGCGATCAAGGAACCGGAGCCGGGCGTGCCGACCGACACGGCGCCCAATGACGAAGAACATCATCGACTGCCGGACGGGACGGTCCTCCACGTGTCGGTCTGGACGCATCGCTTCGGCGGACAGCTGGATCCGGCGTTCGTGGCGGCGCCGGAAGCCGCCGGTTGGACCCAGGTGCTGATTGCGCCGCTCAATCCGCTGGCCCAGCCGTTCGACCCGGTGCCGAGCCCCACGAAGTAACATCTCGGGGTCGGGCCGTACCGCCCATCAGGCAGGGGTTCATCATGATTCGGACGATTGCGACATCGACCCTCGCATTCATTCTCGCGATAGCCGGCACCGCCTCGTCACAGACCGCCCCCGGCACGCTGAAGATCGGCGTCACGCTGCACCCGTACTATTCGTGGACCCGCAACGTCATCGGCACGTTGCCGGGCTACGAGGTGCGGGCGCTGCTGCCCGGCGATATCGACGCCGGCGACTATCAGCCGCGCCCCGAGGACATCAAGAAGCTGGTCGACCTCGACGTCATCATCGTCAACGGCATCGGACACGACGACTTCATCTTCCCGATGATCAAGTCGTCGGGGAACTCGAAGGTCACGATCGTTCGGCCGAACGAGGCGACGCCGCAGATCCGCACGGCGAACGGCACGAGCGTCAACTCGCACACCTTCATCTCGTTCACCAACGCGATTCAGCAGACCTACGCGATTCAGAAGGCGCTCGCCGGCCTGCGACCGCGTGACGCGGCGGCGTTGCAGCAGAATGCCGGCGACTATGCGCGACGGCTGCGGCTGATCAAGTCGAAGGCGGCGG
The DNA here is from genome assembly GCA_902825985.1 of uncultured Acidobacteriota bacterium. GTDB lineage: Bacteria > Acidobacteriota > Vicinamibacteria > Vicinamibacterales > CAVVIG01 > VFZL01. Next base: position 80,657 of record CADEDC010000012.1, on the reverse strand, counting down.
TCCAGCTCGCCGATGCGAAGGTCACCCGCGTCGTCACGGTCCACGACGGCTACGGCTATCTGCTGCAGGAGTTCGGCCTCGAGATCGGCGGCGTCGTGCAGCCGGCGCACGGTCTGACGCCGTCGGCGGCCGAGCTGCGCGACATGGTCCGGCTGCTGCAGCGCGAGAAGATCCGGATCGTGTTCACGGAAGAGACGTTTCCCGAGCCGCTGCTCAAGGTGCTGCGCGACGAGGCCGGCGTGAAGGTCTACATCATCAGCCACATTGCCTCGGGCCCGTACACGCCGGAGCGGTTCGAGCGCGAGATGCAGACCAACGTCGAGACGATGATCCGGGCGCTGGTCACCGAGGGATGACGACGCCGGCTCCGCCGCTCATCGAGTTCGTCGGCGTCTCGTTGCGGCGCAATCGCGAACTGCTGCTTGCGGATGTGACGTTCTCGATCCAGCCGCAGACCATCCATGTCATTGTCGGTCCGAACGGGGCCGGCAAGACCACGCTGCTGGCTGCGTTGCTGGGGCAGGCCGCCTTCGCCGGGCGCATCGTCGCGCATTGGCGCGGCACCGGCAACATCGGTTTCGTGCCGCAGGCGTTCTCGGTGGATGCCAGCCTGCCGGTGACCGTCGAGGACTTTCTGGCGCTGACACGCCAGCGGCTGCCGGTGTGTTTCGGCGTGCGTCCCGCCACGCGGCAGCGGATTGCGACGCTGCTGCGCGAGGTCGGCCTCGCCGGTCTCGAGACGCGGCCGCTCTCCGTGCTGTCGGGCGGCGAGCTGCGGCGCGTCCTGCTCGCCCACGCGCTCGATCCCCGTCCGGAACTGCTGATTCTCGACGAGCCAGGTGCCGGACTCGATGAACGCGGCGTCGGTCGGCTCGAGCAGGTACTCGCGGACGTCAAGGCCGCCGGTACCACCGTGGTGATGGTCTCGCACGATCTCGATCAGGTGCGGCGGCTGGCGGATTGCGTGACCGTGCTCGACCGGTCGGTGATCGGTCAGGGGGCGGCCACCGAGACGCTCGCTCTCGACCATGTGAGGGCGCTGTTGCCGTCCGGCGTCTCGAGGACCGGCGGTGCCGGCAGTCCCGAGCGGCCGCCGATGGCGCGCGCCCGGTCCGCCGGCCGGAGCGGGCACTGATGTCGGCCTTCTATGCCTGGGTCGGCGGGCTGGCGCAGAACGGGCTGCTGCCGTCGGACTTCCAGTACCCGTTCCTGGTGCGCGGATTCCTGTGCGTCCTCGTCCTGGCACCGATTCTCGGTGGACTCAGCCACCTCGTGGTCACCCGCCGCATGGCGTTCTTCAGCGCCGCGCTCGGCCAGGCGGCGCTCACCGGCGTCGCGATCGGGCTGCTTCTCGGCGAACCGCTGAACGCCCCGTACGGCGGCATGTTCGGCTTCTGCCTGATCACCACTCTCGGCATGGTGTACGTGAAGCGGCACTCGACCCTGCCGCCCGACACGCTCATCGGCGTGTTTCACGCCCTGACGCTCGGACTCGGGCTGTGCCTGCTCGTACTGCTGACGCGGCAGTTCAACGTCCATCAGGTCGAGTCGGTGCTGTTCGGCAGCCTGCTGACGGTCACCGACGGCGATCTGCTCCTGTTGCTCGCCGTCGGCATCGTCGTCGCCGTGCTGCTGGTTCGACAGTACAACAAGCTGCTGCTCGATAGCCTCAGCCCGCCGCTGGCGTCGGTCGCGGGCGCCGAGTCGGCGTTCCTCGAGTATTTCTTCGCCATTCTGCTGACGCTGTCGATCGTCGTCAGCCTGAAGGTCATCGGGGCGCTGCTGGTGGAGGCGCTGGTCCTGGTGCCGGCGGCTTCGGCGCGCAACATCGCCCGCGGCACGCGGCAGTACTTCGTCTGGAGCGTGATCGTCGCGTTCATGGCCGGCGTCGGCGGTCTCGGCGTGTCGACCAGGCTTCTGGTGCCGACCGGCGGCGCGGTCGTGCTGGCCGCCAGCGCGATCTTCTTTCTCACCCTCGCCATCGGCCGCCTGGCGCGTCGCCGCGGATCGCGGGCCGAGCAGCCGGACGCCGGATGACCGCGGACGCCGCCGCGTCGCCGGGCATCCGCCAGGTCGAGATCGCCGCGCTCTCACCGCGCGCCGAGCTACGGGCAGTCATCCGGGCTGCCGTGGTCCTGCTGGTGGCAGTGGGGCTGTACCTGGCAGCGCAGGCCCGCGCGGCGCGTGACGAGGGGTCGGCGGCCGGTCGCAACCTGCTGCCGTATCAGACCCTCATCCAGGGCCACACCGTGGTTGAGCAGCAGATGTTTCGGATGCTACAGGTCGCACTGCTCGAGGCGCAGAACCTGCGGTCGGTGAGCGGCAGCTGGCCCGCCGTGGCGGCGTTGGCGGAATTGGGCATCGAACCGTTCGTTCCCGATCCGACGAACCGGGGTGCTCAGTATGCGTGGCGGATGATGCGGAACGGACCGACGGTGAACTATCTCGGTCTGCCGGATCGCGCCGCGGCACCGGCGTGGCTGATGATCCTCCAGGAGCCCGATCCCACGATGCCGGCGGAACCCTACCAGAACGATGAGGAGCATGCACGCCTGCTCGACGGCACGGTGCTGCATGTGTCGATCTGGCGGCATGCCGGTGGTGCCCAGGTCACCACCGCACCGGTTCGACTGCCGCAGGCCGAAGGGTGGACGCAGGTCTTCGCCATCGGACCCTCGATGTCGCACTGACCGGCCGGCGTCACAGCGCCGGCGTGCTGAGGTCCACACACACCGTGTTCAACCGGTAGTAGAGGGTGTTGATGAACCGCCCCTCCTCGACCAGCGGCAGCACCGGCACTGTGGACGTCGACACCACCTGGGTGCGCCCGACCGCTCGATCGAGCCAGTCGAGCAGCCGAACCTGCTCGGCCCCGGTCATTCTCCCGACTTCACGGATGACCAGCGTGCGGACGGCAGCGCTCTCGGGAAGGTGCATCGCGTCGCCGGGACGCCAGCTGGCCACCGGAGACGCGAGGCCCAGACTGCCAGACAGCAGGTGCCACGCCGCATCGTCGGCGCCGACGAACAGCATGTTGACCCGCGGCATACCCAGTTCCCGAAGGTTCTTCTGGGCCACCGACGCCTGACGCCAATGCTCGGGCATCGGAAGCGGCAGGTCGGTGACCGCCCCGGTCAGGGGACGTGCGAGCGCTTCATGGCCATTCCGCTGGTTCATCACGACACCTCATCGCGCAGGAGGGAGGGAGCGAGCAAACTGTACGCGCGCCGGTCACGACGGGAAATCGGGAAGATGCCGCATTCGGCTCAGGGAATCCCCTGAGCGGGCTGTGCGGACGTCCGGCGACCGGGGCGAGGCGGGACTAGGACGGGCCGAGCCACCCTTGCAGAAGCGCGTAGCGGACGACATCGATGCGGCCGGTGAGGCCGAGCTTTCGCATGCCGTTGGCCTTGTGCGTTTCCACCGTTTTGACGCTCAGCGAGAGACGCGCCGCGATCTCCTTGTTGCTGTAGCCGGCGGCAATGAGCCGCAGGACTTCGTTCTCGCGATCGCTCGGAGCGCCGCTCGACGTCCGGCCGCCGTCACGTTCGAGGAAGCTGGCGGTCAGCCGTCCGGTCAGCGCCGAATCGATGTACTGCCCGCCGGCCGCCACGGCGCGGATGGCCTGCAGCAGTTCGGCGGGCGGACTCTGTTTCAGCACGTACCCCGATGCGCCGGCGCGGAGCAGTTCTTCCAGGTACGCATCGTCGCTATGGCGGGTCAGGGTCACGATGGCAATGGCGGGGTGCGATTGCCGCAAGCCACGGGTCGCCGTCAGGCCGTTGGTACCTGGCATCGAGATGTCCATCACGACGACGTCCGGCTGGTGCGCAAGCGCCTGGCGCATCGCGCCGTCGCCGTCGCTGGCCTCGGCCACGACGGTCATGTCCGGCTGGCTGTCGACGAGCAGCTTCAGACCATGGCGGACGGTCAGATGATCGTCGGCGAGCAGCACGCGCAGTACCGTCGGGTGGCTAGCCATGCGCCAGGCCCTGCGGGCTCGTCTGGATGTCGGCGGTCATCCTGAGGAGGACCGTCGTGCCCTGCCCGACCGTCGATTCGATCGTCAAGGTGGCGCCGATGAGGGCGGCCCGCTCCTGCATGCCGAGCAGGCCGAAGCTGCGCGATCCATCGTCCGGCGGCTCGCTGCCGCCGTCCGCGTCGAAACCGATGCCGTTGTCTTCGATGATCAGCACCACCGCGTGCCCGCGTCGTTCGAGAATGACCTCGACGTGCGTCGCCCGCGAGTGCTTGGCGATGTTGGTCAGCGCCTCCTGGGCGATGCGGTAGAGCGTGGTTTCGACGTCGGACGACAGCCGCTCGTCGAGCAGCCCCGACGTGTGCATCTTCACCGGGATGCCGACGCGCGCCGACCAGTCCTTCGCGTAGTTGGCGAGCGCGGCGCGCAGCCCGAGGTCGTCGAGCGCCGTCGGGCGCAGTTCCCAGACGAGATGCTCGACATCGCGGTCGAGACGCTGGGCGACATGGTCCAGGGTCCTGACCTCGGAGGCGAGGCGCGGGTCGGCATCGGCCAGCGCCGTCAGTCGGTCGACGCAGCGGGCCAGGGCAGTGAGATGTTCGCCGAACTGATCGTGCATCTCGCGGGCAATGCGGCGCCGTTCGTCTTCCTGCGCGAACACCAGCCGTCCGAGCAGGTCGGTGCGGGCGCGTTCCGCCCGCTCGCGCCGCCGCATCTCCTGCCTCAGCGACGTGTTGACCTGGGCCAGTTCGGCGGTCCGCTCGTCGACGCGGCGTTCGAGCTCCTCCTGCGCCTGCCGGAGCGCATCCTCGGCGCGCTTGCGTTCGGTGAGGTCGAAGTGGGTGCCGACGATGCGGACGACCGGTCCCTCGGGGATGCGTCGAATCGGCAGGCCGCGCGACAGGACATGCACGTAGTGGCCGTCCTTGTGCCGCAGGCGGAACTCGGCTTCATACGACGGATGGCCCTCCATGACCAGCCGGTTGACCGCGTCGGCCTTGGCGCGATCGTCGGGATGCAGCAGCCGTTCCCAGGCGCTCACATGCGGTTCGACCTCGGCGTCGTCATAGCCGAGCATCTCCTTCCACCGCTTCGAGTAGACGACGGCGCCGGATTCGAGATTCCAGTCCCACACGCCCTCCTGCGCGCCGGCGAACGCCAGCGTGAGGCGCTCTTCACTCTCACGCAGCGCCAGCTCCGCCTGCTTGCGCTCGCTGAGGTCGAGATGCGTGCCGACGATGCGGACGACGCGGCCATCGGCCGGGTCGCGGACCGGATAGCCACGCGAGACGACGTGGACCCAGTGACCGTCCTTGTGCCGCAGCCGGCACTCCACCCGATAGGCGTCGCCGCCGTGCGCGAGGCGGCTGGTCGCCGCGAGGGCCGGCTCGCGGTCGTCGGGGTGAATCAGCCGTTCCCAGGCGCGGACGTGCGGTTCGACGTCGTCGGCGTCATAGCCGAGCATCTCGCGCCACCGGGCGGAATAGATCACCGCGCCGGTCTCGAGATTCCAGTCCCAGACGCCTTCCTGAGCGCCGGCGAACGCGAGGCGGAGCCGTTCTTCGCTCTCGCGGAGTTCGGCGAGGTCACGCGGCGCGTCGGGGGCAGGTGGGACGAGCATCGAAGGGCTGAGCAGGACCTTACCCGATGGACGGCGTGCCGCCAAGGGGCGTGGACGGCGAGAATCGTGTTGACCGGCTGGAGGATGGGTTATATTGTCTGAGATTGAAATTGAGACTCAATCTCTATAACCGGCCGGCCTCTCGAGCGACGCGCCCGCGGCCGTGAGGGGTCAGGGGCACAGCACCGGCTCGTCTCGGTCGCGGCCAGCACCCGATCGTGCGTGCCGACGGTCGGCTTTCCTTTACCATGACGAGCGGCACGCTACCATGACGGTCGGCACGCGCTGGACCAGCCTGGTCCGGTCGCCGCCGATAATGGTGGACACGCCGGCCGCCGCGCCGCGACGGCATCCCGTGCGGCGGCGCCGACGCAGAGTCCGGCGGTCGCGGTCGCCGGTTGCGTAATCGAACAAGGAGACATTCTTCATGCATGCCGATGTGTTGCGCGCGATCAACGTCCAGATCAACTCGGAGTTCAGCGCCTGGTACCAGTACCTGGCCATGGCGGCGTTCTGCGACCGCGAGAAGTTCACGGGCGCGGCGCGCTGGCTGAAATCGCAGAGCGCCGAGGAGTACCAGCACGGCATGAAGCTGTTCGACTTCGTCAACGCGCGCAACGGCGCCGTCGAACTGACCCGGATCGAGACACCGACGCGCGAGTTCGAATCGTTCGGGGAGGTGTTCGAGGCCGCACTCCGCCAGGAAGAGTCGGTGACCAGCCAGATCAACTCGCTCTACGAACTGTGCTTCAAGAACAAGGCCTTTGCCGAGATGACCGAACTGCAGTGGTTCCTCACCGAGCAGGTCGAAGAGGAGAAGACGGCGCGCGAGATCGTCGCGAAATTCCGGCTGGTCGGCGACGATCCCGGTTCACTGCTCGATCTCGATCGCGAACTCGGCAGCCGGACGCAGCCCTGAGCACCGGCCCTGATGCACATCAGCGCTTCGCTGTCCGCGGCCGGCGCCTGGGTCGACGCCCACGCGCTCTGGCCGTCGCTGCCCGGCTGGGCGTACGTCCTGCTGACGCTGCTCGATACGCATATCACCACCACCTGCGTCACGCTGTTCCTGCACCGCTGCCAGACCCATCGCGCGATCGTCCTGCATCCGGTCGTCGCCCACGCCATGCGCTTCTGGCTGTGGGCGCGCACCGCCATGCCGACCAGGGAATGGGTGGCGGTGCACCGGTGTCATCACGCTCATGTCGACGGGCCGGACGACCCGCACAGCCCGATCGTCTACGGCATCTGGCGCGTCCTGTTCCTGGGCACGGCCCTCTACCATCGCGCGGCGCACAACGCCGCCATCGTCGAGCAGTACGGCAAGGGAACGCCGGACGATGTGCTGGAGCGCTACCTCTACGATCCGATCAGCCTGACCGGACCGTTCGTCACGCTGGCGCTGAATCTCTGGCTGTTCGGAACCGTCGGCCTGGCGATGTGGCTGGTCGAGATGGCCTGGATCCCGTTCTTCGCCGCCGGCGTCATCAACGGACTCGGTCACTGGTGGGGCTACCGCAACTTCTCGACGCCCGACGCGTCGCGGAACCTGCCCGGCCGGATCTGGTCGGTGCTGACGTGTGGGGAAGCGCTGCACAACAACCACCACCACATCCAGAACGCCGCGAGGTTCTCGATGCGGCCCGGCGAACTCGATCCGGGATACTGGTACTTCTCCGCGTTGCGGGCCGTCGGGCTCGCGCGCGTGCGGCAGGAGTCGGTGACCGCGGTCTGACCTGACGACCGCGATCGGCGGCGGCGCGTCTAAAAGCCAGGTGCCGTTGATGCGCACCCCGGTTCGCGGTCGCGCCACACGTTCAGGTGGCGGGGAGGATGAGATGCCCGAGCCCACCGAGCCCGACCTGATTCGCACGCCGGACGAACTGGACCGCCCGGTTGTTGGACGCACCGGGACCGGGCCGTGGCCGCTGGTCGCGGTCGTCGCGGTCGTGGCTGCCCTGCTGGCGGGCGGCTACTGGTACCTCCGGCCGGCGCCGCCGGACGAGGCCGCGGCGGCGGTCGCGCCCGTCACCGACCCGCCGGCGCCGCCGCCGGTCGCGCTCGGCGGCAATCCGTTTCCCGGCGACGTCCCGCCGCTCGAGATGAGCGACGCCTTCGTGCGGACCTGGGTGCCGCGTCTTTCTGCGCACCCGCGCGTGGCGGCCTGGCTCACCACCGACGGATTGATCCGGAATTTCGTCACCGTCGTGACGAACATCGCCGACGGCGGCACGCCGGCCGGGCGTGTCGCGGTCCTCAAGCCGGCTGGTGCCTTCCAGGTCGTCGAGCGTGGCACCGGGCTGTTCATCGATCCGCGCAGCTACCGGCGCTACGACGAACTGGCCGCCGGCTTCGCCTCGCTCGACGCCGCGGCGGCGGCCCAGCTCTATGCGACGCTCAGGCCGCGCATCGAGGACGCCAGCGCGGAACTCGGCAGCAGCGGGCCCTTCGACCGGACGCTCGAGCGGGCGATCATCGTCCTGCTGCAGACGCCGGTCCCCGAGCGGCCGTTGGCCGTGGAGCCGGCCGGCATCGGCTACAAGTTCGCCGACGCCCGCCTGGACGGGCTGAACGGTGCCCAGCACCATCTGCTGCGCATGGGGCCGGACAACGCCCGCCTCGTGCAGCGGCAGCTCAGGGATCTGGCGATTGCGCTCGGCGTGCCGGCCAGCCGCCTGCCACCGCCGTCGTGACGCGGGCGGCCGGGCCGGTCGGGCGCAGCGCGCAGGTATAATCGACCTTCCGTCGCGGCGGGCTGCGGTGTCCCGGCGTGCGGCGGCGACCCAAGTCCCTGATGGCTGATCCGCTCCGCATCGCCTTTCTCGGGTGTGGCTTCATCACCCGGGTCCACAGCCAGAACCTCAAGAAGCTTCAACCAGGAATCGTCCGTGCCTACGCCAGCCGCGAGGCGGCGAGGTCGGAGGAGTTCTGCCGCCGCTATGGCGGCGTTCGCAGCTATGCCGACTACCTGACCGCCATCGAGGACCCGCAGGTGGACGCGGTGGTCATCGCGGTGCCGCCGCGGTTCCATCTCGACCTGACGCTGCGGGCGCTGGCCGCCGGCAAGCACGTGCTGGTCGAGAAGCCGGCGTTCCCGCGCCTCGCCGATTTCGCGCCGGTGATCGCGGCGCGCGACCGCGCCCGGCGGGTCGTCATCGTCGGCGAGAACGATCACTACAAGCCGCTGGCCGTGTCGCTGCGCCAGGTGCTGGCGAGCGGCGTCATCGGCGAACTGGTCTTCGCCCACTTCACGACGATCGCGCGGCGCCTGAAGAGCGCCGACGACTGGCGCAACGACGAAGCGATGGCCGGCGGTGACGCGTTCTTCGAAGAGGGGATCCACTGGCTGCACCTCGCGGGCAGCCTGGGACCGCGGATCGTCGACATCCACGGCTATCAGCCGACGCCGTCGCCGGCCGGCCCCGACCGCCGCGTCAAGAGCATGATGGTCGCGTTCCGCTACGACAACGGCGGCGTCGGCTCGCTGTTCTACTCGCGCGAGGTGCCGTCGCTGTTCAGGGGCCTGCGCGTCTCCAAGCTGTTCGGCCGCGCCGGCATCATCACCTTCGAATCGAACGGCCTGTTCATCGTCGCGCGCGGACCGGGGATGCCGAAGGTGGTGTGGCCCGGTCTGTCCGACATCCGCGGCTACCGGGCGATGTATCGCGATTTCGCCGCCGCGATTCGCGACGGACGGCAGCCCGAGATGAGCCTCGAGCGGGCGAGGGAAGACCAGCGGCTGATGGAGCAGGTCTACGCGACGGTCGGCGCGCCGACGCCGGCGGTCGGGCCGTGAGCCGGTCGGCCGGGCAGGCGATGCCGCGCGAACGCTATGACGTCATCATCATCGGCAGCGGCGCCGGCGGCGGCACCATGGCGCACGCGCTTGCCGACACCGGGGCGCGCATACTCATCCTCGAGCGCGGCGACTTCGTGCCCCAGGAGCTCGAGAACTGGGATCCGGCGGCGGTGTGGAAGGACCTGCGCTATCGGACGACCGAGCGCTGGCTCGACGAGCACGGACAGGAGTTCCAGCCGTACACGCACTACAACGTCGGCGGCAACTCGAAGTTCTGGGGCTCCGTCCTCTATCGGCTGCGCCGCGAGGACTTCGGCGCCATCGAACACGTCGACGGCACGTCGCCCGAGTGGCCGATCGACTACGAGACGCTCGCGCCCTACTACGATCGCGCCGAGCGGCTCTACCACGTCCACGGACTGCAGGGCGCCGATCCGACCGACCCGCCGCGCGGACCGTTCCCGCACGGCCCGGTGCCGCATGCGCCGGCCGTCGCCCGGCTCGTCGAGCAGCTGCGCCGGCTCGGACTGCATCCGGCGCCGCTGCCACTCGGCTTGATCCGCCCGGGTGAAGCCGACGGCTGTCAGCTGTGCAACACCTGCAACTCGTTCCCGTGTCGCATCCACGCGAAGAGCGATGCCGACGTCTGCTGCGTCCGCCCGTCGACCACCCGGGCGACGGTGACGCTGCAGACGGGGGCGTATGCGCAGCGGCTGGTGACCAATGCCGCCGGCACGCGGGTCGCGGCCGTCGAGGTCGTCCGCGGCACCCGCGTCTCGCAGGTCGAAGCGCCTCTCGTCATCGTGTCGTGCGGGGCGGTCAACTCGGCGGCGTTGCTGCTCCGCTCGACGTCCGACCGGCATCCGCACGGCCTCGCCAACTCGTCCGGTCTGGTCGGCCGGCGTTACATGGCGCATCTCGCGACGATGATGCAGGGGTTCCATCCGTTCCGGCCGAACGACACCGTGTTCCAGAAGACGGTGGCGATCAACGACTACTACTTCCGCGGCCCGCACACGACGTATCCGCTCGGCCAGATCCAGTCGCAGGGGCGGACGCACGGCGTGATGGCGCAGACCGTCGCGCCGGCGATCCCCTTGTGGGCCTACGACGCCTGGGTGGCGCGCGGCGTGGACTGGCTGGCGATGTCGGAGGATCTGCCGCGCGACGAGAACCGGGTGACGCTGTCACGGGACGGGCGGATCCAGCTGCACTACCGGCCGAACAACGTCCGGGCGCACGAGCAGCTCGTGCGCGAGATGAAGCGGATCCTGCGGCGGCTCGGCTTCTGGGTCGTGATGACCCACTCGCACCGGTCCCGCAACACCACACACCAGTGCGGCACGCTGGCGTTCGGCGGCGATCCGCGCCGCTCGGTGCTCGACCCCTTCTGCCGCGCCCACGACGTCGAGAACCTGTTCGTCGTCGACGCGTCCTTCTTCCCGTCGTCGGCGGCCGTGAACCCGGCACTGACGATTGCCGCGCAGGCCTTGCGCGTTGCCGATCACCTCAAGACGCACTACCTGGGCACCGCCCCGCACCTGACGGAGACCACAACGTGAAAGCGCGATCGTTCAGCCATGTCGGCATCACCGTGTCGGACTTCAATCGTGCGGTGCAATTCTATTGGGACGTGTTCGGCTGTCCGCTCGTCGGTGTCGCGGAGACGCCGCCCGACCGCGTGCGGACCTTCTTCGGCATCGACGGTCCGGCGCCGAGCTGCAAGATCGGCTGGATCCGGGTGCCGGGCGGCGCCACGCTCGAGATCTTCCACTTCGAACCGAAGCAGCCGGCGGCCGCCATCCCGTGGAATCGGGTCGGGCTCACCCACATCAGCTTCAACGTCCGCAACACGCAGAAGTGGTACGACTACCTGGTGAGCAAGGGGGTGGAGTGCGTGACCAGGCCGGAGAGGTCGCCGCGCGGCCACACGTTCTTCTTCGCCCGCGACTTCGACGGCAACTCGATCGAGATGATCGATCTCGGTCGGATGCACCACGTGCTCAGATGGCTTGGACCGCTGGGGGGATTCCTGTTCCGTCGCGGCATGTACAAGCAGTACTATCAGCCGGCATCCCGCTGAGCAGCTGACGTCGGAGCAGGAGGTCGCCGGCCCACGCGATGCGGGCCCAGGCACGGTGGATGTCGTCTGCCGTCGTCGCGACATCCTTCAGCTGACCCAGCACCCGTCTCACGGTCGGGCGCGCCGAGGTGCGCGATGACCCAACGCTCGTGCCCGGCTATCCAGCGACCGCGCTGGACGAAGCGCGTGCGGCGTCCGCCGCCGCCAGACGGGCCGCCAGCGCCATGATGGTCAGCGGCGACGATCCCTCAGCCTTGTTGTTGACCAGCACGAACGCCCGCTTCTTGCGTGCAAGGACGCGACGGACCACGGCGATGGTGTCGGCCCGCATCGCCTCATCGGGCTCGACGAGGCGGTTGAACGGCCGGAACCGCTCGCGCTGGTCCTCGTACCAGGTACCGGGGCGCAGCAACAGCCGCACCACCGCGAAGTCGGCCTCCTCGGGTGGGACAATGGCCGCCTGTTCACCGGGCAGCGGCATGGCGCTCCAGTAGTTGTACGTGTGGGCAATCCCGTGGCGGGCCAGTAGCGCGCGATACGTCGGCGTCAGCAGTCGATTGTCGCGGAGTTCGACGGCATACTCGAACTGTCGCGGCAGGGCGGCGAGGAACCGATCCAGCCGGGTGTTGAACTCTGCCGGTGTCAGGCCGCGGCCGCGCGGAAACGGCGGGAACTCCAGCACGATCGGTCCGGTATGGCTGGCGAACACCGCCGCACACGGCTCGAGGAGGTCGGCGATCAGGCGTTCGATCGACAGGAAGTCGGGATTTTGGGTCTGCCGCCCCGGGACGCCGAGCGCAAACCCGGTCACCGACACCGGTGCCTTGAAGCAGCAGCGGAAGCCGTCCGGCAACTGCGCGGCGTACTCGCGGAGGTCAGCGGCTGGCATCGGCGCGTAGTAGCTGCGGTCGACGCCGACGGTCGTCAGCAGCGGGTGGCGTGCGTACTCACGCAGTCCGGTGCGGGCCAGCCCTGCCTGGGCCTGGGCCGACGAATAAACCAGCCCCTTCCACCCCGGAAAGCTCCACGAACTGGTGCCGAAAAAGACGCCGTCCGGGAGCTGGCGAGCCAGGCAGCGCGCCTCGTCATGGACGCGCCGCAGTTGGGCGGCCGCCGAATCCGGCTCGCCGATCGGAGCCGGTTCAAACAGGGTGAGCTGGTCGCTCATTCCCTGATCGTATCGCTTCCGCGATCCGCCCGTGGCCGGCGCCGGCCGCCGGCCACTGACCGGGTGATCTCGACCATCGATGTAGCCACGACGACCCATGGATGAGAAGCGCGTGCGGGCGCGGTCCTGCTGTCCGAGGATGTGCACGGACTCGGCGATGCCGTGCCGCCGCGCTGCGGCGACGGGCGGGCGACGCGCTACTTGAGGCCCATGCAGTTCGCGTAGTAGGTGACCGGGGCCGCCCAGTCACTGAAGATGCCCCGGACGCCGACGTCGCGCGCCAGCGCATCGATCACCCGCATCACGTCGCCCTCGCGGCTGACGGCGGAATCGAACGTCTGGTAGTAGAACCCGTTGTTGCCATCGGCGAGGATGCCGGAGCGCTCGAGTGTCCAGGTGATGATGTCGAGGCCTGCCGCCCTGGCGTCCTTCGCCGCCTGCGACGCGACGATCTGGTTCGCACTGTCGACCGTGAGCAGCGCGAACGTCGGCGGCGCCCAGATGTTGATGCCGTCCTGCTTGTATCCGACCAGATCGGCGAATCCCGGCAGGTCGGCGACCGTCTCCGCGTCGTCGAGATACACCGCCCGGCGGCCGTAGGCCGGCTCGTGGCGAATCCAGTACAGCACGTCACCCTTGTCGAAGGACTGCGGGAACAGGTCGCGAGGCGGCACCCCGGCCGCTTTGTACTCGTCGATCATCTTCTGCGCGTAGTCGGCCTGCGTGAAGCCGTCGAAGGGCATCGCCACGCTCGGGCTCTTGAGCTCGGGGGTCATCTTCGTCCCCAGGCTCTTGAAGAGCTCGATGCTCTCCCTGTGGGTCATCAGGGTACCGCTGGTCGGCCCCGAGTAGAGGTCGGTCCGAAAGCCGGCGGTGCCACCGACGAACTGCGCCGGCGTCTGCGCCGCCGGGTTGAAGGCGTCCATCTTGCCGCGCAGCGACTTGAACTCGGCCAGCGTGATGTCGCTCGTCCGGCACTCGGCCGATGCCGGCGTGATGATCTGACCGCCGCTGCCCAGCACGGCAGGCGAGAATGGGCGCGTGCACTTGCCGGCCAGCGGCGTCAGCAGGATATTGGTGGTCGTGTGCAGATCGTTCTGGGCATGACGGCAGACGAGTTCCTTGTCCTTGGTGAAGGTGACGTCGCACTCCAGGATGCCGGCGCCGAGGCGTGCGCCGGCCGTGTACGATTCGACGGTGTGCTCGGGAAACTGCAGCGCCGCACCGCGGTGGCCGATCGAGAAGTCACTCTTGTGGAACGGCCCGTCCGAGCACTGCTGCAGGGTGCGTTTGAGGGCGCCATCGGCCATGTCATGGACGAGGAAATACGGCCGCGGCCCGAGCTGGACCGCGGGGCGACGGGCGGGCCGGGCCTCGGGACCGGCCGCCGTCGCGGCGGCCGACACACACATGGCGCCCGCGAGCGCCAGTAACAGAGTTCGCGTAGTCATCAGGGTCCTCCAGACGCGTGAGCGAAATGCCACGCCAGGACCCTATCGCGCCGACATGTCCGAGCCGTGAACGCCCGGTCACATCGGTGTGTCACGCACGACGACCGCGGCCGGCGTACCCGACACGACCGCACCGCCTAGCCGATCGTGAACGGCACCGTCGCCCGGCGGCTGCCCCATTCGATCCGCAGCGTCGCGCCCGCCGGCGTGTCGTCGATCGCGATCGTCACCTGCTCGACGCTCGCCGCCGTCTTCGCGAGCGTCATCGGCACCCGGCCGACCTCCAGCGCCTTCAGGTAGGGAATGCCCCACTGGCCGGGCTTTTCGAGCGTGCCGAGCAGCAGCAGCCACTGCTGATCGCCAGGCACCGTGTTGATGGTGTGGGTGCCGGCCGGCAGCGCGACCGGTCCGAACTTCAGTGGCCGGCTCGAGGTGATGATCGTCGCCGCGTCGGCGCCGGTGCGCCAGATCTGTCCGCTCGGCAGCATCATCGCCTCCGAGCGACCCTTCAGGAACGGCCGGCCGTACTCGACGGTCAGGGTCGCGCCGTCGATCGTCCACTCGCTGCGCACGTGCGGACTGCCGCCGCCGCCAGGTCGTAGCTGCGTCGTCTTCTGCGCCGCCAGCGTGGCGGTCAGGGCGACCACCAGCGTGCCGGCGGCCATCAAGGATGTCAATCGAACCATGAGTGCCTCCGCTATGAATGATCGATTTTCGAGTCTAGCACGCGATCTCGGTCAGCCGTTTTCGGGCACCGGGTACTTGGCGAGCTTGCGTTGCAGCGAGCGGCGGTGGATGCCAAGCAGCCGGGCCGCCTGCGAGACGTTGCCGTCGCAGTCGGCCATCACGCGTTGGATGTGCTCCCATTCCACGCGCGCCAGGCGCTGCGGCGGCGGTGCCGGTGTCGCGGCGTCGAAGGCGGCGCCGGGCGGCGCGTCGAAGGCCGCCAGAATCTGATCGGCGTCGACCGGTTTCGTGAGATAGGAGGTCGCGCCGAACTTGACGCTCTGTACGGCGGTGGCGATGCTGCCGTATCCGGTGAGCACGACGACGTAGGTCGTCGGGTCCAGCGCCTTGAGGTCGCGAACGATCTCGAGGCCGGTACGGCCGGGCAGCCGCAGGTCGACCACGGCCAGTTCCGGGCTGTCGCTCCGGGCCGCCGCGAGCGCCTCGTCGTAGTCGCCGGCGCCAGTGGCGTCGAGGCCGCGCTCGGCGAAGGCGCGGACGAGCCGCGTCCGGAAGCGCTCGTCGTCATCGACGATGAGGATGCTGCGGGCGTCCCTGGCCGACACCGGACCAGCGGTGCCGGTCGATGACCTGCCGGGCGGCGTCATCGCGCCCCCCCGGTCTCCATCCGCACCGGCAGATCGAGGGTGACGGTCGTCCCCTGGTCGGCGTCGAGCGACAGCGATCCGCCGGCACGCTCGGCAAAGATGCGGGCGAGGAAGACGCCCAGTCCGAGTCCCCGTCCGGCCTCCTTCGTCGTGAAGAATGGCTCGCCGACGCGTTCGAGCAGGTGCGGCGCCATGCCGGTACCGGAGTCGCGCACGTACACCTGCAGGCGCGTGCCGAGCTGCCTGGCCTCGAGGCGGACCGGCGCATCGCTCGCGGGTCGCTGCTCGGCGGTGGCATCGAAGGCGTTCGTGATCAGCGACACGAGGGCCTGGCCGAAACCTGTGCGGGGGAGACGCAGGGGACCGACGGACGGGTCGATGCGCACCAGCAGCCGCTCCCGTTGTTCGACCGTCAGCCGCGCCCGCACGTCGTCGATGACCGCGGCAATCGTCACCTCGTCCGGATTGTCGGTCGCGACCCCCCCCGCCCGTCCACTCATCTGGTCGAGGATGGCACGACAGCGGTCGACCTCCGCACGAATGAGGCGGGCATCATCGACGAGGCCTGGCGTCGAGCCGCGCGCCGCGGTGTGTTCGAGCTCACGCGAGGCCAGCGCGATCGTGGCGAGCGGCGTCGACAGTTCGTGGGCGGCTCCCGCTGCCAGCGTCGTCATCGCGATCAGCCGTTCGGTGCGGGCGGCCTGCCGCCGCATGGCGTCGAGCTCCTGCTCGCGACGCGACAAGGCGTTCGACGCCTGCAGGACGAAATAGGCGACCAGCTCGACGATCACGGCGGCCGCCACCCACATGGTGAACAGGTGGGTGGGGAAGTCGTTCAGACGGTGGTGCTCGGGATCCGTCTCCGTCGTGTGCCAGTAGACGAGCAGGCCGATGCAGACCAGCGCGAGGAGCGACTGCCCGACCGCCGGCAGGCGGCCGAGCGTCACCACGGCCAGTGCGATCTGGACGATGAAGATGACACCGAACGGATTGAACGGTCCGCCGGTGAGCTCGAGCAGTCCGGTCAGCAGCATCGCGTCGATGACGAGACCGAGGCCGTCGAAGGTGCGTGGCGTCGTGCCGGTCGCGTCGAGCCAGCGGGCCCGCAGCGCGTTGACGAGGGCGGCGGCAGCGACGAACCAGGCCAGGCGGCGGAGCGGGAAATCGACGTGGCTGAAGGCGGCGCTGAAGGCGAGGACGGCGACGTGCAGCGCGACCGACGTCCAGCGCAGCCGCACCAGCCAGGTCAGCGTGCCGAGCGACGTCGCGGCCAGATACCAGGGCCGGATCGCGGCGCCGGCCCCCTGTAAGCCCTGTGAACCCGGTGAATCCGGCGAACCCGGTGAGCCCTGTGCGGTGCTGGTCACGCCCGTCTCCATCGTCGTCGACAGTGTACGACGCCGATCGGTCGGCGCGCGCAGGGATGGCCCGGCCGCGCCGGCGCTGCGACAATATGCCGCACGTTCGGTGCGTTCATCGGGAATCGACGCCGGACCCGCCCGGGCGCGTCCGGGCCGGCCGGGCCTGCCAGCGTGACGGCCGGCGGCCCATGGACAGCATCTGTGCCGTCCTCGTCAAGCGGCCTACTGGATGGTGATCGTGCCCTGCAATGCGGCGTTTCCGGGCTGGTTGTGGTCGTGGAATCCGCAGCGGCCAGCCGCGTTCAGATTCGCGCTCTGACGGCGCTGGCCGGCGCTGAGCAGGCCGACACTGTTCAGTTCGGGGCAGTTCTCGTGGGTCGGATGCGGGTCGCTCGACATGTCATGGGCGCGGCCGGCGTTGTTGACGAACGTCACCTGCGTGCCGCGCGGCACCGTCATGGTGCGCGGGCTGACGCCGCTCGCCGTGATGGTGAACGTCGTAGCCGGATCGCTGCCGCCGCCGGTGGATGGTGCCGGTTCGGAGGTCCCGCACGCCGCCGTGACGAGGCCTGCCAGGACCAACCCGGTGATGGGCAGAATCGTCACGCGAACCTCCTCGCTGTCAGCCATGCCGGCACGCCGCTCACAGCTTACGACAGGTGGGCGGTGGATGCGAGGCCGAGGTCGTCGCGGCCCTGGGAGGAGGAAAGAGATCCGGACACCTGCGGAGCATCGACAGGTGCCCGGACGGCCATGGGTGGCCTGGGGTGAGCTCAGAAGAACTTGCGCGCGATCTGGAAGCCGAGATACCAGGACTCACTGCCGCCGAGGGCCAGCTGTCGGCGGGTCGTCCCGTACGAGTTCGAGAAGTTCAACTGGAAGCTGTGGCCGCCGACCCGCTTCTCGAGGCCGACGCTGATGTGGTCATCCCCCGGCGCATAGCCGACACGCGGCGCGTACTCGAGGGCGAGATATGCGGTCGGCAGGAACCGGACGCGGGCGCCGAGTCCGACGATGATGGTGTCGTTGTCGTCGGTCAGGTCCTTGGGCAGGATGTTGGTGTTGTTCACCCACATCGGCTCGACGTAGACCGCCGCGACGTCGCCAACGGTGCGCGACAGGATGACACCGAGGGACGGAGAGTAGCTGTCCTTGAAGTTGTTGGTGCCGTCGATCGACGCCAGGATCGAGACGTCCACCGGCAATTGGCCCTGACGTACCAGGCCGTACTGCGTGAACAGCATCAGGTCCTTGTCGTTGGTCCGGTGGAGCCCCACCTGGGTGTTCTTCATCAGCCCGACGCGGTACTCGAGGCCGATCTGGGCACCGTTGTCGAGGCCGAAGAGGTCGCCGGCGAGATCGCCGAAATCGCCATCGGCCAGCGGGCGGAGGAAACGGTGGGTGACGCGGAAGGCGCTGCCGCGCGCCGGCAGCCGCAACGCGGTCGGCAGGGCCATGAGGTTGAAGTCCGGCTCCGCGAGCTTGAGCGAGGCGTCGTCGTCATCCTGCGCGAATGCCGAGGGTGCGAACGCGACCGTGAGGGCCAGCGCCGCGGCGAGTCGAAACCATGAACGATTCACGATAGCTCCTTGATTGAGAAGTCCCGATGACTGAAAAGTGGCGCTGCGGACGCGTCTGCTAGTTCCGCTCGGCGCCGTTCTCAATCCAGCGCTTGATGACGAGAATCTGACCGTCGGTCAGGAAGGGAGGGATGTTGCGAGGCATCCGAAGTCCGACGATCGGCGCGCTCGGCGTCGCCACCAGCTTCTCGACCAGATAGCTGGCGTTCGGGTTTCCCGGCGAGACGATGGACCAGCCTTGACGCTGGCTGCTGGCGCGGTTCACCAACTGGTCGTAGGCGAAGTCGTGCAGGAGGTTCAGATTGGCGGCCGGCGTCCGGCCGACGTTCGTGTGGCAATTGATGCAGGCCACGCGGCCCGCCGAGTCCGAGACTTCGAAGATGTTCGCCTGGATGCTCGAGAACGTCGGTTCCAGGTTGGGCGTCGGCCCGGTGATCGAGGACAGATCTTCATCGCAGGCGGCCGCGCCGGCCGCGAACACAACGATGGCGAAGATACGGATGTAGTGACGCATGTGCCTCCGGATGGGTCCAACCAGTTTCCGTCAGCAGGGCGCAAGCGCGGTGCCATGGTCGTGGTGGTGAAATCCGTCGGTTTCCGCGGCGATCGCGGACGCCGGCCCGGGCCGGATGTTTCGCGCGTCGTAAGGCGCTTTCGCAAGGCGTAAGAACACGCCGGCCGGCGCAAGGCGGCTCCCGACGCAGGCGTCAGTCGATACGGTACTTGGCGAGATAGTAGGAGAGAGCCCGCTGGCTGATGCCCATCAGCTCCGCCGCGTCCTTCTTGACGCCTCGTGCACTCTCGAGTGCGCGACGGATCGTTTCCTTCTCAACCCACTCGATATTGGGACGCAGCTTCAGTGACGGCAGTCCGGAATTCTGTGGCGTGATCGTCCCGAGCACCGAGATCGCACGCGCCGTCAGCACGGGTGCGGTGGACAGCACGACGGCGCGCTCGATCGCATTCTCCAGTTCGCGGACGTTCCCCGGCCAGTCGTACTGCTGCAGCGCCGGCAGGACGCCGTCATCGATGCGGTCGATGCGGCGGCCGGTGCGCTGCGCGTGCTTCTTGACGAAGTGTTCGACGAGCAGCGGGATGTCGTCGCGCCGCTCGCGCAGCGGCGGCAGCTCGATCGGGATCACGTTGAGGCGATAGAACAGATCCTCCTGGAAGCGGCCCTCCGCGACCATCTGCCGCAGGTCGCGATTGGTGGCCGCGATCACCCGCAGGTCGACCTTCTCGGTGCGCTCGGATCCCAGCGGCTCGAACTCGCGTTCCTGCAGGACGCGCAGCAGCTTCGCCTGCAGCGTCGGGCTCATCGTCCCGATCTCGTCGAGGAAGATCGAGCCGCCGTCGGCGAGCGCGAACTTCCCCTTCTTGGCGGCGTTGGCGCCGGTGAAGGCGCCGCGCGTATGGCCGAAGAGCTCCGATTCGAGCAGCGATTCCGGGATCGCCGCGCAATTGACCTTGATGAGCGGCATGTTGCGCTGCGGACTGCGATCGTGAATCGCCCGCGCCACCAGTTCCTTGCCGGTGCCGGTCTCACCGGTGATCAACACGGTGCTCTTCGTATCGGCGACGCGCTCGGCGCGGTCGATGATGTCCTGGATCGCGCGGCTGCGACCGATGATGCCGTAGTGATCGAACTGCTCGTCGCGCTCGCTGCGCAGGTAGGTGTATTCGGTCTTCAGCCGCTGATGCTCGAGGGCGCGCCGTACGACGACGAGCAGTTCGTCGATGTCGAACGGCTTCTGCAGGTAGTCGAGGGCGCCGAGCTTCATCGCCTCGATGGCGTTCTCGACGGTCGCGTGCGCGGTCATCATCAGGATCTGGGCGCGCTCGCTCTCCGGCGTCGCCGCCGTGTACTGGCGAATCAGATCGATGCCGCTCAGCGCCGGCATCACGTTGTCGACGAGCAGCAGGTCGAAGTTGCGCTCGGCCAGCAGCTTCTGCGCCTCGGTCGGGCAGGTGGTCGCGATGACTTCGTGCCGCTCCTCCCGCAAGGCACGGCCGAGGGCTTTCAGGATCTTCTCTTCGTCGTCGACGACCAGGATCGAACCACGGGGTGCAGGCATGGGTCACACGGAGCTGTCGCCGGATGTTCGCGGGAGGTCGATGCGGATTTCCGTTCCGCGGCCGACCGTGCTCAGGACGGTCAGCGTGCCGCCGAGCCCCTCCACGACGTTCCTGGCAATCGGCAATCCAAGACCTGTGCCGCCGCGCTTGGTCGTGAAGTAGGGATCGAAGATCCTCGGCAGGTCGGCCGGATCGATCCCCCGTCCCGGGTCGGCGATGATAATGGTGACCGCATCCGGCTCGGTGCGGGTCGACACGGTGACGCACGCCTCCGGACCGGACAGCGCCGCCACCCCGCCAGGTGCGACGCGCGCCGGCGCGGTGTGGACGTCCACCGCCTGCCGTGCATTGACGATCAGGTTGACCAGCGCCTGGCGCAGCCGTTCGGTGTCGGATCGGATCACCGGCACGTCGGACGCCAGCTCGAGACGAACCGGCACCCCGGGGGCCGCCTGCGCGGCGCTGGCGGATTCCCGGCACAGGTCGTTGACGGCGGTGGGCCCCAGCTCGAAGCGGATCGGCCGGGCAAAGTCCAGGACCTCGTTGACCACCCGGTTCAGGCGCGCGACTTCGTGTTCGATGTCGGTGACCGCCTCCCGGAGCGCCTCGGGATCGGGCGCCGGCAGGCGCAACGGCCGCAACGCCGCCTTGATGATCATCAGCGGATTGCGGACTTCGTGGGCGATGACCGTGGAGAGCCGGCCGAGCGACGACAGCCGCTCCTTCTGGGCGCCCTCGCGCTGGAAGCGGACGATCGACTCGGTCAGCGTGTTGAACGTCGACGCCAGAATCTGGGCGTCCTCGTCGTGCCAGCGGCGCGCGCTGCCCGACGTGATCTTCCGCGTCAGGTCGCCGGTGGTCGCCACGTCCTTCATCACCCTGGTGATGGCGGCGAGCGGCCGTGTGATGGTGCGGGCCACGCCGAAGCTCAGGAGCGTGGCGAGCAGGACGCCGAGTACCGCGGTGACCGCCAGCTCCGAGTTGATTTCGTTGAGGAACCGCACCTGGTCGGTGCGGGAGCGCAGGATCACGGCGGCGGCGGACGCGGACGAGCCACCGGTGCCCGGCGCCAGCGGCCGTGCCAGCGCAACGAACTCTTCGCCGCCGAGCGTCACGTTCTGCGGCCGCACGGCGGTGAGCAGGCTCCCGACCCGCTCGAGATGATCGGCGGGCAGGGTCGACGCGAGAATCCGGCCGTCGAGGCCGAAGGCGAGATCGCTTCCGGTCAGTGATTTCAGCTCGGCCGCCAGCGTGTCGTCCAGCAGGAACCCGACGATCAGGCTGCCGAGCACGTCGGGGCGTTCGACGCCGAGCGCGATCGGCACCGTGAACAGTTGCAGCAGACCGTCGTCGACCGGCACGATCGCAAAGCCGTCACGGCCGCCGAGGGCGATGGCGGTGGCCGGGCTGGCGGCCAGCCGCCGCGTCTCGTCGGCGGCGCCGCCGACGTGGGCAAGGACCTGGCCGCTGCGATTGGTGATGATCAGCCGGTGCGCCCGCAGCTGTTCCCGGTAGTCGCCGGCGACGTCCTGCACGGTCGGCGGATCGTTGGTATCGACTGCCGCCTTCAGCTTCGGCGCGTCGCCGACCAGTCGCGCCATCATCGCGAACGTCTCGGCGCGCGTCGTCCGCAGCTGATCGACCAGGGCGCCGGTGGCGACGATGTCACGCTGCAGGGCGTCTTCGACCTCGCGGTTCACCCGCACCCCCACCAGATAGATCGCGACGCCGATCGAGACGACGGTCAGCAGGGCCGACGCCAGGAACATGCGGCTCTGCAGCGAACGCAGCAGGCTCATCGCAGGAAGAAGTCGAGTTCGGCCGGGCCACCGTCGGGAACCGCGACCGCCTTCGGCTCCGACGTCTTGCCTTCGTTCCAGGCGACCACCTGGTACGTCCCCGGCGGCACGTTGTCGATGCGGTAGCGCCCCTCGGCATCGGTCATCGCGAAGTAGCGATGACTGAAGACCAGGATGAACGCGTTCATGTGCGAGTGGATGTCGCAGAATACGCGGACGATGCCGGGTCGGTCGAAGCGGACCGACTTCGAGCGGCCCACCGCGTACCGTCCGAGGTCGAACTTCGACGCTTTCGACAGCGAGAACACGTTGTGATACGTGCGATCGCTGTTCGGGAAGTCGACGGTCGTCCCGGTGGTGATGGCGAGGACGTGCGGGACGAAGGTTTCGTTCCGCTGATCCATCACCGCGCGGCCGGCATCGGTCTGCTCGAAGGCGCCGCGCGGCGCCGCCTGCAGGTAGACGACCGCCTGTCTCGGATCCGGACGGTTGCGCTCGGGCGGGGCGCCGAGCTGGGCGACCCCCGGCCGGCGTTCGCCGGTCGTGACCGGTCTGCCGATCTCGACGCGCCCGCGAATGATGCCGGGTGCGGCGGCGACGGCGCGCGCGACCGTGCCGGGGAGGTGCATCGGTCCGGTGAGGATGGTGAGGCCGCCGACGGCCAGCAGGATGAGGGCGCGGGGGCCGGGCTGCATATCAAAACCAATACACGAGCTGACCGGCGCCGATCTGGACCACCGGCACCCGGCCGCCATCACGGTCGTTGTGCTGATAGACGAGCTTGAGCAGCAAATTGCGTTGCAGCAGGTAGCCGACGCCGGCTTCGACCCGCGTGACCGGCGCCTCCCACGTCTCCGAGCCGGACGAGCCGATCACCTCGTTGAACGCCAGGCGATCGACACGGGCGGCGGCGTACAGCCCGGGACGCAGTTTGTAGCGTCCTTCCAGCGTCGCCGCCACGGCCCGCAGCGGTCCGCTGATGGCCGGAGTCCCGAGGGTTGGCAGATGCCAGGCACTGACGATCGTCTCGGCGCGCAGCAGGTAGTATCCGTGCGAATACTCGATGTCGACGCCCCAAGCCGTCTGCGTGACCGAGCGGTCGTCGGACGGCAGCCCGGCGCCGAGCGTCGCGGTCCGGGCGGCGAACGGCCCGCGGGCCGCCGACGCGCCCGCGATGAGTCCGGTCACCGGCGTGATGCCGACGCGTCCCGAGATCTGCTTGCCGGCGTTGTCCTCGCGGATCACCGGGTGGGACAGCGTCCCGTTGGTGACCGAGACCGCGGCGTCGAGCCAGTCGGTGGCGGCATGGGCCTGGATGCCGGCATCCCAGGACAGGCCGTTCAGCAGCGGCACGCCCGCCCGCGGCGTCTGGCTGCCGACCGTGTAGGTGGAAAGCCAGCCGCGGCCGCGCATGCGAATCAGTTCGTCGGCCGTGGCCGGCAGCGCGTCGGGCCGCAACGACGTCAAGTATTGATAGGCGAGCGGCATGCCGATGAGCAGGTTGTCCGTCGGATAGGGTCGGCGCGAGAACGCCCCGAACGTCGGCGGTATGCGTCCAGCTTGCAGGTCGAACTGCCGGTTCAGCCACGGCCGGACCCGCACGTACAGCGCATAGGGTTCCGGGCGCCGCAGGTTGTCCGACCGGACCTCCGTCAGGAACGAGATCCGACGCGCCGCCTTGACCGACGCCGAGACGTTGACGCGGAAATTGCGCAGCAGCGGCGTCTCGTAGTTGCCGTAGTTGAAATAGCCGAGGTCCTCGCCGCAGCCATCGATCGACGGCGCGTGCGAACAGGAGAAGCTCCACGACACGTCGCCGGCGAGCGTGGCGCGGCCGTCGCCGAACACCAGCGGTTCGGACCGGAGCATCTGGGCCCCGGCCGGACGGAGGCCGAGGCCGACGACCAGCATGGCCAGCGCCGGAATGGTGCGCAGGGAAGGACAGGCCACGGTCGGCGCAATTATAGCCCTCCGTTCGGGCCCCTCTCGCGCATGATGCGCGTCCTGATGATCAGCGTGCCGCTGGCGATCCGGTCCAATGAATCGCTCGGCGGTGGCGCAATCAGGGCGATGCTGTCGAGCGACTCCGGCCCTTCGACCCAGCCGCGGGCGACACGGAGTCGTCGGCCGCCGTAGAGCAGGGCCACCGCTCGCCGGACTTCCGGACTGGCGCCGGCAAAAGCGTCGGCCGCGCCACTTTCCCCGGCGGACCAGGTCGGCGGGCGCAGTTCGTCGAGCGGTCGGGCGGACCGGCAGACGAGATACTGCACCGACCCATCCCGCGTCGCGTCGGCCGGCGCGAAAAGCCGGGCGAGGTGCGGCGGGCAGACGGCGTCGGGCGCCAGCGGCAGCGGCGCCTGCCCGCCGGCGACCGCCGCCGGGCCGCGCAGGCAGACCAGCAGCACGGCCGCCGCCGCCCGGCGGGCCGTTGACACGGTCCGGGACGACGGATACGATGAATTTGTAACTCGCTGATTATCAGACACTTAGTTCACAACTTCACGGTTCCTTGCGGTCATGGCGTTCATCATCTGCGAACCCTGCATCGATATCAAAGACGCGGCCTGTGTCGATGTCTGTCCGGTGGACTGCATCCACCCGCGCAAGGACGAACCGGCGTTCGCCACCGTGGACATGCTCTACATCCATCCCGACGAGTGCATCGACTGCGGCGCGTGCGTGCCGGCCTGTCCGGTGGCGGCCATCTTCGCGCTCGACGAGACCCCGCACAAGTGGAGTGCGTTCATCGACAAGAACCGCAGCTATTTCGACGAATAACCTCCGAGCACGGGAAAGCCGCGCGCACCGGCGGGCCGGAGCGCGCGTCATGGGGCGGCGATGGGATTGATCGATCATCAGTTCGACGACAACATCATCACGACGACCGTGGATGGCGTACTGAACTGGGCACGCTCGAATTCCATCTGGCCGATGGGGTTCGGTCTGGCGTGCTGCGCGATCGAGATGATGGCCGCCTCCGCCGCGCGCTACGACATCGCCCGGTTCGGCGCCGAGGTGTTCCGGGCGTCGCCCCGACAGTCCGATTTGATGATCGTCGCCGGCACCGTCACGAAGAAGATGGCGCCGGTGCTGCGCCGCCTCTACGACCAGATGCCCGAACCGAAGTGGGTGATCTCCATGGGCAGCTGCTCGAACGCTGGCGGTCCGTTTCCCACCTACAGCGTGCTGCAGGGCGTCGACAAGGTCGTGCCGGTGGACGTCTATGTCTCCGGCTGCCCGCCGCGGCCGGAGGCACTCCTGTACGGGTTGCTGCGTCTGCAGGACAAGATCCGGAAGGAAGGGACGGTGCTGCGCCGCGAGCGTGTCATCCGGCTCGGCGAGACCGAACCGGTTCTGCTGGCGTCGTCCGGCCGTGCCGGAGACCTGGACGTCTGACATGCGCACCCTCGTCCGCCTGATCAAGACCGTCCTGCTCGCCGATCTGTGGAAGGGGATGTTCCTGACACTCAAGTACACCCCGCAGGCGGCCTTCACCTTCCAGTATCCGGCCGAACGGCGGCCGACCGCTCCGAGATTTCGCGGCGTGCTGCGGCTGCAGACCGAGCCGGCCACCGGTGCGCAAACCTGCATCGTCTGCGACCAGTGTGCCAAGGTCTGCCCCGACGACCTGATCGCGCTCGGCGGCCATCGCGAGCCCGGGCAGAAGATCAAGGTGCTCGATTACTTCGATTTCAACCTGTCGCGCTGCAGTTTCTGCGGATTGTGTGCGGAGGTCTGTCCCACCAGGCCGATAAAGGCGTTGATCATGAGTGAGGACTACGAACTCGGGACGTACAGCCGGGAGGCGCAGATCCTGCGGGTCGACGAGATGTACGACGGCGTCCCCATCGAGCTGTACACGCGCTGACTTTCGCCGGTCGGTCGCGGTTTTCGGGTTTCGAAACCGGCGGCCCGTACGCTATCGTTTCCGCACCGCCATTCGCCGGCCCGGATCTTGTATGGGTCGGACGTTCGTCGATATCGCCTGATCCGGAGGGTGCATGCGCAGGGGCGTTCTCTCGTTCGCCATGTCGGTGATGGTGGTCGGCGCGTCGGTGGCCATCTACGGCGGTGACGTCATCTCGCAATCCCAGTCGGGCGAGGTCCAGCTGCAGCTCGGCCACGAGTTCTTCCGCGAGGGGCGGTTTGCCGATTCGCTGGACGCCTACCGGAAGGCGCTGAAGTCGGCCGGCCCGGTCAACATCCGGGCGGCTCGGTCCGGTGTCATCCAGTCGGCGCTGCGCATCGCGGATTTCCCGGTCGCCCGTATCGAAGCGGCGACCCTGCTCGAAGAGTCGCCCGAGGATCCGTCGGTACTGGCCACGTATGCGGATGCTTTGTGGGCGTCCGGGCTGTTCGAGGAGGCGGAGGGCCGGTACCGGGACGCGCTGGCGAAGGCGCCTGAGCTGGCCCGTGGCCTCCACGGCATGGCGCGGGCGCTCGCCGCGCGCACCAAACTCGATGAGGCGCTGACGATGGCCGAGGCGGCGCTCCGCCATGCGCCACGCGACCTCGAGATGCATCACACCCTCGGTTCCGTCTTCGAGCGGATGCGGCGCTATGAAGAGGCGGCGGCCTCCTACACGAACTATGTCAACCTGCTGCCGAACAAGGACCGCAGCGAGAAAGCCGACTGGTCGCGGGCCGAAATCAAGTTCCTGAAGTCGTTCGGGCAGCGCGTGCCGTTCGAGATGGATCCGGGCGCGGCCGACCAGATCTACACGATTGATTTCCGCCTCAGGAACGACAAGATCGTGGTCCGGGCCAAGGTGAACGAAGGCTCGTTCCAGGACTTCGTCGTCGACACCGGCGCCGAGAGCACCATCGTGTCGCGTGGCACGGCGCAACGTCTCGGCATCGCGCCGGTGACGTACACGCTCAGCGCCGGCGTCGGCAACGCCGGTCTGCGCGGCCTGCAGCTGGCGCGTATCGATTCGCTCGAGATTGGCACCCTCAAGCTGCGCAACATCCCAGCCTTGATCAAGGATCCGCCGATGCGCGATCTGCCGGTCAAGGAGGCCGAGAGCCTGTCGCCGCTCGCCCTCGGGTTCTCGATGATCATCGACTACCGGACGAAGAAGATCGTGTTCGGCAAGCACCTCGAGCCGGAAGAATCTGACTTCGAACTATCCATGCGCATGCATCGTCTTGCGACAGTCCGCGGGATGGTGGACGGGAAGCACACGGCCAACTTCGTCGTCGACACGGGCGGCGAGGTCATTTCCATCTCGACCGCGACCGCCACCGCGCTGGCCCGGCCGGAGACCGGCCGGAAGATTGCCTTGAAGGTGTTCGGGTCGTCGGGTTGGGATCGGGACGCGTTCCTGATGCCGGGCGTCAACCTGGCGTTCAAGGAGATCCGCTACGACAACTTCCCGGTCGTCGTGCTCAACTTGAACGCCCCGAGTGCGCTGCTCGGCTTCGAGCTCGGCGGCATCGTCGGCCACCGGTTCCTGAGCAAGTATCGGGTTGGAATCGACGTGGAGCACAGCGTGCTCCGGCTGAAGAAGCTCGGCTAGCCGGTCACCTCACCGGTCGGCGCGTCGATCAGGCGTCTCCCGCGGTCGCCGTCGCTTCCGCCTTCCGGCGCAACCGCTGGGCGCGGCGGCGGTGCGCTTCATCACACACCTCGCGTTCGGCCGCCGTCTCGATGACGAGCGGCGGAATCGCAACCCGCTCGCCGTCCTGGCCGATCGCGACGAAGGTCAGGAACGCCTGGCTGGTCAGCCGTCTCTTCCCGGTCAACGTCTCCTCCGAGAACACATCGACCTGGACTTCGAGCGACGTCGTGAAGGCGCATGTCACGTGGGCCTTCAGGATGATGAGGTCGCCCACTCTGATCGGGTGCAGGAACTGCAGATCGTCGACCGCGGCGGTGACGACGCGCGTGCGCGTATGGCGGAGCGACGCAATCGCACCGGCGATGTCGATGAGGTGCATGACCGTGCCGCCGAGGATGAAGCCCAGCGGGTTGGCGTCGTTGGGCAGCACCACCTGTACCATCTCGGTTGCCGACTCGGCCGCGCGCTTTGGCGTGAGTTCCATGGCGTGATCCTACCTCGGCACCGGCTTTGCTCGTCCGTACGGCGTGAGACATGGAGCGAGGCTCATGCTGGCGGTGCTCGCCTGCGGCCTGTTCGTCGTGCATCCGGCGGCGCGCGTGGTGGGGGTGCGTGCCGGCGATTCGCTGCAACGGGCGCTCGACGCGGCGCGACCCGGGGACACCATCTGGCTCGAGCGCGGCGTGGAGTACGTGGGCAACTTCGTGCTGCCGGCGACGGCGGACGAGGATACGCGCGTCATCACACTGCGGACGTACAGCGACTGGGGGCTGCCGGGCAGCGGCCAGCGCATCACGCCCGCACAGGCGCCGGCGCTGGCCGTCCTCCGCTCGCCGAACTCCGGCCCGGCCCTCCGCACCGCACCCGGAGCGCATCACTGGCGCATCCAGCTGATCGAGTTCCGGGCCAACGATCGCGGGCTCGGCGACATCATTGCGCTCGGCGACGGCGGCGGCAGCCAGCGCGCGGCATCGACGATTCCGCACGATCTCACGCTGGAGCGTCTCTTCGTGCATGGCGACCCCCTCGCCGGACAGAAGCGTGGCATCGCCCTGAATGCCGCCGCGGTCACGATTCGCGATTCGTGGGTCAGCGACATCAAGGCGGTGGGCCAGGACTCGCAGGCGATCGCCGGCTGGAACGGTCCTGGCCCCTACCTGATTGAGAACAACACGCTCGAAGCGGCCGGCGAGAACGTGATGTTCGGCGGTGCCGATCCGTCCATCATCGGGCTGACGCCGGCGTCGATCACCATCAGGGGCAACACCGTCTCCAAGCCGCTGGCGTGGCGGGCGGCGACGCCGCCACGCTGGCAGGTGAAGAACCTGCTCGAGTTGAAGCATGCCCGCGACGTGGTGATTGAAGACAACGTGCTGGAGCGCTCATGGCAGGAGGCGCAGACCGGTTACGCGGTCCTCTTCACGGTACGGAATCAGGACGGCGGTTGTCCGTGGTGCGAGGTCTCAGGGGTGACGTTCCGGCGCAATCTGGTTCGCGACGTTGCCGCCGGCGTCCAGGTGGCCGGGGAGGACTCGGCGTATCCGGCGCGGCCGATGACCGACATCGTGATTGCCGACAACGTGTTCGACCGGATCGATCGGGATACCTGGGGGGGCGACGGCTACTTCCTGACGGTCGGCGGCAGTCCTCAGGGCGTGCGCGTCGATCACAACACGGTGCTGTCGCGATCGTCGGGCGGGCTGATCAAGCTGGCGGACGGCGTGAGCCGCGACTTCGTGTTCTCCAACAACCTGGCCCACCACGGCGACTACGGCATCATCGGCACCGATCGCGGCGTCGGGGACGACAGCATCCGGACCTACCTGCCGGGCGCGCGCATCGAGCGCAACGTGCTCGCCGGCGGTGACGGGCGGCGCTATCCGCCGGGGAACTTCTTTCCTTCGGTAGGCGAGCTTCCGCGGCACTTCCAGGACTACGCATCGGGCAATTTCCGCCTGGCGCTCGGCAGTCCCTGGCGCCGGGCCGCCTCGGACGGACGCGACATCGGCGCCAATGTCGGCGCGGTCGCGGCGGCAACTCGGCGGCCGTCGCGCTGATGTCGCCGGCCGGCCTGCGGCGAGCCGGCCGCCGCGCCGGGGAGGGTGGCCTGACGAGCGGGCCGGCACGCCCGCCGCACCCGTCAGGGACGAACGCTAGAAGTCGTAGCCGATCCAGACGGCGAAGCGCGGCTTCCGGAATGCCGCACTGCCACCTTCAGATGCGAACTGGACGTCCTCCCAGTCGCGGTTGAACAGCGTGCGCCACGACCAGTCGAAGTGAATCGGGAACCCGAGCGCGAAGGTTTCGAGGCCGATGCCATAGGAGGCGCGGCCGTCGCGCAGGCGGAAGCCGCTGACGGTGCGCGTCGGCCCATACACCGGAATCGGCAGGTTGGTCGTCGGGTCGTAGACCAGTTCGCCGGTGATCGGATTCGTCTGGTAGTCGATGATCGTCGGCACGTCCTCGGAATCGCGGCTGTAGAACTTGTATCCCTGGTTGTTGAACCAGCCGCCGCCGACGTTGGCGTAGGCGACGCCGCGGATGCCGCCGATCACGCCGATCGGCGTCAGCGCCGCCTCGATGAGCGGGAAGCGGAGCTCGGCGTTCGCGAACATCACGTTCGAGCCGACGAACGACAGGTAGTCGTAGCCGCGCATCTCCGAGTTGCCGCCGAAGTACAGGAAGTCCGGCGTGTTGCCGAGGCTCTTGAAGCCGCGGAAGCGCAGGGCCAGCACGCCGCTGGTCGCCAGCCGCTGGTAGTAGCGGGCGTCGACATCGAAGGTCTGCCGCGAGATCGAGTTGCCGATCTTCGGCGACGCGTCGTAGCCGAGCCGCATCGTGCTGCCGGCCAGCGGGCCGAACTCGCGGAACACCGTCGTCTCCTGGATGAACGCAATGCCGAGCGGCACGACGAACCCGTTGCGGAAGACCGTTCCGGCCTGCAACGACTGGATGTAGGCCTGGAAGCTCGGATCGGCGTACTCCTCGCTCAGGTGGTAGGCCCCGCCGGTGAACTCGAAGCGGCGGAAGCGGTCGAGCGGGTAGATGCCGTAGGCGCTGCCCCCCTGGATCGTCCGCGTCGCCACGGCGAGGTCGCGGCCGATGAGCGGTGCCAGCGTCGGGTCGAAGAACGCACCCGACAGGTTGCCGTAGAAGAACTGCGTCTGCGAGAACCCCTGCAGCGCCCACTGGAACCGCTTCGACAGGTTCGTCCAGCCGCCCGAGAAGGTGCGGTACTGCTGGATGGATGCCGCAAAGAAGCTGAACTGCTGGTCGCCGAGGACGTCGCCGAAGGTGACCTGCGTGCCGCCGAACACGTCGCCGTTGCTCGTCACGCCGACGTTCACCGGCGGCCGCCCTTCGAGGAACAGCTTCTCGAACTTGCCCTTCCGGCGCTGATTGGCCTTGACCAGGGTGTGCGACAGCGGCGCCTGGAAATCGATGACCGGTCCGGGCTCGCCGAAATCGGCCGAGGCAGCGGTGTGCAGCGGCTCCTTGCGATCGATCGTGTGGACCGTGTAGTCGCCCTTGTAGTAGCTGACGAAACCGATGCGATTGGTGGTGCCGTCCTTGATGGCAATGGGCGACAGGTTCGCGCCGAGCGCGTCGGTGTACTGGCGCAGCTCACCATTGGTCAGGTCGAGCGTCCAGATGTTGTAGATCATGCCGTTGCGGGCGACGTCGGGCTCGATGGCGAGCGCCGGGTCGACGGCGGTCGACGAGAACACGATGGTGCGGTCGTCGACGAACTGCGCCGCCGAATCGTCGTGCGTGCCGAACGTCAGCTGCGTCTTCGCCTTCGTGTCGAGGTCGAGCCGGAACAGCTTCTGGTTGCCGCTCAGCCGGACGTTGTAGATGATGAACCGGCCGTCGGCCGAGAAGGTCGGGCCGGCATCCGCGAACTCGTCGTTGGTGAGGTTCACAATCTCGCCGCTCGCGAGGTTGACCGTGTAGATGTCGCCGGTGCCGCCGCGCAGGGCGGCGAAGGCCACCGTCGTGCCGTCGGGCGAGAAGCTCGGCGACTCCGGCTCGTCCACCGCCTTCATCGGCAGGCGCTGCTCGACATGGCGCGTCAGGACGTTCTGGACGATGAGCGTCCGCTCCTTCTCCGTCCGCACGAAGTAGGCGAGCCGGTCGCCGCGTGGCGACCACGCCATCCACGGCACGGTGTTGAAGCGCTCCCCGTACTGCGCGATGTTGGTGAACCCGAGGTCCTTGTCGAAGCCGCGCGTCAGGTTGCGGACGACCGATCCATCCTTGGTCGACGCCAGGACGATGTCGATCTCCTGATCCTTGCGGTTGATCGTGACCATCGCCAGCAGGTCGCCGGACGGCGACGGGACGATGCTGAGCGCCGAGGCGAAGCTGGTTCGCTCCTGGTTCGGCGACAGATCGCGACCGTAGTCGGCCGGCCGCTCCTTGTCGCGGAACGGCTTGAAGCGATCCTTCAGGTAGCGCTCGAACGCCTGGTCGAAATCGTCGGGCGACATCTGGAACGCTTCCTCGTAGGCGTCCTCGCCGCCGCCGATCACGCTCTTGCGCAGCGCGAACATGAACTGGCGGATGCCTTCCTTGCCCCAGCGCGCCTCGATGAACTCGAAGATCGCGTGTCCGAGGTTGTAGACCAGGCGGACGTTGCCGCCCGGCACGTAGCCCTGGACCTTGGTCATCTTGGGGACGATGTCGGCGACCGCCGCGTCGCGCACCATCGCGAGGTCGAGCGGCGTCCAGGCGCCGCGCATGTAGTCCGACAGCCCCTCGTTCACCCACAGCGGCACGCTCTGGCGGATCAGCCCCTGCGGGATGATGTCGAACTCGAAGATGTGCGTCAGTTCGTGCGCGATGAGGCCGTACAGCCGATCCGGCGGATCGTCGATCGGCAGCAGCATGCGGTTGCGGTACGGCTCGGCGAACGCGCCGACCCCTTCCTGCGCGGCGCCGGGAATGACGTTCTGCTGCTCGAATTCGCTGTGGGTCTTGAAGAGGACGAGCGGTACCTTGAACGACAGGTCGTGCTTCAGGTCGGAACTGACCTGCTCGTAGGCGCTCTCCGCGTAGCCGGCCACCCGTTCGAGATGCTGTTCGAGCTCCGGATAGTAGTAGATCTCGAAGTGATCGGTGGTGTAGATGTGCCAGGCGAACGTGTCGTAGTGAATGTTGTTCTTGCCGAAGTACGGCACGAACGGCGTCTGCGCGACAAGCGTGCTGGCGTGACCGATGACGCCGAAAGCCACCAGCAGCAGGCACACGGGCAGCGAGCCGAGCACGGACGAACCACGCGGTGGCGCGCACATACGCATAAGCAAGTACCTCGGAGGGAACGCGAATTCTGACGACGCGAACGCGATCTTACTGTGACGGTGCGGGCCCTGCAAACGGCGATCCTCTGCAGAGCGGGCGGTTTACGGGCGTTCGCGTCGAGGTGTCCTCGCCGAGCGCCACTCCCGTGACCCCTGCCGGCGACACGCTATACTCGGGCGGGGGCGGCGGCGACCGGCCGTGGCCCCGGAACGGCGGGAATATCCGGGCGGGCCGCGGGGTTTACCCCTGCTGGCACCGCTGCAGTGCGCATGACGAAGGCCAAGGCACCGGTGCCGGCCGTGGCCGACGACGGGTCGGCTCGGCGGGCGGACGTAGACGCGTTCGAACGAGACGCCCTGGCGTCGCTCGATGGCTTGTACAGGACCGCCCTGCGGCTCACGCGGCGGTCGGAGGATGCCGAGGATCTGGTGCAGGATACGTATCTCAAGGCGTTTCGCGCCGCCGATTCGTTCGCCCCGGGCACCAACCTGCGCGCCTGGCTGTACACCATCCTCCACAACACGTTTCGCAATCGCGCGCGCGACCGTGCGCGCGCACCGGTGACGGCCGACAGCGAGGTGGTCGAGCGGGCAGCCGACCTGCCGTCGCGGCGCGGCGAGACGCCCGAATCGCTGCTCCTGCGCGACGTCCTCGGGCCGGAACTGCAGGCCGCCGTGGATGACCTGCCCGACGCCTTTCGCCAGGCGGTCTGGTTACGGGACGTGGAAGAGTTTTCCTATGCGGAAATCGCCGCCATGCTCGACGTGCCGATCGGGACGGTCATGTCACGCATTTCCCGGGGGCGCCGGCTGTTGTTCGAGCGTCTCAATCCTGTGAAGCCTGCACATGTCTAACTGCGATCAGATCGATCCGCTCGTCACGCCGTACATCGACGGAGAACTGGCGGCGCACGACTGCGCACGGGTCGAGCAGCACCTGCAGGCCTGCGAGCCCTGTCGGATGCGGGTGACGGCCGAGCGCTCCGTCTGCCACCTGCTGCGCCGGAGCAAGGCCGAGTTGCACCGAGCCCGGGTGCCTCAGTCGCTGCGCCAGGCGGTCCAGGCCGGGCGGCCCGCGCCGCCCGTCGTGCGGTTCCCGGCGGCGACGGCCGCCGCCGCCGTCGGCGCCCGCCGCGCCTGGCGCGATCGCCGCCTCGCGGTGGCCGCGATGTTCCTGCTCGTCGTCGGCGGCGCCGTCGCCTATCGCGCCACCGTCGGCGCAACCCGGGCGATGGCCGCCGAGCTCACCGCCGACCACATGAAGTGCTTCATGGTCAACAACGTGCTGCACACGCACGAGTCGGTGGCCGAGGTCGAGGCCTACCTGCGGTCGGGCTTCGACTGGCAGGCGACGCTGCCCGAGCACGAGCCGGCACCCGCCCCGGCGCCGCACGAGGATCTGGAAGTCGTCGGCGCGCGCCCGTGCTTCTATGAACACGGCAAGGTCGCGCATATCATGTACCGGCACCGCGGGCTGCCGGTGTCGATTTTCATGCTGCCCGGTGTCGAGTACGAGCGGAACCTGGTGCACACCTTGGGGCACGACGCCGTCATCTGGGCGGACGCCGGACGCACGTTCGTGCTCATCGCGAAGGCGCCGCGCGCCGACGTCGAGAAGATCGCCACGATGGTCCAGGCGTCGCTGCGATAGCCGGGCAGATGGGGAGAAGGATGATGATGGCGTATGTCCGTTGGGGCGTGGCAGTGGCCGGCGTCGGCGCGCTCGCGTGGTTGATCGCCGGATCCGGCCTGCCGGGCGCGCGTCGTCCCGCCGATGCCCCGACCACCGCGGCCGCCACGCCGCCGCCCGCCGGAGCGTGCCCGGCCGATGCGCCGGCCGCCACGCTCGACTTCACGCTCAAGAACGTCGACGATGCGCCGGTCTCGCTCGCCGACTACAAGGGCAAGGTCGTGTTGCTCGATTTCTGGGCGACGTGGTGCGGTCCGTGCAAGGTCGAGATTCCGGGCTTCATCGAACTGCAGGAGCGATACGGCAAGGACGGCTTCCAGGTCATCGGCGTTTCGGTCGATGACACGGCCGACAAGCTCAAGCCGTACGTGGCCGAGATGAAGATGAACTATCCGGTCCTGCAGGGACTCGGCCACGACGACCTGCTCGACGCCTACGGACCGATGTTCGGCATTCCGGTGTCGGTGGTCATCTCGCGCGACGGGAAGGTGTGTGCGCGCCACACCGGGCTCACCGACAAGGAGACGTTCGAGCAGCAAATCAAGGCCTTGCTGTAACCGGCCGTCGCCCGTCCTCGCACACACCCGCGCGGCCCGCTGACCCGAGCGGGCGCGGCCGCCCGCGGGCGCCACCCCGTGCTATGATGATCGGGCAATGCTGAAAGGCTTCACCCACGCCCGGCTCGCATGCGGCTGTCGCATCACCTTCCGCGAAGGCGTGGAGGGAAGTCCGGTCACCGTCGTGGTGGACGAGAAGTCGCCGGCCTGCGCGCTCTCCCTGCACGTGCGTGATCTGCCGCTCTACGATTACCGCGAGGCACTCCGTCCCTCGACGCGGCTTGGCCCGCCCGAGGAGGAAGAGTACGAAGAAGAGGGCTGAGGAGCGAACCCACCGTTGCGCACGAAACAGCTGACGGTCCTGGTGTTCTGGACCGTCCAGGCGTCCGCCCTCCTGGTCTTCTTCGTCCCATTCGCCTGGCCGCTCGTCGCCATGTGGGCGGCGTCGCACTTTCTCCGCGCCATCGGTCTCACCCTCGCCTTCCATCGCCACTTCGCCCACCGCGCGTTCCAGATGCCGCGCGCGGCGCGTTTCGTCTGGGCCGCGATCGGCACGTCGGCCATGCAGAAAGGGCCGCTCTGGTGGGCCGGGCATCACGTCAATCACCATCGCTTCGCCGATCGCGACGGCGATCCGCACAGCCCGTGGGTGAGCGGCGTGTACTACGCACACATCGGCTGGTTCCTCAACGACGCCAGGCACGACACGCTCGAAGCCAGCAATCCGGTCATCCGCGACTTCTCGAAGTTCCCGGAGATCGCGTTCCTCGATCGCTACTTCTTCATCCCGCCGCTCGGGCTGGCGCTCGCCTTGTACGCGACCGGCGGCCTGCCGTGGCTGGTCTGGGGCTTCTGCCTGCCGACGGTGACGCTCGCCCACGCGACCTTCGCGATCAACACCGTGAACCACCTGTTCGGATCGCGGCGCTTCGAGACCATCGACGAGTCGCGCAACAATCCGGTCACCGCGTTCTTCGCGGTCGGCGAAGGCTGGCACAACAATCACCACCGCTATCAGCGCGCCGCCCGCAACGGGTTCTACTGGTGGGAGTTCGATCCGACCTGGTATGTCATCCGCGCGATGGCGGCGGTCGGGCTCGCATGGGACGTGCAGCCGGTGCCGGCGCGCCTCTACGCCGAGGCGCGCGCCGTCCGGGCGCGCCGCCGTGGCCAGCCGGTCACCAGCGTGACCGCCGACGCCGGCCCGCTCGGCTTCGATCTGGCCGAGGACGCCGAGCCGTCGTAGCGCCGTCGCCTGCCCCGGCCGGGCCGGCGTCCGGCTGGGCCGCGAGTTCCGCCCGACCGCGCCAAGCCGGCGACGCCACGGCCGGCCGCCGGGTGCCAGATTTCTCGAACTTTCTCCGGCCGGCCGCCGTGGTCCCGTATTACCCTAGGCGCGCCACGGCCGTCGGCCGCGAGCGTGAGGTGCCATGCCCAATCGAGCCACGAGTTCCCGCCCGGTGTTGCTCTCCGTGAGTGTCGCGCTCGCGGCGCTCGTCATCGCCGCCGTGTTCGCGCTGTTCATCGGCGCCGAGGCGCCGGCGTCCGCGCAGGGGGCGGCCGGAGCCTATCGCGCGCCGCGCGCGGCTGACGGTCACCCGGATCTCAGCGGCATCTGGCAGGCGGTGAATACCGCGCACTGGAACCTCGAGGACCACGCAGCGAAAGCCGGCCCCGTCGCGACCCTCGGTGCGCTTGGCGCGGTGCCGGCCGGCATCGGCGTGGTCGATGGCGGCGCGATTCCCTATCAGCCGTGGGCGCTGAAACAGCGGGACGAGAATGCGGCGCATGTCGTCGAGCGCGACCCGGCCATCAAGTGCTACCTCCCGGGCGTGCCGCGGGCCACCTACATGCCGTTTCCGTTTCAGATCGTGCAGGGCGCCGAGCACATCCTGCTGGCGTACGAGTTCGCCGCGGCGAGTCGCACGCTCTATGTGAACGGCAGGGACGAGAGTCCGCTGGACACCTGGATGGGCTGGTCGAACGCCCGCTGGGACGGCGAGACGCTGGTCGTCGACGTCAAGGGCTTCAACGATCAGACGTGGTTCGATGCGGCGGGCAATTTCCACAGCGAGCAGTTGCACCTCGTCGAACGTTACACGCGCACCGGTCCCGACCATCTGCTCTACGAAGCGACGATCGAGGACCCGAAGGTGTTCACGAGGCCGTGGACGGTGCGGATGCCGCTCTACCGCCGCGTCGACGTAAACGCGCAGCTCCTGGAATTCAAGTGCGTCGAATTCGCCGAGGAGCTGATGTACGGTCACCTGACGAAGCGCTCCGCGCAGTAGCGCATCGAGTCTGATCACGGCGGGTTGGAGGAACACATGCGAACGTCTGCCTTCACGGGTGCGGTGGTGGTCGCGGTGGCGCTGGCCTGGCTGGCGCCGCTCGCCGGTCAGTCCGGGGCGCCGGCCGGCTACACGGCGAAGACGCCGTGGGGCGATCCCGATCTGCAGGGCATCTGGGACAACGGCACGCCGACGCCGCTCGAGCGCCCGACCGATCTGGCCGACAAGGAATTCCTGACCGATGCGGAGTGGAAGCAGCGCGCCGACGAAGTGGCCAATCGTGCCGCCAGCCGTCCGGCCAGTGCCGCCGCCGACGTCGAGCTGGCGTATGACAACGAATGGTGGGATCGCGGCACGCCGCTCAAGCGCACCTCGCTGATTGTCGATCCGGCGAACGGCCGGCTGCCGCCGCTGACGCCGGCCGGGCAGGCGCTGGTGGCGCAGCGCACCGCGGCGCGGGCCCGGCGCGGCCCGGCGGATTCGTACACCGACCGGCCTCTGCAGGAACGCTGCCTCGTCTACCACGGCGTCCCGCCGATGCCGACCGGCTACAACAACAACTACCTGGTCGTGCAGACACCCGACCATGTCGCGATTCGCTACGAGATGATGGCCGAGACGCGGATCATCCCGCTCGACCGCCGCCCGCATCTCGACCCGAAGCTGACGCAGTGGATCGGCAATTCGCGCGGCCACTGGGAGGGCGACACGCTCGTGGTGGAAACGACCGGCTATCGTCCGGACACGACCTTCCGATTTCCGGTCGATCATGCGACGCTGAAGGTGGTCGAACGCTTCCGCCGGACCTCGGCCACCGCCATCGACTATCGGTTTACGATTGAGAATCCGTCCATGTACACGCGTCCGTGGACGGCCGTGCTGCCGCTGACCAGGGCGGCCGGACCGATTTACGAGTACGCCTGCCACGAGGGCAACCACGGGCTCGAAGGCGTGCTCCGCGGTCATCGCTACGAAGAACGGCAAGGGCAGAACACCCCATCGCAACGTTAGTCGCGCCGCAGCGCGCGCCAGCATGGAGGGAGCGACGTGGCGAATCCAAAGTTGGTCGGACAGAACTACAGCACGCCAGACCTGGTGGCGAAGGTCACTGGGCAGGCCAAGTACGCAGAGGACTTCCGCGCCGACGGCATGCTGTTCGCGAAGCTGCTGCTCAGCCCGATGCCACATGCGCGCGTGCGCCGCATCGACACGAGCGCCGCCGAGGCGATGCCGGGCGTGAAGGCCATCCTCACGGAGGCCGATCTGCCGGCCGTCGTCGCCGGCGCCAACCTCGGCGAAGGCATCATCGCCAGCCTGCTGAGCGAGCGCGGGCTCACCAACGAGCCGCTGTACGAAGGCGAGCCGATCCTCGCCGTGGCGGCCGTCGACGAACTGACGGCCGCCGAAGCCATCGAGAAGATCGTCATCGACTTCGAGCCACTGCCGTTCGTGGTCGATCCGATCGAGAGCCTGCGGCCCAACGGTCCGAACGCCCGCCGTGAAGGCAACGTCTGGGTGCGGCCGATGGCGCCGGCTGCGTCGACCGCGGGGCGCGGCAATCAGGCTCCGGCGCCGACGCCGGCACCAGCCAATCCCCAGGTCGAGGAGCTCAAGTGGACGGCCGACGACTTCGCCGCCGCCGCCGACGGTCAGCTGCCGCTCGGCCGGGCGACCGAGGAGTGGACGGTGGGCGACGTCGAGGCCGGATTCCGGTCCGCCGATCTGGTGCTCGACGAAACCTTCGTGCTGCCCAACACCAGTCACCAGCCGCTCGAGACCCGGTCGGCCATGGCGTACTGGCAGAACGGCAAACTCTACATGCACTGCTCGACCCAGAGCACGATGCGGACGATCGGCGCCGTGGCACGCTGGGTCGGCGTCGACGCGGCGAACGTCGTGATCATCAGCGAATACACCGGCGGCGGCTTTGGCAGCAAGGGGTCGTCGTCGGTCTTCACCGTCGTCCCGGCGCTGCTGTCGAAGAAACTCGGCGGTGTGCCGGTGCTGATGCGGGTGACGCGCGACGAGGAGCAATACATCGGCCGCGCCCGTCCGGCCCTGCATGCGCGCATCAAGGTCGGGTTCACGAAGGACGGCCGGATCACCGCGATCGACGGCCTTGCGATCGTCGACAACGGCCCCTATGACATCGTCGGCGATGGACGGTCGGCCGGCGACCACATCTCGTTGTCGTATCAGCCGCCGGCGATGCGCTGGCGATCGGTCTCCGTGCTCACCAACACTCCGCCGCGCGGCGCCCAGCGCGCCCCCGGCGGGATGCAGGGGAACGGGGTGATGGAGCCGATCCTGGCCAAGGCCGCCAAGCAACTGGGCGTCGACCAGGTGGCGCTCCATCGGATCAACGCCCCGGAGGGGAAGGCCGAGTTCGGCGCCGTCGGACGTGACGGCAAGCGCCCGCACGCGACCAGTGCATTCCTGAAGGACGCGCTCGACAAGGGCGCCGGCCTGTTCAACTGGGACGAGCGCAAGCTGCGCAGCGGCAAGCGGCAGGGGACCAAGGTTCGCGGCATCGGCGTCGGCGTCAGTGCCTACTCGGCCGGCTCGATGGGGTTCGACGGACTGTTCGTCATCAAGCCGGACGGCAGGATGTACGTCCAGTCCGGCATCGGCAACCTCGGCACCGAGTCGGTGTTCGATGTCCACCGCGTCGCGGCGGAGATTGTCGGAATCGCGTGGGACAAGGTGGTCATCACCTGGGGCAACTCCGCGAAGTCGTTGCCCTATACCTGCAACCAGGGCGGCAGCCAGACGACGCACGCGATGACGCGCGCCGCGCACGCCGCCGGCATGGACGCGAAGCGCAAGCTGCAGCAGGTTGCCGCCAGCGTGCTCGGCGGCGCGGCCGACAGCTATCAGGTCGAGGGCGAGCGGGTATTCAGCGGAAGCCGCAGTCTGACCCTGGCTCAGGCCGCCCAGAAGGCGATCGAGCTCGGTGGCGCGTTCGACGGACACGAGCTGCCGGAGAACATCAACCCGACGACCAAAGCGTCGGCAGCCGCGCTGGTCGGCCAGGGATTGATGGGGGTGGCGCGCGATGCCTACGGCCGCGACGGCGCGTCCAAGTCGTATGTCGCGGGCTTCGCCGAGGTCGAGGTCGACGTCGAGACCGGGCACTACGACCTGGTCGATTTTCTGTGCGTCGCCGATTGCGGCACGGTCATCCACCCGCGCAATCTGCGGGGACAGTCGCTCGGCGGCATCATGCTCGGCATCGGCCACGCGCTCGGTCAGCACTGGGTGTACGACCAGCACTACGGCGTGCCACTGGCACGGCGGTTCTATCAGACCAAGCCGCCGACGATTCTCGACGCCCCGGTGTCGATGGGGTGGGCGGCCCTCGACGTCCCGGATCCGGAGACACCGGTCGGCGCACGAGGGATTGGCGAGGCACCGGTCGGCGCCGGCTTCACCGCGGTGATGAACGCCATCGCCGACGCCGTCGGTCCCGACGTGTTCCGCCGCGCACCCGTCACCGCAGACATCATCCTGACGTCGCTCGAGCATGGGCGCCGCATGCACGAACCCCTGACGGCGAATATCTGACGGCGAACATCTGACGGTGAACATCTGACCACGGATGCCCAATGACCGGCCGGTCAGCGCATCGCGCTGGCTGGCCGTCGTCCAGCCAGGACCGCTGCCGCAGCACGCCGGCCAGGCGCCTGGTGCCAGGATTCAACATCGCGTGACGCGGAGTTCGAGCACGGAGCCGGGCAGGCCTGACTGAAGGTGCCTGCCCAGTGAACCACCGCCGAGGCACGGACGATGGCTCACCGAACAGGCTCTCGCTTGACGGGAGTTGTCGAAGGAGCGAGCGCACGCATTGTGCGACGTTCGGAACCGACCGTCAATAACCGGAATCAGTTGCACGGGCGGGCCGACGCCTGCTGGCCTTCGCGCGCGCACCGGGCGTCAGACATAATTGTCTGGTCGCGCGGCTTGCGATGAATCCGTGCGATTGCGGATGCGGGTGGTCGGGAAGAAGGCGCCTGTCCGACGCACCGAAGCCGAGGCACGAGCGACGGTCCGCCGGAACAGGCTCTCGCTTGACGGGAGTTGTCGAAGGAGCGAGTGCAATCATTGTGAAGTTCCGGCATCGACGCGTCAATAACCGGATTCGGGTACACGGAGTGGTACCCGAAAGCAGGTAAGCGGCGGGCCGGTCACATATGAATGATGCCGCGGCGCAGTGCCACGCTGACCACCGCCGTGCGATCCTTCACCTTCAGCTTGGCGAGAATGTTCTTCACGTGCACCTGGGCGGTCTCCTCGCTGATGCCAAGCGCGGCGGCGATCTCCTTGTTGCGCATGCCTTGGGCGATCAGTTCCACCACCTGCACCTCGCGCGGCGTCAGATGCGGACGGGCCGCCCGTTCGGCGAGCCGCGCCTCCACGTCGGGGCCCAGCGGCGTCTTGCCGTCGTGCACCTCGCGCACCACACGGATGAGATCGTCGGACAGCGTGTCCTTCAGCAGATAGGTGACGGCGCCGGCCTGCAGCGCGCGATAGATGTCTTCGTCGCCGCTGTACATCGTGAGCACGACGATGCGGGCGTCGCTGTCGTGCGCCTTGATTGCCCGGATGGCAGCGACACCGCCCATCGTGCCGAGCTGCAGGTCCATCAGGGTCACGTCCGGCCGGCACGTGCGAAACAGTTCGACCGCCTCCTCGCCGGATGCGGCCGACCCGACGACTTCCATGTCGGGCTGCCGGCTGATGATGAGCGCGATGCCTTCGCGGACGATCCGGTGATCGTCGACGCACAGCACCCGAATCTGAGGCTCCGTAGTCATACGCCCTTGCCGCCGGCCGGTGCGGTCGGCACCGTGGCTTCGATGTGTGTCCCGCGTCCGGGCGCGCTGTCGACCCGCAGGCTGCCGCCTGTCTGTTCGGCGCGCTCGCGCATGCTCGTCAATCCGTAGTGGCCGCCGCCATTGCTGGACGACACCCGTGACGGCTCGAAGCCCTGTCCATCGTCATGGACGCGCAGGACCAGCCGCGTACTGTCGAAATCGAGTTCCACCGACACGAGGCTGGCCCGCGAGTGGCGGACTGCATTCACCACGGCCTCCTGCCCGATGCGCAGTACCTGCTCTTCGGTCTTGGCCGGCAGCCGTCGCGGCGTGCCGTTCACCGTCAGATTGAACGCAATCGCGGCCGGGGTGGTCGCCCGTTCGCCCGCCTCACGCAGTGCGGTGACCAGGTCCTGTACCTTGAGCTTGGGCGATCGCAGATCCCAGATCGACTGGCGGGCTTCGCGGATGTACTCCTCGACCTGCTTGCGCATGCGCACGAAGCGATCCTTCTGCGCGTCGGACGTCGCCTCGGGGTCGTTGGCCATGGCGTCGAACTGCAGTGCGATGCCGACCAGGCTTTGCAGCAGCGTGTCGTGGATTTCGCGGCTCAGGCGCGCCCGCTCGCCGAGCAGCAGGGCGAACTGTCGCCGTACCTGTCCGACGTGCAGACGCCACGCCCCGCCGACGCCGGCCACCACGAAGCCGACCGACAGGATCATGAACCAGCGCGTCTGATAGAACATCGGTTCGATGCCGAAATCCCACGCGTCACCGTCGTCGGTCCACGAGCCGGCGACGCTCGTGCTCATGACCCGGAAGCGGAACTGGCGCGGCGGCAGGTTCGTGTAGAACGCCTGGCGCCGCGTGCCCGCGTCGATCCAGTCCGCATCGAACCCTTCGAGCCGGTAGCGGAACTGCTGCTTGAGCGGCGACGTCATGTTGAGCGCCGTGAATTCGATCTCGACGCGTGACGTGCGCGCCGGCAGCCGGAGGCCCTGTTCGGGACGCAGGCGGACACCGTCCGCCATGATCCCTTCGATGCGGACCGGCAAGGCGTCGTCGCCGGGCCGCAGATCGTCCGGGTCGATGACCGTCAGGCCGCGCGCCGTGACGAACCAGAGTCCACCGTCCCGGGCGCGGATGGCGCGCCGGTTCGTGCTGTAGACGAACGGCAACCCGGCGAGTCCGTCGGCGCGATCGTAGAGCCGGTAGTGCACCTGATACGACGGGTCGGCGGCGGCGCGGTCGCACTCGTCGCGACGGATCTGGAGGATGCCGACGCCCGATCCCATCCACAGGTAGTCGGCACCGTCCTCGACGATGGCGGTGAGGTTGTTGACCGGGAAGCCGTTGCCCTGGCGGATGGTGACGAACTTACCGTCGGCAAAGCGGGTGAGTCCGGCCGTACCGCCGAGCCAGATCTGGTGCAGCGAGTCCTCGTAGATCG
The DNA here is from genome assembly GCA_902825985.1 of uncultured Acidobacteriota bacterium. GTDB lineage: Bacteria > Acidobacteriota > Vicinamibacteria > Vicinamibacterales > CAVVIG01 > VFZL01. Next base: position 36,743 of record CADEDC010000012.1, on the reverse strand, counting down.
CCTGGTAGACGCCGCCATCGACGCCGTCTGCCGGCCCGAGCATGCGGACCCCTTCGCCGTCGCTCCACGCCACCTGGCCATCCGAGAAGGCGAACCACGCCCGCCCGCCGCTGTCGGTGTAGGTGGCCGACACCCGGGTCTTCGCGAACGACACCGGCAGCGCAACGTTGCTGAAGCGACCGCCGGCGTACTGCACCAGCCCGCGCGCCGTGTCGAACAGCCAGACGCCGCCGTTCCCGTCGGACGTGATGGTATCGATCTGCCTGGGCATCTCGTCGGCCGTCGTGACGCTCACCGGCACGAGCTGCCCTTTCACGAGCCGCGACAAGCCCTGCGTCGTCGCCACCCACGTGGTGCCGTGCGCGTCGATGTGGAGGGCGCGCAGCCGAGAGCCGTTCATCGAGACGCGTTCGTCGGCCCGCCGCAGCGAGGAACTTCCGAAGCGCAGCAGTTCGTCGACGGTCCCGACCCAGATCGAGCCATCGGCACTCGACTCGACGCCGGCCACCAGGCCAATCTCGGTGACCTGCGCCACTTTGTGTGGCGTCAGCCGGTTCAGGCCTTCAATCGTGCCCGACCAGATGTTGCCTTCGCGATCCTCGAGCAGGGCGAAGACACCGTCGGCGAGCAGGCCGGTGAGGGCGGTCGCCCGTTCAGTGAGCTGGATGCGCCCCTGCTCGTCGAAGCGGACGCGCCAGAGTCCCTGACCCGAGGTGCCGACCCACAGGTTGCCACGCCGGTCGCGCAGCAGCTGTCGGCCGCGCCCGCGCTCGGTCTGATCGATTGGCGGCTGGCGCGAACCGACGCGCCGGAAGCCGGCGACCTCGTCGGTGACGAGAAGGTTGCCGAGCGGATCTTCGGAGATGGCCCGCGCGATGTCGGTGGTCGTCTCGACCCGCTCGAAGCGCTGGTCCACCTCGCGGTAGCGGTAGAAGCCGACGGCGTTCCCCACGTACATCTGGTTGCGCTGATCGAGAAACGTGGCGGTGAACACCGACTCGTCCGGCAGGCCGCGGTCGGACGGGTACTTCTGCCAGCGGCCGTCGCGGTAGAAGAAGAGGCCGACGCCGGTGCCGGCCCACAACAGGCCGTGCGCATCCACCACCAGCGTGGAGACCGGCGAGTTCGGCAACCCCTGTGCCTGACCGAAGTTCTCGGCTCGACCGTCACGCAGCCGGCTGACGCCACCCTTGCCGGCGAAACCCACCCACAGCGCTCCGTCATTGTCGACCCGGAGCGTGCGGACGAGCTTGGATGGCAGCGCTTGATCGCTGAGCTGCTCCCACGAACTGAACCGGACTCCGTCGAAACGGTACGGCCCGTCGTCGGTCGCGACCCAGATGTAGCCTTCGTTGTCCTGTGCGAGCGCGTAGACGATGCCGGCCGGCAGTCCGTCCTTCTGGCTCCAGGACGTCACTGTGTAGCCGGTCAGCACGCTGCGCAGATCGGTGGCCCGCGAGGGCACGACCGAGAGACAGATGAGTGCGACCGAGATGAGACAGAGCGACGCCCGGTACGTATGTTTCACGTGGATGGCAGGCTGCTGAGGCCGACAAAATTCTACATCGAAACCTCAGGGTGCCGGGTACCAGCCTCCCCGCCGCAGGTCGACGCCGTCGCCGGCCACGAGCGCCGTAAGCTCGTCCAGTGACTTCAGGATGTCCGGCGGGCTCGCTGCCTTCGCCGGGTCGACGCGACGGCGGATGAAGCCCTGATCGTAGTGATAGGGGTATGCCACCGTCGGCTTGAGGGCGCGCACGCATTCGGCGGCGGCCGCCGGTGCCATGCGGCCGTTCGGCAGGTTCATCGGGACGAACATCACGTCGATGTTCCTGAGCGCCCGAATCTCGGGCACACACTCGGTGACGCCGACGAAGTACAGACGCTTCCCGCCGATGGTGAGCACGTAGCCGTTCGCCTCCCCCTTCGGGTGATACGGGTCGCCCGGCGTCAGATCGTAGGCGGCGATGGCGTCGACCGTGAACCCTGCCAGCGTCTTCCCTTCGCCGTTGTTGAGGACGACGCCGTCGGCGATCGCCTGTCTGCCGGCAGCCGGGATGACCACCGGAGCGCCCGGCTTGCGCACGCGGGCGATTGCCGTGGCGTCCAGATGATGACCGCCGGCATCCGCATCGGTCACCAGGATGAGATCGGCGGGACGGGCCCGCCCGAGATCGCCGCCCGACCACGGATCGACCTGGACGACGCGCCCGCCATACTCGATCTGCACGCTCGCGTGCGTGAACGGCGTGATCGTGATCTCGCCGCCGCTGGCGGCGAAGCGGTCCTGGGCCGCGGCAGGGTGCGGCCCCGGCGTGACCAGCAGGACGGACAGGGTGGCGGCTGTCAGCATCCGACGCATGTGTTCTCCTCAGTGCAACGTGAACTTCTGCACGCGGCCGGCGGCGGCCGCCTCGCCGGTGTAGAGATTGCCCTTCGAGTCCACGATCATGTCATGCAGCGACGTCGCGAAGCGTCCGGGCTCGCGTCCCGGACCGCCGAACGATCCGACCACCTCATAGGTGTCGCGGCGCAGGATCCAGATCTTCGCATTGGTCCCGTCCGCCACGTACAGGTACGACTGGTCGGGTGAAAACTCGATCTCCCAGACCGAACCGGCGCCGCGCGTTTGCGCCGCCACGAACACTTCACGGACGAACGTCCCGTCCTTGCGGAAGATCTGGAAGCGGTTGTTCGAGCGGTCGCAGACGTAGACGAGACCGTCGCGTGCGATGCGCAGGCAGTGGACGGCACTGCCGAATTGCTGCGGCGGCGGGCCGTCCGCAGCGACCGTCGCGGCGGCTGCGGCATCGTCCGGGCGCCGGCCGTAGGCACCCCAGTGGCGTTTGTAGGCACCGGTCTCGGCATCGAGGACGATCACGCGGTGATTGCGATTCTGCTCGCCGTCGGCCACGAACACTTCGCCGGCCTGCGGATCGAAACGCATCTGCGTCGCCGCGCCCAGGGTGCTGGTGTCGTTGCTGCCGTTCTTCCGGCCGGGGGTGCCGATCTGGTTGAGGAACTGCCCGGTGCGCGAGAACAGCAGCAGATGCGCGTCACGATCGCCGTTGCCGCTGATCCAGACGCGGTCCTTGTAGTCGATCGTCAGGCCGTGCACCTGTTCCATCCAGCTGTAGGCGCTGCCGGCTGGCGGCGGGCCGCCCCACGCGCGAACGAAGGCGCCAGACCGATCGAATTCGACGACGTGCGGCGCCGGTGCGCCGCCGGCCTGCTTGATCGAGTCCGACTCGGCGCGCTGCACGAGCACGATGTGGTCGTCGCGATCGACGCCGATACCGCTCACCGGCCCGAGCGTCCAGTTGTTGGGCAGCGGCCCGGGCCATGACCGATCCACGGTGAACGTCGGTATCGGGCCGGGCGCCGGCGGGGCGCCCTGCGCGGTGGGTGCCGGCCGGCACAGCAGCAGCGCCGCGATGGTCACGCCGACGCCGCACATGCCGCGAGAGAGGCTCGTCATGATGCGTCCCGCCTTCCGTAGACCCGAACGGGGAGAGTCTACCCGCGTTCGCGGCCGGCGGACACGCTAGACTCGAAGCATCGATGCTGACCTGGCTGTTCCTGGTGGCCTACGCAATCTCCGGCCTGGCCGGCCTCGTCTACGAGGTGAGCTGGACCCGGTTGCTGACCCTGTCGCTGGGACACGGACTGGCCGCGTCGAGCACGGTGCTGGCGGCGTTCATGGGCGGGCTGGCATTGGGGGCGTTCGCGGGCGGCCGTGCCGCCGCACGGCTGCTGCCGCGGCAGGCCCTGCGGGTCTACGCCGTCCTCGAAGGCGTCGTCGCCGGGCTGGCGCTGGCCCTACCGTTCGGCGTCGCCGGCCTGACGCCGGTGTTCACGGCCACTTATGGTGATGGCACCGGCGGTGTCGGGTTCGGACTGGTCCGCCTCGCCGCCTGTGCACTGCTCCTGCTGCCGCCGGCGATGGCATTGGGGGCGACGTTCCCGATGGCGGTGCGGATCCTGACGCACGACGCGGTGCACCCGGGTGTGGTCGCCGGCCGCCTCTACGCCGCGAACACGCTGGGTGCCGGCGTTGGGGCGGTGCTGGCGGGGTTCGTCCTGCTGCCGGCGTTCGGCGTCACGACCACGTCGTGGATTGGGGTGGCGGCCAGTGTCGCGGCGCTGGTGCTCGCACTCGGCAGTCAGCGGCCGGTGGCCGTCGCGGATCGGTCGGTCGCGGCCGCCCCGCCGGCCGCGGCCACCGCCGCATCGCGAGCCGACGGGCGGCGCAATGGGACGGCCCGCGTCCGTCGTGGCATCGCCGCCCGGACCCCGCGGGGCGGCGGCGCGCCGGCGCCGGCGGCGGAGCAGGTGTGGCTGTCCGCATTCGTCCTCACCCTGACCGGCGTGGTGACGTTCACGACCGAGATCGCCTGGACGCGGGTGTTCGCGCTGGTCATCGGTCCGTCGACCTACGCGTTCGCGGCAACGGTGGCGGTTTTCATCGGCGGGCTGGCGGTCGGCGCCACGGCCGGGTCGATGCTGGCGGCGCGGACGCGGCAGCGTGCGATGGCGCTCGGTGTCGTCCTCGGGCTCGCGGCGATCGCGATCGCGGCCGCCACGACCGCTGCCGGCACCTGGTTGCCGCGGCGTGTGATGGCCGATTTCGCGGCGGCGCACGGCGGCAGCCTCCTGTTCACGCATGCGGCGCTCGCGGCGTTGCTGATTGCGCCAGCCGCCATCGGCATCGGCGCCGCATTTCCGATTGCCCTCGAGCTGGCCGGCGGCGGTGAGGCGCCGTCGCGGCGGATCGGCGGCATCTATGCGCTCAACACCGTTGCGTCGGTCGTCGGTTCGCTGCTCACCGGCTTCGTGATGATTCCGCTGGTCGGTCTCGAGCGGACGCTGCAGCTGGCGACGCTGCTGGTGATCGTGGCGTCGGCCGGCGCGCTTGCGTGGTCCGGCGGCACGCGGCTCCGGCAGGCGCTGGCGGCGATCCCGATCGTCGTGTCGGCCGCGATCGTCGTTCTCGGCGCCGGCTGGGACCGCGAACTGCTCGCCAGCGGTTCCTACAAGTACGCGTCGGACGTGCCGGCCGGCGTCGACGTCGAGACGGCGCTGCGTGCCGGCACGCTCATCTACTACAAGGACGGTGCGACCGGGACCGTGTCGGTGAAGCGGCTCACCGGGCAGCTGGCGCTGGCGATCGACGGCAAGGTCGACGCCTCGACTGCCGGTGACATGCTGACCCAGAAGCTGCTGGCCCACCTGCCGCTGCTGCTGCACGACGACCCGCAGCAGGTCGCGATCATCGGGCTTGGCAGCGGCGTCACGCTCGCGTCGGCGCTCGTGCATCCGGTCAGGGGCGTGGACGCGCTCGAGATCTCCCACGAGGTCGCCGAGGCGTCACGGCTGTTCACCGCGGGAGCGGCGTCGCCGCTCGACGACCCGCGGACGCGGCTGGTCGTCGCCGACGGACGCACGCATCTGGCGCTGTCGACGCGTGTCTACGACGTCATCGTCTCGGAACCGTCGAATCCGTGGATGGTCGGCGTCGCGGCGCTGTTCACCCGCGAGTTCTTCACGGCGGCCCGGGCCCGCCTCTCGGCGGGCGGCATCATCTGCCAGTGGGTGAACACCTACGACATCAGCACGGCCGATCTGCAGTCGGTGGTTGCCACCTTCGCCTCGGTGTTTCCGCATGGGACGCTCTGGCTGGTGGGCGAGGGCGACCTGCTGCTGCTCGGGTCGGCACTGCCGTTCGCGCCGCGACTCCAGACGATGGCCGAGGCCTGGCGGCGGCCGGGCGTGGCCGAGGACCTGCTGCCGCAGGGCGTGGTCGAGCCGTTCGGCGTGCTGTCCACCTATCTGGGCGGCGACGACACGATCGCCCGCTTTCGCGGTGACGCGGCGGTGCAGACCGACGATCGGATGGGGTTGGAGTTCACGGCCCCCCGGGCGCTACGAACCTCGACGCGACGCGACAACGTCGAGCGGCTGCAGTCGGCCGCGGCATCCGGCGAGCGACCGGCGGCGGTCGTCCAGGCGTGGGCGGCGGCCGGCGGCCCGCAGCTCGCCCATCGCGCCGCGATGCTGCAGCGCGCCGGCGCGTTCGCCGCCGCCTACCAGACCGCCGACGAGGCCGTCACGCAGGCGCCGTCGCACGTCGAGGCCCTGACGACCCTCGTCGAGAGCGCCGTCGCACTCGGCCGGCCGGCCGACGCGCAGGTCAGGCTGACGCAGGTCATCGCGCAACACCCGGAGTTCACCGCTCCGCGACTCGCGCTGTCGCGGCTGCAGGCGTCGACGGGCGATCTGGCGGCGGCGGCGCAGCTCGCGACCGATGCCCTCGCCCGCGATCCCGAGCAGCCGGCCGCCCTCGAGCAGCTCGCGTCCGTGTTCGCGGACGCCGGCGACGCCGCACGCCTCGACGGGCTGGCCGCCGCGCTGGCCCGCCATCCGTCGCGGCCGGGCAGTCACTACTACCTGGCGGCGCTGCAATTCATGCGCGGCGATCTCGACGCCGCCGAGGCGGCAGCGGGTCGCGCGCTGCGCCTCGACGCGCGATACGCGCGCGCGCAGAACCTGGTGGGGGCGATTCGCGCGACCCGCGGTGATACCGACGGCGCCCGGCAGGCCTTCACCGCCGCGCTGCACCTCGATCCGCGCGACCCGACGACTTATCAGAATCTCGGGTTGCTGGAGATGAACGCCGGCCGGCATGACACCGCGTCGCGGCTGTTCGCCGAAGCGCTGTCGCTCGACCCGACGTCGGCGGCGGCCCGCGAAGGGCTGGCCCGCACCGCCGGCGGCCGCTGATCGGATTGGCGCGCCCGCCGCGCGCCGGCACGCGGGATGCGCGACCTGGCAGCGGCCGCGCGTCGTCGGCGCAATCGCCGTCCCCGGTCTATCGGCTGCGACGCCGGGCGACGAAGACCTCGAGCGTGCCGGGAGCCTCCTCGGAGTGGGCGAACGGGACGACGGTCGCGTCGAACCCGACTTCCTGCAGCAGGCGCAGCCAGTCGGCGCGGGCGAAGACCCCCTCCACGTGACGGTCGTGCTCGACGCGAACGGCGCCGTCGGCCTCCCGCAGCACGATCACGTACTCCACCGTGCAGGTGGTGTCGGCCGGGTCCGGGTCCCAGGTCCACGCGAGATACCGCAGGCCGCGCCGTTCACCGTCGGAGCCGCCGTGATCGGTCTCATCGCGGTAGGTCTCGCGGAGACAGTCCGGCGCGAACAGCGCGACGCCGCCCGGACGGGTGTGCACGAACGCGGTCGTCATCGCCCGTCGCAGGTCGTCGAGCGTCGTCATGTAGCACACCGCATCGTGGACGAAGACGGCGTCGAACTGGCGGTCCAGCCGCAGCGTCCGCATGTCGCCGTCGAGATGCTCGCATTCCGGATTGAGCGATCGGCTGACGTCGCGCATGCCGCGAGACGGCTCGACGAGGGTCATCTCGAACGACCGCTTCATGTGGGACGCGTTGTTGCCGCCGCCGCTCCCGAGTTCGAGGACGGTGCCGAGGCGGCCGTCGCTGGCCTCGCGGAGGCAGCGTGCATAGAACGCTGCCTCCTCTTCATAGTCCACGGGAGGTGACAGCAGCGGCCACCACGCCGCGAGGTCGTCGTACATCTTCATCGGTGTCTCCGTCGCACGTCGGGATGATAGCCGCTGGGTCGGCCTGGCGAAACCGGTCGTGCGCCGTCCCGGCCTTCCGCCGGCGGTCGTGTCGCATGGGCGGCC
>CADEDC010000012.1:23552-28935 GCA_902825985.1 uncultured Acidobacteriota bacterium | reverse complement strand
GGCCGCGATTTGAGATGACGGCGGCCGCCGTGCTACGGTCAGGGCATGTCGCTTGATCTCTCGTCGCTGCCGGCGACCGCGGCGGAGTACGCGGGGCGGCCTCCGCAGGACATCGTTGCGCTGGCGCTGCAGGCGTTCTCGCCGGCGATCGGCATTTCATTCAGCGGCGCCGAGGATGTCGTGCTCATCGACATGGCCGCGAAGCTCGGCGTGCCGTTCCGCGTGTTCTCGCTCGACACCGGCCGGCTGCACCCCGAGACGTATCAGTTCCTCGAGAAGGTCCGGACGCACTACGGCGTGCCGATCGAGGTCTACGCGCCGCAGGCCGAGGCGGTGGAAGGGCTCGTCCGTGCCAAGGGCCTGTTCTCGTTCTATCAGGACGGCCACAAGGAGTGCTGCGGCATCCGCAAGGTGGAGCCGCTCGTCCGGGCGCTCAAGCCGCTGCGCGCGTGGGTCACCGGGCAGCGCCACGACCAGAGCCCCGGCACGCGCGCCGATGTGCCGGTCGTCCAGCTCGATCGGACGTTCGGCACACCCGACGCGCCGCTGGTGAAGTTCAACCCGCTCAGCCACTGGACGTCGCGTCAGGTGTGGGCCTACATCCGCGATCACGACGTGCCGTACAACGCGCTGCACGACCGCGGTTTCATTTCGATCGGCTGCGAGCCGTGCACCCGGCCGACCAATCCGGGGCAGCACGAACGCGCCGGGCGCTGGTGGTGGGAAGAAGAGACCAAGAAGGAGTGCGGGCTGCACGCCGCGAATGTCGCCGCGGTCGGCTGAGGCGGCTGCCATCGCGACCGGCCTTCTAGATGCCGCCGATGTCGTCCGGGTCGATCGCCTGCATCTCCTGGGCGGCGGAGACCGCGACGTCGAACCGCTCACGCGCCAGTTGCAGCACGCTCACGTAGACAGCTTCTCCGCCGGCATCGCTGACGACGAAGAACGGTGCGCGGTCGACGCCGAGGCGGCGGCCCAGCACCATGCCGGGACTGTTCGGGTCGTCCTCGCAGGCCCAGACGACCGCGTCGATGCGTTCCCACAGTCCGCGTGACTGCAGGTGCGCCGTCGCTTCGTGGCATTTGCGGCACTCCGAGCCGTCGAGCAGCCGCTTCTTGACCATCGTGATGTGCATGCGAGCGATTATCGCGTGCCGTCCCGGAACCGGGCAACCAGGGGTGACCGGCGCGCGCCGCGATTCCGTCCGGCCCGGCCCGCCCTCGATGCGGCATCAGTCGAGCAGCCAGTCGGCCAGTCAATCACCGACACTGCGGCGGTTGGCTTCGAGCAGTGCGCGCACCTTGTCCGGCCCGTCGACGGCGAGCACGAGCTCGCGCAGCAGGCCGTCCTTCAGGTCGTAGACGATGCCGTGCAACAGCGGCCGGCGGCCGCGCTTCCAGGCGTTCTGCACGATCGGGGTGCGGGCGAGATTGAACACCTGGCGGAGGACGTTCAACTCGACCAGACGGTCGAACTTCGCCTGGTCGGTGGCGTAGGCGTCGATCTCCTCCTTGTGCCGCTGGATCGAATCGCGGATGCCGGCCAGCCAGAAGTCGACGAGGCCGTGGTTCGCCTCGCCCATCGCCGCCCTGACGCCGCCGCACTGGTGATGACCGCAGACGATGACGTGCTTCACGTCCAGCACCTCGACCGCGTACTGCAGCACCGACAGCAGATTGAGGTCGGAGGGCAGCACCTGGTTCGCGATGTTGCGATGGACGAACATCTCGCCCGGGGCGACGCCGGTGAGGGTTTCGATCGGCACCCGGCTGTCGGCGCAACCGATGAACAGGAAGTGGGGCTCCTGCTTCGACGCCCGCCGGCTGAAGAAGTCCGGGTCGTCGCGCGTGATCTGTTCGACCAGGGCGCGGTTGTTGTCGAAGAGGCGTTTGAGATTTTCCATTAATGGCTCGGGCTGATCGGCGGAAGGGACAGGCCCACCGTGCGGAAGTCGATGTCGCGCAGCAGCGCCGTCTGGCGGAAATCGCTGATGAACTCGAGCACGTCGTGGTCGATGTGGCGGCAGTGGCTGCCGTCGATCTCGATCCGGGTCCGCGGCGGCAGGGCATCGAGGTACTGCGCCAGCGACGCCTTGTTGAGGAACGTGACCTGCTCGTGGAGCCGGATGCGCGTCAACACGCTGCCGGCTCCGCTCACGACGCTGAAGCATGGATGCCGCAGGTGGTCGAACACGATGAAGAGGAAGCCGACGGCCATGCCGATGAGCACGCCGATCAGCAGGTCGGTCAGCAGGATGGCGACCACGGTCACGAGGAACGGCACGAACTGCATGCGCCCCTGATTCCACATCAGGCGGATCGTGGTGGGCTGGCTCAACTTGAACCCGGTGTAGATGAGGACCGCGGCCAGCGCCGCGTAGGGGATCAGGTTCAGCAGCGCCGGGGCGAAGAACACCGCGACGGCGAGCAGGACCCCGTGATAGACGGCCGACAGCTTGGTCTGCGCACCGGCATCGATGTTCGCCGCGCTGCGCACCAGCACGCCCGACACCGGCAAGCCGCCGATGAGGCCCGACATGATGTTCCCCAGCCCCTGCACCGCCAGCTCCCGGTCGGACGGCGCCTCGCGCTTGTAGCGATCCATCTTGTCGGTCGCCTCGAGGGTCAACAACGTCTCGAGGCTGGCGACCAGCCCCAGCGTGACCGCGATGCCCCAGGCGTTCAGGTGCAGCAGTGCCGTCCAGTCGGGGAACGCAAACAGCTGCCCCATCTCCGTGAGCGACCGTGCCACCGGCAGGGCGACCAGATGCTCCGGGCCGAGCTGCAGGGAAGGGTCGAACAGCGGCAGCACCTCGTAGCCGATGACCCCGAGCAGTACAGCCAGCAACGGCCCCGGCACGACCCGCCACGTCTTGGGCAGGCGGTCCCAGGCGACCAGCATGACCAGCCCGGTCAGGCTCAGGATCACCGCCGCCGGCTCGATGCGGCCGATGGCGTTGGCGATCGCCGTGAACGTGTTCTCGGCGTTGGCCTGGAAGAACGACTCGTCGCCCTCGAAGTCGACGTCGTAGCCGAGCGCGTGGGGGATCTGCTTGAGAATCAGGATGAGGCCGATGGCGGTCAGCATGCCGCGGACGACGCTGGACGGGAAGTAGTAGGCCACGATCCCGCCGCGCCCCAGCGCGAACAGCACCTGCAGGACGCCGGCGACGACGACCACCGAGAGGAAGGCGGGGAACGACCCGAGCGAGTCGATGGCCGCCATGACGATGGCGCTGAGGCCGGCCGCCGGTCCCGTGATCATCAGCGGCGAGCCGCTCAACGAGCCGACGAGAACGCCGCCGATGATGCCCGAGATGATGCCGGAGAAGAGCGGGGCCCCCGAGGCGAGCGCGATGCCGAGGCAGAGTGGCACCGCCACGAGGAAGATGATGATCGACGCCGGGACATCGGACCGCCAGGAGTCGGCCATCGACGGATCATCTGCCCGGCCGTCGGGGGTGACGACCTGGGCCGGCGAGTTCGACAGTCGCTGCAGAACGAGTTCCGACCAGTTCATGGGCACCCTGACGTACATGCGGGCCGGAGAGCCGATGGCGGGCCCGCGGCCGTAGAGATTCGATGAAGGGAGTTATTCTGCCACAGGACCCGGCCGCCTCTCCGGTCAGGCACCGAGGCGGATGTCGGCCACGAGCGGCAGGTGATCGGAGGCCATGAGCGAGAGGCGCGTCCGCGGCATTTCGACCCCGAGGATCTCGACACGTCCCGAGTAGTAGATATGGTCGAGGTGCAGAATCGGGAAGAGCCCGGGATAGGTGCGACGCCGCTTGAGATAGCTGCGGACGTCGACGCTCTGGAGCTTGCTGCTCAGCATCTTCGTCGTCAGCCCCTTCATCCACTCGTTGAAGTCACCGAGCACCAGTTTGGCGCCGGTGACGTGGCGATCCGAGACGAACGTCGCCAGGCGCTCCGCCTGATATCGCCGCTCGAGAATGGCGGTTCCGAGATGGACGTTGTAGATGTGCAGGCGGTGGCCGTGGACGTCGATGTCGGCGCGCTGCATGCACCGTTCCTCGCAGGTCTTCCACGAGAGATCGTGCTCCGAGTGGTGCACGATCGGCAGCCGGCTGAGCAGCGCGTTGCCGAACTGGTGGCCGCGCAGCCGCCGGGCCGGCGCCATCACCCAGCCCATGCCGAGCGCCGCGCCGATTTCCTCGATGTGACTGACGCCGCGCGGCCCGGCCCCGACGACCTCCTGCAGCGCGACGACATCCGCGCCCACCTCGCGGATGACCGCGGTGACACGGTCGGGCCGCGTCAGCCGATCCATGCCGCGGCAGCGATGGATGTTGTAGGTGGCGACCCGCAGCGTCACCGGTTCGTGCGAACTCACTGCGCTATGATAGCCCCCATGTCGCGATTGAAGTCCGAGCTCGAGGTCCAGTGTCCGTGCTGCCTGGCGACCCTGGTGATCGACCTGAATCTCGGCCGAGTCATCTCGCACAAGGAGCCGGAGCGCGCCAACAAGCCGGAACTGTCCGACGCGCAGCGCATCCTCGCCGACCAGGCCCGCCGCCGGGAGGACATCTTCCAGCAGTCGGTCGAATCCGAGCGCAACCGCGACGATGCCCTCGCCCGGCGATTCGAGGAGGCGCTCAAGCAGGCGCACCAGGAACCGATCACGAAGCCGACGCGCGATTTCGACCTCGATTGAGAAGCGCCCGTGGCACGCGCCTGACGAGACGGCTGACGTCTGGCGACCGACGACCGATGACCGACGACCGATGTCCCTGCTCCCCACCACTCCGCGACTGACCCTCCGGCCCTTCACTCCGGCCGATCTCGAGTGGTTCGTCGCGCTCTACGCCGACCCGGAGGTCACCCGCTACCTGGGTGGGATCCGCGACCGGGCGGCGGCAGCCGACCTGCTTCAGCACCGGATCCTGCGCTACTACGACGAGCATCCGGGGCTCGGCATCTGGCTGACCATCGAGCGTTCGACCGGCGAGCGCGTCGGGTTTCACCTGCTCAATCACATCCAAGGCGAGACGATCGTCCAGGTCGGCTATGCGCTGCTGAAGCCGGCCTGGGGGAAGGGCTACGCCACCGAGATGGCTGCGGCGGTCGTCCGCTACGGTTTCATCGACCTGCAACTGCCGCGGATCTCCGCCATGACGAACCGGCCGAACGTGGCGTCCCAGCGCGTGCTCGAGAAGATTGGCCTGCAACGGCGTGGCGAGCGGTCGTTTCCACATCCGGCCTATGCGTCCCAGGGGCCGATGGCCTGGTTCGAACGTGATGCCGGTGACTGGCTGCGCGAGCAGGGCGAGCCGGCCGGGCCGGTGAGCGCGAGCCACCCACCGGGCGAACCGGAATAGCGCTCAGCCGATTCGACCTCGCCCGATTCGAGCTCAGCCGATCCG
>CADEDC010000012.1:0-23452 GCA_902825985.1 uncultured Acidobacteriota bacterium | reverse complement strand
AGCGACGGTCCCCGGCTTACGACCGGACCCGTGCCGATCTCAGCGGAGACCTGCCGCCGTCTGTTCCTTGTTGCTCTCCCGCATCGTCTTGATCATGTAGTAGGTGCCGGCCGCGCCGGCCACCGTGCCGAGCAGGCTGATCACCATCATGCCGGCGCCAGGGCCGCCCTGATTGAGCCGCCTGCCGTTCCGCGGCAGGGTCCTGGGAAAGCCGGATGCCGAGGGCGAAGCCGTGGCCGATGCCTGCAACGGCACCGTCCGGGCGGCTTTGGCGACCGCCGCCTGCAGGCCGCTGGCCGGCGCGTCCGGGCCGGCGGCGAAGAGCGTCGTCGCCGGGACGGCAAGCGTGTAGACGAGGAGCGCACTGATCAGTTTCTTCATCTCGTTCTCTCCGGGACGCGTGGTCCCGCTGCCAGGTGCCGACACCGGCTGCGGGACGCAGCCGGTCAGACACTAACGCGCGTACGGCGGGCAGACTGGATCATCGAGAACGAGGCGGTTCCGGCGGCCGATCACGCCACCGGAACCCCACGACCGTCTAGACGGCGGCGGCGAGCGCCTGGTCGATGTCGGCCAGGATGTCGTCGATGGCTTCGATGCCGACGCACAGACGAATCATGTCCGGGGTGACGCCGGCCTGCGCCTGTTCGTCCTCGGTCATCTGGCGGTGGGTGGTCGACGCCGGATGCGCGGCCAGCGACTTCGCGTCACCGATGTTCACGAGGCGCTTGAAGATCTTCAGCGCGTCGTAGAACTTCACACCGGCGTCGAAGCCGCCCTTGATCGAGAAGGTCAGCAGCGCCGACGGCTTGCCGCCGGTGTATTTCTGGGCGAGTGCGTGGTAGGGGGACGATTTCAGCCCCGCGTACTGCACGGCGCCGACGGCCGGGTGCTTCTCCAGGTGCGCCGCCACCGCCATGGCGTTCGCGACGTGGCGCTCCATGCGCAGCGCCAGCGTCTCGATCCCCTGCAGGAACAGGAAGGCGTTGAACGGGCTGATCGCCGAACCCATGTTGCGCAGCGGCACCGTGCGGGCGCGTCCGATGAAGGCGGCCGGACCGAGCGCCTCGGTGTAGACGACGCCGTGGTAGGCCGGTTCCGGCGTGCTCAGCATCGGATAGCGAGCCTTCTGCTCGGCCCACGGGAACTTGCCGGAGTCGACGATGATGCCGCCGATCGACGTGCCATGGCCGCCCATGTACTTCGTCAGCGAATGCACGACGATGTCGGCGCCGAACGCGATCGGCTTCATCAGCACCGGCGTCGGCACGGTGTTGTCGACGATCACGGCGACGCCGTGCTTGTGCGCCATCGCCGCGATGGCGGCGAGGTCCGGGATGTTGCCCGCCGGGTTGCCGATCGTCTCGCAATAGACGGCGACGGTCTTTGCATCGATCAGCGGTTCGAGGTCGGCGGCGCTGTCGCTCTTGGCGAAGCGGACGTCGATGCCCATGCTCGGCAACTGGTGGGCGAACAGCGTGTAGGTGCCGCCGTAGAGCTGCGGTACCGAGACGACGTTGTTGCCGGCGCGGGCGATGGTCAGGACCGCGTAGGTGATCGCCGACTGTCCGGAACTGAGCGCCAGGCTGGCGATGCCGCCTTCGAGCGCCGCGACCCGCTGTTCGAGGACGTCCTGGGTCGGGTTCATGATGCGCGTGTAGATGTTGCCCGGGACCGCCAGGTTGAACAGGTCGGCGCCGTGCTGCGCATTGTCGAACTCGTAGGCCACCGTCTGGTAGATCGGCACCGCCACCGACTTGGTCGTCGGGTCGGTCTTGTATCCTGCGTGGATTGCGAGCGTCTCGTCCTTCATCGTCTGTTGCCCCGGTTAGGCGCAGGTCAGTGCGCGTGTGTAGGCAGGCCTTCGAGCGGCCTGCGCGGGTTGATGCCGTCCATGAACGGACGGCGGCGGTCGAGATTCGTCAATTGATACACGAGGCCGAGCCAGTTGTTGAAGATCGCCTTGGCGGTGTCGGTCCACGTGTTGTCGAGGTGGGGTGCCAGGTCGGACTCCGGGAAGTCGGGCAGCGGCGCCCCGGTGGCCCGCGCGGCGCTGGCGGTCTCGAGATACGCCGCGATGATCGCGAACGCGTCGTCGGAGATGTAGCGCTCGGGCAGCGGCGGCATGTCCCGCTCACCGTGGAAGTGCCGCAATACCTCGCGCTTGTATTCCTTGAGCAGGCTGTTGGCGTCGTACTCCGGATGGCCCTGGAAGTAGATGCTGCGGAACTGGTCGTCGCTGACGGCCGCATGGACCCCGGCGTCGGCGCTCTCGATGAGAATGGTCAGGCCGGCGTCCAGGAACTGCTGGCGGGTGATGGCGTTGTAGCGCGAGTGCGGCACGTCGAAGCGGGTGTTGATGCCGCGCAGCAGCGGGTGGCCCGGCGCGACGACGCGGTGGCTGTAGACGCCCCATTGCTTGCGCGGCAGCGGCACACGGTCGATGCCGAAGAGGTGCTTCATCAGCGCATGCGTCGAGAGGCACGAGCAGAGCACCGACGTGACCTGCTGACTGGCCCAGCCGATCACCTCGGTCAGCGGCTCGTAGAACGCCTGTTCCTCGAGCCGGGGATTCACGATGTTGGCGCCGGTGATGATCAGCGCGTCGAGCCCATCGGCGTAGATCGAGGAGAGGTCCTCGTAGTGGGCGGCGATGTAGGCGGCGGTCGCGTCGCTGCGCGCCAGCCCGGGGACGGTGAAGCAGTGGACGTAGAACTGCGCGATCTGGTTGGACGTGCCGACCAGGCGCATGAACTGCTGCTCGGTGACCTGGAACGCGGCGTCCGGCATCATGTTCAGCAGGCCGACGTGCAGGGCCCGGATGTCCTGATGCTGCGCCTCGGCCACACTCAGGACGGTATGGCCGAGCCGACGCAGATCGGCGAACGTCGGCAGTGACGAGTGAGCAACCAGCGGCATAACCGGCCGGGGGGGCCGGCCGCCGGTGATTATAGTGGGCCGCTGTGCGCCGCGAGCGACCGATTGCGGCACCCGGGCCGCGCCGCGTTAGAATCCGGCTCGTCTCGCATCGCCCGCCGGGTGGGCGGCGAGGCGGGCAATCCATGAGTGCGGGCATCTCGTTCGCGGCGGCGACCAGCCTGGTGGCGGCCGTCATCTACGGCGGCTGCGGCCGGTCGCACGATGTACGCACCGAGTTCTATCTGGCGCATGGCTACAGCTTCCCGCGCGGCGAGCGGATGGCCATCCAGGAGGTCGCCGATGCGGCGGCCGAAGAGGTGCGGCGGCTGCTCCCGGCCCTGCCCCGGGGTCTCGTGCTGCGCGCCTATGCCGGGGCCGACGTCATTCCCGAAACCGGCGAGACCGGCTCGGCCATCCCGCCGGCGACGGTGACGTGGGTGGTCGACCCCGGCCGGGCGGGCGGCGTCGCCCAGACGGTGGCGAAGCAGCTCCGGGCGACGCTCTTCCACGAGTTCCACCATCTCGTCCGCTATCGGACGGTGCCGCGCGGCCGCACGTTGATGGATGACGTCGTCTCGGAGGGGATGGCGACCGCCTTCGAACGTGACTTCGCCGGGGCGGCCCCGCCGTGGGGCGCCTACCCGGCCGAGGTCGACGGCTGGGTGGAGGAACTGCGGGCGCTCGCGCCCGACGTGGCGCGCGCACCGTGGATGGTGCGCCATCCGGACGGCCGGCGGTGGGTTGGTCTGCGCGCCGGCACCTACCTCGTCGATCGCGCCGCGCGGCGCCTGGGGACGACGGCCGCGGGTCTGGTCGACGTCGACACGCCGGCCGTGCTGTCGCTGGCGGCACAGCCATAACCGCCGGTCGCGTCCGAACCGATAACGCCGATGACGGAGACCGGGCATCGGCCGACGGATACCCCTGCGCCGTTATAGCGAAGCGCAGCCGTTGCGATTACAATGTCGCGGCCCTGTCGCGTGTGCACGCGTGCGCATGTGGACAGGGTATTTCTGTGCGAACTGGCGTCATGCATCGGGCCCGAAAAGCCCGTAAACGCGTATAATAAAAGGTCGATGCAACCAACAAACGTCGGGAATCCTGACTACTTTCACCGCGTCGTCGATTGCCAGTGGGCGTGCCCGGCCCACACCAACGTCCCCGAATACATCCGGTTGATCGCGCAGGATCGCTTCACGGAAGCCTACCTGGTGAATCGCGCCTCGAATGTCTTCCCGGGCATTCTGGGGCGGACCTGCGACCGTCCGTGCGAGCCGGCCTGCCGGCGGACGCGCGTCGACGGCAAGCCGGTCGCCATCTGCCGGCTCAAGCGGGTGGCCGCGGACCACCGCGACGAGGTGAAAGAGTTGCTGCCGGCGGCGCCGGCCGAGAAGAACGGCAGGCGTGTCGCCCTCATCGGCGCCGGTCCGGCGTCGCTGACGGTGGCCAACGACCTGATGCCGCTCGGCTACCAGGTGACGGTGTTCGAGAAGATGCCGAAGCCGGGCGGGCTCATGCGGACCAATATCCCCGCCTTCCGGCTGCCCGCCGAAGTCCTCGACGAAGAAATCGGCTACATCATCGACATGGGCGTCGACGTGCGCTACGACACGCCGGTCTCCAGCCTGCAGCAGCTCCTCGATTCCGGCGAGTACGACGCCGTGTTCGTCGGCAGCGGCGCCCCCAAGGGCAAGGAGCTGGACATTCCCGGCCGCTGGGACACCGACCAGATCTTCATCGGCATCGAATGGCTCGAGTCGATCCATTTCGGGCACGTGGAATCGGTCGGCGAGAAGGTCATCATCATCGGCGTCGGCAACACGGCGATGGACTGCTGCCGCTCGGCCAAGCGCCTTGGCGCCACCGACGTGAAGGTCGTCGCCCGCAAGACGCGCAAGTACTTCAAGGCGTCGCCGTGGGAACTCGAGGACGCCGAAGAGGAAAAGGTCGAGATCGTCGAGAATCTCGAACCGGTTCGCTTCATCGTCGAGAATGGCAAGCTCACCGGCATGGAGTTCAAGCAGTTCAAGTCGACAGAGGTCGGCGGCAAGCTCCAGCAGGAGGTTGTTGGCACCACGGTCATCCCGTGCGATACGGTCGTGCTGGCCATCGGCCAGGACAATGCGTTCCCGTACATCGAGCGGAACATCGGCCTCGAGTTCGGCAAGTGGGACATGCCGGTCGTCGACCGGACGACGTTCATGTCGACCCGGCCGGGCGTGTTCTTCGGCGGCGACGCGGCGTGGGGGCCGGCCAACATCATCTGGGCGGTCGAACACGGCCATCAGGCGGCCATCTCGATTCACAACTACTGCATGGGTGTCGCGGTGACCGAGCGGCCGGCGTCGGGGGTGACGCTGACGAGCACGAAGATGGGTCTGCACGAGTGGGCCTACAGCAACAACTACAGCGCGGCGCAGCGGCAGAAGATGCAGCACGTCGAGCTGCCGGTGCGGTTCAAGAGCATGACGACGGAGGTCGAGCTCGGCTTCACAGCCGAGCAGACGGCTGCCGAGGTCGAGCGCTGCCTCAACTGCGACGTCCAGACCCACTTCACCGATTCGCTGTGCATCGAGTGCGACGCGTGCATCGACATCTGTCCGACCGACTGTCTGACGATCACGAGAAACGGTGACGAGGCCGACCTGCGCGGCCGCCTGAAGGCGCCCGCCGACAACCTGGAACAGCCGCTGTTCGTCTCCGGCTCGCTCAAGCAGACGGGGCGTGTCATGGTGAAGGACGAGAACGTCTGCCTACACTGCGGGCTGTGCGCCGAGCGGTGCCCGACCTACGCATGGGACATGCGCAAGTCGATGGTCGCGATTCCGCAAGCCAGCCCGCTGCTGCAAATCCAGGTGAGAGCATGAGCGCGGTCAACGATTTCGCATTCAAGATAGCCACCGCCAACGGCACCGGGTCCGCGTCGGCGAACAGCCTGATCATGCAGGCGATTTTCCGGATGGGCGTGCCGGTCACCGGCAAGAACGTCTTTCCGTCGAACATCCAGGGGCTGCCGACCTGGTACGAAATCCGGGTGAGCAAGGACGGCTATACCGGCCGGACCGCGCAGTTCGACCTCATCGTCGCGCTCAACGCAGCCACCTATCCGAAGGACGTGGCCGAGGCGCGGGCCGGCGGCTGGCTGCTGCACGATTCGACGTGGCCGCTCGACGAGTCGCTGCGCCGCCCGGACGTCACCTACATCGGGATTCCGCTCGCCGAGATGTGCAACGCGATGTTCAAGGGGGTGCGCGAGCGCATCTTGATGAAGAACATCGCCTACGCCGGCGCCCTCGCCGCCCTGCTCGGCATCGACACCGACATCGTCCGCGCGCTCTTGAAGGAGAAATTCGGCAAGAAGCCGGCGCTGATGGACTCGAACCAGAAGGCGGTGGACATCGGCTACGACTACGCGAAGGCGAATTTTCCCTGCCCGCTGCCGATCCACCTCGAAGCGCTCGATCAGACGAAGGACTCGATCCTCATCGACGGCAACACGGCCGCCGGCCTCGGCTGCGTGTTCGCCGGTGCCACCGTCGGCGCCTGGTATCCGATCACGCCGTCGACGTCGATGATGGAGGCGTTCAAGGGGTTCTGCCAGCGCTTCCGGGTCGACCCCGATACCAAGAAGAACCGCTACGCGATCATCCAGGCGGAAGACGAGCTGGCCTCCATCGGCATGGTCATCGGTGCCGGCTGGGCCGGCGCCCGCGCCTTCACGCCGACCTCGGGTCCCGGCATCTCGCTGATGAACGAATTCATCGGTCTGGCCTACTTCGCCGAAGTGCCGGCCGTGCTGTTCGACGTGCAGCGCACTGGACCGTCGACCGGCATGCCGACCCGCACGCAGCAGGGCGACCTGATGGCGTGCGCCTACGCGTCGCACGGCGACACCCGGCACATCTGTCTGTATCCCGGCGACCCGCGCGAGGCGTTCGAGCTGGCGGTCAAGTCGTTCGACTACGCCGAACGCTTCCAGACGCCGGTGTTCGTCCTCACCGACCTCGACATCGGCATGAACGACTGGATGGTGCCGAAACTGGAGTGGGACGACGCCTACCGGCCGGATCGCGGCAAGGTGCTGTCGGCGGCCGAGCTCGAAACCGTGCAGTCGTTCTCGCGCTACCTCGACGTCGACGGCGACGGGATTCCGTACCGCTCGCTGCCGGGCGTCCACCCGAAGGGCGCCTACTTCACCCGCGGGTCCGGTCACAACAAGCACGCCGCGTACACGGAGGACGACGCCGAGTACACGGAGGTCATCGATCGCATCGACCGGAAGATTCAGGGGGCTGCCAGGGTGCTGCCGGCGCCGATCGTGCGGACGGCACCGGGCGCCCGCATCGGCCTGCTGACGGTGGGCGGCTGCCACAGCGCCTGCATCGAGGCGCTCGACGTGATGGCCAGGGAAGGGGTCGCCATCGACTTCATGCGGGTACGTGCGTTCCCGTTCCACGCCGACGTGGCGAAGTTCATCGACGCGCACGATGCGGTGTTCGTCGTCGAGCAGAACCGCGACGGTCAGCTGCGCAGCCTGCTCACGCTCGAGACCGGCGCGCTGATGAGCAAGCTCCACTCGATTCGATATTACGGCGGCTTCCCGCTGAGCGCCCACCACGTGCTCAAGGGCCTGCGGGCGAAGCTGGAGAAGGCGGCATGACGTTCATCCCGAAACCGAAGGTCTTCCATCCGGCGCTGCCGAAGAACGCGCTGGGGCTGACGCGCCGCGACTACGAGGGTGCGATTACCACGCTGTGCGCCGGCTGCGGTCACGACTCGGTCACCGCCGCGGTCGTCCAGGCGTTCTGGGATCTCTCGATCGAGCCGCACAAGGTCGCCAAGTTGTCGGGCATCGGCTGCTCGTCGAAGACGCCGGCCTACTTCCTGCGTGACGCCCACGGCTTCAACGGCGTCCACGGCCGCATGCCGGCGCTGGCGACCGGCGCCAACGCCGCCAACGGCGACATCGCCTACATCGGCATCTCGGGTGACGGCGATTCGCTGTCGATCGGCCTGGGACAGATGTCGCACGCCATCCGTCGCAACGTCAACCTGCTGTATCTGCTCGAGAACAACGGCGTCTACGGACTGACCAAGGGGCAGTTCTCGGCCGCCGCCGACAAGGGCTCGCTCAGCAAGAAGGGCGAGGGCAACACGATGGAGCCGATCGACGGCGTGCTGCTGGCGCTGACGCTCGGTGCGAGCTTCGTCGCCCGCAGTTTCTCGGGCGACAAGGACCAGCTCGTGCCGCTGCTCAAGGCGGGGCTCACCCACCGCGGCTTTGCCTTCATCGACATCATCTCGCCGTGCGTCACCTTCAACGATCACGAAGGGTCGACCAAGAGCTATGCCTACACCCGCGAGAAGAAGGTCGACATCGTCTACGCCGACTTCGTGCCGCCGACCCACGCCATCACCGCCGACTATGCCTCCGGCGCCGTGCGCGACGTCGTGATGCACGACGGCAGCGTCGTGCGCCTGCACAAGGTCGCCGAGGACTACGACCCGACCGATCGTGACGCGGCCTACGCCTACGTGCGGGAGCTGCAGCGCCGGGGCGAGGTCGCGACCGGTCTGCTGTACATCGCGCCGACGTCGCAGGACATGCACGAGCAGAACGCCACCGTGCCGATGCCGCTCACCACGCTGCCCTTCGAACAACTGTGTCCGGGCAACGCGGAGCTGCAGAAGCTTCAGCAACGTTTCAGATAACGCCGTGTAGCCGCTCGTGGCATATACTGCTGGGCTGTTTGGCTGCAGAAGAGTGTACGTGCGCTCATAGACTCCGAGGCCAGTCGCATGCGGATCGGGATCCCCACTGAAATTCGACCAGGCGAAACACGGGTTTCCGCCACCCCAGAAACCGTGAAGAAGCTCACGGCTGGGAACTTCCACGAGGTCTACGTCCAATCGGGCGCCGGTCTCGGGGCCAGCGTCCAGGACGCCGACTACGAGACGGCCGGCGCGACGATCGTGCCGGGCGCCGCGGACGTCTACGCGAAGGCCGAGCTGCTGTTGAAGGTGCGTGGTCCCGACGCCGGCGAGCTGGCGCTGCTGCGGTCGGGCACCATGCTGATCGGCCTGCTGACGCCGCACGATGCGGCCGGCATCACGGCACTGGCGGAGCGCGGTGTCGCCGGCTTCGCGCTGGAACGGCTGCCGCGCATCACGCGCGCGCAGGCCATGGACGTCCTGTCGTCCCAGGCCAACATCGCCGGCTACAAGGCGGTGGTCATCGCCGCCGACGCCTACGGGCGGTTCATGCCGATGTTGATGACCGCGGCCGGTACGGTGAAGGCAGCCCGCGTCCTCGTGCTCGGCGCCGGCGTCGCCGGCCTCCAGGCGATTGCCACCGCCAAGCGTCTCGGCGCCGTCATCGAGGCGTTCGACGTCCGGCCGGCGGTCAAGGAGCAGGTCGAATCGCTCGGCGCCAAATTCGTCGAGGTGCCGGTGTCCGACGAGGAGCGGAAGCAGGCCGAGACGGCCGGCGGCTACGCGCGGCAGATGAGCGAAGACTACCAGAAGCGGCAGGCCGCCCTCATCGACGAACGGGCGCGGGCGGCCGACATCATCATCACGACCGCGCTCATCCCGGGCCGCCCGGCACCGGTGCTGATTCGTGAAGACACACTGAAGGGCATGAAGCAGGGGTCGGTGATCGTCGACCTCGCGGTGGAGCAGGGCGGCAACTGTCCGCTCAGCGAGAAGGACCGGGTCGTCGTCCACCACGGCGTCACGCTGATCGGCTACTCGAACCTGCCGGCGATGCTGGCCGCCGACGCCAGCGCGCTGTATGCCCGCAACGTCCTCAGCTTCGTCAATCTGCTGGTCGATCCGAAGACCGGCGAACTGAAGCTCAATCGCAGCGACGAAATCATCGCCGGCGCGCTGGTCTGCATCGACGGCGCCGTCGCGACCGCTTCATGAGGCCCCAGCCATGACAGGGACTATCGACCACGTCGTCATCAATCTCACGGTGCTCGTGCTCGCCGTGTTCGTCGGATTCCAGGTGGTGTGGAGCGTCACGCCGGCGCTGCACACGCCGCTGATGAGCGTCACGAACGCCATCAGCTCGGTCATCCTGGTCGGCGCCATTCTCGCCGCCGGCTCCGAGCATCTCGGCACCGGCTCGTACCTCGGCGCCGGCGCCGTCGGCCTGGCCGCGATCAACACCTTCGGCGGCTTCCTGGTCAGCCAGCGGATGCTCGAGATGTTCAAGAAAAAAGAGCGGCCGCAAGGCGAGAAGAAGAAGTAGGCGACGAATGACAGCGAATCAGGTCGCCCTCTCGTATCTCGTCGCCAGCGTCCTCTTCATCCTCGCACTGCGCGACCTGTCGGGCCCGACGACGGCGCGTCGCGGCAACCTCCTCGGCATGATCGGGATGGCGCTCGCCGTCCTGACGACGTTCATGGTCACCCACCGCTTCGACCTGGCGCTCGGCGCCCTGGCGGTCGGCGGCCTGATTGGCGCGGTGGTCGCCAAGCGGGTCGAGATGACCCAGATGCCCGAGCTGGTCGCCGCCATGCACTCGCTCGTCGGATTGTCGGCGGTGTTGATCGCCTACGCGGTCGTCAGCGATCCGCCGGCGTTCGGCATGGAGTCGCCGATTCCGGGCGGCAACCGCATCGAGCTGTTCATCGGCACCTTCGTCGGCGCGATCACGTTCTCCGGCTCGATCATCGCGTTCGGCAAGCTCGCCGGGCTCGGCAAGTACAGCCGGCTGTTCTCGAGCGCGCCGGTGGTGTTCAAGGGCCAGCACATGGTGAACCTGCTGCTGGCGATCGTGATGGTCGGCGCCGGCCTGATGTTCTATGCGGCGTCGCCGGAGACGCAATGGCCGCCGTTCATCGCGATGACCGGCCTCGCCTTCGTGCTCGGCATCCTGACCATCATCCCGATCGGCGGCGCCGACATGCCGGTCGTCGTCTCGATGCTCAACAGCTACTCGGGCTGGGCCGCCGCGGGCATCGGCTTCTCGCTGAACAACTCGATGCTCATCATCGCCGGGTCGCTGGTCGGCTCGTCGGGCGCGATTCTGTCCTACATCATGTGCAAGGCGATGAACCGCGGCTTCCTCAGCGTCATCCTCGGCGGCTTCGGCGGCGAAACCACGGCGGCGGTCGCCGCCAGCGGCGAGCAGAAGACGGTCAAGTCCGGCTCGCCCGAGGACGTGGCGTTCCTGCTCGGCAACGCCGACAGCGTCATCATCGTCCCGGGCTACGGCCTCGCGGTCGGCCGGGCCCAGCACGCTACCCAGGAACTGGTCGAGAAGCTGACGCACAAGGGGATCACCGTCCGCTACGCCATCCACCCGGTGGCCGGCCGCATGCCCGGCCACATGAACGTCCTGCTCGCGGAAGCGGAAGTGCCGTACGAGCAGGTGCTGGAGATGGAAGACATCAACAGCGACTTCGGCAGCACCGACATCGCCTTCGTCCTCGGCGCCAATGACGTCGTCAACCCGCTGGCCGAGCAGCCGGGCAGCCCGATCTACGGCATGCCGATTCTCGAGGCGCACAAGGCGCGCACGGTCATCGTCAACAAGCGGTCGATGGCCGCCGGCTACGCCGGCGTCGACAATCCGCTGTTCTACATGGACCGGACGATGATGGTGTTCGGCGACGCGAAGAAGGTCATCGAGGAGATCGTCAAGGCGCTCGACTAGCCGCCGTCGCGACCGCCGGACGCGCCGTGTCGGCGCGGCGAATCCCGAAACCATGGCCACCAACAGGGTGCTGCTCATTACCGGCGCGAGTCGCGGGATCGGCGCGGCGACGGCCAGGCTGGCGGCCAGCCGCGGCTACGACGTCTGCGTGAACTATCGGCGGAACCGCGCCGCCGCCGACGCGGTCGTGGACGCCTGTCACGCCGCCGGCGCGCGAGCCGCCGCGGTGCCGGCCGACGTCGCGGTCGAGGGCGACGTCGTCGCCCTGTTTCAGGCTTGCGACCGAACGCTCGGCCCGGTGACCGCGCTCGTGAACAACACCGGCATCCTCGAGACGCAGATGCGCGTCGAGTCGATGGACGCGGCGCGGCTGGCGCGGGTGTTCGCGACGAACGTCACCGGCAGCTTCCTGTGCGCGCGCGAGGCGATCCGGCGCATGTCGCCGAAGCACGGCGGCGCCGGCGGCGCCATCGTCAACGTCTCGTCCGGCGCCTCGCGGCTCGGCTCGCCGGGTGAGTACGTCGACTACGCCGCATCGAAGGGCGCGATCGACACGCTGACGATCGGTCTGGCACAGGAGGTCGCCGACGACGGCATCCGCGTCAATTGCGTGCGGCCGGGGTTCATCTACACCGACATCCACGCCAGCGGCGGCGAGCCGAATCGCGTCGATCGCGTGAAGCAGTTCGTTCCCATGAAGCGCGGCGGCCAGCCGGAGGAGGTCGCGCACGCCATCCTGTGGCTGCTGTCGGACGAGGCCTCGTTCACGACCGGAGCATTCATCGACGTCACCGGCGGCAAGTAGGCCGCCGGCCACCGCCGCCTACTGCGCCGAAATCGCGGCCCGGCCCTGGCGCAGCACGAACTTCTGGATCTTTCCGGTGGCGGTCTTCGGCAGCTCGGCCACGAACGTGACCTCGCGCGGCGTCTTGAAGTGCGCCAGCCGCTGGCGGGTGAACTCGCGCAGCTCCTGCGGCGCGACGGTCATGCCAGGCTTGAGGACGACGAAGGCCTGCGGCGCCTCGCCCCACCGCTCGTCCGGCACGCCGACCACCGCCGCCTCGAGGACGGCAGGATGGCGCAGCAGGACGCCTTCCACTTCGACCGACGAGATGTTCTCGCCGCCGCTGATGATGACGTCCTTGAACCGATCGCGGATCTCGATGAAGCCGTCGGGATGGACCACCGCCGCATCGCCACTGTGGAACCAGCCGCCGCGCAGCGCGGTGTCGGTCGCCGCGGCGTCGTTGTAGTAGCCGGTCATGACGACGTTGCCGCGGACGACGATCTCGCCGAGGGTGCAGCCATCGTGCGGCACCTCGCGGTCGTCGGCGTCGACGACGCGGAGTTCGCCGGAGGTGATGAGCTCGACCCCCTGCCGGGCTTTGACGACGGCCCTCGCCTCGGGCGACAGCCCGTCGTGGTCCGGGCGCGGCTCGCAGACGGTGATGAAGGGTGCCGTTTCGGTGAGACCGTACATCTGCGTCAGGGTCCAGCCGAACTCCTCCTCGATGCGCTGAATCGTCGCCGCGGCGGGCGGTGCGCCGGCCGTGACCACCCGGACGCCGCGCGTCGCGGCGCTTCGCAGCTCGTCGGGCGCATGGGCGAGGCCGATGAGCACGGTCGGCGCGGCGCACAGCATGGTGACACGCTCGCGCGCAATCAGATCGAAGACCACCCGCGGGTCGACCTTCGGCAGGCAGACGTGGAGACCGCCCACCGCCGTCACGGTCCACGTGAAGGTCCAGCCATTGGCATGGAACATCGGCAGCGTCCACAGGTAGCGATCGGCGCAGGTCATCGGCAGGTGGAGCAGCGTGCCGACGGTATTCAAATAGGCGTTCCGATGGGTGATCATCACCCCCTTGGGACGCGATGTCGTGCCGCTGGTGTAGTTGATGCTCAACAGATCGCGCTCGCCGATCGCCGGCTTCGTCACGCGGCCGGTGGCCGAGGCGTGCAGCGCCTGGTAGTCGAGCCAGCCGTCGCCGGCCGGCCGATGGTCGCGGTCGGCGCCGATCGCGACGAAGTGTTTGACGGTGGCCAGCTCGCCCCGGATGCCGTCGACCGCGTCGAGATAGTCTTCGTGCACGCACGCGACGACGGCGCCGCTGTGGTTGAGGATGTAGGCGAAGTCGCCGGCCGTGAGCCGGAAGTTGATCGGCACGAGCACGGCGCCGATCTGCGGCACGGCGTAGAACGATTCCAGCTGTGGCAGTCCGTTCGGGGCGATGTAGGCGACGCGGTCGCCGACGCCGACCCCGAGCGCCTGCAGCGCGCTCGACCAGGCATCGCAGCCCGCGAAGAACGCACCGTAGGTGAGCCGGACGGGTCCGTCGACGACCGCCTCGCGGTCGGGGTGCAGGCGCGCCGTCCGGCGCGCGAACTCGAGCGGCGTGAGCGCGATCTCCATGTGCCGGGAAGTCTACCGCCGCTCAGCCGCGGTGGCCAGCGGCGTGTCGCGGCGGCGGCGTGGCGAATTCGGGCGGCAGGGCACTCCAGCGTTCCCGCCCGCGGTATTCGGTCGGCTTTCGCCCGTGCTCGGCACGGTAGGCACGATACCAGGCTCGCAGCCGCCGGAACCGGGCGTCCGAGGTCCTGATGGCATGGTGGGGATGGTCCAGCAGCATCCGCTCGACCGCCCAGACGTTGCGCGCCGACAGCCGCCAGTCGTAGTCCGCCATCTCGCGGGCGAGGTTGACGACCGCATAGGCCGTGACCCGTCCGGTGTAGTCGACGTACGGGTCGACATAGCTCATCGCGAGCGCCCGCGGCGTCGCGAAGGCGGCCCGGCGGCCATGGAGGCCGGGGTCACGCGAGCGGGCGACCGACCCCCACCGGCCGTCCTGCTTGTAGACGAAGATCACATGATCGAGGCGATCGATCGACTCGAAGCTGAGCACCTGCGGCGTGTAGCCGTGCTGTTCGAGGACGACGGTCGCGAACAGGGCAGCTTCCAGACAGTGGGCACAGCCGTGCTGGATGACGCCGCGGAACGACCGCAGGGTCGCCCGCTCCGGCTCCGTGTTGTACGGCAGCGCATTGAGAAATGCCTGGACGGCCGCGGGCGTCCGCAGGCGGGCAATGAGCCGGCGCTCCGCCGCGGTGAATGGCGGCGCCACGAGCATTCCGGGAGTCTCTCGGCGCGGTGACACAGCGGGATCAGCGCGTCGTGCTCAGGCGCGTCAGGTCGGCGACCAGATCGTCGGGTGTCCAGTCGTTGCCGGTGTAGAACTTCGCGATCGTTCCGGTGGAGTCGATGATGGCCGTGCGCAGGTTGTGCGTGAGGTCGGCGGCGCCGGACTCGCGCATGACCGAGACGCCGAAGCGCGCCGCGAAACGCTCGACCGCTGCCGGCTCGCCGGTCAGGAAGGTCCAGCGGTCGGGGTCGGCGTCGAGCGTGGCGGCGTGCCGCTTCAGCACCGCCGGGGTATCGGTGGCCGGATCGAAACTGACGGTCACCAGGCGCACGTTCGCCAAGGCCGGGTCGGCGGCCAGCCTCGGCTGCACGGCGGCGAAGTGGCGATCCATCAGCGGGCAGAAGGTCGGGAGCGGGCAGCTGGTGTAGATGAACGTGAGGACCACCGTGCGCCCTCGGAACGAGGAGAACTCCCGGGGCACGCCGTCCTGGTCGACGAGCGTGGCGTCGGGCGCCGCGGCTCCTTCGAGCAGCAGGTCGGGGGCCGCCGGACTGCCGGCGGTTGCCGCCGTGCGTTCGAGGGGCGCGTCGCCGACCTTCTTGATGTCCTTCAGATACGCCCGGCCGCTGTTCTCCACGACGAGCGTCGACGTGATGAGATCACCCGGCCGCAGGCCGTCGATGTCCCGGCTGTCGCGGACGTAGTAGGGCATGGTCATCGCTTCCATGAACCCGGTGATTTCCTCGTGCTTGACGACGGTTTCCTTCCGCTCCGGCGCCACCGACAGGATCTGCCCCTGCAGCTGGTAGGTGGTCTCGGTCGCCGACGGCGAGCCGCCGCAGGCGGCGATGGCCAGCGACAGGACGGTGGCGGTCAGGACGGCATGGCGCCGCCAGTAGCGGCTGACGTGGGAACCCATGGAAGTAGTTTACAGTTAACGGCGCGATGATCTGGATCGGCACTTCTGGCTACAACTACCCGGAATGGAAGGGGAGCTTCTATCCGGCGACGCTGCCGGCGGCGAAGATGCTCCCCTACTATGCCGAGCGCTTTCCGACGGTGGAAATCAACTACACCTTCTACCGGATGCCGACCGAGAAGCTGCTGGCCGGCTGGATGGCACAGACCCCGTCGCCGTACCGGTTCACCCTCAAGGCACCGCGCCGGATCACGCACGACAGCCGGCTGCAGCACTGCGGCGACCTCGTCCGCGGGTTCTGCGGTGTTGCCGGCAGCCTCGGCGACAAGCTCGGGGCGCTGCTGTTTCAGCTGCCGCCGAACCTGAAGCTGAACCTCGAGCTCTTCGACGCGTTTCTCGCCGAACTGCCGCCGAAGGCGCCGGCGGCGTTCGAGTTCCGCAATCCGTCCTGGTTCGACGACGCGGTCATCGAGCGGTTGCGGGCGCGCGGCTACGCCTTGTGCATCGCCGACAGCGAGAAGCTGTCGACCCCGGTCACGATCACGGCCGACTACGCCTATTTCCGCCTGCGCGACGAAGGCTACACGATGGACGACATTGGCGCGTGGGCCGATCGCATCCGGGAGTCGACGTCCGGCTGCCGCGAGGTGTACGTCTATTTCAAGCACGAGGACGAGGGCAAGGGGCCGGAGTTTGCTGCGATGCTCAGGGCGCGATTGGCGGACTGACGTGCCTGGCCCGGCGTCGCCGCCAGATCGCCGGATCGCCACCGCCACGCCTGGCGTGCGAGCAGTCGTCCCTTCGTCGTCCGGACGCGTACCGTCGTCCGGCCGTGGCCCGACCGGCGACCTCTGTCAGAAGATTGCCAGCGGGTTGAGCGGCGACCCCATACCCTTCTCAATCCGCAGCGGTGCCGCCGAAAACATGAACTCGTAGCGGTTCAGGCGCCGCGCCGTCTCGATCGCCCGCTCGAAATCGAGGTTGTCGAAGATGTCGACGCCGAGCGACGCCAGTGCGATCTGGTGCACCGGCAGCCCCATGGCCGGTGGAAAGCCGGTCGGCGACACGTCGTTGATGCCGTCGTTGCCGATGAACGAGACGCCGCGCTCCTTCAGGAAGTACACGACGTCGCCGTGCCAGCCAGCGTTCCCGTCGGTGCTCTTCCAGGGACCGACCTCCGCCCGATGCTTCCAGCGTCCGGTGTAGAGCAGGATGACGTCGCCTTCGCCGACCTTCACGTTCTGCATCTTCTCGAGCGCTTCGAGGTCGCTCCGGTGAATGGCGGTTCCCGGTTCGAGCCAGCCTTTCGGCGCCTTGCCCGGCAGTCTGGTCGCGTCGAAGAGGATGCCGCGCGTCACCACGCCGTCCTTGAGCGCGAGAATGCCGCCTTTCGGGCAGCCGCCGGCCGCCGTGATGTCCTCCACGGTGCGGCCGTTGTAGCCCTTCCCGTCGAGCATCTGATGGCAGTTGATGGCATCCAGGTGGCTGAAGATCGACCCGTGATACGTCCCGGTGAACGCGTAGACGTCCGAGGCGCCGCCCGGACGCACGCCGGCGAGCGTCCGCTGCAGATGGCCACGGCCGTCGGGCACGTCCTCCTGGAAGATGTCGTGCGCCAATGAAATCGCCAGGCCCTCCCGCACCAGCGCCGCCGCGGCCTTGCGTTTGGCCGGCGTGATCAGGTTCGCCGCCCCGAGTTCGTCGTCCTGGCCCCACCGTCCCCAGTTGGACAGTTCCGTGAAGGCGCGACGGAAATCCTCCTCGGTCGTCATCGTCTTGCCGCCCTGCACCTGGACCCGCACGTCGAAGGCGACGGCAATGACGAGGGCAACGGCCACCGTCACCGCCACCCGGCCGACCACCGGCCACAATCCGGACCTTGTCATACATCCTCCGACATGAATACGAGAGACGTTTGCCCACGGAGTGACGGGTCGAGGGTCCACGCGGAGATCGCCTCATGGACACCACGTTGACCGTGATTCGTCCACCCGGCACCCGGCTCGGCGCCGACGAAGTGACCAGCCACAATCGGCGTGTGGGGCCGCCGCCCGTGATGCGACGCGCGGCCGGCTGCGACGGCGGGAGGCAGCCTCTCGGACCGCCTGACGCCGCTATTTCTTCGGACGGGACGCCGGTGGCACCAGATTGTTCAGCCGGTAGTACGCGACCAGCAGTCCATAGTGTTCGGCGGAATGCTCGATGACGGACAGCCACGGCTCCGGCGAGGCGGCGAAGCGGGTCGCCGGCGTCGCCTTGATCGTCGCATCGGCCTCGGCCATTGCCTTCTTGAGGCCCGCCACGACGGCCGCCTTGTCCGGGTAGCCCTTCGCATCGAGCTCGCTCCACTGCACGGCTTCGCCCTTGCCCGCCCTCGCTGCGTACGCGGTGCCGGAGAAGACATGCACGAGCACCTCGCCGAACGACCGCATCTCGGGCTTCGGTTTGAATCCGTACTTGTCGGCCGGGAAGTCCTCCGCCATCTCGAGAAGGTTCTTGTGCACGGTGGTGAAGGTCGCCGTAATCGCCGTCATGGGATCGGGTGGCTGGCGCGGCTGGCCCTGAACCGCCCGGACGCCTACGACAAGCGCCAATCCGATTGCCAGGCAGGTGCGTGGATGGATCATCTGCTTCCTCCGCTGAAATGACATCCACCGCCAGTGGAGTCAGTTGGCCGGGTGTGGCGTTTAGGTTACCACGTCCCGCGTGACGGACCAGGGCGCCACTGGCCGCATGACGGCCGAGCACACGCTTCGATCAGAAGTGCCGTGCCGCTCGCATCGACACGACGCCGTTTTTCGCGGTTTGAGACGGCTCCTGCGGCGGCCATGGTGCCCGTACAGGGTTTCCAATGACCAGTCTTATTGCCCCTCCTGGAATCAGGTGGGTCCGACGCGGTCGTCACTGCCGCGGGGTTGACGGTACAACCGGCGGTGAATCCGGCGACGGCACGGTCGCTTTCGGAACGGCTTCCGCGGCCTCCCGCGGAAGCGGTCGCGGCTCGCCAGCGAACGGTGTGACGGCCATGATGTCGAACGGTGTCGTCGCACCGAGCAGGTCGCGACGGAACTTCTGCCAGTCCAGCCCCCAGAGCGTGTGGCGGTTCGCCCAGGTGTACCGGCGTCGCTGGCCGGGCAGTCCGCCAATCGGCGGCAACCACGAGAACTGGCTGATGACGAGAATCTGCGGCGCCGTCCGCGGCAGTGTTTTGTCGTAGTAATCCGGGTTTCGCTCGACGAGGTTGAACGTGCAGCCGCGACTGCCCACTGCGGCGATGTCTGGCGTGATGTAGCTCTGTTCACGCTGGACGAGGCAGGCGGGGCTTTGACCATCAGCCGCCGATAAACCCGCCAACCGGGCGTCCGCCTCGGCCTTGCGGCGCGTGGCGACGTTGAACGGATGCGCGGGATTCCCGGCGATGTCCCATTTCGCTCGCAGCGCCTTCGTTTGTTGCTCCACTTCGGCGCGACGGTTCGCCCGTATCCGCGCCTGCGACTCCGGCGTGCGCGCCCGCTCGTTTTCGGCGCGGCGCGCGAGGAGGCGCTCCTCGTCGGCCTCGGCCGTCGGCGTGAAGTAGCTGTCGTACTCGCGCCGGGCGTTGTCCAACGTCGCGCGGAGTTGCGCCAGTTCCTTGTCGAACAGCGAGAGCTGCCAGCGGATCATGCGGTCGACGCGCACCGGCCGGAAGAGCGGCCGGTTATTGCGCGGAATCACGAGGTAGTTCTCGTCCGGGTTGCTGAGCGCGAAGTACACCGGGAAGCCCTGGAACAGCCCGGTCGGCTGACCTCCAATGAAGAACTCGCCCTGGTCATCGACCATCTGGAATGGTGATGAATAGGGTGGGCTGATCCGATCGCCGGGCAGCGCGTTGAACGTGAACCTGAGATGCAGCAGTTCACCACGGATGATGCGGCCGCCCGGCTTGCTGCGGCTCAGCGTCGTGGTCGCCCAGTTGGCGAGCATGAAGCTCGAGGTGACGGCATACCCCTGGTCGACGCCGCCATCGGACCCGGCCGAGACGACCCATGGGCAGATGCCGATGGGCGGGTTGGATACGGGGGCGGTCTTCAGGAAGCCAATGGCCCTCTCCTGCGCCTGCCGGATGGCCTGCCGTTCGGCCGGTGTATCGCGCCCTTGTGTCGGCTTGCCACCCCACTCCACAGGCATCCAGCGGCACTCGCCCCGGTGGGGAAACTCGGCTTTCGACCACTCGTTCCGCAGGTCGTCGTCTTTGTCGTAGGCCGGCAGCGGCATCTCCGAGGCGGTCCCCGGCGGCGGCAGTGGCACTACCTGGCCCGGCGGCAGCAGCAGAATCGGACCGAGCGGCGCCTGCGCCGAGGCGGCCAGCGAGAGCGCGCCGATGGCGAGCAGGGTGACCGCCGGCAAGAGCCATCTGTGAGACGGCAGTCGAGGAAGCTGTCGTGTACGCATCGGCATCCTGATCGTAACGCGTCAAATCGACGAGTTCCGGAACACGCTGGTCAGCGACCGCTCTCCCGTCAGGGTCCACGGGGCCGTTTCCCGCGCGTTGCTGCAGCTCCGGCGATCTGGCAACGCCGGCCCACCTGACGGTCGGAGGCGGGACCGGGAAGGGCAGCGCGGTGGCGATGTGTCAGCGGCTCCGTGCGGAGTCTGCCTGGCCGACCTAGCGGCTCGTGGACACCCGCCAGATCCGATTGCCGCTGTCGTCCGCCACCAGGAGCGCGCCGTCCGGCGCGACCGTCACGCCAACCGGACGTCCCCACTGTTGCACCGGGGTGCCGTTCGCGCCGGTGCTGGCGAGGAAGCCGGTGAGAAAGTCCTCGACCGGTCCAGGCCGCCCGTTCAGCATCGGGAAGAACACCACACGGAATCCGGAGGCAACCGTACGGTTCCACGACCCATGCAGCGCGATGAATCCGCCGTTGCGGTACCTCTCAGGAAAGCGGCTGCCCGTGTAGAAGGTCAGGCCGACCGCCGCCGAGTGGGCCGGCAAGAGCACATCGGGCACCGTCGCGCGAGCCACCAGATCGGGAAACGCACCGACGTACTTCGGGTCGTAGTGGCGGCCGATGTAGGAGTAGGGCCAGCCATAGAAGGAACCCGCCGCGACGGACGTCGCGTAATCCGGCACCAGGTCGTCGCCGAGATTGTCGCGCTCGTTGACCGCGACCCAGATCGCGCCGGTCCCGGGCTGCACCGTCAACCCCACCGGATTGCGGAGACCCGAGGCATAGACGCGGGCCCCGCCGCCGTCCGGGTCGGCTTCGAGCACGGCGGCCCGGCGGCAGTCTTCGCCGGCGTCGCTGTTCGACGCCGATCCCACGGCGATGTACATCTTCGTCCCCGCCTGGTTGAAGACGATGTTGCGGGTCGAGTGGCCACCGGTCGGCAGGTCGAGCAGCTTCTCCGGAGCGCTGCGTGCCTTCAGGTCGCCGCTTCGGTACTCGAAGCGGACAATCGAATCGGTGTTGCCCACATACAGATAGCCGCCGTTGAAGGCGAGGCCGAACGGCAGGCGCAATCCGCCGGGGCCGCGTTGCGCGAAGGCTGGCGGCGGCGTGCAGGCCGGCGGGTTGGGGATCAGCGCCTGTGGACCTTCGAGCACACCGAGGACTGGCGCCGGCTTCGCGGTCGTCTCGGCCGGCGCCGGCGGCCGAGGCGGGGGTGGCGCGGTCGTGCTGTCAGCGAAGACCTCGCGCGCCTCGGCCGTGCCATCGTTGTCGGCATCGCGGATGACGATGATCGAGTTCGTGGACGGTGAACTGACGAAGAGATCACCGTTCGGCGCGTAGACCATCACCCGCGGCCCCCGCACCTCCGCGTAGCTGGCCACGGAGAATCCGGCCGGGACGATTGGCACCACTCCTTCGGGTTGTGGCAGCCGCCGGCTCGAGTTGGCGTTGGCGGCACTCGGGCTGGGCAGCGCGTCGGCGCGTGGCTGTGGGTGCACCGCGTTCTGCTGCGCGGCGACGACGCTGCTCGCAGCGGTCGCCGCCAGGCATGTGAGCACCATACGCCGCCATGGGCGCAACCGTCGGACGGGCTGGTGGGTTCGATGCAACTGGTCTTCTCCGGTCATTGGATTGGAATCCTCGCTCCACGTCGGCAGCGAGTCAAGGTCGGACGGCCCTCGAGCGGGTTCGCGCCGCCGCGAGCGGTCGGCCGACGGCGAGAGAACCGGCGTGTCCCGCGGAGCCGTCGATACTCCTCCGAGCACCCCGCTCGCGTCCGCGTCAGACATCGGCGAGGGTGAGGGCCCGAGGTGTCGTGCCATCCACGTCCGTAAACCCGTACTCCCGCGCGAGGTCCGCGACCACACGCACGCGTCCAGAGTGTCGCAGGACATCGCGGTCCGTCGCCAACGCCACAACGGCCCGGCCGGTGAATTCGGGGGACTCCGAGTTCGAGAGGTCCAGCCACTGTGCTGCTGCCATCACCTTCTCGGTGCGCACGAGGCCCGGATAGAGGGACACGACGGCCACCCCATGGGCGCGGAGCTCGTCCGCCATGTCCGACGTCATCTTGTCAGTCGCCGCCTTCGCCACGCCGTAGGCGACGTTGCCGATCCGCTTCTGCGCCGCCCAGTGTGAGAGATTGACGATGAGGCCTCGCCGCTGCGTGACCATCAGCTTCGCCGCGACCTGGCTTGCCTGGTAGTGCGCGCGGACCCCGGCCGCGAACATCGCGTCCCAGCGCCCGATCGGCTGCTCCCAGAACGGCGCCGGCCACGTGAAGACCCCGTTCTCGACCAGGTCGTCGTAGCCGCCCCACACGCCATTGACGAGGACATCGATCGTCTCGACGCTCGCGCGGAGGTGCTCGAAGGCGGCTGTCACCTCGGCGTCGCGGCGATGGTCGCAGCGCAGCGTCGTGACCCGACCATCGGTGCTGACGGCTTCCGGCGCGGAGCGGCCCGTCACAATCACGGCGGCGCCGGCCGCCGCCAGTTCATGTGCGATGCCGCGGCCGACCCCGTGTATCCCGCCGGTCACCACGGCGACCCGCCCGTTCAACCGCGTGCCGTTGACTTCCATGGGTCCAGGGTACCAGCGTCAGGGCGTCGGTCGTGGAGGCATGGATCGGGCGGCGCGGCCACGCCCTGTGCGTCGGGCGGTCGTCTTCAGCGACGTCAGGCGCCATGACGCGATGAGGACATCGCGGAGGGCCGCGTCATCGAGGCGGGCCACGCGCACCAGCACTACGGGATGGCGGCCGTAGTACTCAGTGACGTAGTACGTATCCGGTGCTTCCTCCTGCCATAGCGCCCGCGCGTCGAGGTCGGCCCTGACCACCAGCGAGTTGTCGTCGGCCGACGGATGCGACGCCGGGGCAGCCATGAAACAGCCCTCGAGCCTGAGCACCGGGACGCCGTCGTAGCGGGTCGCGAGTTCCACCCCGGGCAGTATCAGCGCGATCCTCACGACGCGATGAAACTGTGGGAACGCGACCTGGGTCACCGGGGAGACACGCCGCATGGACACAGATGATCCCAAGCCGTTCGAATCGACGCCACGTCCAAGAGTAGCTCTAACACGATGCGCTCACACCGCGGAACTCGCGGTCGATCGCCCGCCGGTATCGAGAGGGGAATGGTGACTACTCGAGGAGCGCGCGCCAGCCGATGACGACATTGATATCGCTCGGCCGCGGAGTCTGCAACGGGCAATACCAGGACCATCCGAGGCGTGTGGCGAACGGTCGTCACGCCACGCAACTGCCAGACGGACGAGCCGTTCCCCTCCCTGGCGGGCCTGTTCACCTTAACCAGGCGATCCCCTATATCGGGTCACCCAGACGCTCCGCGGCCTTTCGGATGGATGCCATCT
>CADEDC010000011.1 GCA_902825985.1 uncultured Acidobacteriota bacterium | reverse complement strand
GCGGGTTAGCGTCGAGAGGGCCTACCCGCCCTACCCGCCCTACCCGGCCCACCCGCCCCACCCGGCCCACCCGCCCTACCGTCCAACCGTCCTGCCGCCCCTGGACTACCCCTCGCTAACGCCCGAACAGGCCGCCGAGCTTCTTGGTGACCGCCTTGGTGGCTTCGGCCTTCGCCTTTTCCTTCTGCTCGTTCACCGCGTTCTGCAGCGCCCGCTTCGCCATGTCGCCGACGTCGATCTTCACGCTGGGTGCCTCGATGCTGCCGGTCACGGTGGCCGGCAGCGTCACGCGCCCCTGATCCTGGGTGTACTTCACGAGATCGCTGCCCGCCTGCTTCGTGAGTTCGTCCGACAGTTGCACGCGCCCCTTCATGTCCACGGTCGAGGCCACCAGGCCGACGGCTCCCTGTGCGCTGAGCAGCAGGTCCTTCGACTCGAACAGCAGGTCGTTCGTGGTCAGGCTGCCGTTGCCGATGGCCAGCGTCGCACCCAGCTTCGTGAACGGCTCGTCGCTCGGGCCGCTCTTCGCCGCCGCGGCCGCCTGCCCGAAGGCGCCCGGGCGCATCGAGGTGGCGACGACGACGCTGTTGACGAGGCCGAGGTTCTTGATGACGCCGTCGGTGATGTCGACGCGCGCCTTCCCGGTGACCGTCTTCATCACCGTCGCGGGATTGTCACCCGTGCCGGCGAAGTCCAGCGTGCCCGACAGCCTGCCGGTCATCGTGTCGGGACTGCCACCGAACGCGGCCGCCTGCGCGACGTCGATATTGGAGAGCGTCGAGGTGCCGCTGAACCGCAGCGTCGGACCGGGCACGAGCGCCAGCGAACCCTGGTATCGACCGCCGAAGATGCCGAACGACACCGGATCCAGTGTCAACCCGTCACCCGCCACCCGGGCTTTCCCGGACAGCTTGTCGAGGGTCAGACCGCCCATCGTGGCGCTTTCGGTCTCGAGGGTCAGCGCCAGATCCATCCCGGCGGGCGGCGTCGCCGCCGGGGCCGCGCCGGCGGCCGGAGCCGAGGCGGCGGTCGTCGCCGGGTCGGTCAGGCCGGCCCCGGCGGTGAAATCGTTGACGAATGCCAGCAGCTGGTCCATGTCGAGGGCGCCGGACTTCACCGTGAGAGCGCCGACCGGGCCATTGAAATTGCTGATTGCCCCGGTGACGTCAATCCGGGTCTTGTCGGCGCCGAGGGTGATCCGGCGGATTTCCAGGCCGGTGGTCCCCTGCGGCACGACCTCGATGTCGCCGCGCAGCGTGCGGCCGCCGCTGACGATCTCGACGTCCTGCAGGATGATGGCGTCGATGGACACCAGCTCGACGGCCGGCCTCTCGGCCTCGGCAGCGGGCGCCGGCGCCGATGCACTGGCGATGGTGAAGGCAGGCAGCGGCAGTTCGATGCGGGCGCCGGTCAGCGTGAGCGTGGCGTGCTCGATTCGACGGGACAGCAGGGCACTGAAATCGGTTCCGACCTGCAGGCTGCCCACCGCAATCTTGCCGGGCGGGCCGATGGTCACGTCGCCGAGGCTGACCGACACACGCGGCGTGATGGTGGCATCGATGGCCCCGATCGTCACCGGCTGGCCGATCGCCTTCTCGACCTGTGCCGCCAGGGCCGTCCGGACGTTCTCGCCGGTCAGCACCGACTTCGCCCAGAAGAACACGCCGGCGAACAGCACGACGATCGCCAGCAGGCCGCCAATCACGATCTTTTTCAACACGTCAGGCTCCTGAACTCGCGGCCGGCCCGTGATGGAGCGGCCCGCTCATGTGTATCGACAGTTGACAGCCACGGGTACACTGCATTCTGCAAGAATTCATGGACCGATCGGAAACGATGCGCAGACTCATGGGGAATGCAAGCGGAGCCGTGCTCGCGGCAGTGCTGCTCGCCGTCGGGACGCCGGTCAGGGCCCAGGAGGTGCCGAATCCGGCGGCCGTGCGCGCCCGGCTGGCCGATGTGACGCCTCTGACGACGGACGAGATCGGCGTGGCGGTGGAGGCTATCAGAGCCGCCGTCGGGCAGCGCCCCTTCCGGGTGTCCGATGGGACGCACGCTGCCGCGGTCGACGACACGGCGCGCGCCATGCTCCTGCTGGTGCTCAGCGGCTCGGTCGCGGTCGCCGA
This sequence comes from uncultured Acidobacteriota bacterium, assembly GCA_902825985.1. GTDB lineage: Bacteria > Acidobacteriota > Vicinamibacteria > Vicinamibacterales > CAVVIG01 > VFZL01. The sequence goes on along the minus strand of CADEDC010000011.1, from coordinate 100,964 downwards.
CCTCGGCCTGAAAACCACGTCCGCCGGCACGGTTCGCGGCCTGCGCTCGCCGGCCACGCCGCCGCGGTCCGAAGTGGCGGCCAATCAGATTCTGTGGGTGGACGTCGAATCGCTGCTGCCACGCCGCTTCGAATTCCTCTACGATGTGCCGGGCATGGGCGACATCGGCTACGACCTGCTGTTCGACTGAGGCAGGTGGTGTCCGGGTCGCCGGGCACGGGTTCACGGGTTCGCGGGTTCACGGGTTCGCAGGTTCGCAGGTTCGCAGGTTCGCAGGTTCGCAGGTTCGCAGGTTCATGGTTCGCGGGTTCATGGTTCACAGGTTCTCGGGTTCGCTTCACGGGTGAGAAGATCAAGGAGATGGTGATGAGTCGATTGGCACGGATGGCTGGGGCGGGACTGCTTCTGAGCCTGCACGCGATGGTCGCGGTGGCGCAGCCACTGCCGGCTGCCACGCCCGAATCGGTCGGCGTGTCGTCGGCGCGGCTGCAGCGATTGCATGACGGCATGCAGGGTTTCATCACCCGCAAGGAGGCCGGCGGCATTGTCACGCTGCTGGCCCGTGACGGCAAGTTGATCGACTTCAAGGCGCTGGGCTTCCAGGATGTGGAAGGGCGGAAGCCGATGAAGACCGACACCATCTTCCGCATCGCCTCGATGTCCAAGCCGGTGACCAGCGTCGCCATCATGATGCTGGTCGAAGAGGGCAAGATCGCCTTGACCGATCCGGTGTCGCGCTTCATCCCGGCGTTTCGTGACGTCCGCGTCGGCGTGCGCGGCGAAGGCGCGACGCTCACCTACGAGGCGATCAAGCGCCAGATGTCGGTGCGCGACCTGCTGACGCACCGCTCGGGTCTCAGCTACGGGTTCATCGAAGGCGGCGCGGTCGGCGAGGCGTATCGCGGCGGCAACGTCTCCGACGGCTTGACGGTGACCGACGGGACGCTGGCCGAGAACATGGAGCGGCTGGCGAAGGCGCCGCTGGTCAGTCAACCGGGCGCCGAGTGGCACTACAGCATCGGCATCGACGTGCTCGGCCGCATCGTCGAGGTCGCCTCGGGGCTGCCGTTCGACGTGTTCCTGCGCGACCGCATCTTCACGCCGCTCAAGATGGTCGACACCGCCTTCGACGTCCCGGACGCCAAGTGGGCGCGGCTGGCGACCGTCTACTCGCCGGACGGCAACGGCGGCATCCGGCCGATGAAGGACCCGGAGCGCTTCGGCAACACGTTCATGTCGCCGTGGAACTACTACAAGTCGCCGAAGACCTACTTCTCGGGTGGGGCCGGGCTCGCGTCGACGGCCGGCGATTACCTCCGCTTCGCCCAGATGCTGCTGAACGGCGGCGAACTCGACGGCGTCCGGCTGCTCGGCGCCAAGACCGTCGAAGCGATGACGGTGAGCCACACCGAAGACATCCCGGGGCCCGAAGGCGGCCCCGGTTCGGGATTCGGCCTCGGCTTCCGCGTCGTCACGGACCTCGCCGACCTGCAGCAGATCGGTTCGGAAGGGATGTACGGCTGGAGCGGCATCTACGGCACCAACTTCTGGATCGATCCGAAGGAGAAGCTGGTGGCGATCATGATGGTGCAGAAGTATCCGAACCCGACGGTGGCGCCGCTCTTCCAGACGCTGACGTATCAGGCGATCGCCGGACCACCGCAGCCGCTGCCGGCGGGCCGTGGGGTCCGCTCGCGGCAGACCGCCTCGGCGCCGGCCGCCGACGCGCCACGCGCCGCGGCCGCGGGCCGCTGACGCATTCCGGTTGACGCGGCCCGGTGGCTTGCCTAGAGTGCACACCGACGGGGTGGGAATCGACATGGGCAGACGACGGAGTCGCGGAGGCACGATACGCTGGACGCTCGGGCTGCTGGCCGGCATCGCCACATGGGCGGCGCTGGCCGCGGCCCAGAGTCCGTCCACCGGCGAATGGCGCTATTACGCCGGCGACAACGGCGCGACGCGCTACGCGCCATTCGACCAGATCACCCGCGCGAATGTCGCGCAGCTGCGGATTGCCTGGCGCCGCCCGCAGGTGTCGCCCGAGTTCCTGGCGGCGCATCCGCGACTCCGGCTCTCCAACAACTACCGCTCGACGCCGATCATGGTCGGCGGGCTCCTCTATGTCACCAACGCCGTCGGCCTGGTCGAAGCGCTCGACCCGGCCAGCGGCCGTGCGGTGTGGACGCAACAATCGGGCGAGGACGAGAGCGGGAATCCCGGGCTCGGCGGCGCGCTGCGCGGCGTCGCCCACTGGGGCGAGGGGGCCGAGGCGCGCATCTTCAGCTACTACAAGACCAACCTCTACGCGCTGAACGCCAGGACGGGTGCGCCGGTTGGCAACTTCGGCACCGCCGGCAAGGTCGATCTCGCCGTGAACGGACGGTTCCTCTGGAACGCCGCACCCGTGGTCGTCCGTGACGTGGTCATCGTCGGGTCGTCGATGCCGGACCAGGACTCGGCGGCGAAGAAGGAAGGCGACGTCGGCGAGGTGCGCGCGTTCGACGTCCGGACCGGGCGTCTGCGCTGGCGCTTCCGGCCGATTCCGAGCGAGGACGATCCCGGAGCCAAGACCTGGGAGGATCTGAGCGTGCTGCGCTTCATCGGGGCGGGCAACATCTGGGCGCCGTTCTCCGCGGACGACGAGCTGGGGTATGTCTACCTGCCGACGTCGGGCCCGACCAACGACATGTACGGCGGGCACCGGCCCGGTGCCAACCTGTACACGAGCAGCATCGTCTGCCTCGATGCGATGACCGGTCGCCGCGTGTGGCACTTCCAGACCGTGCACCACGACCTCTACGACTACGACAACCCGGCGTCTCCCATTCTGGTCGACATCACCGTCGGCGGACGCGCGGTGAAGGCGGTGGCACAGGTGACCAAGCAATCGTTCACCTACGTGCTGGACCGCATCACCGGCGAACCGGTGTGGCCGATTGAAGAACGGCCGGTGCCGGCGTCCACCGTGCCGGGGGAGAAGTCGTCGCCGACGCAGCCGTTTCCGACGAAGCCGCCGGCGTTCGATCGCCAGGGCGTCACGATCGACGATCTCATCGACTTCACCCCGGAACTGCGGGCCGAGGCGATCGAGATCCTGAAGCAGTACCGATACGGTCCGCTGTTCACCCCACCGTCGGTGGTCAGCACCGCCCCGGGAGGCACCAAGGGCACCGTGCAGCTGCCAGGCTCGGTCGGCGGCGCCGACTGGACCGGGGCCGCCTTCGATCCCGAGACCGGCACCTTCTACGTCCCCTCGATGACGAGTCCGTTCGTCGCCAATCTGCTGCCGGGCGACCCGAAGGTGACCAACCTGGCGTATCGCGCGTCGACGCGAGAGCTGCTGCAGGGGCCGCGCGGCCTGCCGCTGTTCAAACCGCCCTGGGGCCGGGTCACGGCCTTCAATCTGAACACCGGCGATCAGCTCTGGATGGTGCCGAACGGCGACGGACCGCGGGACCATCCGGCGATTGCGCATCTGAACCTGCCGCCGCTCGGCCATGCGTCGCGCGGTGCGCTGGTGGTGACGAAGACGCTGCTGTTCGCGCCCGACGGCGATCAGGTGAACGTCCGCATTCCGGCGCTCGGCGGTGGACGGAAGCTGCGCGTGCTCGACAAGGCCACCGGCGCGCTCATCTGGGAAACCGAGATGCCGGCCGGCGTGACCGGGGCGCCGATGACCTACATGCACGAGGGCAGGCAATATGTCGCGATGGCGATCGGCGGCCGCGAGCATGCCGCCGAGCTCGTGGCGTTCAGTCTGCCGTAGAGGGACCGGGAGATGATGTCAGCCAGACGGTTGGTGAGCGGTGCGTTGATTGCCGGCGCGATCATCGTGGCGGCGGTATGGCGTCCGGCTGCCGGCCAGTCGCGGGCCGATGTCGAACAGATTCGCGAGCAGCTGGTCGGCAGCTACCGCCTGGTCTGGTACAACAGCTACGACACGGCGGGCCGGGAGACGAAGCTGCCGTACACCTTCGGGCAGATCAGCTACGATCGGGCCGGCCGGATGTCGGCGCAGCTCGTGCGTGACGGACAGCGGAAGTTCGCCGGCGCGCAGCCCACCGATCAAGAGCGGCTCACGGCGTACGCGAGCTTCATCTCGTACTTCGGCGCCTACGAGATCGACCCCGCCAGGCGGTCGGTGACCCACCATGTCGAAGGTTCGATGAATCCGAACATGGTCGGCAGCCATCTGACGCGCTATTTCGAGTTCTCGCCGGACGGCCGATCGTTGTTCCTGTCGGTGAAGGACGGCGAGCGCGTGACCGGCCGACTGCAGTGGGATCGCTATCGGTAGGTGCGCAGGCACATCCGATCGGCCGTCTGTCATCCCTGAAAACCGGTATCGTCGCCCGACGCGCGTTGGTGCGACACTGAGCTGTCATGAAACTCTGGATCTCGACCCCCATCGCCCTGGTGCTTGCGTTCGTCGCCGGCTTCGCGCTGTCCGGGCAGACGTCGCACGGACAGACGACGCCGCGCGCGTATCGTGCGCCGCGGACACCCGACGGCAAGCCCAATCTGAACGGCATCTGGCAGGCGGTGAACACCGCGAACTGGGACATCCAGGACCATGCCGCCAGGCAGGGGCCGGTGCTGTCGCTGGGCGCGGCGTTCAGCGTCCCGGCCGGGCTCGGCGTCGTCGAAGGCAACGAAATCCCCTATCAGGCGTGGGCCCTCGAGAAGAAGCAGCAGAACGCGCAGGGCTGGCTGACGCAGGACCCGGAGATCAAGTGCTACCTGCCCGGCGTGCCGCGCGCCAACTACATGCCGTATCCGTTCCAGATCGTCCAGACGCCGTCGGCGATTCTGCTCGCCTACGAATTCGCCAGTGCGACGCGGACGATCTACATGAACAGCAAGTCGGAAGCGCCTTTCGAAACCTGGATGGGCCACTCCAACGGACGCTGGGAGGGCGAGACGCTCGTCGTCGACGTCAACAGCTTCAACGATGCGACATGGTTCGACCGGGCCGGCAACTTCCACAGCGAGGAGATGACGGTGGTGGAGCGCTATACGGCGACCGGTCCCGACGCGCTGCTGTACGAGGCCACGATCACCGATCCCAAGGTGTTCACTCGGCCGTGGAAGATGAGCATGCCGCTCTACCGGCGGCTCGACAAGAACGTGCAGTTGCTCGAGTACAAGTGCGTCGAGTTCGTCGAAGAGCTGATGTACGGCCATCTGCGGAAGAAGTCGAATTAGAGACCGGCGTTCCATGATCGGGACAGGACAGGAAGAGGGTGCGGTGATGCGGAAATCGGGAATGCTCCCCCTGGTGCTCGGGGTGGTGATCGGTGTGGCGGCGGGTGGCGGGCGCCTGATGGCGCATCATGCCTTCTCCGCCGAGTTCGACGCGAAAAAGCCGGTCACGCTCAAAGGCAAGGTGGTCAAGGTGGAGTGGGTGAATCCGCATGCGTGGATTCATCTGGAGGTTCGCAAGGCCGATGGTTCCGCCGAGACGTGGATGGTGGAGGGCGGCACGCCGAACACGCTCGCTCGACGCGGCATCACCCGCAAGTCGCTGCTGGTCGGTACCGAGATCGCCGTCGAAGGCTACCAGGCCAAGGACGGGTCGCTGCGGGCGAACGGCCGCGACCTGACGCTGCCGGATGGGCGCAAGCTGTTCGTCGGATCGTCGGGCACCGGTGCCCCGCAGGACGGCAGTGACCCGACCGAGCCGCCGCGGTAGGCGAGCCCGGCTGCGTGCGCAGGGTCGCAGGGTGAGCAGGGTCAGGATTATGGACGGTATGTCACGTAGGTTCAGTGTCGCGGCAGTCGCGGCAGTCGCGGCAGTCGTGGTCGGCGTTGGCGTCACGGCGGTGTCGCTCGCCGCGCAGTCATCGTCTGCACCGGTCGGGCGGCCAGCCGCCGCGGCGGCCCAGCGGCCGGCGGCGGCCCGCACCTGGGTGCCGGTGAAGACGCCGTGGGGCGATCCCGACCTGCAGGGCTACTGGACCAATACGACGACCACGCCGCTGCAACGGCCGGCCGAGCTCAAAGACAAGGCGGTCCTCACGGACGAGGAACTGGCCGCGCGCGACAAGCTGGTGCAGGATCGCGCCAACCAGGATGCGGCGCCCTCAGCCGGCAACCCGGGGACCTACAACGAGTTCTGGTACGAGCGTGGTCGTCTGAACCGGCGGACGTCGCTCATCGTCGACACGCCTGACGGCCGGCTGCCGGGGCTGACCGACGCGGCCAGGAAGCGGGCGGAGGACGAGCGGCGCGGCCGCGGGCCGGCCGACTCGTGGACCGATCGCAGTGCCTACGAGCGCTGCATCACACGCAGCCTGCCCGGCGCGATGCTCCCGGGCTTCTACAACCACAACTATCACCTTCTCCAGACCCCGGATCACGTCGTCATCCATGTCGAGATGATCCATGACGCCCGGATCATCCCCATCCGGCGCGGCCGGACGGCCGCCACCGCCGCGCCAACCCTTCCGCCGACGATCCGTCAATGGATGGGCAGCTCGCGTGGTCGCTGGGAGGGCAATACGCTGGTGGTCGAGACGACGCATTTCAACGACAAGGTGCGCGAGCAGGGGCTCATCGCCTTCTCGACCGGTGAGAACCTGACGCTGGTCGAACGCTTCACGCGCACCGCCGACGACGTGATCGATTACGAGTTCACCGTGAACGACCCGACGTTCTACAGCCGTCCATGGACGGCATCGGTGCCGATGGCGAAATTCGAGGGTCCGATTTTCGAGTACGCGTGCCATGAGGGCAATCACGGACTCGCCGGCATCCTGAGCGGGGCGCGGGCGGAGGAGAAGGCGGCCGGCCGGTAGACGCGGGCTGCCGAGTCCGCCGCTCGTCAGCGGGGCAGTGCGTCAGTGCGTCAGGGCGTACATGAGGTAGTTGACGCCCAGCTTGTAGGCCTCATTGGTCTCACCCACCGGTCGGAAGCCGCGCGCCGACCATTCCCAGAACTGCGACACGTCCGTGTTGTAGTTGACCATCATCAGCATCCGTTTCCGCGGGTCGTTGTCCTCGAAGAGCCCGCGGAAGATCGGCCGGCCGGCGTTGTAGGCCTGCGGGATGACCTCCAGCGATCCGATCTCGAAGAACGAATGGAAGATGGGATGGGAGACATCGAGATCGTGGAACCGTCCCTCTGGCATGATGCGGCGCATGTTCGCGGCGAAGACGTCCCAGCCGCCGCCGCCCATGCCGCCGCCGAAACCGCGGACCTTGAAGTCGTCCACCAGGATGAAGCCGCCCTTCTCGAGGTAGGCCCGGATGTTGGCGGCCTCGGCATCCGACATCTCCCACCACCCGACTTCGATCAGATAGGCGACCGGGTAGCGGAACAGCTCCGGACTGTCGAGCGCGACGCTGGCCACGCCGTCGAGGCGCGGGTCGATGAACGTGACCTCCTCGAGGATGCGCAGCAGGTTCTGTTCGGCGAGCGGATAGCCATGTGCCCAGGCTGGGAGTCCGCCGTACCAGAAGCCGCCGGGCGCCGTCTGATAGTTGGCGCGCAGGAACACGAACCGACCGTCGTACGCTGGATTCGGCCGGGCGACGTCGGCGTTGGCGAGGTCGCCGCGGACACGCCCGAATCGCCGCCCCTGCGCAGCGATTGCAGCGGCGAGCCCCACGGCGATGATGGCCGCGGCCAGACCCGCGACGACCCTGTGACGTTGGCCGAGGCCGGAGCCCATGCGGCGATTGTAGCGGGAACCGGGCGGGCGTGTGGCGTCGCCACCGCCGGTCGCGGTTCAGTGCCGGCGCCGTTCCGAGTATCCTGTGCGCATGCCGAGCCGCGAACGATTCCTCTACCACGGGACTGCGACCGCCATCAGCGGCCGCGTGCATGCACCGTCACCGGTGTGGCTGGACGTCGGGGCGGCGAGCGTGCTGGCGGTGGGGGGTGGGGCCTCGAACGCGACGGTCGCAGCGACGGATTTCAATGGCGTCGTCGGCTTCCGCCGGGCCGCGACGCATGCCCAGGGCGAGCCGCATGAGGTGGTACCGCCGCGCCGAGCCCGGCCAGGCGTCGCGCCGGCGGCCGACCCGACCTCGCTGGCGCACGCCGGCGCCGAAATCAACGATCTGCGGGTCGGCGGCCGGGTGCGGTTCACCGCCATCCACGTCCGCGCCGAACTCACCGCCCGGTGCGCGTGCTCGGCGGCACAACCGTCGATTGGCGCGCTGGAGGGCGCCCGCTTCACCGGCGTGGCGATCGGCCGGCACCGCCTGTCGGTGACCGTCAACCGGCAGTTCTTCGCGGCCCACGACACGCACGACAAGCTGTGCGCCGCGTGTGCCGTGCCGCACGGCCACGTGCTGCCGCGCGCCGTATTGAGGGCACCGCGCGCCGGCGACCACGACGATCACGCACCGCTGCTGACCACGGTCGTCCGCAGCCTGCGCTGGCTGGGCCGTCCCTACCCCAAGGCGAGAATCGAGGGCCACACGCTGACGGTTCCCGACTTCGGTCGCGTGCATTTCGGCGAGATGCTCATCTCAGGTCACACCCGCCGTCTGACGATGCTGCGCTTCGAGCTTGCCGGTGACGTGGCGCTCGATGCTGCGTGCTGCGAGGTGGAGGCGGGCGGCACCTGGCACCGCTGACCTGCGGACGCGTGCCGCGGCCACGGCACCACCGATCCAATCCGATCCTGTTCCGCCAATTTTGTCGTCACTCGGGCAGTTTTGTCCGTTGACAGCATCACAGCTGGCTTTCACAATCCACACGTCGCAATCGTGGGAGTGTCGAAGGAGGCATCTGATGAGCAGGCTGATCGCCGTGCTGTTGGCCGTCGTTCTATTGATCGCGGGCAGTACGTCTCGCGCCGTGGGGCAAGGCTTCACCGGCGGCGTCCGCGGTGCCGTCCGCGACAGCGGCGGAGTGATTCCGGGTGTGGACGTGTCGTTGACCAATGAGGCCACGAACGTGTCGCGCACCACCGTGTCGAATGAGGCGGGCGAGTACAACTTCCCGAACCTGGCGCCCGGCACCTACACGCTGAAGGCCACGCTCGAAGGGTACAAGACCTATCAGCGGGCCGGCCTGACCGTCGGCACGCAGCAGTTCCTGACCCTCGATGTCGCGCTCGAAGTCGGCTCGCTCCAGGAATCGATTACGGTCACCGGGCAGGCGCCGCTCATCGAAACCTCGAATGCCTCGACCGGCACGACGTTGAACAGCGACGCGATGGCGACGCTGCCGTCGCAGGCGCGCACCGCCTTCATGATGGGGACGACGGTCCCGACGGTCATCCCGTCGGGCGACGCGCAGTACAACCGCCAGCAGGATCAGACGAACGTCGCGCTGATGTCGCTCGGCGGCGGCACCCGGCGCGGCAACAACTACACGCTCGATGGGGTGCCGATCACCGACATGCGCAATCGTGCCAGCGCGCACCCGTCGATCGAGTCGCTCGAGGACGTCAAGGTGCAGGTGCACACCTACGACGCGGAGATGGGGCGCACCGGCGGCGGCGTGTTCAACACCACGCTCAAGTCCGGCACCAACGCGTTCCGCGGCACCGGCTTCTTCCAGGTGCGGCCGATCTGGGGACAGACCAACAACTACTTCAGCGAGAAGGCCGGACGCCCGAAGCCGGAAAGTCCGTATCAGCTCGGCGGCGGGGCGATCGGTGGTCCGCTCGTCCGCAACCGGACGTTCTTCTGGTTCACCACCGAGGGGTACAACGACACCCAGACGCGCAACATCAACGTCATCCTGCCGACCACGGCGATGCGCGGCGGCGATTTCTCGGCCTTCACCAACAGTGCCGGGCAACCGGTCACGATTTACGATCCGTTGACCGGTCTGCCGTTCCCAGGCAACCGGATTCCGGCGAATCGCATCAACCCGGTGGCAGCCAACATGCTGCGATATCTGCCGGCGCCGGACATCGACCGGGACAACGGCTCGAACAACTACACCCGGACGTCGCTCATCAAGAGCAAGTACGCGCAGCTCTACTCGGTCAAGCTCGAACACAAGATCACGGACAACGTCTCGCTGAGCGGCTTCTATCTCTACAACAAGACACAGGAGCCGTGCTCGAACTACTTCGGCTCGGCCGATCAGAACGAGCCGAACCGATTCGCCGATCCGCGCGACTACTATCTGGTGCGCGAGCCGCAGATCCTGGCGCTGAACAATACCTGGGTGCTGAACAACACGTCGGTGCTCGCGCTGCGGTTCGGCATGACCAGCTTTCCCGACAACAACACCCTCAGCGCCGAGTTCGACCCGCGCACCCTCGGGTTCTCGTCCACGTTCCAGGACCAGATTCGCGTCGACAAGTTCCCGCAGGTACGCATCCGCGGCTACGACCAGGAGGCGAGCCGCACGATGGGGGCGATCAACCCGACGGAAATCAACTGGAAGTCGACCAGCGCGAACGCGACCTATTCGAAGCTCGTCGGATCGCACACCTTCAAGGCGGGCGCGGACTGGCGGCGGATCGGCGTCGACACCTACATCCCGGGTGACGGGGCCGGCTACTTCGATTTCGATCGCGACATGACGTCATCGGATGGGGGCGTCACGAACACCACCGATGGCAGCGCCTTCGCGTCGTTCCTGCTCGGCTATCCGTCGGCGAGGACCGACCGCGAAAGCCGGCTGTCGGTGTCGACGCCGCTCAATCTCTACACCCATTACGTCGGCGGCTTCCTCCAGGACGACTGGCGCGTCAGCCGCAAGCTGACGGTGAACTACGGGCTGCGGCTCGAGCACGAGCGCGGCCTGTCGGAAGAGAACAACAACTTCACCGTTGGATTCGATCCGGCGATGACGAGTGCGTTGTCGACCGTCGTGATCCCGGGCGACCCGGTTGCCGGGACCGCCGCCCGGACGGTGAGCGGCGGGCTGATGTACGCCGGCGTCGACGGCAACAAGACCTACCAGGGCAAGGCGCCGGCGGTGAAGTGGTCGCCGCGCGTCGGCGCCGCCTACACGGTGAACGACAAGACGGTGATTCGCGGCGGCTACGGCCTGTACTGGTCGCCGATGAACTTCGACATCCCGAGCACCGCGTCCAACAACTACGGGCAGGTCGGCTATTCGCAGAACACGATTGTCACGAGCAGCCGCAGCAATCCGACGTCGCTGAGCAATCCCTTTCCGACCGGCGTCGCACAGCCGACCGGCAACAGCCTGGGAGCGCTGACGAACCTGAACAGCAACATCTCGTTCGTCGACCAGAACCGCACCGCTCCGCGCGTGCAGCAGTATTCGATCGACCTCCAGCGCGAGCTTGGCAGTGCGTGGGCGATGTCGCTGAGCTACATGGGCGCCCGCGGCGATCACCTCACGCTCGGCGGCGCCTCGGAGGACATCGGCATCAACATCAACCAGCTCGATCCGAAGTACCTGGCGCTCGGAGCCGCGGCGCTCAATCAGCAGCTGCCGAACCCCTTCTTCGGCAACCCGAGTGTGCCGCTGTCGCTCTCCGCGCCGGCGACGCTGTCGCGCGCCCGCCTGCTGCTGCCGCATCCGCAGTACAACCAGATCAACGCCCGGCAGGTGACCGAAGGCTACAACCGCTACAATGCCGCGGTCATCGAGTTCACGCGTCGGACGACGAACGGCTTCGGCGGCCGCTTCAACTACACCTACAGCGTCCTGAAGGACAACCAGTTCGGGGAGACGAACTTCTACTCCAGTGTGAGCCCGGCCCTGGCGGTGAACAACTACAACTACAACCCAGGCATGCCGGCGTGCGCGGCGGGGCAGCAGTTCACCACCGCCTGCTACGACCCCAGCAGCGAATTCGGCTACGGCATCGTCGACGTGCCGCACCGCCTGAATGTCGTGCCGATCGTCGAGCTCCCTTTCGGCGCCGGCAAACGCTGGGCGACCAGCCGCGTCGCCGACCTGCTGCTCGGCGGCTGGGTGCTCTCGTCGGCCATGAGCTTTCAGAGCGGCTTCCCGATCAACATCGCGCAGGCGGCCGATTCGGTGCTCGGCGGCCAGAACACCAAGCGGCCGTTCCTGACCGGTGCCGACCTCGCCACCTCGGGTGACTACTACGATCGTCTGGCGTCGGCCGACCATCCGACCGCCACCTGGCTGGATCCGGCGGCGTTCCGGCTGGCCGGCTTCGGGCAGTTCGGCGACGCGCCGCGCAACATCACCGACGTGCGCACGCCGTCGCAGTACAACATCGACGCGTCCTTCATGAAGAACACGCGCTTCGCCGGCACCAAGCTCGTGCAGTTCAAGCTGGAGGTCATCAACCTGCTGAACCGGCCCAACGTCCGGAACATGCAGGGCGCCAACGTCTTCGGCAACGCCAATTTCGGCCGCACCGCCACGCAGGCCGGCTACATGCGCCTGCTGCAGTTCACCTTCCGGTTCGCGTTCTAGCCACACCTCCTTCGACGTCTTCGGGTGATGAACCGCCCGGAGACGTCGAGGCCGGATTCGAATGGTGACCGGTCCGCCGGGCCCCGAGGCCGAATGACGTGACGCACACCTGCAGGCGCACGATCCTGGCAGTGGCGGCAGCGCTGGTCGCGTGCGGAGCGCCGGCCCCCGTCGCACCGCCCGCCGTGCCGCCGGCCGCGGAACCATCGGGACCGCCGGCGTTCGATGTGCTGATTTCCGGCGGCCGTCTCGTCGACGGCACCGGCGCCCCCTGGGTGGCGGCGGACGTCGGCGTCATCGCCGATCGCGTCGCCGCGATCGGCCGGCTGGCCGACCGGAGCGCGGCCCTGCGCATCGACGCGACCGGCCTCGTGGTGGCGCCCGGCTTCATCGACATGCTCGGGCAGTCCGAGTTCAATGCCCTGGTCGACGGCCGGCTGGCCAGCAAGATCACGCAAGGGGTGACAACCGAGATTACCGGCGAAGGGAGTTCGATCGCTCCGCTGAACGACCGTATGTTCGACGACGTGCAGCAGCGGTTCGCACGCTATGCGCTGACCCTCGACTTCCGGACCCTCGCCGGCTACTTCACCCGTCTGGAGACACGGTCGCCAACCACGATCAACATCGGCACGTTCGTCGGCGCCGGCGGGGTGCGCTCCTATGTCGTCGGCGACCGCCAGCGCGCGGCGACGCCGGCGGAACTGGCGGCAATGAAGGCGCTGGTGACGCAGGCGATGGAGGAAGGGGCGCTCGGCCTCGGCAGCTCACTGCAGTACGTCCCCGATCGCTTTGCATCCACCGATGAACTGGTCGAGCTGGCAGCGGTCGCCGCCAGCCACGGCGGCATCTACGTCTCGCACCAGCGGTCCGAGTCCGCCGAGATCGTGGCATCGCTCGACGAGGTGTTCACGATTGCGGAGCGCGCGAAGATCCCGGCCGAAGTCTGGCACCTGAAGACGGCCTATAAGGCCAACTGGGGCCGGATGCCCGCCGTGCTCCGGCAGTTCGATGCGGCACGGGCGCGCGGCCTCGACGTGACCTTCAACATGTACCCGTACGACCGCGCGTCGAACGGACTCGATGCCTGCCTGCCGCTGTGGGTCCGCGACGGCGGCGTCGACGCCATGCTGGCCCGTCTGCGCGACCCGGCGCAGCGCGAACGCATCCGGCGCGAGATGGCCGATCCGAACACCACGGGTTGGGAGAACCAGTGGTTCGGGTCGGGCGGCGGCGCCGGAGTGATGCTCTCGACCGTCGTCGAGCCGGAACTGCGGAAGTACGAAGGGATGACGCTCGACGAGATCGGCAAGGCGCGCGGCGTCGACCCGCGGGACGCCGTGATGGACCTCGTGATTGCCGACAAGGGACGCAGCGACGTGATCATCGCGATCATGACCGAGAGCGACGTGCGCGCCGCCCTCGCGCACCCGCTGGCGGCCATCGGCACCGATTCCGGATCGCGGGCCGAGGATGGTCCGCTGTCGGTGTCCAGGTCGCATCCGCGCGGCTGGGGGTCGTTCCCCCGCATCCTGGCGAAATACGTGCGCGACGAGAAGCTGCTGACGCTCGAGGAGGCCATCCGGCGCTTCACATCGCGTCCGGCGGCCCGCGTCGGCATCGCCGATCGCGGCATCCTGCGGCCGGGGATGAAGGCCGACATCACCGTCTTCGACAGCGCCACCGTACGCGACGTCTCCACCTATCAGGATCCGGCGCACTACTCCCAGGGCATCCGTCACGTCCTGGTCAACGGCCAGGCCGTGGTCAGGGACGGCGCGATCACGGCCGCTCGTCCCGGCCAGGTCATCCGCGGACCGGGTTACCGCACGCCCTGAACTTCCGCCGCTCGACAAGGATCGCGGTGGAACTCAGAAGCGCGAAATAATGGACGTCATGAGCGCCGTCGACATCGGTGGCCGTTCCACGCGGCGATGCCCGGCCGCCGGCTGGCGGTGGGCGACGGCCGTCGCGATCGGCGCGATCCTGCTGGCGGCACCGATGGTGCGAGCCCAACGGCCGCCGCAACTCGGCGTCATCTCGTTCCCGACGTCGGCGGCCGGCCCAGCGCAGGCGATGTTCGTCCGCGGGGTGCTCTTCCTGCACAACTTCGAGTACGACGAGGCGCTGATTGCGTTCCGCGAGGCCCAGAAGCTCGAGCCCGCCTTCGCGATGGCCTACTGGGGCGAGGCGCTGTCGCACACGCAACCGCTTTGGTACAACGAGAACCTGCCGCGGGCGCGCCAGGCGCTGACGCGCCTGGCGCCGACTGCGGCGGCTCGTGCGGCCAGGGCGCCAACGGTCCGTGAAAAGGGCTATCTCGAGGCGGTGGAGCAGCTGTTCGGTGGCGGCGACCGGCTGACCCGCTTTCGGAACTTCGCCACACGGCTCGAGCAACTGTCCGCCCAGTTCCCTGACGACGACGAGATGCGGGTGTTCCAGGCGTTGGGACTGCTCGGCTCGGTGCCGGAAGGCGTGCGGATGCCGGAGGTGTCGCTGAAGGCGGGCGCCCTCGCCACGGCAGTGTTGAGGAGGAATCGCCGGCATCCGGGCGCCGCGCACTACATCCTGCACGCCTACGACGACGGCGAGCACACGGCGATGGCGCTGGACGCGGCACGAATCTACGCGGCAATCGCGCCGGCATCGAGCCACGCCCTCCACATGCCGTCGCACGCCTTCCTGCCGCTCGGTCTGTGGGACGAGGCGGCTGCCGCCGACGAAGCCGCGTTCGCCGCATCGGTTGCCTGGGTCGCACGGACCGGACGGACGATCGCGCAGCAGGATTTTCACAGTCTGTCGTGGCTGCAATACGCGTATCTGCAGCAGGGACGCTTCGGCAGGGCGCGCGACGTGATGGCGACGATCGAGCGCGCCCAGACCGGCGCACTGCCGGGAGCGGGCCCACCACCGGGCACCGTCGCGCTGCCGGGTGATGCCGGCCGCGGTGCGATCGGTCGTGCGCCCGGCGGTGTCAGCAGCGAAATCGGCCGAGGCTACGACCCCGTGGCGCTGAAGAACGAGCGTGCGAGCATGCGGGCGCGGCTCGTGATCGAAGGGGCAGACTGGCACGTCATGAAGGGGCAAGCGTCCTTCGACAACCTGGATGAGCTCTTCGCGCTCGGCCTGAGCAGCGTCGCCCTCGAGGACTACGGCCGCGCCGAGGCAGCGGTCCGCGAGCTGTCGCAGGCCGCGACCTCGTTGTCCGATCGTGATGTCGCCGACCTGTCGTCGCTGATGCGTGATCAGATAGTCGGGCTGCTCACGATCGCCCGCGGCGACCCGACGAGCGGCCTGAACATCCTTGCCCGATCCGCGCAGCGTGAGGCGGCCCGTCCAAGGCCGATCGCCAGGCCATATCCGCCGAAACCGGCGGGGGAGCTGTACGCCGAGGCCCTGCTCGGCCTCGGAAACCCACGCGCGGCCGTCGACGAGTACCGTCGCGTGCTGCAGCGGACACCGAAGCGCGCTCAGGCGCTGCTCGGGCTGGCGCGCGCCCTGCGGGCCAGCGGCCAGGGCGCCGACGCTGCCCGAACCGCCAGGGATTTTCTCGCGATGTGGAAGAACGCCGACAAGGACCGCCCGGAGCTCGCCGAGGCCAGAGACCTCGCGCGCTGACCCGCGAACCCGCGAACCTGCGAACCTGCGAACCCGCGAACCCGCGAGCGCTACCCGATCTCGACCTCACGTGTGTAGTAGAAGAGATCGAGGCGTCGCGCTGGAACCGATCGGTCCGCGGACTGCAACGCGATCTGATAGCGGCCCGGCTCGCTCGGCCGCCAGGTGTGCGACCACAGCGTCCACGAGGTCACCGCGGGCGATTCCGGACAATCGTCCACCGCGACGAATGGTTCCCTGTGTCGGAAGCGGATGGTGAGCGGCACCCTAGGTGCCGATCCGCCCCAGCGGACGCCGATGACGCGATAGAAGTGACGCTCGCCGCCGCGGCCGTCGGGTTCGCCCCATCGTTCGACGCGGATTGGCATCGCCGCCACTTCGATGGCAGGTGGCTCGTAGTCACGCGCCAGCCGCGGCACTCCCTGCTGATGCGTCCGCGCCGCGAACTCCTGCATCTGCAGGGTCGCCGGTTCATCGTCGCCGACCCAGTCGATGCGAGACACCCATTTGATTCCGCTGCAGCCGTAGTAGTTCGGCACCACCAGGCGGACCGGGGCGCCGTGGTGGGGCGTCAGCGGGGCGCCGTTCATCCCCGTCGCGAGAAACGCGCCGGTGCGGGAGAGCTCGTCACGGCTGAAGACCCAGCTCGCGCCGGCGAGCGACGACCGCGAGCCCGGCTGACCCTCGTCGATGCCGGTGACCCGGACGCGGCCCGCCTCGACCGCCGGCGCCAGACGGTCGAGTACGGCGGTCATGGGCACGCCGTCCCAGGTGGCGGCACTCAGCAGACCGAAGTTCGCCGGGTCGGCGTTGCCCGAGCACTCCATCAGGTGCGTGCCCATCGGCCTCGCTTCAGCTCTGAGCGCGGCAATCGCGAGTGTGTCCCGGGTTGACGTACCCGTGATCCCGATCGACCATGATGCGCTGGCCGGCAGCGACGGCGGCACCGACGTGCGCACGAAGAAGCGCTCGGTTGGGATCAGCAGGCGATCCGGTCCCAGCTCCGACAGGTCGGTGAACTGGCGGGCGTCCAGACCGGTGCCGAACAGGACGTGCATCGGCGGCGCGGGCCGACGGTCGAAACGTCCGAGCGGCATCGTCTTCAGGAACCGGGCGCCCGCGGGGGCGCGCCACGCGTCCTGCGCCGAGACGAGGCGGGCAGCGAGCAGCGACAGCCCGGCCGCTCCGAACGTCACGAGCGCTCGGCGTCGATCGACATCCACATGAGCATGATAGCGTCGCCGCGAGCGTCTGGTGAACCGGTTTTGGAGGCCCGGTCGTACCCGCTGGTCGCTCCACGAGCGGGGGCCGAACGGCTCCGGTCGGCGTCTGGACGGCTTGCGATGGAGTGCCGGGTGGCGGAGCGCGGTCGTATCGTGCTCGCCATGATGCTGGCTGTCGCAACGGCGTGGGCCGGTGTGCTGCTCTCAGTCCCGCCGGCCAGCGCCCAGCCGGTCCGGCCGATCCCGACCTTCGCCCGCGATGTTGCGCCGATATTCTTCACCCACTGCACGACCTGCCATCGGCCCGGGCAGATCGCGCCGATGTCACTGCTGACGTACAAGGACGCCAGGCCGTGGTCGCGCTCGATTCGTGCCCGCGTGGCGGCGCGGACGATGCCGCCGTGGTTCGCCGACGACGGCCATCGGCCGCTCGCCGGCGACCGGCGGTTGAACGACAACGAGTTGATGACGATCCTCGCGTGGGTGGACGGCGGGGCGGTCGAAGGGAATCCGGCCGACCTTCCACGTGAGCCGGCCCACGCGCAGGATGACTGGCAGATTGGCACCGCCGATGCCGTGTTCGAACTGCCGGACGAGTACCCAATCCCGGCGAGCGGCCCGGTCGCCGTCCAGTATTTCGAGGTGCCGACCAACTTCACGGAAGACAAGTGGGTGCAGGCGATCGAAGTGCGTCCCGGCGATCAGGCCCGCGTGCACAAGGTGCTGCTGTATCACCGCGACTCGCCGCTCGGTGCAGGTGCGAACCCCGACGACGAGAGCGCGCCGCCCGGTCGCGCACTGACATTCTATGCGTCGGGAGCCGACCCGCTCGTGTTCGCGGACGGCATGGCCGCACGCCTGCCGGCCGGTTCGGTGCTCGTCTTCGAGGTGCACTACACCACCAACGGCAGTATCGGACGCGACCGGACCCGGTTGGGCCTGCGGTTTGCCAGGCAGCCGCCGGCGCTGGCGATTCAGGCGCTGTCGATCCGCAACACCGGCCTCGTGATTCCGCCGGGCGAGTCAAATCATCGGGTGCGGGCCAGTGTGAAGTTCGACGAGCCGGTCAGCCTCGTCAGCGTCGTGCCGCACGCGCACCGCCGCGGCAGGAGCTATCAGTATCGGCTGCTCCACGACGACGGCCGCGCCGAGACCATTCTGTCGGTGTCACGCTACAACTGGCTCTGGGAGTCGGCCTACCGCTTCGCCGAGCCGGTCGCGGTGCCGGCGCGGACGACGATCGAGGTCACCGCGGTCTTCGACAACTCGGCGGCGAACAAGGCGAATCCGGATCCGCGGCGCGCGGTCACCTGGGGATGGGACCCGGCGACGCACGAGATGATGCTGTCGTTCGTCGTGCTGGCGACACCGCGGAGTCCGTAGGCGGGCCCGGCGGCGGGCGGCGTGCTACGACGGCGACAGCGCGTCGAGGACCGCCCGCACGCGCGTGGCATTGCTGGAGCCGCCGACGCTGTCGCGCGACGTCGAGCGCACGTCGACTCGACTGCCGCCGTCCGCCGCGCTGACCCGCACCACGACGTCGTCGACGGTCCCGAACAGGCGGGTTGCGGCACTCGCCTCGATGCGACCGGCGGTGCCGTCGGCGGACACCAGTGTCCAGCCCAGCTCGCGGACTGCCGCCAGCGCCCGCGTGACCGCCTCGTCGCGGCTGACCGCGAGTTGCAGCGGCTGGATGTCGGGATAGGCGGCCCGCTGCCGCGATGCGAGCGGTTCGCCGCCGTAGGTGAGCGCCGCCGGGGTATCGGTGCCGCGCAGCTGCGCCACCGTCACGTAGGCGGGCGGGTCCTGGGTATCGGTGGTCACGTCGTGCAGCGCCGGCGGCGACGTCGCGAACGGCCACCGGCCTCCGGCGTTGAACGCCGCCGCACCGACCGCAATCGCCAGCACGGCGCGGCCGAACCCTCGCCGCGCCTCGCGTCGTCTGGTGAACGTGACGAGCAGGCCGAGCAGCGACAGCACGGCCGCCGCCCCGGCCAGATTGGCACCCCAGACGAAGATGCGGTCGGCAGCGACCGTCAGCGAGAACAGACCGAGGCGATAGCCAATCGGGCCGGCGAAGAGCACCACGACGCCGGCCAGCGCCAGCACCGCCCCGACGCGGATGGCGAGCGCGATCGGTTCCTGGTACCGCGAGTAGGCATACGACGGGCGGCGCCGAACCATGCCGGGCATCGTAGCACTGCTGCGCGGCGGCACCTGCACGATGCGTGCGATGATGGACGGATGAGCCAGACCGTGCTGATCCTCATGTCGATCGCGACCGGCGTCTTCTTCGCCGCGTGGCCGTTGCGGATGAACCAGTCCGGGCTGCCGGGTGCCGCGGCCCTGTTCACCTATGCCTGCGTCTCGATCGTCGCCGCGGTCGCCGCCATCCTCGTGTCACCGGGGGCCTGGATGGCGCTCCGCGGGCGGGCCCTGGGCATCGGCCTGCAGGCCGGCGTGCTGAACGTGATCGGTGTTCTCATGTTCACGGCCATGCTGGCGGGCGCCAGTCGTCGAGACGCGCCGCGGCAGATTCTCGTCGTGGTGATTACGCAGGTGACGCTCAACGGACTGTGGGCGGCCTATCAGGCAGGCTCGATGGAGCCGCGGATGGCGGCCGGCTTCGTCACCGCACTGGCGACGGTGTGGCTGATGCGCTGAGCCTCAGGGCACCCGGCAGGCGCCGTCCGGGTAGGTCCAGCGGGCGCCGCCGCTGTCCAGGAACTGCGCCTCCGACAGATGCCCACCGCGTCGTCGCAGCCAACGCTCGACGACCGTGCGGACGATTGGTGCTGTGGCGGGGATGACGACACCGGTCGAGGGGGCAACCGGCGAGAACACCACGCCGGCGGCCAGCATGTCGGAGGTGACCACCGACAGGCGGTCGGCGGCGTCGATCGGCTCACCCGCCGCCCGCGTCAGCCGGACGCGCAGGTCGGCGCCGTCGCACCGGGCGTGGACGCGGACGCCCGACACCGAGAGGGCGCCGGGCCGATCGCGCCGTACTTCCTCGACGAACACGCGTTCGAGCTGCTCGCCGGTCAGCGTCAGCTGCACCAGCCGGTTGTCGAACGGGAAGACGTCGTAGAGGCGGCCGAACGTCAGCGGCCCGGGCGGCAAATCGGCGCGCAGGCCGGCGAAGCCGTTGTTGTTCACGGAGACGTCGGCACCCGGCATGGCCTCGCGCATCGCGTCCGCGAACAGATTGCCGAGCGGGGCGCCGGCGTCGACGCCGCGTCGAACCAGGGTATCGATGGTCACCGGCAACGGCTCCGACTGCAGCCGGCGGACGCGCGCCAGTTCGGGCGCCATCGCCGCCGTGATGGCGCCATCGGCGGCGACCCGGCGTCCTTCGTAGATCGCCTCCCCCGACGGAATCGGCGCGTCCGCGGGCGCTGGGACGCCGGCGGCCCGCGCGCTGCACGCCGCCGTCGGACAGAGGTCGTGCGGAGGAAACAGCCGCACCGACACCACCCGCTTCGTCGCCGGGTCGACCGACAGGTCGACCCGGCCGAAGGCGCGGCCGCCCCACAGCGACTCGATGACCGGCACGCCGTCGACGACATGCGCCAGACCGGCATGCGTATGGCCGGCAACGACGGCGTCGAGCGTGCCGCGCGGCAGCTCGTGCAGCAGCCGCACGATCTCGGCATTCGCGTCGCAGCTCGAGAGATCGGCCGGATCCGAGAACTGCGAACAGCGTCCGCCGGCGTGAATCGTCAACAGCACGAGGTCGGCGCCGCGATTCCTGAGGGCCGCGGCTTCGGCGGTCACGGTGGAGGCCAGCGGCGCCAGTCGCAGGCCGTGCACGTTGGCGGCAAGCGTCGAACGCAGACCGTCGGCGGTCATCGCGCCGACGACGCCGATGCGCAGGCCGGCGACCGTCGTCATCGTCGACGGATGGACGTTCTCCCAGTCCACCTGCCGGCCGGTGGCAGCGTCGATCAGATTGGCGGCCAGAAACGGAAAGCGGGCGCGGGCCGCCATCGCCTTCAGCGCGCCGCGGGGGTCGGGTCCGTCGGCCGGATCGAAGGTGTCGAGTGGACCGAAGTCGAATTCGTGGTTCCCGATCGCCGCGGCGGTGTAGCCGAGCGCGTTGTAGGCATCGACGACGAGGGCGCCTTCGCTCAGGTTGGACTCGATGCCGCCCTGAAACGTATCGCCGGCATCCAGCAGCACGACGCCGCCGCCGTCCGCCTGGCGCACGGCGCGCAGGTTCCTGACGTAGCCGCCGAGCAGTTCGAGGCCGCCGCGACCGTTGAACGGGAAGACGTAGCCATGCAGGTCGTTCGTGCCGACGATCGACAGCGTGATCGGCGGCGGCGCCGCCGCCACGCCACGACGCGCGCCGGGGGCGAGCGCCAGCGTCGAGCCAATCACGAACAGAGCCGTCGCGGCGTGGCGAGTCACGGGACACGCGAGGATAGGCCGGTCCGCCGGCTGACTTCAAGTGCGCCCCGGATTCCGGGATTCCGGCCGGTCGTGCGAAACTAGGGGCTCCGCACGTCGCCATTCTTTGAGGAGTGCAATGTCCGATCTACGGAATCTTCCGACTGCCGAACTGCGCGCCTTTCGCGACCAGGCCCGCGAACGTTACGAGGCGTTTCGAAGCCGCAAATTGAGCCTGAACCTGGGGCGCGGCAAGCCCGGACCCGAGCAGCTCGACTTCTCGAACGGGATGCTCACCATCCTGGGCGCGAGCGACTACACCGCCGCCGACGGCAGCGACTGCCGCAACTACGGCGGCCTGCAGGGACTGCCCGAGGCCCGGGCGCTGTTCGCGACTATGGTCGGCACCTCTCCGGATCGGATCATCGTCGCCGGCAACTCGTCGCTCGAGCTCATGCACGATACGGTGGAGTGGGCGTCGCTACGCGGCGTGCCGGGCAGCGATCAGCCGTGGTCGGCAGCCAGCCCGGCGGCGTTCCTGTGCCCGGTGCCCGGCTACGACCGGCACTTCACGATCTGCGAAGGCTTCGGCATCACGATGATTCCGGTGCCGCTGACGGGGCAGGGGCCCGACATGGACGTCGTCGAGAAGCTGGTTGCCGGCGACCCGACAATCAAGGGCATCTGGTGCGTGCCGAAGTACAGCAACCCGACCGGCGAAGTCTACTCGGACGCCGTCGCGGAGCGGCTGGCCGCGATGGCGACCGCGGCGCCCGACTTCCGCATCTTCTGGGACAACGCCTACGGCGTGCACCACCTGTTCGCCGACCGGCGCAATCGGGTGGCCGACATCATGGCCCTGTGCGAGAAACACGAGCACCCCGACCGTGCGTTCGTCTTTGCGTCCACCTCGAAGATGACGTTCGCCGGCGCCGGCGTCGCCATGGTCGCCGCGTCGGCCGCGAACGTCAGGTGGCTGCTGCAGCAGATGGAGCGCCGGACAATCGGCGCCGACAAGCTGAACCAACTGCGTCACGTCCGCTTCCTGAAGGACGAAGCCGGCATTCAGGCGCTGATGGACAGGCACGCAGCGTCGCTGCGGCCGAAGTTCCAGGAGGTGCAGGACATCTTCGGGCGTCTGCTCGGCGGTACCGGCGTGGCGACCTGGACGAAGCCCGAGGGCGGCTACTTCATCAGTTTCGATGTGATGGAGGGCTGCGCCAAGCGCGTGATCCAGCTCGGCAAGGATGCCGGCATCACCGTCGTGCCTCCGGGCGCGACATTCCCCTACGGGAAGGATCCGCACGACCGCAACATCCGGATCGCGCCGTCGTTCCCGTCGCTCGACGAGGTCACGAAGGCGGCCGAAGGGCTGTCGCTCGCGACCCTGCTTGCCGCGAGCGAGGCGCTGCTCATCCAGCGCGGGGAGCAGGTCGCCGTCTAGCCGCCGTGCCGGGCGCGCGCGGGCCCGTGCGTCGTGCCCGTGCCCGTCCCCGCGTGCCTGGTGCTGGTGGTGCCCCGCGCCCCCGGCCCCCGGCACGACGCACGGGCCCGACACCGCGGGCGGCGCCGCCGGTCAGCAGCGCCGGAGCCGACAGGTCCCGGCTGAAAGACTGCTAACATCCCTCTTCCCGTGGAGGGTCTCATGACTTGGACGTCGGCCGTTCTCGGCATCGTGCTGCTGGTTGCCCCGGCGCAGCGTGCCGCCGCGCAGCCCACCGCGACGCCGCCACCTCCGCTCACCCAGAGCCTCACGTCGCTCGGTCGCCAGCTGACGCGGGTGCCCAACGCGTCGCTGTCGATGAACTTCGCCGAGTGGCGGGCTCGCGTTGCCGTGTCGAATCTCCAGGACCTCGCCCGCAACTGGCCGGCCGAGTCACCGGCGGACTATCGCGCCAACCTTGCACGTCACGTCGTCGTGTTCGAGGATGCGTTGACGGCCGGCGACGCCGCGCGGCTCACCGCGTTTCTCGAGGCGCTCGCCGACGACCTCGAGGTCAAGCTGGAACACTGCCGGCAGAGCGGCGGCAAACTCGGAGGCTCGGTGACGGTGCAGGTGCGCACGCTGCAGGACGGACAGGAGATCCGAAACTGGCAGGTTTTCTACCTGCCCAGGATGCTGGACGCGCTGGGCGCCGGGACCGCCGATCGTTTTCCGCAACTGAGCAGTCCGACGCAGGAGTCGCTGGTGCCGGGACGGTATGTCATGTGGGTGCGCGATGCGGCGAGCGCGAAGACCGGTGACAAGGTCGTGGTGAAGGTCGGCGAGGGGAAACAGGAACTGGTGCTCGACCTGCCGGTACCGGCCGGCGCCTCACGATGAGCGATCGCGACCGTCGGCGCTGGATTGCCATCGCCACGGTCGTCCTCGCGGCGGCCATCGGTGCCGCCGTCGCACCACCGGGCGCGTTGCAGGACGGCCACACGGCCGCGACCCGGCTGTTTGCCGGTCTGGCGGTTGCGGCCATCGTCGCCGTCGGGGTGCTTCCGGCGCTGCTCGGCCGATCGGTGGTGTCCCGGACCGTCTGGATGGCGGTTGCCATGGTGGCGCTCGCGCTGGGAGTCGGCGCCTATCTCGGCAGCGGGTCGCTCCAGCGCGCCTGCACTGCCCGCTACGCTGGCCGCAGTGTGGTCATCGGCACCACGCTGAGCGAGATCGGCGCCGCCTACGCGTCGGCCAACCCTGAACTGTCCAGCGACGAACTGCTGTTCGACGCCGCCGGTGCGCCCGAGCGTGTCTGGACCCGGGCGTCCATCGAGCGCTGCCGCACGACGGTGGGGGCGACCTACTTCCTCTGGATTCCATGTTTCGCGCTCTGCCTCTTCGCCTGCCTGCACGTCGTGCCGACCGGGCTGCTGCCGGTCGCGATCCGCCGGCCGGGTGCAGCGGTGTCGCCCATCGGAGCCGCCCTGCCGATTCTGTACGACGTGTTCATCAGCTACCGCCACGGCGCCCCCGATGGCACGTTCGCACGCGACTTGCTCGTCGCTCTCGAAGGCCGCGGCTACCGGGTGGCCATCGACGAACGGGACTTCCCGGCGAACGCCAGCTTCCTGCAGGAGATGGAGCGCTGCATCCGACAGAGCCGCTTCACGGTGGCCATCCTCTCGACGCGGTATCTCGGCAGCGGGCACTGTGAAGAAGAGGCGATCGTCTGCAAGGTGCTCGACATGGGCGATCGACGGCGGCGGCTGATTCCGCTGATCATCGAGCCGGTGGCGCTGCCGGCCTGGCTCTTTGGTATTGTCGGCATCGACGGCACCAGCCCGGATCCGCTGGTCGATCCGTTCGACAGGCTGGTGGCGACCCTGGGTCCACCGCTTTCGGCAGCACCGGTCCGTGCTTAGAATGTTGTCGCCATGAGTTTCACCAGACGCCAGACCTTCGCCGCGCTTCCGTGTCTCGTGATCGCCGTGTCCGCGGCCGGATGCGACCGCTGGTACTACGGCACCATGAAGAAGTTCGGGATGGAGAAGCGGGACATCCTGGTGAAGCGGGTGCGGGAGGCCCGGGAATCGCAGCAGGAGGTGCGTGAGGAGTTCCGGACCGCTCTCGAGCGCTTCAAGTCGGTGATCGAGGTCGAAGGCGGCGCACTGGAGGAGAAGTACGAGAAACTCGACAAACAGCTGCGGCGGGCCGAGGATCGGGTGCGCGGTGTCGACGATCGGATCAGGAGCATCCGCGACGTCTCCGCCGATCTGTTGAAAGAGTGGGACAGAGAGCTCAAGCAGTACTCCGACCGCACGTTGCGGGCCGAGAGCGCACGCGAACTGGACGAGACACGCCGGCGCTGCGATGCGCTCGTCGCGTCGATGGTTCGTGCCCAGGAGAAGATCGAGCCGGTGCTGCGGCCGCTGCGCGATCGGGTGCTGTTCCTGAAACACAACCTGAACGCACAGGCGATTGGCGCCATCGACGCCGAGCTGCTGAAGGTGCGAACCGAGGTGGACGCACTGGTGCGCGATCTCGAGGCGTCCATCGCCGAGGCCGAACGGTTCATCGAGGCGATGGACGTCGCCGGCTGACGCCGCGCCGGTGCCGGGTGCCGGCTAGCGGACGCGAATCGAACCGGATGCCGCCGACAGGGCCACGCGGGCGCCACCGCCGCCGACGGTGCCCGACGCGTGGCGTTTCGATGGCCTGGCGTTGCCGTCGAGCGGATGTGAAACCTCGACGCGGCCCGAGTTCGTCGCTGCGTCGAGCGTGAAACGGGCGCCAGCCGGCAGGCGCACGTCGATGTCGCCCGAACCGGTGCCGACCGACCAGTCGTCTTCGGGGCGCCCTTCGACGTCGATGTCGCCGGATCCGGTCTTGGCCCTCAGGCGCCCCGCAACCTGGGTCGCGCGCACGTCGCCGCTGCCGGCCGTCATCGTGACCTCGCCGGTCGCGCCGAGCAGGTCGATGTCGCCTGACCCGGTGGTCACCGTCGCGCCGGCGGTGACCGGTCCCACCGTCAGATCGCCTGAGCCCGCGACCGCCTCGACCGGACCCGTAATGCCGCCGATCTGCTGATCGCCCGAGCCCGTCCGGCTGTGCACGCTGGTCCGCGCCGGCACGCGAATCTCGTAGTCGATGGTCACGTTGCCGATCAGGCCGCGGTCGGCGAGTTCACCGATCCGGATGACGTTGCCGTCCTGCACGACGGGCGGGTTCGCCTCGATGCGCTGCACCCGCTCCGCCGCGCTGAGCGGCGCGAGCGGCGACTCGCGTGCCGAGATGCGGGCCACCACGCGGACTGAGCCGTCGGTCCCCGGGACGACACGGACGTCGCCGGCGCCGTTGGTCAGGCTCAGCTGCACCGGGCCGCTGACTGTCAGCGTCCGTTCGAAGGAGCCGCCCACGGAGGCGATCTGGGCCTCGATGTCGCAGCCACTGCTGAGTACCGCAACCAGTCCGAGGGCGGCCGCGGAGGAGAGACGTGTGTCAGCCATGCCGCGTTGGACGGACGCCGGCGGCGCTGAGTTCACTCGCGCCCGGTGGCCGCTGCATCGTCGCGCGAGTCGGCCAGCCGGAACGGCCGGAACCGCTGCTCCAGGAACGGATTGATCGCGACGCCGCGGCGCTCGAGCAGCTCGGCGAAGACGGCATCGGTCAGCGGCGTGAAATGGTCCGGGTGGCGAATCGCCGAGCCGCTCAGGGCGTACCAGATGTCGGCGAGGTCGCCGTCTTCGAGGCTGTCGAAGCGGATGTCAGACATGCCCGGCCGACGTTCAACTTCGGTGCCGCACCGGCTCGGCGGGCGGCCTCGACGGTGTGGTGCGTCTGGAGGTTTCCATTTGAGCCCGGCTCAATCTGGCGTAAAGTAATCGGCCGGGTTTGTTGTCGGATGGAGGTGTGCGTGAAACGTGTAGTGCTCGCCCTGTTGTTCCTCGGTGCTGCGTCATTGCCGCTGGCGGCGCAGTCCGTGCCCGAGTTGCCGTTCGAGTCGGTGCCGAATCCGCTGACGATGCCCAACGACATTCACTTCGGTGAAATCGGTGGCGTCGCGGTCAACTCCAAGGGGCATGTGTTCGTCTTCTCGCGTGGCAATTCGACCGGTCCTGCCTACATGGCGACCGCAGCGCAGTTGCTGGAGTTCGATCAGACCGGCAAGTTCGTTCGCGAGATCGGGAAGAACCTCTACGCCTGGTCGTACGCCCACGCCGTGCGCGTCGACAAGAACGACAACATCTGGGTGGTGGACAAGGGATCCGACATGATCCTCAAGTTCAACCCGCAGGGGCGTGTCGAGTGGGTGTTCGGCCGCAAGGGAGAGGCGTCACACTTCATGGTGCCGCCGGATTACGCCAGCACGTTGTCGGGTCTGCTGGCCCGCGCCGGTGTGGCGGTCACCGCCCCGGCCAACAACAATTCGCGCAATCCGGTGCCGGTGCACCGCGACAACTCGTTCAACCAGCCGACCGACGTCGCGTGGGATTCGAAGGGCAACTCCTACTTCACGGACGGCTACGTGAACTCGCGCGTCGGCAAGGCCAACGCCAAGGGTGAATGGGTCGCCAGCTGGGGCTCGCTCGGCAAGGGGCCCGGGCAGTTCGATACGCCGCACGGCGTCGCCGTGTCGCCGCAGGACGAGATCTTCGTCGCCGACCGTGGCAACCGGCGGATCCAGGTGTTCGACCCGGAAGGCAAGTACCTGCGTGAGTTCGTCGTCGATGTCCCGGTC
The DNA here is from genome assembly GCA_902825985.1 of uncultured Acidobacteriota bacterium. GTDB lineage: Bacteria > Acidobacteriota > Vicinamibacteria > Vicinamibacterales > CAVVIG01 > VFZL01. The sequence continues at coordinate 73,224 of CADEDC010000011.1, read as the reverse complement.
GACGTGAACAAGGGCAAGGTCACCTTCGGCGTGCCGACGCCGAACGCCAAGACCGGCTCGCAGGCGCCCGGCGCGCCCGACGCGCTCTGCATGACCCCGGGGCCGAACCCGGTGCTGTTCGTCGGCGACCTCTACCCGAGCCGCATCTACAAGGTATCGCTCGATGGCAAGGTGCTCGGCGTGTATGGCGGTCCCGGCCGCAACCTCGGTGAGTTCGGCTGGATCCACGCGATTGCCTGCCCGTCCGAGAACGAAATCTGGGTGGGTGAGCTGATCAACTGGCGCGTCCAGAAGCTGGTGACCAAGGGCACCGGCACCCGTCGCACGGCGGCGGCGCGCACGCCGGCGGCCGGCGCATCCGCGTCCCGGTAGTTCGCTCGCGGTCGGCCGTAGGAGCGTCGCAACCCGGCGCTTCTACGGCTGACTCACGCGCCCAGCTTTCGCCCGCCCGTCGCCTTGCGTTGCGCCACCTGCTCCGCCGGGCCTCCCGGCTCCCCGCCGTTCGCCTTCCGGGCCCGCGGCCTCCGTGCGGCGCGCCGAAAGGCGGCCACCACCGCCTCCTTGTCCCGTCTGGTCAACGTCTTGAGCTGGTGTTCGCGCCGCAGCGCCTCGCCCCGCGACGCGCAGGCCTCGGTGAAGACGAGACGCACCGGCCGCCGCCCGGAGGTGTACCGCGCCCCTTTCCCGGCGTTGTGCGCGGCGACCCGCCGCGCGACGTCCTCGGCATAGCCGGTATACAGGCTGCCGTCGGCGCACCGGACGATGTACACGAAGGGCACGGCGTGTATAGTAGCGCCCATGCTGTCACGTCGAACTGCGCTCCTGACGCCCCTCGCCCTGTTCGCCGGTCGCCCGGCGCTGGAGGCGGCCCAGTCTGCCGCCAACGCGACGGGCCGAAAGATGACTCTGGGAATCCACCAGAACACGTCGAGCGGCGCCGGCTATCGTCCGTCGCTCGAGGGGTGGGCGAAGGCTGGCATCAAGTACGTCGAGCTGACCTCGAATCTCGTCGACGACTTCCTCAAGACGGATACACTCGCCGCGGCCAGGCGGATCCTCACCGACAACGGCTTGACGCCCGCGTCGGCCGCGTGTGGCGCCGGCGGCATCTACGAGCCGAATCCGAAACGGGCCGAGGCGCTGGACAACCTCAAGCGGCGCTGCGAGATGTTTGCCGAACTCGGGCTGACCCGCATCTATCAGCCGACCGCGACGAACGCCAAATTCACGGCCGACGACTACAAGGCGGCGGCCGCCAACATGCGTGAGGTGGCGGAGATCGCCAGCCAGTACAAGCTGACGTTCATGGTCGAGGCGCTGCGGAACTCGACGTTCATCTCCACCGTCTCGACCCTGACGAAGCTCACGCGCGAGGCGAACCATCCGAACATCAAACCGCTGTTCGACTTCTATCACTTCCTGTCAGGCATGAACCAGTTCGAGGACGTGGACGCGCTGAAGCCGGGTGAGATCGGTCACGTCCACTTCCAGGACCTGCCGGACATGCCGCGCGAACTGCTGGATTCCCAGACCCGCGCGATTCCCGGCGACGGCATCGCGCCGGTCGACCGGCTGCTCAAGACGCTGGCCGCCAAGGGATACAGCGGCACCCTGTCGGTCGAGCTGTTCCTGCCCCGCTTCGTCAAGGGCGATCCGTTCGCGGCGGCCACCGAGATCCGGCAGAAAGCCGAAGTGGTGATGCGACGGGCCGGGGTGCTCTAGGCCCGGCGGGCCCGGGGCACCGTGCGGGCGAGCGTGCGCCGCTACACCACCGCGGTGGCCGCCCCCGCGCCGGCCGCGAACGCCTGTTCGTTCATGGCGAGCAGATCGGGCTTGCCGGCCAGTGCCTGGCGGATCGCCGCGAGATAGCTCTCCTTCGGGAACAGGCTGGTGACGGCCGCCAGGGCGCCGAGCGCGACGACGTTCTTCACCGTCAGCCGGCCGAGACCGTTGGCGATGGCCGCCGCCGGTACCGCGAACGCGCGGACGCCGGCGCCCAACGTCGGCACGTCGGTCGTGACCGAGCTGTCGTAGACGATGGTGCCGCCGTCCAGCACCGCCGGCCCGAACCTGGCCAGGCTTGGTGCATTGAAGGCCACGAGGATGTGGGGTGACGGCACCGCAGGGGAGAGCACCTCGTCGCGCGCGATCCGGACGTCGGCGTACGACGTGCCGCCGCGCGATTCCGGCCCATAGCTCGGGATGTGCGTGGCGTCGCACCCCTCGTTGATGGCCGTGCGGGCGAGCATCAGCGCCGCGGTCTGGGCGCCATCGCCACCGGCGCCGGCCAGTTTGATTCCAACATCGTCGAGCGCGCCGCCGGCTGGCGCCGGCGCGTAGCGCGCCGCCCGGTCGGTCGTGCCGCCGATGAGACGGTAGACCGTTTCCGGCTCGAACCGCGGCGGCGGCCACGCCGGCCATGCCGGCTTCGTGGCCGTGGCGTCCTTCTTCACGCCGAGCGGAAACACCGGGACCATGTGATCGCGCACCCATGTCTGCGCCTCCTGCGGCGTCAGACCGAGATGGAGCGGACACTCGGCGAGGACTTCGACGAACGAGAACCCGCGATTCTCGACCTGCAGCTGCAGCGCCCGTCGCACTGCCTTGTGCGCCTTGATCTCCTGCTTGCTGTCGTACAGCGCGACCCGCTCGACGTACACCGGCCCGTCGAGGCCGGCAATGAGCTCGGCCACCCTGAGCGGTTGTCCCATCAGTGGGCCACGGCCGAACGGTGACGTCGCAGTCTTCTGGCCCATCAGCGTCGTCGGCGCCATCTGCCCGCCGGTCATGCCGTACACGGCGTTGTTCACGAAGATGACCGAGATCGGCACCCCCAGTTGCGCCGCCTGGAGAATCTCGGCCAGACCAATCGACGCCAGGTCGCCGTCGCCCTGGTAGGTGACGACGATCGATTCCGGATGCGCGAGCTTCTGCGCCAGTGCCACCGCCGGGGCGCGACCGTGCGCCGCCTGCACGTGGCCGATGTCCAGGTAGTAGTAGAGAAAGACGGCGCACCCGACCGGCGAGATGGCGACGGTGCGGTCCTGGATCCTGAGATCCGCGATGGCGTCGGCCAGGAACTTGTGGACCAATCCGTGGCCGCAGCCAGGGCAGTAGTGCGTGCTGTGGCCCTTCACTCCCTGACCGGCGGCGTGCCGCGTGAAGCGCTCGTAGAAGACGCTCATGGCACCGCTCCCCGGCTCACCGCATCCAGCGACCGCACGTGTTCGACCACTTCGTCGTGCGACGGCAGCACGCCGCCGAGCCGGTTGACGCGGCTCACGGGCGGCAACCGCAGGCCGGCGTGTGAGGCCGCGAGCCGCAGTTCATCCTCCAGCTGCCCCGGGCTGGCCTCGACGATCACCAGCTGCCGCGCGGCGCCGAGTGGCGCCGCCAGCTGCGCGATCGGGAACGGCCAGAGCGTGATCGGCCGGAAGAGTCCCGCCCGTATCCCGCGCGCCCGCAGCGTCTGAACCGCCCCCTTCGCGGTACGCGCCGGCGTATTGCAGGCCACCACCAGCACATCCGCATCGTCACATCGGAAGAGGTCCGCACGAGACTCGGCGGCGCCGATGGCTTCGTACTTCGCGAGCAGCCTGCGGTTCTCCTCCTCGAGTTCCTTCTCGCTGAGGAAGATCGAGCAGATCAGGTTCGCACGATGTGCCGCATCGCCGGTGACCGCCCAGCCCGGCACGCCCGGTTGGACGATCGTGTCTGGCAGCACGACCTTTCCGGTCATCTGCGCGAGGTAGCCGTCGGCCAGCACGATGACCGGATTGCGGTACCTGAACGACAGGGCGAACGCCTCCCGCGTGAGGTCGAGCATCTCTTGCGGGGTTGCCGGCGCGAGCACGATGGCGTGCGTGTGACCGTGCCCGAGCCCGCGGCAGGCCAGTTTGATGTCCGCTTGCTCGGGCGCGATGTTGCCGAGCCCTGGACCGCCGCGCATCACGTTGACGACGACGCCCGGCACCTTGGCGCCGATCATGTACGACAGACCTTCGAGCATGAGGCTGAAGCCCGGCGATGACGTGAAGGTGGTGGCCGGAACGCCGGCGGCGCCGGCCCCGTACAGCATGTTGATCGCGGCGACCTCGCTGACCGCCTGCAGGAAGACGCCGTCGAGGGGCGGCAGCAGCTTGCCCATCAGCTCGGCACCTTCCGTCGACGGCGTGATCGGGTAGCCGTAGAAGTGCCGGCAGCCGGCCAGCAGGGCGCCAATCGCCGATGCGTACATCCCCTTGATGACGAGCGGCTCGCTGCGCGGGAGCGGCCGCGAGACATCGGGGACCGCGGCAACGGCCGGCGCGACCGGCGGCGCCATGCCCGGATCCGGCGGCGGCGGCTCGCCGGCGACGAACGGCCGCAGGCCATACGGCTCAGGGCAGGCTTCGAAGCAGAGGCCGCAACTGGTGCAGTGCTCCAGGTCGAATCGGACAGGAATGAGGCCGGTCGTCGGGTTCACCGCTGTCCCTGGCAGGATGCAGTGATGGGCGCAGGCATCGATGCAGCGCCCGCACCCTTTGCAATAGTCGGCAATCAGGACCGGGCGTGCACGTTCGAGCGCAAAAGTCATGGGTGCCTGTCGCACCGGGTGCAAGGTACTGACCAGTCGCGCCGGGCCGGCAGGCCGGCGCGGACGGCTCGGGCGTCGCGTCGCTGTCGCCATTCGGTCAGGTTCGCCGGCCGGGTGCCGAAAAGGCGGCAAGTGGCGCCCCGCCTGGATCGACCCGCGACCCGCGGTCTGCCGGTTGGCTATACTCGATGCAGCCGCTCCATCACGCAGGGCCGAGGACCCCGGACATGACCCGAGCCGTCGTTCGACAGTTGTCAGCTCCGGAGCTCAAGGACATGCTGGAGAGCGACACGCCTCCCATCCTCGTGGACGTGAGGACCGACTGGGAACGGGCGATTGCCCGGATTACCGGGGCGCAGTGGCTCACGAAGGAGTCGTACGACGGGCTGGTGGCGCTCGATCGACGCACGCCGATCGTGTTCCAGTGCCACCACGGCATCCGCAGCCAGGCCGCTGCCGAACATTTCGTGCAGCTGGGGTTCGAGCGGGTGTTCAACCTGGACGGCGGCATCGACGCCTGGTCGAGCCTCGTCGACTCGAGCGTGTCCCGGTATTGAGCCGCGGTCGCCCGTCAGATCGGACGCGGAGTGTTCGGGGCGAGGTCACGGACGCCGGCCAGTCTGGCCAGGTAGTCGGCCCGCGAGATTTCGATCGCCCCGAGCGACGCGAGGTGCGGCGTGCACCACTGCACGTCGAGCAGGGACATGCCGGTCGCCCGCATCGCCTCCACCAGTCCGACGAGAGCGACTTTCGACGCGTCCCGCTGCACCGAGAACATCGACTCGCCGGCGAACAGACCGCCGATCTTCACGCCGTACAGGCCACCGGCCAGCTGCTGCCGTTCGTCGAAGACCTCGATGCTGTGGGCCCAGCCGAGCTCATGGAGATGCGTGTAGGCATCGATGAAGGCAGGAGTGATCCAGCCGTTCGGTCGCCGCGGATCGCTGCATGCGGTCATCACCTCGCGAAAACAGCTGTCGACGCGCAGCGTGAAGTGCTTGAGACGCTGGCGCAGCGACCGGGTGACCCGGAGGGCGTCGAGCGGCAGGATGCCACGCGGGTCCGGAGACCACCAGCCGAGGAGCGGTTCATCGCCGTCGAGGTGCATCGGAAAGATGCCTTGACGATACGCGCCGATCAGCGTCGACGGCGCGAGGTCGCCGCCTGCCGCCACCAGATCGTGGACCGGCCACTGCTCGGGGAGCCGGAAGGCCCAGCGGCTCGGCGGCACGGGCTGGGGTGTCGTGTACCAATCGATCACCGCAACGGCACTCTACCATGCAGCAGGCAGGCGAACGGGTCACGACCGCCGTGGGGCTGAAGGCGTTCTACTCGGATACCTTCGTGCTCCCGCTGCCGGAGCACCACCGGTTTCCGATGCGCAAGTACAGCCGCCTGCGCGAGGTGCTGCTCGACGAACAGGTCCTGCGCGCCGCGGACGTGGTGCTGGCGCCGGCAGCGGACTGGGAGGACCTCCACCTGGTCCACACGCCGGAGTACGTCCAGGCGATTGCCGGCGGCACGCTGCCAGCCAGCCTGCAGCGCCGCATCGGCTTTCCATGGTCGCCGGAGATGGTCGAACGGGCGCGCCGGTCGGTCGGTGCGACGATTGCCGCGGCCCGCACCGCCCTCCGCGACGGTGCGGCGGCCAACCTCGCCGGCGGCACCCACCACGCGTTCAGCGATCGCGGCGAGGGCTACTGCGTGTTCAACGACGTCGCGGTGGCGGCTCGGGTGCTGCGGCGTGACGGCCTCATCGGGCAGGCGGTCGTCGTCGACTGCGACGTCCATCAGGGCAACGGCACCGCGGCCATCTTCCAGGACGACGCGACGGTGTTCACCCTGTCACTGCACGGCGCCCACAATTTTCCGTTCCACAAGGAGGTGAGCGATCTCGACGTGACGTTCGAGGATGGCACCGGCGACGCCGAGTATCTCGAGGCACTGGCGACGCACGTGCCGGCCGTCCTCGATCGCGAGCAGCCCGACCTCGTGTTCTACCTCGCCGGCGCCGATCCCTACGAAGGCGATCGGCTCGGTCGCCTCAAGCTGACCATCGACGGACTGCGCGAACGCGACCGTGTCGTCTTCGAGGCCTGCCGCCACCGCCGGCTGCCGGTCGCCGTGTCGATGAGCGGCGGCTACGCGCCCGACATCGACACCATCGTGCGGATCCACAGCAACACCATCCGTGAAGCCCGCGGCTGTCTCTTTCCGGCCTGAGGCGCCGCCGGCGCGCGCCGGTCCGCCTCGGCGGTATCGTCGACCGGTGGCCGCAGCGGTCGCGTCGTTCAAGTTGTCGGCGCCCTCCCGACATCCTCCGGCTATACTGTGCGCCGCTCGACGTCCGTGCGAGCCGGAGACCGCCCGAGAGGAGTAGCTGCCATGCGCCGTCGGTTCGTTGTCGCGATTTGCGTCGTGCTCGCGGTGCTGGCGCCGGCCGGTGCCTGGGCCCAGAGCGCCATTGCCGGGTTCGTCCGGGATACGTCCGGCGGGGTGCTCCCCGGCGTCACCGTCGAAGCGTCGAGCCCCGCGCTCATCGAAGCGTCCCGGACCGCGGTGACCGACGACGCGGGGCAGTACCGGATCATCGATTTGCGGCCCGGTGTCTACACGGTGACCTTCACCCTCGCGGGATTCAGTGCCGTCCGGCGCGAAGGGGTCGAACTGACGGCCAATTTCGTCGCCTCGGTGAATGCCGATCTGCGGGTCGGCGGCCTCGAAGAGACGATCACGGTGTCCGGTGCGGCGCCGGTGGTCGACGTCCAGACGACGCAGCAGCGCGAGGTGTTGACGCGAGCGGTGCTCGACACGCTGCCGACCGGGCGGAACTACCAGACGATTGGCGCGACGCTGCCGAGCGTCAGCATGGGGCGGTTCGATGTCGGCGGCTCGACCGCGATGCAGCAGACGACCGTCATCACGGCCGGCTCGGTCGGCGGCGACATGGCGATGCTCGTCGACGGCATGAACATCTCGTCGAGCCTGTCCTCGGGGTCGGTGCCGGCGACCTATCACAATGACGGTGCCTACCAGGAGTACGTGTACCAGGTGAGCGGTGCGAATGCCGAGTTCTCGAGCGGCGGCGTCACCATCAACATGATTCCGAAGGAAGGCGGCAACACGGTTCGTCTGGACGGCGTTGCCCTGGGCACGACCGGGCGTTTCCAGACCCAGAATGTCGACGACGAACAGCGCGCCCGCGGCGTCTCGGCGCCGGCGAAGATCGACAAGAACTGGGACGTCAACCCGAGCGTCGGCTTTCCGATCGTCAGGAGCCGGCTGTGGTGGTTCTCGTCGGCCCGTTACTGGGGCTACAACAATTTCGCGCCCAACGCCCTGGACGCCAGCGGCCGTCAGGTCGTCGACGACAACGACGTGCGCGCATGGACCAACCGGGCGACGGCACAGCTCAATGCGAAGAGCAAGCTGACGGCGATGTACGACTACCTGCCGAAGTTCCGCGGTCATCGCGACATCGAAACCGGCAACGTGTCGCCGGAGGCGACGGTCACGCAGCGGACGCCGAAATCGTTCAACGCCCAGGCGAAGTGGACGGCGACGCTGACCAACAAGCTGCTCGCGGAAGCCGGCTTCTCCGAGAACTACTACGATTACACGCTGGAATACCGGCCGGAGGTCGCGACCGCGGCGGAGCGGCCGCCGTACGGCGACGTCTCGCACCTCGACATTGTCACCGGCCGGCGCACGGTGGCCGCGACGCGCGACTTCCGCGACATCTTCCCCTTCTACAACCTGTATGGCGCCTCGTCGTACGTCACCGGCTCGCATGCGCTGCGCTTCGGGGTGCAGTACGGGCGCGGCTGGATCCGCAGCTGGCGTGACGCCAACGGCGACATGGTGCAGCGATACAGCAACGGCGTCCCGAATTCGGTGGCCCGCTGGAACTTCCCGGTGCCCGAGGCGAAGTCGAACCTGGACTACCTGGTCGGCGTGTTCATCCAGGATTCCTGGACCCTCAAGCGCTTGACGCTGAATCCGGGCATCCGGTTCGAAGCGATCAAGGGCTCGGTGCCGGCGCAGTCGGCGCCGGCCGGCCGGTTCGTGCCGGCGCGTGACTTCGCGGCGATCGAAGACCTGCCGAACTGGCAGAACTGGGCCCCCCGTTTCGGCGCCGCCTACGACGTCAGCGGCGACGGCACGACCGCGTTGAAGTTCAGCATCGGCCGCTACATGCAGCAGGAGGCGACCGGCTTCGCGGCCAAGTACAACCCGCTCCAGGAAGGCAGCGACGTCGTCACCTGGAACGACCTCAACGGCAACGACCTTGCCGAGGACAACGAGCTCGGCGCCGCCAACAATGCGACGCTCGGCGTCCGTCGCAACATCAACCCGGATGCCGACCTGAAGCGACCCTACCAGATCCTGTACAACGCCGGCATCCAGCACGAGGTGGCGCGCGGCGTGTCGGTGTCGGCGAACTACTACCGGCGCGAGTACAAGAACATGGTCTACACCAGGAACCTCGCCGTGCCGCTGACGGCGTACGACCTCGTGAACATTCCCGACCCGCGCGGCAACGGGCAATCGCTACCCATCTACAACCTGCAACGGCCGTTTCTCGGCCAGGTGAACGAGCTCGACACCACGTCGCCGAACAACTGGCGCCACTACAACGGCGTCGACCTGACGATGAATGCGCGGCGCGCCAACGGGTCGACGGTGGCCGGCGGGTTGTCGCTCGGCCGGACGATCAGCTCGCTGTGCGATGTCGGCGACCCCAATCAGCTGCGCTTCTGCGATCAGAGCCAGTACGACATTCCGATGCGCAAGACGTTCAAGCTGACATGGTCGTATCCGCTGCCCTACGACATCCGCGTGAGCGGCGTGTTCCAGAGTTCCGATGGCTTCAACACGGCAGCGCCACCGGCGCCGCTGCTGGGGCAGAATCCCGACAACCATTTGCGGCTCTACACCTACAACGTGACACGGACGCAGCTGCCGGCGCTCGTGCAGTCCAACGTCTCGGTGTTTCTCGACGAGCCTGGCAGCAGCATCCTGCCACGCGTCACCCAGCTGGATTTCGCCGTGTCGAAGAACGTCACCATCGGGCGGACCCGTCTGACGCCGCAGGTGGACGTGTTCAATCTGCTCAATGCCAACCCGGTGCTGACGCTGCGCACCGTGTACGGGCCGACGCAGGGCAATCCCAACACGATCCTGAGCGGGCGGCTGGTGCGCTTTCAGATCAAGTGGGCGCTGTAGGCGGTTCGCGCGGCAGGCCTGTCGACCGGCGGGCCTGACCGGCCGCGACCGCCGCGGTCGGCCAGCCGCCGTGCGCCGCGGCGGTCCAGGGGTGGCGGGCGTCGCTGTCCCGACCCCGGCACCTATCGTTTATCTATACCTGCTATCTATACCTGCCTAACCGATATCGGGTAGATAAAAATCCGCGCCGCACCTCGGAATTTTCCCCAGATCCGCGCGGCGCTCGGATGCGCCGTGCGGCCCGCAACCGCCTGAAATGTCGAAATTTGCTTGGAAATTACGCACGAACCACCGGCGGCCCCTTTTTTGCTCACCGGGCCCTCCGCGAGTTCGATCTGCACTGACTCCCAGGGGTAGCAACGTTTCGGCAGGGTGGAGGTAACGATGAGAGTGGGTCTAAAGAGTGGGCTGACGGCGGTCGCAGGGCTGCTGCTGATTCCCGGTTTCGCGGCCGCCCAGACGCCTGCGGCGCGTCAGGTGACGTTCACGAAAGACGTCGCGCCAATCTTCCAGCAGAAGTGCCAGGACTGCCATCGCCCAGGCGCCATGGCGCCGATGTCGCTCGTGTCGTACCAGGACGCGCGGCCGTGGGCGCGCTCGATCAAGACCAAGGTGGCCAACCGCGAGATGCCGCCATTTCACATCGATCGCACCGTCGGCATCCAGGAGTTCAAGAACAATCCGTCGCTGAGCGCCGGCGAGATCGACACCATCGTCAAGTGGGTGGACGCCGGGGCGCCGCAGGGCAATCCGGCCGACATGCCGCCGGCGCGCAAGTTCGGTGACCCGAACTCGTGGACGATCGGCGAGCCCGACATCGTCGTCAAGTTCCCCAAGTACCTCGTGCCGGCCGAGTCGCCCGACCTCTATGGCGATCTGTTCGCCGACATTCCGATTGACAGCGATCGCTACATCAAGGCGATCCAGACGCGGTCGGCGACCGCCGAGTCGCACAAGGTCGTGCACCACGCTCTCTCCTACTCGGTCTCGCCCGACGCGATTCAGGGCGACATGTCGAATGAAGGTGGCCAGTTCCTCGTCGAGTACGCCTCGGGCAAGAACGCCGAAGTCTACCCGGAAGGGTCGGGTGTGCTGCTCAAGGCCGGCGAGAAGGCGCGCGTGAGCTACCACACGCACTCCTACGGTGAAGATACCCAGATGGAGATCGAACTCGGCATGGTGCTCTATCCGAAGGGCTACGTCCCGAAGAAGATCCGCTGGTCGAAGCAGCTGGCGCAGCCGACGACGCCGCTCGACATCCCACCAGGACAGGTCGCCCGTTCGGACGGCTACGTCATGATGCACAAGCCGGCGCGGATCATTGCATTCCAGCCGCACCTGCATCTGCTCGGCACCAAGCAGTGTCTCGAACTGATCTACCCGACTGAGGGAGCCTCAGCCAAGACCGAAGTCGTCAACTGTGTGAACTTCAACAACAGCTGGCACCTCTCGTACAACTACGCCGATGACGTCCAGCCGATCGTGCCGGCCGGCACGATGCTGCACAACATCCAGTGGCACGACAACACGGCGGCGAACCCGCGTGCGTCGGATCCGCGCAACTGGGTCGGCAATGGCAACCGCACGGTCGACGAGATGGGCTTCTTCTGGCTCGGCTGGGTCGAGATCACCGAGGAGGAATACCAGGCCGAACTGGCGGCACGCAAAGCGCGTCAGTCCCGGACGACGACGCAGCAACAGCAACAGCAACAGCAGCAGTAAGCCGACGAGACCGTCGACCGACCATGGGAAAGGGTTACGGGAAATGATTCATCCTCGTTGGCGGGCGCTGAAGTGGATGGGCGCCGTGGCGCTGGTGGTGCTCGGCACCATCGGCGCGACCGCGCAGACCGAGTTCAACAACAACATCAAGTACGACTCGGGACAGGATCTGCAGCCGGCGTTCGAAGGTTGGGCACGGGTGCCGAACGGCACCTTCGACCTCTACTTCGGCTATCTGAATCGCAACTGGAAGGAGCAGCTGGCCATTCCGGTCGGCCCGGCCAATTCGTTCTCGCCGGGGCCGCCCGATCGCGGCCAGCCGACGTTGTTCGATACGCGCACCCATCGCAAGGTGTTCGTCGTCAACGTGCCGGCCGACTTCGGCAAACAGGAGTTGGTGTGGACGCTGACGGCCAACGGCAAGACGCGGACGACGGTCGGCTATCTGAAGGCCGACTGGGAGATCACGCCTGACGGTGGCGCGGCTGGGACGACCACGACGAAGGAAGCGCGGTCGAACAAGGCACCGACGCTCGACCCCGCGCCGCTCGCCACAGCAACGGTCGGCATTCGGGCGGCACTCACTGCAAGCGCCACTGACGACGGCCTGCCGGTGCCGCGGCCCCCGGTCAAGCCGGCGGTCGGCCAGGAGACGCCGCCGGCCCTGGCCGGTGGCCCGAAGTCACCGGCGAACGTGCCGTGGCTGAACGAGTCTGAGCCGAGGCGGCCGAATGGTCTGACGGTGCGCTGGTTCGTGTTTCGTGGTCCGGCGGATGCGCAGTTCGATGCGGCGCACGCCAAGGTCGAAGGCGGAAAGGCCGTGAGCGGCGTCACCTTCTCGGCTCCTGGCCAGTACACGCTGCGCGTCGCGGCAGAAGACGGGCTGCTGACCACTTACAAAGACATCACGGTCACGGTCTCGAAGTAGTTCCCACCGTTTCCGGCCGGGGGTTCTTCCAGGACCTCCGTCGGTGGCAGGCGTGCGCGACGGCCATCGTCGCGCACGTCGTTCACCGACCGGCGTCATCCACGAGCCGCCGTCACCGCCCTCACGTCCGGATTCGCCATCCGGCTCACCCAGCGACCCGGCATCCCGCAACCGCGGCAACCGCTGTCCCAACGCGTCGATGCGTCGCGACGTTATCCGCCTTGCTGAGCCCGTCTTCGAAGTTGTCGCCAGCTGCCCGGCTGCCTAGCTGCCGCCGGCCTTGCGCGGCGTACGATTCTTCGGCGCGAACCCCCGAGAGGTGGTCGCCTTCCACGGTTGATGGGTTTGATGCTTCGGCGCGTGAGTGGGTGCTGCCGGCCTGGCCGCCGGCACGTCGGCGGTCTCGCTGCCCTCTTCCGCCGATCCTGCCGCCTCGACCGCCAGGGCCGCCTGGGCGGCCGCCCGGCGGGCGGCTGCGTCGGCCTCGTCCTTGGCCAGGCAGCATTGCTTGTACTTCTTGCCAGAGCCGCAGTAGCAGGGCTCGTTTCGTCCAGGTTTCGCAGTCGTCGCAGCTGTCATGATCCAGAGTGTACTTGGTTCCTGGCATCGCCGCGCGGCGGTCAGTTGGCGCCGAGGCGCTCACGCACCAGCGGCGCGACCCGTGTGCCGTAGAGTTCGATGCTGCGCCGCAGCAGGTCGTGGGGCATCGTACCCGCGCTGTACTTCATGTCGAAGCGGGCGAGATGCAGACTGGTTGCCGTCCGGACGATCTTGTTGGCGACCGTCTCGGGCGAGCCGACGCACAGCGCGCCGTCGGGGCCTGCTTCCCGATCGAAGTGCGCCCGTGTCATCGGCGGCCAACCGCGCTCGGCCCCGATCCGCGTCATCATCGCCGCGTAGTGCGGCCACAACTCCTCCCGCGCCTGCTCGTCCGATGGCGCGACGTGACCAGGGGAGTGGGCGCCGATTGGTGGCACCGGCAGTCCGCCGCGCTCGAGGGTCTGGTGGTAGAGGTCGACGTATGGGGCAAAGCGCTGCGGTGAGCCGCCAATGATGGCGAGCATCAGCGGCAGGCCGTAGTGCGCGGCCCGGACGACCGAGGCGGGCGTGCCACCGACGCCGATCCACGCCAGCAGCCGTCCGTGTTCGATCGGTGGAAAGACGCGCTGCTGGCGCAGTGCGGGCCGGGTGCGACCGCTCCACGTGACCGGCGCCTCCTTCAGCAACTCGGCAAAGAGCTGCAGCTTCTCGTCGAAGAGGCTGTCGTAGTCGGACAGGTCATAGCCGAACAGTGGGAACGATTCGGTGAACGACCCGCGGCCGAGGATGACCTCGGCCCGCCCGTTCGACAGCGCATTGAGCGTGGAGAAGCGCTGATAGACGCGGATCGGATCGTCCGAGCTCAGCACGGTGACGGCGGTGCCGAGATGAATCCGCTCGGTGCGCGCGGCGATCGCGGCCAGCACCACCTCGGGTGCCGACACTGCGAAGTCTTCGCGATGATGCTCGCCGACGCCAAAGAAGTGCAGCCCGACCTGATCGGCAAGCGTCGCTTCGTCGACGACGTGGCGGAGCACCTGGGCCTGCGGCAGCGGCCGCCCGTCCGGAGCGCGGGTGACATCGCCAAACGTGTCGAGTCCCAGTTCGATGAGCTGTGTCACCGGCGCATTGTACCGTCGCCGCCGGCGGCCCGGGTCCAGGTGGACCCTCGACACAGCCGTGGGTCGGCATGCATCGTGGAACCATGGCCCATCCTGGAAGGATGTGTGATGGCAAAGAGCGAATTGCAGCGATTCTACGATCAGATTGCCGACATCGAGATTGCGATGCTCACGACCCGCCGACCCGACGGTCATCTCGAATCGCGCGCCATGGCGAACCAGAAACCGGCGCCCGGCGCCGACCTCTGGTTCGTCAGCGCCGAGGGGACACAGAAGGTGCTCGACATCGAGTACGACCCGCACGTGAACCTCGCGTATTACAAGGACCGGACGCGTGAATGGGTGTCGGTGTCGGGCCTGGCGAGGCTCTCGCGCGACCGCGAGACGATTCGCACGCTGTGGGCGGCCGACTGGCCGGCCTGGTTCCCCGACGCCGGTGACCCGCGGCACGGCACCCCTGACGATCCGCGCCTGGTGCTCATCGGTGTGCAGATCCACGCGGCGGTGTTTCTCGAAGTGAACAAGCCGCAGCCGGTGGTGCTCTTCGAGATGGTCAAGGGCTGGTTGACCGGGCAGATGCCCGACGTCGGCACGATGCATCGCCTCGATCGCTGACCGGCAGAGAACAGTCTGCCCGACGTGCGCAGACGGTCAGCCTGTGATGGGCATCTAGTCCGGGCAGGCGCCGTCCTCAGTCTGCCGGTCGAATGACTCCCGCGGTGACGCTGGTTTTGTAAGCCGTTGTCAACCAGTCGCTTACGCGGACCTGTCCGTGTGGCTGAGGTTGGTAGGCTCTTTTCATTCTCACCCGACATCGTGACTCAGGCGGACCGCTGCACCGGCCGCCGCTCGTCGCGAGAAGAGGTGGTTGTGAAGAAGCTGCTCATCGCCCTGGCCGTTCTGTCCGCCGGCTGCTCGGGTCAGTCGCTCGTCAGCCCTACGGCTTCGACCACTGCGTCGTCGTCGACCGCATCGTCCGGATCTGCTGCCAGCGGCGGTGCCAATGGCGCCGGCGGTGCGCCGGAGGCCACCGGAGCGGGTGGCGGCACACCGGCGGCCAGCGGCGCCGCCCGACCGGAGTATGTCGTGAACGGGCCGGTCGGATGCCTACCGGCTGGTGCCGACCCGATGCGGTGGCTGCTCGACGTGAGCGACGCCGGCCCCTCGCAGTTGCGGTTCGTCGCACTGGCGCACGCGGCGCTCGAGCCTGGGTGCGGTGCGACCACCGACAACCCGCGCCCCCGCGTGACCGTGTCAGGTGTGCAGGACTACCTGGCGCACGCACAGGGGCGGACGACGTTCGAGTTCGACCCGCGCCACTTCAGCTGCGGCCGGGTGCAGGTGGACGTATCGGCTTTCGACGCGCAGGGGCACGAGTCGCTGCTGATCGGGATGGTGGTGAACTACGGCACCGTCTGCCAGGCACCGCCGCCCGTGGTGCCGCCGCCGGTGGTGCCGCCGGTCATCGTCGACCTGCAATGCACGCCGCCGACGCAGACCATCGCGCTGAACCAGACCATCACCCTGACCGCGACGGGCGGCAACGGCGTCTACGCGTGGACGGTGCCCGGCACCCCGTCCGTCGACTCGCGCGCCACCTTGACCACCTCGTTCTCGACCGCCGGCGAGCACCGCGTCGCCGTGACCAGCGCCGGCCTGACGGCCACCTGCCTCGTCATCGTGCAGAGCCCACCGCCGCCGGTGGAGCAGCTCACCTGCACGCCGGTGAATTCGACCGTGCTGCCCAATCAGGTCGTGCAGCTGCACGCGACCGGCGGCACCGGCACCTACGCCTGGAGCGCACCGGCCGGATCGCCGGCGACCGGCGACGGCGCCGCCTTCTCCACGGTGTACGGATCGGCCGGCTTTCACACGGTCGTGGTGACGAGCGGTCCGATGTCGGCCTCGTGCACGGTCACTGTCAACCCGCCGCCGCCGGTCACCGAGCTGGTCTGTGCGCCGAACGTCGTCACGGTCACCGTCGGACAGCCGGTTACCGTCCGCGCGACGGGCGGGAACGGCACCTATGCGTGGAGTGCGCCGGGCGGCACGCCGTCGGATGGCGCCGGCTCGTCGTTCACGACCCGCTTCGATACCGCTGGTGACTTCCGGATCTGGGTCCGGAGCGCCGGCCTCGAGGCGAAGTGCAAGGCGGAAGTGATGGTCGTTCCGGTACCGCCGCCGCCGGCGCCGCCCGTGCTGGTCTGCGGGCCGCGCGTCACGGACACGGTGGTGGGGCAACCGGTGACCACCCAGGCATCGGGTGGCACCGGCACGTATGCCTGGAGCGCCTCTGCGGGCACCCCGGCGACCGGCACGGGAGCGCTGTTCACGACGACGTTCACCGCGATCGGGGGCTACGACGTGATCGTGACGAGCGGCAACCAGACGGCCCGCTGCAAGGTGGAAGTCGGACGGGTCAAGGAGACGCAGGAGCAGTGACACTTCGCGGGGCGCTTCATGCTCCGGCGTTGCCCCCGAGGCGCGCCCCGGCCGGCGCGGCAAGCGCGCGCGTCAGGGCGGCGATCCGGTCGCGGTCGGGCCGCTCGATTCCGACGAGGATGTGCCCCCGCGACACCTCTGGATCGTAGAGGGTCACCCGGCGTCCCAGACGGGCGCCGACGACCAGCGTCACGACGGTGGCGAGCATCGCACCGAGCATCGTCAGCTCGAACATGATGATGAGGTTGGGCCACCAGGCAAACACCGGCAGGCCGCCGACAGACAACGGCCACGAGGTTTCGGCGACCCACGACAGAGCGAACGCCGCGGTGAGGCCGGTGAGGCCGCCGCCGCCGGCCATCGTCCACATCCGGCGGCGCACCCGGTCGTCGGACCCGTCGTCAAAGAAGCGGCAGCCGTCCATCGGGAACGACGTGAGGACGGTGATGTCCGGACCGGCCACGCCGGCGGCCCGCAGCCCGTCGACGGCGGCCTGCGCGGCGGCGGCGTCCGGATAGAGTCCGTATATCGCGCTCATGAGCGTACCGTGTCGGCTGTGGCGCCGGCCTTCATCTCCCAGATCGAGATGATCGGCACGAGCTTGGTGAACAGCACGTAGAGGAGCGCCATCGCGGCGAATGTCGAGAAGGCGATCACGATCTCGATCGGCGTCGGCCGATAGCTGCCATGGCTGTACGGCAGGAACTTGTGGCCGAGCGACGGTACGATGATGAGGAATCGTTCGAGCCACATGCCGACCACGACGGCGACGGAGGCGGTCACGCAGCCGGAGATCGTCCTGAAGCGGCGGACGCCGAGCAGGACGAGCGGCACGAGGAAGTTGCAGGTGACCATCGTCCAGTAGAGTGGCGCGAAGGACAGCCGCTGGGTTCGCCAGAACACGGCCATGTCGGACGGCTCGTTCCCATAGTAGGTGACCAGCCGCTCGTTGAAGACGAAGTAGGCCCACAGCAGGGACATCACCAGCAGCAGCCTGCCGAGGTTGTCGAAGTGCAGCGGCAGCAGGTAGGCCTCGAGGTGGAGGAAGCGGCGGAGCAGCGCCATCGCAATGATCAGGCCGGCGATGCCGCTGAAGATGGCGCCGGCCACGAAGTAGGGTCCGAAGATCGTCGACTGCCACATCGGCACCGGTGCCATCGAGAAGTCGAAAGAGACGATCGTGTGGACCGAGACGGCGACCGGGACGATGGCGATGGCCATGATCGCCATCGCCGTCTCGAGGCGGTGCCACTGCGCCGACGAGCCGCGCCAGCCGAGCGCCAGCACGCCATAGATCCGGCGCCGCACGCCGGTGGAGTTGTCGCGAACCGTGGCGAAGTCGGGAATCATCGGCAGCGCCAGGAAGAGCAGGCTGCCGGTCAGGTAGGTGTTGATGGCGAAGAAGTCCCACACGAGCGGCGAACGGAAGTTGGGCCACAGCATCCGCTCGCTCGGGTACGGCGCCAGCCAGAACGCCAGCCAGGGCCGACCGAGGTGGATGAGCGGAAACATCGCGCCGATGATCAGTGAGAAGGCGGTGATTGCCTCGGCGCACCTGGTGACCGGCCGCCGCCAGCCGGCATCAACCAGGCGGAGGATCGCGGAAATGAGCGTTCCGGCGTGGCTGATGCCGATCCAGAACACGAAGCTGGTGATGTAGAAGCCCCAGTACACCGGCCAGCCGAGGCCGGTCACGCCGAAGCCGTAGTAGGCCTGGGTGGCCCAGGCGACGAGGCCGGCCAGCACGGGAGCCGTGCAGACGGCGGCGAGCAGGAAGAAACGCCAGGTCGTCCGCAGCAGAGGCCGCAACAGGTCGGCGGTCATCTGCTCGTGAGACGGCGGCCGTGCGGGCGTCATGGTGTCTGCCGCTGCAGGTAGGTGACGTTGGGCTGCGTGCCCAGATCCCCGAGCAGCGCCGTGCCGCGGGCCGCGCGCGCCATCTGCGAGACGCGGCTGTCTGGATCCGACAGGTCGCCGAAGACGAGGGCGTGGGCCGGACAGGTCTGCACGCACGCCGTCGTGATGTCGCCGTCTTTCAGTTCACGCGCGTCGGCCTTGGCTGCGATCGTGCCGGCCCTGATCCGTTGCACGCAGAAGGTGCACTTCTCCATGACGCCGACTTCGCGGAGCGAGACGTCCGGGTTGAGCTGCAGGTGCAGCGGTTTGTCCCATGCCGGGTTGAAGAAGTCGAAGAATCGCGTGTTGTACGGGCAGGCGTTGGCGCAGTAGCGCGTGCCGATGCAGCGGTTGTAGACCTGCGCGTTCAAGCCATCCTCCGTGTGATGGCTCGCATAGGTCGGACAGACGGGCTCACAGGGCGCGCTGTCGCACTGCTGGCACATGACCGGCTGGAACCTGAGCCGGACGTCTGGGAAGCTGCCTTCCCAGTATCGTTCGACGCGAATCCAGTGTTTGGCGCGGCCGCGCGCCGCCTGCTCGGCGCCAACCGTCGAGATGTTGTTCTCCGCATGACAGGCGGTCACGCAGGCACCGCATCCCGTGCAGGCGTCGAGATCCACCGCCATTCCCCATTTCGGCATTTCCGTCGTGTCCTCTTCTTGCACGCTCGTCGTGACGAGCGGCGGTGTCATCGGTGCGGGGGGCGATCATCGTCGCCGTGCTCGCGTGTGCCGCCGGCGAACAGGATCAGGCGTCCGTCGGGATCGCCGATGCGTTCCACGCGGACGCGGGTCGCCGCCCAGGCGAGCGCGCCGGTTGCCGGGTCGGTCACCGGCGCGAGGATGCCCAGCGGGTTGGCGCCACGATGGCTGGCGTAGCGCGTGAAGGCCGTGTGGCCCTGACCGGCTGGCATGGCGACGATCGACGGCGCAATGCCCGGCGACAGCAGCGCCGCCGCCTCGATGACGCCGTGCGCCGACGTGACGCGGATGACGTCACCGTCGGCGATGCCGAGCGCGGCCGCGGTCGCCGGGTTGATCTCCAGCCAGCTGCTCCACATCGCCGACGTGAGCGGGTCCGGCATCTCCTGCAGCCATGGCAGGTGCGCCAGCCCGCCGTCGAGGAACGTCGAGGCGTAGGGCAGGAAGTGCAAGGGGTACTCTCCGGGTGTGCCCTCGAAGGTGGGCGCCGTGAAGGCAGTCGGCGCAGGGGTGGCCGTCGCCGCCGCTGCCTGCGCCACCGCGGCCGGCAACTCGCCCCACCAGCCGCCGCGTTCCTGGACTTCGGTCCACGTATCGCCGGCCGTGACGGACGGCGGCAGCGTGCCGAGCGCCGCCGCCAGCAGCGCCTCGTGCGTCGCCCACGGCCACGAAATCGGCGCTGCCAGGTTCGCACTCGCCTCGAGCAGCAGGTCGACGGTCGAGCGGGTGTCGTGCAACGGCCGCACCACGGGCGGGGCGAGACTGATCACGGCGGTCCGGGCGCCGGACTCCGGTACTGCGTCCACCCATGATTCGAGGTACGAGTGATCCGGCAGGATGAGGTCGGCGAGGCTGCTGGTTTCATCGAGGAAGCTGCCGACACTGACGATCGTCGGCAGGCGCAGCAGCGCCTCGCGCAGCCGCCACGCCGGCGGTGCGGTGAACACCGGATTGCTGTCGTCGACGACGAGCAGGGCAGGCGGCCGCGAACCGGCCGACAGGCGTTCGGCGACGAACTGGCTCATGGCCGGTGCCACGGCGACGTCGCCGGCGTCGAGCCCCGACATTGCCGAGACGTCTGCCTGCGGCGTGAAGTAGATGCCACCCGGTTGTTCGATGGCGCCGAGCAGCGCGTTCAACGCGTTCACCGCGAGCGCGGCGTGCAGTCCGTTCGAATGCGCCAGCGGCGGGCCGCCGATGAGCACGACCGACGGGACACCGTCGATGAGTGCGCGTGCGAGACGATCGATCCGGCCGGGTGCCAGGCCGGTGATCGCCGCCACCGCCTCGGGAGTCCAGTCGGGGAGGCCGTCCGCCCAGCCGGCGACACATTCGCCAGCCCGGCCCGCCGTGTCGGCGGCGAACGCACCGGTCTGCAGCACGACGTGCGCCAGGCCGAGCGCGAGCGCCCCCTCGGTGCCTGGATGGACCGGCACCCATTCGTCGGCGTTGGCGCCGGTTTGTGTCATGCGCGCTTCGACCTGGACGAAGGCGCCGCGGACGCCGCGGCGTCCGGTTCGCATCGCCCCGTAGCCGCGGCTCTGCGCGACCGGCGAGTTCCACGCGCCGAGGAAGTCGGCGCCCAAACTCAGGACGTGGCGGGCGGCCGCCAGATCCACCGTGGGAAGTTGCGATCGTCCGAAGCTCATGGCGTTGGCCCGCCGCAGCACCGCGTCGCCGAACAGGTCGACGCCGATCGGGCCGACGCCGCCGAGCCGCGACAGGAGGTGCGCGATGAACGTGCCGCGGTGACCGCGGTCCGGCCGTCCGAACCACGCGAGCGCCGGCGGGTGCGCGCGGCGATCGATCGCATCGAGATGGCGCACGAACGTGGCCATGGCTTCGTCCCACGAAATCGCCACGTACTGTCCGGTGCCGCGATCTCCGGACCGCTTCAGCGGCTGGGTAATCCGGTCCGGATGGTAGGTCGCCTGGACGCCGGCCTGGCCACGCGCACAGAGGCGCCCGCGGTTCACCGGATGGTCCACCCCGCCCTCGAGCTTCTTGGCGGCCAGAATCCGCTGGACACCCGTGATGCCGTCACGGACCACATCGGCGTCTGCGTCCATCACGCGAACCGTGAGGCCGCAGCCGGCCGGGCACAGCGTGCAGACGCCGGGTCTCCAGCTGGCTTGACCGGGCTGGATGTCCTCGGCCGGGACGAACCGGATCAGCGACGTCTGCGGGACGGCGCAACCGCCGGTGAGCGCGGCGGTGGTGCCGGACACCAGCGTGAGTGAGATGAAGGATCGGCGGTCCATCAGTAATGGCAACTCTGGCAATCCACGGATGCCTGCTGCTGATCATGGCAAGTGACGCAGAACCCCATCGTCAGGGCGACGTTGCGGCGCGCCACCGTCTGGCCGGCGATGTCGCCGTGGCAGGTCGAGCACTCGATGCCGGTCCGGATGTGCGGCGCATGGTTGAACCGCACGTGCGACGACGGCGGATAGTCGAACACCCGCTGCCACGCCAGATCGCGGCCGGCGGCCCGCATCGCCGTCATCGACTGGATGCGCGGCCGATCGGTGGCAATGGTGTTGTGGCAGATCATGCAGGTGCGAAGGCTGGGCAGTCCTGCCACCGCCTGGGTCGAGACCCCTTCGTGACAGTATTCGTCGCACGCGATCCGGCGGCCGGCGTGGACGTCGTGCGGGAACTCGATCGGCTGTACGGGGACCGGCCGGCGCACGAGAAAGTCGTTGACTGCCACCGCGAGCGACGGTCGCGCCGTCGTGAACACGTCGTCGGTCTGCCCGGGCAGCCGTGCGCTGTCCGGGCGCGCCGGCAGCGCGCGCGGCGACGGCTGACAGCCGATACCGGCCCCACCGGCCGCAAGCACGCACAGCGCGACGGTGACGATCCGCATCGACATGTCCTAGGACGTCGGGCCGATGCTGCGCAGGAAGTTGACGATGTTCCAGATGTCCGTCGGGGTCAACTCGCTCTTCAGACCCTTCATCTCGGACTTGCCGCCGATGCCGTTCGCGATGATGGCGAAGATCTCGCCATCGGTGGAGCCATGGTCCCAGGTGGCGTCGGTGAGATCGGCGGGCGGCGGGTTCGTCGGCGCCAGCGGACCATCACCCTTGCCGCCCGAGCCGTGGCAGTGTCGGCACGCCTTGTTGAACGCCTGCTTGCCCTTGGCGATCGACTGCGGCGTCGGCTTGACGGGATTGACGGTCGTCGCGGCCTTCGGATTGCCGCCGGCCTGTTCGGCGGTGCCCGCCGCCAGCGCGCCGGCCGAGAGGGAGAGACAGAACAATATAGTGAGGCCTCGCATCGAGTCGGACTCCTTCGGACGGGAGGTCGTGTGCACCGCGCGTGAGGCCGCGCCCATGCCGGGCGCGGCGACCCCGCCTGTCAGTGCCAGGTGCCGGCATGCAAGTGCAAGTCGAGCGCCAGCTCGCCGCGGTGGCGATCGGGACGCGATATCAGCGGAATCGCCGCCGGTTGCCGGCGGCTCGCCGATGAAGGAACGCCGGCCAGGTCACGCCGGCCGTCGATCGATGAAAGTGCATTCGCGATTCGAAAGCGTCGGTGACCGAGCGGGGGGCGGCGACCAGGCTGCGGCCGGCCGCGAGCGGGGAAGGGCGGGAGCGGTGGCTCGGCCGCGCCGCGTCACTGCGGGCGGCCGGCGTGGTGACGGACTGCGCCGCCGGGCCGACCGGGCCCGGCGGCGCGTCCGTTGGAAGCTCGCGCGGCGCGATGGTGCGTTGCGGCTACTTGCCGCTCAGTTCGATGGTTGCCACCGCTTCGGCACAGTTGGCCGGATCCGCGGCCTCGCACAGCCGATAACGGAGC
This sequence comes from uncultured Acidobacteriota bacterium, assembly GCA_902825985.1. GTDB lineage: Bacteria > Acidobacteriota > Vicinamibacteria > Vicinamibacterales > CAVVIG01 > VFZL01. The sequence goes on along the minus strand of CADEDC010000011.1, from coordinate 50,265 downwards.
GCGAAGACACTCGAGCTCGTCTTGCCCAGGACGTCGACCGAGCCGTCCGCAGTGTCGAGGCGGATCTTGCTGTTTGCCGGTGTCAGGGACACCAGGGACAGCACGCTGTTCGATGCCGTCGCCCGCACGCCGCCAATCGTGTCGTTGGCCAGCACGCTCGCAATCGGCGTATTCGCGACCTTCGACGAACCGCGGCCGTAGTCGTTCACGGCGCTCACCAGATACGGGCGGACGGTGATCGTCACCGCTGCCGTATCGCAGTTGGCCGGTGTGGCGATCTCGCAGATGCGATAACGCACGGTGTAGACCCCGGTCGGCGTCGCCGGCGACACGGTCACCGCCCCGGTGGCGGTGTTCAGCGTCACGCCCGTCGCCGCTGTGACCACCGACAGCGCCACCCGCGTCACCGTCGCGGCCGCGCCGTTGAACCGGTCGTTGGCCAGCACGCTGGCGACGGCGGTGCCGCCGGTCCGCGTGACGGCGCCGGCGTCGTCCACCGCGTCGATCGCGAACCCATCGACGGTCAACGTCACGGTCGCCTCGTCGCAGTTGCCCGGCGTCGCGCGCTCGCAGATGCGGTAGGTGAGGGTGTGGACGCCGGCCGGCGTGCCGACCGAGACGAACACCCCAGCGGTCGAGGGCACCAGGGCGATGGTGCTCGCACCGGTCGCAACCTGGCTGACGACCACGTCGGTCAGCGTCGCCGGGGCGCCGTGGAACAGGTCGTTGGCGAGGACGCTGGCCAGGGCGTAGCGCCCCGGCAGCGTCGTGGCGGCGTCGTCGACGGCGTCGATGGCGTAGTTCTCGCGAACGGTCACCGTCGCCGTCGCCCGGTCGCAGTTGCCGGGCGTCGCACGCTCGCAGATCTCGTAGACGACGGTGGCATCGCCGAGCGGTGCCCCGGCGGCCACGGTGACGGCACCGGACGCCTCGTCGAGGGTCAGGCCCTGGCTGGCGGCGACCAGCGCCAGCGTCACGTGCTGCAGCGTCGGCCGCACGCCACCGAGCGAGTCGTTGGCGAGCACGCTGGCGATCGCGACGCCGCCCAGGTCTGCATACGTCGCGGTATCGTCCACCGCGTTGATGACGAACGGCACGACGGCGGCGCCGTCGCCGATGACGGTCACGGAGCCGGGGCTGGCGATCGGCGTCGTGGCGGTCACCTGGTGGGTGTTGACGTCGGCGGCAGCCACCGCCGCGAGTCGGGGCACCGAGATGTAGACGCGACGCTTGTCGGGCGTCACCGCGAGGGCCCCGGGCGTGTGCTGCTGGCTCCAGTTCGAGCCGGAGGCGCCGAGGTCGATCTGGGCCACCACGGTGTTGGTCAGCGGATCGAAGACGAAGACCGAGCGGCCGGGGAAGAAGCCGGCGCCATAGCCGGTGTCGACGAACGTCGCCGAATGGCTGATGTAGAGGCGGCTGCCGTCCGCTGCCAGCGCCATCGGGCCCGGGACGCCAAGGTTCAGCGTTGCGAGCACGGCAAAACCGGCCGTCAGGTCGATCACCTGCAGTCCGCCGCCGAACAGCGTGGCCATATAGGTGACGTAGGCGCGCGTGCCGTCAGGTGACACCTCGATACCGGAGGCGCCCGACGCAAACGACGCGACCACCGCACGCGACGCCGCATCGATGACCGTCACCGGTCCCGAGGCGACGTAGACGCGAGCCCCGTCGGCGCTGACCGCGACGTCGCCGCCGGCGCCGCCGGCTGTGGCGATCGCGCCGGTGACGAGCCCGGTGCCCGTATCGACGGTCTGGATGACGCCGCCGTCGGTCGACACGTACAGCGTGGTGCCGTCTGGCGACACGGCCACACCGGACGGCGCCACGCCGACCGCGAAGGTGGCGACCACCGCATTCAGCCCGGTGTCGATCACCGACACCGAATTGGACCCGGCGTTGGTGACATAGGCGCGGGTCCGGTCGGGCGACGCCACGACGCGCGCCGGCGAGGCACCGACGGGTATGACCGCCTGCACGGTGTGCGTGGCGGGATCGATCGCGGCGACCGTGCTGCCCGAGACGACGTAGACCTGACCCTGGGCCGCTGCGGGAAGCGTGAACGCGAGTGCTGCGAGTGCCAGGAGGTTGGCGCGCAGCACGTGTCGGAGACGGAACGGGAGCATCATTCGGGGTCCTCGCAATTGGGTGACCGGGTCCTGGCGTGCGCTGGGGGGAGCGGTATCCAATGAAGGGCCGCGACGAGGCAGGAAAATAGAGGGAACAGAACGCGAAGGTGGCGTGGCCGGCGGGCGGCGGACGCCCGCCGGCACCGCTCGCCGCCCCCCGGCGACGGACGTGTCGCAGCGGCCGCCGGAGGCGGCGGCGCCGCTGCGATACACCCACAACGATTGCGCCGTTTCGGCGCGGTGGCGGCCGGCGGGCCTCTAGTCGAACGGGTGGCGGATTTCGCAGATGATGCGCTGCGACGCCGCGGCCGGCAGCGCCCGCCGGGCGGCATCCAGCGTCGGCGTCGACGCGCCGATCTGGCGGGCCGCCAGGGCCACGTGCGAGTAGGCCTCGCGCGCCTTCGTCGCGGCGCGCAGGTACTCCCATCGCCGGAACGCGTCGACCGCCTCGCCGGCGGCCTCGTCGGCCGCCTCGATGAGTCCGGCCACCGCGGCGACTCGCGGGTGCCCGGCGATGTCACCGAGGACGGCGTTCGACCAGTTCACATAGCCCGCCATCTCCCAGCGATGCTGGTTGTCCCGGTCGAACGTGCCGAAGCCATTCGACAGCGCGATGTAGTGCATCACGGTTGCGCTTTCGTCGCCGGACCAGGCGAATTCGAACGGCCCGGCGGCGCCGAAGTCGAGTCCCAGCTCGGAATCGTAGCCATCATGCGGATGCGACATCCCGATGTGGTGCCCGAATTCATGAATCGTCGTGGTCGTGAACCCGAAGCCGGCACCGCGGGTTTCGGGGGTGTCGAACATGAACACGTGCGTCTGGGTGCCGTCCACCCAGTTGTCGTCGGCGAACCCGAGCAGGCCGCTGAGCGCTCCGAGTGCCGCATCGGTGGTGTTGAAGCCGAACACCTCACCGACGTAGTCGCGCGCCGGATAGTGCGGCACGTAGCGCGCCAGATTCGCGTTGAAATAGCAGAACAGCTGCCCGAACGTCGAGCCCAGCGCGTTCCAGCAGTCGTCGGCCACCAGCGTGTTGGCGAAGATGTCCAGCGATCGCTTGGCGCCGGGGTCGATGGGCCGGTGATCGGTCAGCCCGACCTTCCACGGGTAGTAGGGCTCGAAGCGCCGCAGTTCGCGCCGCGTGAACTCGCGGTTGAAGTACTGCAGGCCGTTGCTCGCCGGGTCGTCTTCGTGCATCGACACGTGGACCACCTTGGCGCCGCCGACGTCGGGCGCCGTCACCAGCGGATCGTAGAGCGGCGAGGTCGTGAACAGGAGGTCGATGCCGACGAACCGTGCCACCAGACCGAGGTCCGATGTCAGTGCGGCCGGCGTCCGGTAGCCGCCCGTCCGGTACTCCCATACCGGCGGCATGTGGTACTCGGACTGGTCGTCGTCGACAAGCCAGTTGTTCGTCCACGACTCCGGACCGGCCGAGAGGTCGTAGAACCAGGTGCGCGATACGCTGCCGCCCCACGCGATCATCTTGCGCGAGCCGCGCAGGGTGCCGAAGTCGTAGCCGGTGTCGGGATCGACCTCGTCGGTCTTCGTGTAGACGTGGAAGCGGAAGTCGCGGCGGCCGTACCAGTTGATGAAGTAGATGGTGTAGCCCTGGCGGTCGCCGTCCTTCTGGGAGGCGAGATACGACTCGACACTCGGCGCGTCGATGTAGAGCACCGGCCCGGCGACGTCGAGGACGTTCCGCGTCTGGTCGTTGTAGGCGTTCTGGAACGGGGTCAGCGGTCCGTCGGAACCGGCCTTCGCCAGGAAGTCGAAGAACTCGTTCTCGAACGCGCGCGACGCGTAGCGGGTGCGGTAGCGGAACCGGAACTCGAGCCCCATGTCGCGGCCGTTCAGGCCGTAGAACTGCGGATAGCGCACCGTCGGCCGATAGGTCTGCGGCAGCATGCCGAGCAGGGTCGCCTCATCGATCTGCTGGCGGCGGTAGCCGATGAACACGACATCCACCGGGACGGCCTGCTGCTGCACGACGAATGCACCCGGACGCAGCGTCTTGAGGTCTGGCGCGTCGCGGCCATCGGGCGGTGCGGCGGGCGCGACGGTGGCGGTCGCGGCGAGCGCGGCGGCCACGAGTAGGGCGCGAAGGGCTGTCACCATGTGGGTCCTCACTCCTGTTCACGACGTCGACGGCTCGTGGGAATGCGCGGATTATAGACCGACGCCAGTCATCGCGCACATTCTTCACGGCAGGTGCCGGACCCGAATGGCGCAGTGGCTCGTGACCGCCGTCGGCGTCACCGTCGCGTCGCAGAACCTGCCACCGCCCTTGCCGAGGCCGAGCGCGACGTTGCTCTCTCAGAGCGGGCGCATCAACGTGTGGGACGTCAGATGGGAAGGGCCGGTGGTCGACGACGATCGCGGCTGTGCACGCCGGCACGATGCGTCATCTCGATCGCGGCGCACCCGACACGCTCGCGATGGCGACCGGCGCGCCGCGGGCGCTGATCTTCGAGTTCACGTAGACGGGTCGTGCCGATGGCGCGGTCGTCGAGTCCCGACGTGCCACCGGAGCGTCTCGATCAATTGCTCAGGCAGCGCCGGCTTCGCCACCCAGTCGAGGACGGGCAGGTGCTCGGCTCGCCCCGTCAGCACCACGACCCGCGTGCCGGCCACAGCCGTGAGGCGGTCGGCGGCGCGCAGGAACTCCCAGCCGTTCATGCGCGGCATGTCGAGGTCGAGCAGGATGAGGGTGGGTGACGGATGACAGGCGAGCCAGTCGAGCGCTTCCTGTCCGTCCCGCGCGGTGGCCACATCGAAGCCTTCCGCTTCCAGCAGCTCGCGCAGGAATTGCCGATTCGCGTCATCGTCCTCCACGACGAGCAGGGTGTCGCTCGTGCCATCGACTGCCGGGACCCTCGAACCGTCCATGCCCATGCCGACAGCAAAAGCGGCTCCACGTCGTCCGGCCGGCACGAGCGGCACGTCGCGGCGGCGGCGGTCGGGCTGTTCCGTGCCGGCTGAGCCGGTGATCGCCGCCTGGTTCCCCGGCGCCTCGGTCGCGCCATCGCTGCGGTACATTGGAGGCGCGTATGACCACTCCTCCTGCAGCACCCGAAGCGCGCCTGGCCCGCGGGCCGTTGCCGCTGCCGCCGTGGGCCTTTGCCGGGTTCACCATCAAAGCCATTGCCGTGATCGCCATCGCGTGGGTCACCTACCAATCCCTCCAGACGCGCGAACGGGCGGTCACCGCGGTTGCCGATTCACTCGAGACAATCGAACGGCTCGCGGCGCTGGATGCGGTGCTGACGCGCGCCGAAACCGGCCAGCGGGGCTTCCTGCTGACCGGCGAAGAGCGCTACCTGGAGCCGTTCACGCTGGCTGCGGCGCAGCTGCCGATTGCACTGGCGACACTCCGTACGAGCGCCGCCGATGCCGGGACGCCCGGTGGACCGATCTTCGAACTGGAGCAGCTCGCCGCCGACAAGATGATGGAACTCGGCGACACAGTTGCCGTCTACCGGTCCGGCGCCGTCGACGAGGCCATCGCCCTCGTGCGAACCGATCGCGGCAAGATCACGATGGACCGCATACGGGCGCTGCTGGCGACCGTGCAGACCGCCCAGCGCGACGAACTGACGCGGCGGCAGGCGCTGTTCGACGAAGCGGTGTCGGCCTCGAGCCGCATCACCTGGTTGGGCTCGCTGATCGTCCTCAGTCTGATCGTGGCGGTGGCGGTCGTCACGTCTCGCGACTACCGGATGCGGCGGCAGGAGTCATGGCTGCGCGCCGGTCTCGCCACGTTTCGCGCCAGGATCCAGGGCGAGCACCGCCTCGAAAGGCTGGGCGCGGAGATCCTTGCGTTCTTCGCCGAGTCACTGCAGGTGCGGGTCGGCACAGTGAGCGTTGTCGAGGACGGCGGCTTTCGGCAGGTGGCGAGCTATGCCCTCGCCGACCCGGCGGCCGGCGGCCGGGCGCCGGGCGGCGGACTGGCGGTGCAGAGCGCCCGTGACAATCGCACGTTGCACGTGACCGACGTCCCGGACGATTACTTCCAGGTGTCGTCCAGTGTCGGTGCGACCAAGCCGCGAGAGTTGGTGATCGTTCCAGCGGTGGTCGAAGGGGTCACACAGAGCGTCGTCGAGCTGGGCTTCCTCCGCCGCGTCACGCCGGTCGATCTCGACCTCGTGGCGAGAGTCGCCGAATCGCTCGGCATCGCCTTCCGGACGTCGCGTGACCGCAGCCAGCTCGAAGACCTGCTGGCCCGGACACAGATGCAGGCCGAGGAACTGCAGACACAGCAGGAGGAGCTGCGCGTCACCAACGAAGAGCTGGAGGAGCAGGCGAAGGCGCTGCGGGAGTCGCAGGCGCGGCTGGAATCGCAACAGGTGGAACTCGAGCAGATCAACGCGAACCTCGAGGAGCAGACGCAGCTCCTCGAGATCCAGAAGGACCATCTCGCGAACTCCGAGTTGACCCTGGCGGCGAAGGCGGCCGAGCTCGAGCGGGCGAATCAATACAAGAGCGAGTTCCTCGCCAACATGAGCCATGAACTCCGGACGCCCCTCAACTCGTCGCTGATCCTCGCCAAGCTGTTGTCCGACAACCGGGAGGGCAATCTCACCGACGAGCAGGTGCGTTTTGCCCGGACCATTGCTTCGGCCGGCCACGACCTGCTGGCACTCATCAACGACATCCTCGACCTGTCGCGTATCGAGGCCGGCCGGGTCGATATTACCGCCGAGGCGGTGGCGATTGGCCGGCTGGTCGAGGAGCAGGCGAGTCCGTTCGCCGCCATCGCGCGCGAGAAAGGGCTCGACCTGCAGGTCAGCATTGCGCCGGCGATACCCGAGCAGCTGCAGACCGATCCGCGCCGGTTGGGTCAGATTCTGAAGAACCTGCTCGCCAACGCCGTCAAGTTCACGGACCGCGGCCGCGTCTCCCTGCATGTCGCGGCCACCGCCGATGGCCGGATCGCGTTTGCCGTCCGCGACACCGGCATTGGCATCCCGCCCCATCAACAGGGCCTGATCTTCGAAGCATTCCGTCAGGCGGATGGCAGTACGCACCGCAAGTACGGCGGCACCGGACTCGGGCTTGCCATCTCGCGCGATCTCGCGCGCCTGCTCGGCGGCGACCTCGAGGTCACCAGCGTGGCTGGCGAGGGGAGCACGTTCACGCTGACCATCCCCGTCGCCTACTCCGGGCTCGAACCGCAGCGGCTGGCGCCATCGGCTCCGCTTCAGGGGAGCCGCCCGCCGATCGCCGCACCGGCGCCGCGGCCGCGACCGGCGGAACCGGTCGCAATCCCCGATGACGATCGCGCGCATCTCGCCGCCGACGCCAGGCTCATCCTGGTGGTCGAGGACGATCCACACTTTGCCGCCATCCTGCGGGACCTCGCACACGAGCTTGGATTCCAGTGCATCGTCGCCCACTCGGCCAACGAGGGGCTCGGGGCGGCCATTCGCTTCCGGCCCAGCGCCATCGTGCTGGATGTGAACCTCCCCGACCATTCGGGCCTCGGCGTGCTCGATCAGCTGAAGCGCAATCCGGACACCCGCCACATCCCGGTCCACATGGCGTCGGTGGACGACTTCGCGCACGAGGCGCTCGAGCGCGGCGCGATCGGCTATGCGGTGAAGCCGGTGCAACGCAGCGAGCTCATCCAGGCGTTCCGCAACCTCGAAGCCAAGTTCTCCCAGCGGGTCCGCCGGGTCCTGGTCGTCGAAGACGACGCACGGCAGCGCGACGGCATCCGCCAGCTGCTGGCCAGCGACGACGTGGAAATCCTGACGGTCGGGGACGCCGGCGGCGCCCTCGCACAGCTGCGGAGTCTGACGTTCGATTGCGTCGTCATGGACCTCAACCTCCCCGACATGAGCGGCTACGAACTGCTCGAGGACATGGCCCAGCAGGACGGCGGGTCGTTCCCGCCGGTCATCGTCTACACGGCGCGCTCGCTGACGCGTGACGAAGAGCAGCGAATCCAGCGGTTCTCCAGGTCGATCATCATCAAGGATGCGCGTTCGCCGGAGCGGCTGCTGGACGAGGTGACACTCTTCTTGCATCAGGTCGAATCGTCGCTGCCGGCCGAGCGGCAGCGCATGCTGCGCCTGGCGCGCGATCGCGAATCGACCTTCGAAGGCCGGCGCATCCTGGTGGTCGAGGACGATGCCCGCAACATCTTCGCGCTGTCGAGCGTGCTGGAGCCGAAAGGAGCCCGGGTGGAGATTGCCAGGAATGGCAGGGAAGGCCTGGACGAACTCACGAAAGCCGAGCAGGCGGGCACGCCCATCGATCTGGTGCTGATGGACATCATGATGCCCGAAATGGACGGCTTGACGGCGATTCGTGAGATTCGGACGCGGCCCGCATGGAAGCGCCTGCCGATCATCGCCCTCACCGCCAAGGCGATGAAGGACGATCAGGAGCGCTGTCTGGCGGCCGGAGCCAACGACTACATCGCCAAACCGCTCGATGTCGAGAAGCTGCTGTCGCTGGTCCGCGTGTGGCTGCCGAAGTAGTCATCGTGAGCGACCGGACGTTCGACATCGAGCTGCAGCTGCTGATTGATGCGATCTATCACCGCTACCACTACGACTTTCGCGAGTACGCGACGGCCTCCATCAAACGCCGCGCCCGGGCCGCCCTGAGCCGTCTGGGCTGCCCGACGCTGTCGCAGCTGCAGGAGCGTCTCCTGCGCGAGCCGGCGCTGTTCTCGCAGCTCCTGAACATCCTCACGGTGCCGGTCAGCGACCTGTTCCGGGATCCCTCGTACTTCCTCACCATCCGGAGGACGGTGGTGCCGCTGCTGCGCACCTATCCGTCGCTCAAGGTCTGGGTTGCCGGCTGCAGCACCGGCGAGGAGGTGTATTCGCTGGCGATTCTCCTGCGCGAGGAACGGTTGCTGGAGCGGACGCTCATCTACGCCACGGACATCAACCCCGACAGCCTGCAGAAGGCCGAGGCCGGCGTCTATCCGGTCGATCGTCTGCCGAGCTTCACCGAGAATCATCGGCGGTCCGGTGCCCGCGCCTCGCTGTCGGAGTACTACCGCGCCGCGTATGGACTCGCCGTATTCGACAAGTCGCTGCGCCGGCAGATCGTGTTCTCCGATCACAGCCTCGCCACGGACAACGTCTTCGCCGAAGTGCAGTTCGTGTCGTGCCGCAACGTGCTCATCTACTTCAACCGGTTGCTCCAGGATCGCGCGGTCGGCCTGTTCAGCGAGTCGCTGTGCCGGAAGGGCTTTCTCGGCATCGGCGCGAAGGAGTCGCTCCGCTTCTCGTCACACGGTCGAGCCTTCCGCGAAGTGGCGCCGGGCGAGCGGCTGTTCCAGAAACAGGACGTCGCGTGATGCCATGGCCGTGGCCCGACCGGATCGTGGATGCGGTGGCGATCGGTACCTCGGCCGGTGGCATCGAAGCGCTGTCCGTCCTGTTTCCGTCGCTGCCCGGGACCCTGCGGCCTCCGGTCTTCGTCGTGCTGCACCTGACGCCGGCGAAACCGAGCCTGTTGGTCGAGATCTTCGGCCGCAAGTGCCGGCGCCCGGTGCGCGAGGCCGAGGACAAGTCGCCGGTCGAGCCGGGTGTCGTCTACTTCGCGCCGCCGGACTACCACATGCTGATCGACGACGGTCCGGTACTGTCGCTGGCGGCCGACGAGGCGGTAAACTTCTCCCGGCCGTCGATCGACGTGCTGTTCGAGTCTGCGGCTGATGTGTACGGAGCCGGTCTTCTCGGTATCATTCTCACGGGCGCCAGTCACGACGGGGCCGCCGGTCTCGCGGCCGTGCAGGCCGCGGGAGGACTGACCGTGGTGCAGGACTCAGCCGAAGCGTATGCATCGGCGATGACCGACGCGGCGGTACGTCGAAGCGCGGTGGATCGGGTGATGACGCTCAAGCAGATTGCCGACGTCCTGCGGGGGCTGTGATGCTGGTACGCGAATCCGACCGGTCCGACGCGGCGAACGACAGCCCGCCGGCGCGCGTCACCTGCCTGATCGTCGACGATCGGGAGGAGAACGTCCTGGCCCTGTCGAGCCTGCTGCGCAGCGAGGGTGTGGACGTGGTGCACGCCACCTCAGGGGCCGAGGCGCTCGACCTTCTCCTCGCCCGCGACGTGGCGCTCGCGCTGCTCGACGTCCAGATGCCGGAGATGGACGGCTTCGAGCTCGCCGAGCTGATGCGGGGCAGTGAGCGGACCCGCCACGTGCCCATCATCTTCGTGACCGCCGGATCGCACGATCAGAGGCGCCTCTTCAAGGGCTACGACAGCGGCGCGGTGGACTTCCTCTACAAGCCGATCGACCCGCACATCCTGAAGAACAAGGCCGACGTGTTCTTCCAGCTCTATCGCCAGAAGCAGCAGCTGGCGCGCCAGTTGCGCGAGCGCACGGAAACGCTGCGACTGAACGAGATGTTCACGGCGGTCCTCGGCCACGACCTCCGGCAGCCGCTGAACGTCCTGCTGGCCGGCGCCCAGCTGCTCGAACGCCAGGCCGACTCCGACGCGGTGAAGCGAACCGCCGCGCGCATGACGTCCAGCGCGCGTCGCATGAGCCAACTCATCGAAGACATCCTGGACCTGGCCCGCGCCCGACTCGCCGGTGGCATCCCGCTGAACCGCCAGCCCACCCGCCTCGACCTCCTCCTGCACGGGGTCATCGACGAATATGGCGCCATGGCGCCGGGCCGATTGCGGCTGCAGGCCAGTGGCGACGCATCGGGCGTATGGGATGCCGCCCGGCTGACGCAGGCCGTGTCCAATCTGATCGGCAACGCCCTCCAGCACGGCGACCCGGCTGGCGACGTCACCGCCAGCGTCGACGGCGAAGCATCCGGGCAGGTGACGCTGACCGTCCACAACCGCGGCCGGATCGAGGCCGATCTGCTGGCGCACCTGTTCGACCCCTTCCGCGGCGCCGAGCGGGAAGCCGGCCGCGCCCGCGGCCTCGGTCTCGGACTCTATATCGTTCAGCAGATCGTCCGCGCCCACGACGGTGACATCGCCGTGCAGTCGAACGAGGCCGGCACCACCTTCGCCGTCACCCTGCCGCGCAGCGGCGGCCGTCGGCCGTCGTGAGGCCGTCGGCGTTCCCACCCCCGGCCGCGCGTCCGCGACTCCTCCTGCCGGCGTTCGGGGTCGCGCGGTCCCGCCGACGTCAACAGGACGACCGGCCCCCGCGTCGACAGCCTCCGCGACCTCAGCCGATGGCGCGCTCGCGCGCCTCAGCTTGTCCTTCGCACCGGCGGGTGTAGACTCGCGGAATGCTGCATCGATCCGTGAAGGTCACCGGCTTTCATCTGCACGCCGCCGATGGTCCGATCGGCCACGTCGACGACCTGCTGTTCGATGAGAAGGACTGGCGGATCCGTTACCTGGTCGTCGACACCAGCAACTGGGTGGGCGGCAGGTCGGTGCTGGTCTCGCCGGCCGTCGTCCGTGGCGTCGATCCCGCGGAGCAGCGCATCGACATCGCGCTGACCCGCGAACAGGTGCGGAACAGCCCGTCGGTCGAGTCGGCCGACATCCCGTTGATGGAGACGCAACCCAGCATCTGGATCATCTAGCGTCGGGTGGCCGCGCGGCCCGGCGGTTCGGTAGACTGGGGAGTCCGTCATTCCGAGGGGGGGCTCCAGCATGCGTCCACGCGTCACCCGTGCTCTGATCATCGCCGGCCTGGCACTCGGGACTCCGCCAGGTCTGGTGAGCGCTGGCGCGCAGCCGGCGGCCGGGCAGGCGCCGGCGGCCGACCCGTTTCCCACCCCCATCGAGTCGACCCGCGACATCGTCGCCGTCAACATCGCCGAGTTCGCCACCATTCCGAACGCCGGGAGCGAGGCGCCACGGTTGATGCTGCTGATCGACGAACCCGGGACGCGACGGTTGTTCGTCAACACGATGCAGGGGATGATCTACAGCGTCAGCTACGACGGCAGGACCGTGACCCCGTACGTCGACCTCAACGCGGCACCGTGGGACGTTGCGGTCGAGGCGAGGGGGCGCGAACGCGGCTTCCAGAGCTTCGCCTTCCATCCGCAGTTCGGGCAGCCCGGCACGCCCGGCTACGGCCGGTTCTACACCTACACCGACACCAGCGCGATGACCGCGACGGCCGACTTCCTGCCGAGTGGCGACGGGCACACGCACGACACCGTGCTGCTCGAGTGGGCGGCGAGGGATGCGGCAGCGGCACGCTACGACGGCGCGGCGCCCCGCGAGCTGTTGCGCCTGGCGCAGCCGTTCCCCAATCACAACGCCGGGCACATCGCGTTCAACCCGCTGACCGGTGCCGGGACGCCCGAGTCCGGACTGCTGTATGTCGGCGTCGCGGACGGCGGCAGCGGTGGCGATCCCTACAATCACGCACAAAACCTCGCGTCGGCGTTCGGCAAGATCCTGCGGATCGATCCGCTGGGCCGGAACAGCGGCAACGGGCGCTACGGCATTCCCGCCGCGAACCCGTTTGCCGGCGACGGCCGGGCCGACACGCTCGGCGAGATCTACGCCTACGGCCTGCGGAATCCGCAGCGATTCACCTGGGACGCGAAGACCGGCACCATGTACGTCGCTGACATCGGTCAGAACATCGTCGAAGAGGTGAGTCCGGTGACGCGCGGCGCCAATCTCGGCTGGAACAGATGGGAAGCGAGCTTCCGCCATGCCAACCGCTCCATCGACATGGCGAATCCCCGCAGCGAAGCCGGGATGACCTGGCCGGTCGTCGAGTTCGACCATCGCGATCCCTTGTTCACCCGCTCGGCCGTCACCGGCGTGCACGTCTATCGCGGCACCGCCATCCCGCAGCTCGCGCATCTGCTGCTCTTCGGCGACATGCCGAGCGGCGAACTGTTCTACGTCGACGCCGACAGGCTGCCGGCCGGCGGCGGCCAGAGCGCGATTCGCCGCGTGCTGTTCAATCACGACGGCTCGCGGAAGACGCTGCTGCAGCTGATTCACGAGAAGAACAAGGCTCAGGGGGCGGTCGCGGCGCCGCGAGCCGACATCAAGTTCGGTGTCGGCCCGCAGGAGCAGGTCTTTCTGCTGAACAAGGGCGACGGGACGATTCGGGTGCTGGTGCCGTGAGCGTCAGCGCGTCGCGCGCCCGGGCGACGCGCCAGCATCCGGACGTACGCGACCCAGGCCGCGCGGTATATCGACCTCAGGGACGCAGGACAGGAGAGTTGCGTGCGAATGCGATCGTCGGTCATCCGTCTGCTGCTGCTGACGCTCGCGACCGTGGCGGCCGACCTGTCCCCGAGCGTCGCGCAGGACAACCGCATCGACGTTGTCGCACCGGCGGCACCGGAACTGGCGGAGTTCGGCACCCATGCCATCGGCGTGCGGACCATCCAGGCGATTGACCGCAACCGGCCCGACGTCGTCCGGACGGCCGAGGGCGGACCAACCGTGCGCGCCGACCGCCGGTTCACGCTCGAGGTCTGGTACCCCGCGATCCTCGGGCCGTCGCAGACGCCTGGCACCGACTACCGCGCCGTGACCCGCGACCCCGCGGTGACGGCGACACTGCACGGCCGTGCGGTGCGTGACGCGCCGCCGCTCACGCCCGCCGCACCGTTCCCGCTCGTCGTCGTCTCGCACGGCTATCCGGGCAATCGCTACCTGATGAGCCATCTCGGCGAAAACCTTGCCAGCAAGGGCTATGTCGTCGTCTCCATCGATCATCCGGAGAGCACCTACGACGATCAGAAAGCATTCGCGAGCACACTCTACAACCGGCCGTTCGACCAGCTGTTCGTGGTGGACGAAATCGCCAGACTGGGCGCGGCCGGCTCCGGCAGCTTCCTGGCCGGTCGGGTCGATGCATCGCGCACCGGCCTGGTCGGCTATTCGATGGGCGGCTACGGCGTCGTCAATGTGATCGGTGGTGGCTATCGCGCGGCTGCCGCCTCGTTCCGCGGCGCGCCGCCCAACCGCATGCTGCGCGAACGCGGGGCGGACAACCCGGCCTACCGGGCCGCGGTCGACCCGCGCATCAGGTCGGCCGTCGCCATCGGTCCGTGGGGCATGCAGAACGGCTATTGGGATGCCGCCGGTCTGGCCGGCATCCGGACGCCGACGCTGTTCGTCGCCGGCAGTCACGACGAGGTGTCGAGCTATGAGAAGGGGACGCGCGCGATTTTCATGGGCGCCGTGAATGCGACGCGTGTCCTGCTGACGTTCATCAACGCCAACCACAATGCCGCCGCCCCGATTCCCGCACCGGCTGAAACCTACCGGTACTCCGAGTCGATGCGCGGCTATCCGTTCACACACTACGCCGACGCCGTGTGGGACTCGGTGCGGATGAACAATATCCTGGCCCATTTCGTCACCGCGCACTTCGACGCCTACCTGAAGGGGGATGCGGCCAAGCTGTCGTACTTCGACGTGGTGCCGAATGGCCGAGATGCCGTCTATGCCACCGACGCAGACGGCCGGCCGCAGCCGGCACACACCTACTGGAAGGGCTTCAAGCGTGGCACGGCTGTCGGTCTGGTGCTCGAACGCGGGGCGCCGGCGGCGCGGTAGCCCTCGTGGGCCGGCCGGTCGCGGCGCGGGCGGCGATGGGCGGGCCGTACCGCGGACTCCGGCCGTGGCAACCCGATCAGCCGACCGCGGTTGCGGCGCGGCGAACGTCGGATCGCGGACCAACCGGCCGGCGTCGAGGCTGTGGCGTTGCGGCTCCGCCATCGCCAGCCCGGACGCCGGTGAGAGCCGGGCGGCGTCGAAGACGTCGGCGCTCAGGACGAGCGCGCATCTGGTCGATGCCCAGAACGACCGGCGCCGCCCGCGCCGGCGCCGGGGCCGGCCCGCGGTCCTGCCGACCCAGGCGGCCACGCATTCCCCATCGCCGGCCGCTGCCCGGCAGTAAGCTGGTGGCATGGCTCACGCCGCCAGGTCAGCGCTCGTGGTCGCCAGCATCGCGGCGACGACCGCCGGATTCCGCTGGGCCGGGATCACCAACAGCACGATCGTCGCCCTGACGTTTCTCACGATTGTGCTGTTCACCGCCGCGACGCGACCGCTGTCGACCGCCGTGTCGGCATCGGTGCTGTCGATGGTCAGCTTCAACTTCTTCTTCCTCGAGCCGGTCGGGACCCTCAACATCGCCGATCCGCAGAACTGGGTCGTGCTCGGCGCCTTCCTGATCGTCAGCCTGGTGGCGAGCAACTTGTCATCGGCGGCGCGGGCCCGCGCCCGCGAAGCGGTGGAGCAGCGCGACGCCATGACCCGGTTGTTCGACCTGGGACGCGACATCCTCATCATGACCGGCGGCCCGCAGGCCATGACGCGGCTGACGCAGGTGATCGCCCGGCGCCTCGACCTGCCCTACGTGGCCATCTGCCAGCCGACGTCGGAGTCCTGGACGATCGCCGCCGCCGGCCGGCTGCCGGGCGAGGTGCCGGCCGCGGCCCTCGACGCTGCTTTCGCGGCGGCCAGGCAGCGGATGGAGTTCGACGCGTCGACCCGTACGTACGCCGGGCATCGGACCCTGGACGTCGGCGGGGCGGCGGTTCAACTGGTGCCGCTCCGCGCTGGCGCGACGGCGCTTGGCCTGCTGGCCGCCAGCGGCCGGGATGTCGAGCGCGCGACTCTCGACGCGCTTGGCGGGCTGGTGGCGATTGCCATCGAGCGGGCGCGCCTGCTCGAGGATCACCGGGCGGCGGAACTCGCACGCCAGGGCGAAGCGCTCAAGTCGTCGCTGCTGGCATCGCTCGGCCACGACCTGCGCACGCCGCTCACCGCCATCCGGGTGGCGGCGGCGAACCTGCTGCTGCCGATGAGCGACGCCGATCGGCACGAGCAGGCAGCCCTCGTGCGCTCGGAAGTCGAGCGCCTCACCCGGCTGTTCCAGAACATCCTCGAGATGGCCCGCATCGATGCCCGCGCGATCGCGGCGGAGCAACGCTGGGTGCACGCCGACGAGATCATCGAGGTGGCGCGCGAACTGGTTGCACCGGCGCTGGCGCACCATCGCGTCACGGTTGCGACCGACTCCTCGCTGGTCGTCAAACTGGATCCGCGGCTGACGGCATCGGCGCTCTCGCATCTGCTCGAGAATGCCGCCCAGTATTCGCCCGCCGGATCGGCCATCGACGTCGTCGCCCGGATGCACGACGGCGAGTTGACCATCGCCGTGCTGGATCGCGGTCCCGGCATCGCCGTCATCGATCAGCCGCGGTTGTTCGAACGCTTCTATCGTGGTCAGTCGAGTGGTCAGCATGCCGGCTCGGGCATGGGATTGTCGATTGCCCGCGGACTGCTCGCGGCGGAAGGCGGACGGGTCTGGGCCGAATCGCGGCCCGAGGGCGGCGCCATCTTCACCATCGCGGTTCCGGCGGCGACGCGATCGCTCGAGCACGCGGTGGAGTCATGACCACCGCCCCACGAATCCTGCTCGTCGACGACGAGGTCGCGATTCAGCGCGCCGTCGCGACCCTGCTGCGATCGCGGGACTACGATGTGGCGGTCGCCGGCAGCGGCAGGGAGGCGCTCGACCTGTCGGCCGAGTACGCGCCGGACCTGATCGTCCTCGACCTCGGGCTGCCGGACATCGACGGTCCGGAGGTCTGCCGCCGTATCCGTCAGGCCTCGACCGTGCCGATCATCGTGCTGTCGGCGCGCGCCGCAGAGCGCGACAAGGTCGCGGCACTGGACGTCGGCGCCGACGACTACGTCACCAAACCGTTTGGTCCGGAGGAGCTGCTCGCCCGCATCAGGGTGGCGTTGCGACGGACGACGGCCGCGACGACGGCATCCGGCCGCCTGACGATTGGCGCGCTCACCATCGACTACGATCGCCGGCGGGTCATCCGCGGCGGCGGCGAGATCCGCCTGACGCCGAAGGAGTTCGAGCTGCTGTCGCTGCTGGCCCGCAATGCCGACCGCGTCGTGACCCACCAGACCATCCTGAAGGCGGTGTGGGGACAGCATGCGGTCGAGCAGCCGGAGCACCTGTGGGTCCTGGTGGGCCAGCTGCGCAAGAAGCTGGAGCCGGACCCGACCCAGCCGCGCCTGATCGTCAGCGAGCCATGGGTCGGCTACCGTCTCGTCACCGCCGCCACCCACGCGAATGCCTAGCGTTCCTCGACTTTAGGATTTCCTCAGGTACTTCTTCGGCGCACCTCAGGCCGGCGTCCCTACACTCACATCGTAGGCAGGAGGTGCTTTCGTGTTGGACGTGATCTTCGTCGCGCTCACGCTCGTATTCTTCGCGCTCGGCATCGGCTACGTCGCGATGTGCGACCGCTTGATGCGGTGAGGCAGGCAATGGGAAGCGACGCGCTGATCGCTCTGCTGGCGGCGCTTGCGCTGCTGGCTTACCTGGTGGCCGCTCTGGTGATGCCGGAGAAGTTCTGACCGGAGACCTGCGCACATGACCCTCAACGGCTGGCTTCAAATCGCGTTCTTCCTCGCCACGGTGGTGCTCGTCACCCCGCTCCTGGGCGGCTACATGGCGCGGCTGTTCACCCATCAGCGGACGTTCCTCGATCCCGTGATGCGGCCGCTCGAGCGGCAGGTGTATCGCCTCACGGGCGTCGACGAGACACGCGAGATGCGCTGGACCGAGTACGCCATCGCCCTGCTGCTGTTCAGCGTCGTATCGCTGCTCGTGCTCTACGCGCTGCAGCGGTTGCAGGGGCGGCTGCCGTTCAATCCGCAGGGCCTGCCCGCGGTGCCGCCGGTTCTCGCCTTCAACACGGCGGTGTCATTCACCACGAACACGAACTGGCAGGCCTACAGCGGCGAGTCGACGATGAGCTATCTCACGCAGATGGCCGGACTGGCGTACCACAACTTCGTGTCGGCGGCCGCCGGTATCGCCGTCGCCGTCGCGTTCATTCGCGGCATCGCCAACCGCGAGCAGGAGACGATTGGCAATTTCTGGGTCGACATGGTTCGCGCGTCGCTCTATCTGCTGCTGCCGATTGCCGTCATCGGCACCCTCGTGCTCGTCTCGCAAGGAGTGGTTCAGAACCTGCGCCCGTACGACACGGTGCAGACGGTCGAAGGCGCGGCACAGGTCATCGCACAGGGACCGGTCGCGTCCCAGGAAATCATCAAGCAGTTCGGTACCAACGGTGGCGGCTTCTTCAACGCCAATAGTGCCCACCCGTTCGAGAATCCGACACCGCTGACCAACTGGCTGGCGATGTTCGGCATCTTCGCCATTTCGTCTGGATTGACCTACACGCTTGGCTCGCTGACCGGCTCGCGGCGACACGGCTGGGCGGTGTGGGGTGCCATGGCCGTGCTGTTCGTCGCCGGTGTCACGGTGGCGTACTGGGCCGAAGCGCGCGGCAACCCGCTGTTGACGACAGCCGGCGCCGACCAGACGGTCTCGGCACTGGCGCCGGGCGGGAACATGGAGGGCAAGGAGGTCCGGTTCGGCATTGCCAACACGGCCCTGTTTGCGACCGCGACGACAGCGGCGAGCTGCGGAGCCGTGAACGGCTGGCATGACTCGTTCACCCCGATCGGCGGACTCGTGCCGCTCGCCAACATGCAGTTGGGCGAGGTGGTGTTCGGCGGCGTCGGCGCCGGGATGTACGGCGTGCTGGTCTACGTCATTCTCGCGGTGTTCATCGCCGGCCTGATGGTCGGGCGGACGCCGGAGTATCTCGGCAAGAAGATCCAGGCCTTCGAAGTGCAGATGGCGATGCTGACCGTCCTCATCTTCTCGCTGGTCATCCTCGCGTTCACCGCGGTGTCGAGCGTGTCGCCGGGGTTCGGCACCGCCAGTGTCTTCAACCAGGGACCACATGGACTGTCTGAATTGCTCTATGCCTACTCGTCGGCGACTGCGAACAACGGCTCGGCGTTCGGCGGTCTGAGCGCCAACACGCCGTGGTTCAACACGACGCTTGGGATGGCGATGTTGTTCGGCCGTTTCTTCATGATCATCCCACCGCTGGCGATTGCCGGCAGCCTGAGCCGCAAGAAGGTGATCCCGGCGTCGACCGGCACGTTTCCGGTGACCACGCCGCTGTTCACGGTCCTGTTGGTCGGCGTCATTGTCATCGTCGGCGCCCTGACGTTCTTTCCGGCGCTCAGTCTCGGCCCGGTGGTCGAGCATTTCCTCATGCATCACGGGCGGGTGTTCTAGTCATGACGACGCATGCGCGAGGCAGGACGACGTCTTTGTGGAATCCGCAGCTCGTCAGGCGGGCAAGCCGCGACGCGCAGCGCAAACTCGACCCGAGAGTGATGGCACGCAATCCCGTCATGTTCGTCGTCGAGGTCGGCAGCGTGCTCACCACGTGGCGGCTCGTGCAGGGCGTGCTGAGCGGCACCGGCAACGTCCGGTTCGAACTGCAGATCACGCTGTGGCTGTGGCTGACCGTGCTGTTCGCCAACTTCGCCGAGGCGATGGCCGAAGGACGCGGCAAGGCCCAGGCCGACACGCTGCGCCGTGCCAAGACCGAGACGCTGGCGCACCGCGAACGGCCGGACGGGTCGTTCGAGGCGGTGGCGGCGCCGCAGTTGCGCAAGGGTGACATCGTCCGGGTGGCGGCCGGCGACGTCATTCCGGCCGACGGCGAAATCATCGAGGGGGTCGCATCGGTCGACGAGAGCGCCATTACCGGGGAGTCGGCGCCCGTCATCCGCGAATCCGGCGGCGACCGCTCGGCCGTGACCGGCGGTACGCGGGTGCTGTCCGACTGGATCCGGGTGCGGATCACGGCCAACCCCGGTGAGACCTTCATCGACCGGATGATCGCGCTGGTCGAAGGGGCGGAACGCCAGAAGACCCCGAACGAGATTGCCCTGAACATTCTGCTGGCCGGCTTGACGATCGTCTTCCTCATCGCGGTCGTGACGCTGCAGCCGTTCGCCCTCTACGCTGGCGCCCCGCAGTCAATCTTCGTGCTCAGCGCCCTGCTGGTCTGCCTGATCCCGACGACCATCGGCGGTCTGCTGTCGGCCATCGGTATCGCCGGCATGGACCGGCTGGTCCAGCACAACGTGCTGGCGATGTCGGGCCGCGCCGTCGAGGCCGCCGGCGACGTGCACACGCTGTTGCTCGACAAGACCGGTACGATTACGCTGGGCAACCGCCAGGCGAGCGAGTTCGTCGCGCTGCCCGGGGTTGGTGAAGCGCGCCTGGCCGAGACCGCGCTGCTGGCGTCGGTACCGGACGAGACCCCCGAAGGACGCTCGATCGTGGCGTTGGCGAAGGAACGCTACCAGATGCGCCCGCCGACACACGCGGACATGCACACGTTCGTCCCCTTCACGGCGCAGACCCGGATGTCCGGCGTCGACGTGCCTGTCGACGGCGCGGTCGCGGTCGTGGCAGCCGGGCCGACCGCCGGATCGGCGGCCGGCGTGCGGGCGATCCGCAAGGGCGCCGCCGACGCTGTCGAGCGCTGGGTCGTGACGCACGGCGGCAGCGTCCCCGGCGAACTCGCCAACCTGGTCGCGCGGATTGCCCGCGCCGGTGGCACGCCGCTGGTCGTCGCCGACGGCCCGGAGGTGCTCGGCGTCATCCATCTCAAGGACATCGTCAAGAGCGGCATGCGGGAACGCTTCGCCCACCTGCGGGCGATGGGTATCAAGACGGTGATGATCACGGGCGACAACCCGCTCACGGCGGCGGCGATTGCGGCGGAGGCTGGCGTCGACGACTTCCTCGCGCAGGCGACACCTGAGGACAAGATGGTCCTCATCAAGCGCGAGCAGGCCGACGGCAAGCTGGTGGCGATGACCGGCGACGGCACCAACGACGCGCCGGCGCTGGCACAGGCCGACGTCGGCGTCGCCATGAACACCGGGACACAGGCGGCCAAGGAAGCCGGCAACATGGTCGACCTCGATTCGAATCCGACGAAGCTGATTGAGATCGTCGAGATCGGCAAGCAGTTGCTGATCACCCGCGGCGCGCTGACCACCTTCTCGATCGCCAATGACCTGGCCAAGTACTTCGCCATCATCCCGGCGATGTTCCTGGCGGCGTTTCCGCAACTGGACGCCCTGAACGTCATGGGGCTGCGGACGCCGGAATCGGCAATTCTGTCGGCCGTCATCTTCAACGCGCTGATCATCGTCGCACTGGTGCCGCTCGCCTTGCGCGGCGTGCGTTACCGCCCGGCCGGTGCGGCTGCCCTGCTGCGGCGGAACCTCATAGTCTATGGTCTCGGCGGCGTCGTGATTCCGTTCATCGGCATCAAGGCGATCGACGTCCTCGTGACGGCGCTCGGCCTCGCGTAACCGTGGTTCACACTGGAGCCGATCATGCACCTTGCCCGTCACCTCCGCATCGCCCTCCTGATGACCGCCGTGACGACCGTGTTGCTCGGCGTGGTGTATCCCTTGACGATGACCGCCATTGCCCAGCTGCTGTTTCCTGAGCAGGCGAACGGTCAGCTGATTGCGCGGAACGGCGTCGTCGTCGGATCGCGTCTCATCGGTCAGGGGTTCTCCAGGCCAGGGTACTTCCATGCCCGCCCGTCGGCGACCAGCACGCCGTATGACGCGGCGAACTCGGGTGGCAGCCAGTATGGGCCCACCAACGCGAAGCTGATCGAGACGGTGCGCGCCAACGTCGCCAGGGCGCGCACCGATAATCCCGGCGCGCCGGTGCCCGTCGATCTGGTGACGGCATCGGCCTCCGGCGTCGACCCGCACCTGACGCCGGCGGCAGCCCGCTTCCAGGTGCCGCGCGTGGCACGCGCGCGTGGTGTCGCGCCATCCGATGTCGAGGCGCTGGTCGAAGCGTACACCGAAGGACGGACGTTCGGCTTCCTTGGTGAGGCGCGCGTCAACGTTCTCGAACTCAACCTAGCACTCGATGCGACGCTGGTGTCGGCGCGGTAGCCGGGTACGAGGAGGTCGCTCATGAACCAGGCGATGCCCCACCGGACGCCGGAAGCGCTGCTGGAACGCCTCAAACACCGGGATCGGGCGCGGCTGCGGATCTACATCGGGGCGGCGCCGGGAGTCGGCAAGACCTACGCGATGCTGCAGGAGGCGCAGGTCCTGCGTGCCCGCGGCGTCGATGTCGTCGCCGGCGTCATCGAGGCCGACGAGCGGGCAGATACGCTGGCCCAGATCAAGGACCTCGAGGTCGTGCCGCGCCGTCGGATCGAGTATCGTGGCACCGTACTGGAGGAGATGGATGTCGACGCCATCATCGCCCGCCGTCCGCAGGTGTGCCTCGTCGACGAACTGGCGCACTCCAACGCACCGGGCAGTCGCAACGAGAAGCGCTACCAGGACGTACTCGACCTGTTGAACGCCGGGATCCATGTGATGACGGCGGTCAACATCCAGCACCTCGAGACGCTGAACGACGCCGTCGCACGGGTCACCGGTGTGCGCGTGCGCGAGACCGTGCCGGACACGTTCCTCGATCGCGCCGACGAGGTCATCAACGTCGATGTGACGGTGGAGGAGCTCCGTGACCGTCTGCGACACGGCAAGGTCTACCGTCCGGAGAAGGTCGAGCAGGCGCTGAATCACTTCTTCCGCAAGGGCAATCTGTCGACGCTGCGCGAGCTCGCGTTGCGCGCGGTTGCCGATGAGGTCGGTGAAAAAGCGGCGAGCTACCGTGAGCGCGAAGGGCTGGAGCCGGCGCTGATACCCGAGCGTGTGATGGTATGCATGAGTTCGAATGCGCACGCGCCGCGCGTCATCCGCACCGGCGCCCGGATTGCCGGCCGGCTTGGCGCCCGCTGGTACGCCGTCTATGTGCAGACACCGGCCGAGCGTCCGGGGCGGATGACGGCCGCCGACTCGGAGGCGCTGCGGCAGAACATCGGCCTGGCGGAATCGCTCGGCGCGACGGTCGTTCGGGTGACCGCCGAGTCGCCGTCGCAGGGGCTGATTGCGTTCGCGCAGCGGGAGGGGATCACCCACGTGATTTTCGGCCAGAGTGCCAGGTCACGATGGGAGCTGATCTGGCGGGGGTCGACGATCGATCGCTTTCTCTCGGAAGTCCGCGACGCCGCCGTCCAGGTGGTGCCGCCCAGTGGCGCAGATGGGGACACGGCGGTGCGGCGATGAGACAGAGGGTAATCGACACACGGTTCGTCCCCTCGTTCGCGTCGGTGCGCGGCGCTCGGTGGACGGGGGGGCTGGTGGCCCTCGCGCTGACGCTGACGGCGTGCCAGCAGCGTCCGGCGATGGTGCGGACGCTGGATGCGCGCCACCGGGCCAGCGAACTGGCCGTATCGTTTACGAAGGCCAGTGACGCGACGAATCGCGCCGTGATGGCCCTGACGGACGAAGCGTCGCAGGCGGCCGCCCTGGAGGCCCGTCAGGCATCCGACGTGGCACAGCGAAACCTTGACGCCCTGCTGCCGCTCGTACAGGGACTCGGCTACCAGCCAGAAGCCGAGCAGGTGGCGACCTTCACACTCCGGTTCGCGGAGTATCGCGCCCTCGAGGCGCGGATACTCGACCTTGCTGTCGAGAACAGCAACATCAAGGCCCAGCAGTTGTCGTTCGGACTCGCCGCCGATCGCGCCGACGCCGTTGTCGCCGCACTGCAGACCGTCGCGCGGGCCGTGCCGGGCGATTGGCGGACTCGTGCGCTGGTCGCCGAAGTGACGACGGCGGTGCGGAGCCTCCAGGCGATGGAGGCGCCACATATCGCCGAACCAGCCGATGCCTCGATGACACGGATGGAGCAGCGGATGGAGGCATCCGAGGCGACTGTGCGCCAGACCTTACGCAGGCTCGCCGATGTCACACCCGGGCGGGGGCGGACGGCCGTCAACGACGCCGTGACGGCGTTCGACACGTTCATGACGAGCCATCGTGAAATCCTTGCCCTGTCACGGCGCAATACCAACGTCCGTTCGCTGGCCCTGGCGTTGAACGAGAAGGGGAAGCTGACGACCACCTGCGACGACATCCTGCAAGCCGTCCTGCAGGGCCTCGACGCCCGGACGTCCTACGGCACGCGCTGAACGCGCTATCCCAGGACCCGGACGACAACGCGCCGATTCTGCGACCGGCCGCCGCGATTGGAGTTGGGAGCGACCGGCTTGCTTTCACCGTAGCTGATGACGTTCATCCGGTGCAGCGGAATCTGGTGTTGCTCGTACAGATAGCGCTTCACCGCCTCCGCACGTTCTGCTCCCAGCTGTTCGTTGTAGAGCCGGTCACCGATGTTGTCCGTGTGACCTTCGATCTCGAAATAGGCCCCTTTGGGATCGGCCTTGAGCCGGGCAACCATGTCGTCGAGCCGGGCCCTCGCCTCATCGGGCAGGCCGGACTGCCCGAACGCGAAATTCCCCTGGTCTTCGCTCAGCACCACCTCGAAGACGATGCGCTTGATCGCGCGGTCGACCGCATCGGCCTTGCTGCCGGCCTGGGCGGCGGCGCCGGCGGCTTGGGTCGCGGCGGTCTGCGCGGTCTGCGCTGCTTGCGCGGCGGTCGTGGCGTTGGCGTCCGCCGCTTGCGCGCGTTTGTCGACCTCGGCGATACGCCCCTCGTTCTGGCGCGTGCGCTCCTGTGTTTCCTCGACGGAACGACCGAGCGAGTCCGCCTTGTCGTTCACTTCGCCAACGCTGGTGCGCACGAACCCCTTGCTGGCACACCCGATCGAACCGATGATCGTGACCGCTATGATCGATCCCCACCCGATCCGCTTGCGAAGGTGCATGTCCGTTCCTCCATGGACGCCGCGATTTCGGCGCGCCACCCGGCGCGCAATGCGACCGGGTCGCGTCCGGCGTGACATCTGACGGTAACTCTGGTCGCGCCCGGACGGAATCGGGCAAACACTGGAGGAGAGGGTGACGATGGCCGGTGAGGCACACTCTGGGCCGGCGTGCCCGGTGCCGCGACCTCGGCCGGGAGATGACGTGGAGGGCCGTCAGATGAGGCGACCCTCCGAGGGCGGTCCCTACGACTGACGACGGCCGCGCGCCCGTGCCCACTCGGGACGGCCGCTCTTGTCGCGCAGGGTGACGGTCGCGGCGCCACGGGTGATCTCGCGCGCCAGCAGCGCCTTCGTCTCATCGATGGTGACGAGCGAACCGACAACCGTCACGGTGTCGCCCGTGCTGAACTCGTGGTGGTGCTCCGCCAGCCACGCGGTCGGGGCGACGTGCACGTCGATCGTGCCGGTCGCTGTCTGAACCATCAGGTGAACACCCGTACGATTCATGCGACCTTGATGCGACTGGACCTCGGTCACCGTACCGGTGATTGTCGTCTCCGTGGCCGAATCGTAGCGCGGCGTGCCCATTCCGCCGCCGCGTTGTGCCGCCGCGGTGGACGCGCCAGCGATCATCGCGAGGCCCGCGAACAGAGCCCAGCGTCGGATAAGGTGTGCATTGATCATGGAAGTGCTCCTGGAAGCTGAGTGGGTCCGCATGAGGTAACCGGTCCACGCTGCGGGCGCCAGCGCCGTCCGCCAGCGATGACCGGCTATCGGTGAACCGCGAGGACGCCGGCGATCCCCTGCGTGAGAGATGCAGCGACGGGCCCGAGGTGACGGGGTATCACAAAGCGAACCGATTGTGGTCCTTGGCGGCAGCTCGACTGGTCCAGAGTGCGGACGGCAGCTCGTCTAGTCCAGATCGCGCAGCTCGTCGTCGAGTTGCCGCTGGACGGTTGCGGGCACCTCGTCGTGCTCGTCTGCCCCGGTGGGGCCGGCCGTGCCTTCGGACGGCCGCCGAGAGGAGCGACGCAGCACGATCGCCACGAGCCCGAGGCTCAGGCCGAACACGACGACGGGCAGGATGTACAGCGAGCGGTCGAATCCGGTGGCCGGTGGCTCCGCGAGAATCCGCTTGCCGTAGCGCGCCACGTACGCCTCGAGAATCCGGGCCCGCGTCTCGCCACGGCCGAGGCGAGCGCGAACGTCGAGCCGCACCTGCTCGGCGGCGTCCGACTGGTGCACCGAGGCCTGCTGCGAGTAGCAGCACGGCGCCATCAGCATGGCCGCCACGGTCTGGGCCTCGCGCGTCAACGCCGTATCGCTGGATTCGTCGCCGGCCCGCCGACGGGTGTCGGCGTCCAGCCCCGTCGCCATGCCAACCGCGACCAGGACGGCAAGCGCCAGCCTCCTCATCACACCCCTCCTGCCGCCACGTGCGGTTGGTCAACCCCGCGGCGCGTCCGGTGAATCCGGACACGCCGCTATCGGAGCGATGCAGAATGGCGGGCCCTTGTTACAGCCTCAGAACTTCCAGCTGACGCTGGAGAAGAGATTGCGCCCAGGCTCGGCAACGCGGATGCCTGATCGGAACGGGTCGCGCTGATACGACAGGTGCTCGACGAAGTAGCGATCGAACAGGTTGGCGACGCCTGCAGTGACCGACAGCCGACCGCGCCGGAGGCCGGCCGACAGGTTGGCGATTGCATAGAACGGTGTCGTCGACTCCCCGAGCGTGCGATCGACATGCGTCTGTGCCGCGCTGGCCACGCCTTCCACTTCGGCGAAGACCCGACTGTTGTCGAGGCGCATGCGGAGCCGTGAGCGCAGCGGCGGCGTCTCGGTCAGGTCGGTGGACGCGATGCCGATGGACGGCTCCGGCGTCATCGTGCCCCGCACGTACGAGAGGTCGCCCGACACCGAGAGGAACGCCCGCAGCTTCACGGTGCCGTTTGCCTCCATGCCGCGGAGCCGCGCGTCGACGTTTGCGTACGAACGCGCGGTCGTGTTCATCACGCCGGGGACCATCTGCTGCCGCGTCGCACCATACACCGCGACGTAGTCGTGCACGGCGTTGAGGTAGGCGTTCGCCGACACCGTGACGCGCGGACGATGCAGCGACAGCGACACGTCCACGCCGGTGTTCCTGGCCGGCGCGAGCCCCGGATTGCCGACCCAGTCGGTACCCATGCGCCGCAGACCGTAGAACCGCTCGTTCCCTTCCGCGACGCGGGCGGTATGACCGACGCCGGCCGCGAGGTCGATGTGCTTCGAGAGCTGGAAGGTCGCCTTGGCGCGGCCGGACGGCAGTACGTCGCTACGCGATGTCGCCGTCGTGCCGTGGTACGCCGCATAGAGCGCGGTGTTCGCGCGGGCCGGGTCAGCTGCGGTGGCGACGCGATCGAGACGGCCGCCAAGGTCGAGCGAGGCCCAGGACGAGAGCGGGCGGGCATGCTCGATGAACGCGCCGACCGTGTCGATGTTGACGTCGGGAATGGCGTATTGCGGCGCGTAGGCGCCCATCCCGGCCATCACCGTCTCCGTGTTCCAGTTGCGCCGGAAGAGCTCGACTCCAACGGTGCTGGTCATCACGGCCGCCTCGACGCGGCCGCCCGCGGTGTAGGTGGTGGCGTCGGTTCCCATGGAATAGGCCCGCAGCGCCGTGGTCGACGAGGTGCGATACGCATCGGTCATCCAATGATCGACCGCCGAGTAATAGGCTTGCGCCTTGATTCCAGACAGCCGCGCCCCGGTCGTCGGCGCGTTGTAGTGAATGGCCGCACGGTCGGCGTTGTCGTAAATGGCGTCCATCAACAAGTACGGGTAGAGGACGTGGTCGGTGCGCTGCCGGGTATAGCTGATTTCCAGCTGGTGACCCTCGGCCGGACGCCACGCGCTGCGGCCCCAGAGGGTCGAAGCGCGGAAGGCGTCCGAGTCGAGGCTGTCGGTGCGGTAGCCGGCGCCGGCGGTCATCAGCTGACCGCGACCGTCGCGGAACGGGTCGGATCGGCGGTACGAAGCGCCGGCGAGGCCGGACGTCCGCGCGCCCCCGTACGACACCGTCGTCGACGGATTGGCATAGCCGTACGAGCCGAGCCCCGCCGTTGCGGTCGCGTGCCATCCTTCGTCCGGGCGTCGCGTGACGATGTTGACGATGCCGCCCAGGCTGCCTTGATAGCGTACGTCGAACGGCCCTTTGCCGACATCGACCCGTTCGACTTGCGAGAAGTCGACATGGAAGGCCGGCGGATCCATGTGATTCGGACAGGCGCCGTACAACCGTTCGCCATCGATCAGGATGTTGAGGTCGCGACTCTGCAGACCGCGGAGGACGACGTCGTTGGCGATCGCGCCTTTGCGCAGCTTCCACAGTCCGGCATGTTCGGACAGCAGTTCACCGACATCGCGAGCCGAGCTCTCGCGCACCTCGGTGACCTCGACGCTGTCACGCGGCACGGCGGCCGACACCGTCACCATCTCCAGCACACGCGCCGGTTCGAGCACGATGGTGAGCATCGGCGCCGCCGTCGCGCCAACCGCGACCGGCTGGATCGTGCGCGGTTCCAGCCCGGGGAACGCGGCGACCAGAACGTAGTCGCCGGCCGGCAGGCGATCCAGGAAGAACGATCCGAGATCGTCACTGGTGGTGCGGAACTCACGGCCAGACGCCGCATCGACCAACAGGACCGACGCGTGTGGCAGCCGGGCTCCGTCACTGCTCGACACCGAGCCGGACACGCTGAATCGTGATTGCGCCGACGCCGTCGCCGCCATCGCGATCATCGGCACGAGGACAGCGGTGACCACCGCCCGAACGAATGTCGTAACCATGGAAACTCCCTCCCGTGAGACCAGCCTCGGATCCTGGCCAGGCAGACCCACCCCGGCCACATCGCGTCGATGTGTCACGGGTCGCCACCTGGCGATCGCGCGTGTGCGTCGGATCAGGCGCGACGGGACGGGGGACGCTCTCGCACGCGCGGAAATCCGGCCTGCGCCGCACCGCTGAGAGGGGGGGTGTGTGGAAGCGAGGGCGCGACAGGCGTCAGCTGACGAGGCGCCAGCGGCAGTGCGAGCGGACCGGCCGGCAAGAGGGAACCGTCGCTGCCGTGATCGCACGGGCAGGGGGCGCCAATACACGGCTCGTCGTTCTCCGCATGGACCATCGGGCACGAGTCGTCCATCACATGGCTGGAGCGATGCACGGTCGCCGCGAACGGCGACACGGAGAGCGTCAGCATGGCGACGATGACGAACAGTGCCCAGATGCGGTTCATGAGGGTTGACGCTGGCTAGCGCAATGACGATGCCAATCGCGGACGGCGACGGGGTGGCGAAAATGTGCGCCAGCGCGCGCGCCGACCGCGAGAAAAGCCACGACCGCTGGAAAATCCCCCGCGACGGCCGTCGGCTGATGCCTCACAGATGCAGCGCCGGCGGCATGGTGACAAATCCCGCGGGTGTGACGAAATGCCGCGCCCTTGCATCTGTGTGAGCGAACCGGGCGGGGAAGCCCGCGACCTATGGAAGAGATCCTGAGACTTGCGGCTGTCGTCGCCGTGTGGCTGCTGCTGCAGCGCGTCGTGCTTCCGCGGCTGGGGGTACCGACGTGAGCCGTCCCGCATCCGCCCCGTCGGGGCGAACCACCGCCAGACAAAGGAGCCGGTTGCTGACATGACCAGGAAGATTGCGTCGATTGTCGTCCCGGTCGACTTCGGGACCGCTTCGGGCAGCGCCATCACGCTGGCGGGACGGCTGGCCATCGCGTGCGCGGTCCCCGAACTGCAGTTGCTGCATGCCGAGCAGTTCGAGGTGCCACCGTATTTCACACCCGAGCAGATCGGCACCCTCGAGCGTGAGCGTGAGGTGGCACGCACGCAGGCCATCGACTACCTCCGGCGGTTCGGCCAGACCCATACCCGTCAGCCGTTCACCACCGCGGTTGTCGAGGGAGCGGCCGTCGACGTGATCCTGCAGGCGGCCCAGAATCGTGACCTCATCGTCATGGGCACGCACGGTCGGCGCGGGGTCAGTCGATGGTGGCTCGGGTCGGTGGCCGAGCGCGTCCTCCGCAGCAGTCAGCAAGCGGTCCTCGTCGTCCACGAAGGTGCCGCCGAACTCGCCGCGGAACCGCTGGTCCTGATCGCCGGGACGGGCGATGCCCGCGATCGCGCGTTGCAGGAGTATGGGCAGGCACTGGCGACCTGCCTGCACGGCCGCTGGTCCGTCACTGATGTCGAGCATCTGGCCGACACTGCCGCGGCCACCGACGCAAGCCTTGTCGTGGCCGGCTCACCGTGGCCGCAGGCGAACCCGACGCACATGCATCAGGCTGAACATCTGTTGCGCGTCTGCACGCGCCCCGTGCTCTTCGTTCCCGGTTCATAGTCCGCCGGCGAATTCAGCGGCGAAGCCGAAGGCGTATGCCGTCGATACCGAGCGATCGATGGTTGAGCACCCGGGAGCTCGACTGGCGATCGTCGACCTCCGGAAGGACGCGCCGCAGGGGCCGCTGGTGGAATGCCGCTTCACGCGAACCAGATCAGCGCCGAGCTGGGCAAGACCGGGTGTGCCGTGCAAACCAGCCATGACTTCCTGCCGCAGCAGGTCTTTCTGCCGTATACCGTCAGGTAGCGCCGTCACCTAGTCCCCTGGAACCGTGATGACTCACATAATTCCCGGGCGCGGCATCCCGCCTCGCGGCGTTGCTCCTCCCTCAGATATGGCCAATATCCTCGGTCGTCGCGCCTTGCGATCCGGGCGCCGCGCGCCGGGACTTATGCAAGTCATCACGGTTCCAGGGGACTAGCGGCAATAGGTGGCGAGCGCCTGCTGGACCTCGAAGATCGCGCTGCCGCGGCGGAAGGTCTTCTGGATCGGCGCCGGCGAACTCGACACCCAGATGCGGAGCTCGGAATCGAGATCCGTCGGTCCGGCGGTCTCCACCGAAAAGCGGGTGATGGCGCGGTAGGGTATCGAGTGGTACTCGGTCTTCATGCCGGTCATCCCCTGCTTGTCGACGAGGATGAAACGGCGGTCGGTGAAGATGAGCAGGTCGCGGATCAGCGCGAAGGCGCGCTGCACCTGTTCGTCCGCCGCGAGTATCTGCTCCAGATGGGCCTCGACGTCGGCGACGTCGGTCTCCGAGGCGTTCCCCAGCAAGCGTGCGAGCATTCCCATGGGGGAGAGTGTACCCCGTGACGCCGGTCGGCGGGGATAGGCGCAGTCGATTGAGCGATTCGGAATTATCTCTTTCCCCTCTGGACGGGCGGCTCGCTATCCTCCTCCGAGTGCGGCCGGCCGGTCGCCGTCGACCATCTTCGAGAGGTTGCCTATGCGCGAGTCGCGTTTCACTGACAATCTCCGGGCCGATCTCCCCGCCAGCATTGTCGTCTTCCTGGTTGCCACGCCGCTGTGCCTGGGCATCGCCCTCGCCTCGGGCGCCCCGCTCTTCGCGGGCATCATCGCCGGCATCGTCGGCGGGATTGTTGTCGGGCTGGCATCCGGTTCGGCACTCGGCGTCAGCGGCCCGGCGGCCGGGCTGGCGGTCATCGTGCTGGAGGCCATCGGTCGCCTCGGCGCGTGGGACGCGTTTCTGCTGGCGGTGGTCCTCGCCGGCGTGCTCCAGCTCGCACTCGGCTTCCTGCGAGCTGGCATCGTCGCGTACTACTTCCCGTCGTCCGTCATCAAGGGGATGCTGGCCGGCATCGGCCTGACCATCATCCTCAAGCAGTTGCCGCATGCGGTCGGCTACGACTCGACGCCGGAAGGGGTGCTGGCGTTCAGCCAGGGCAACGAGGAGAACACGTTTTCCGCCCTGCGGCAGATGGTGGCCGTCGTCGAACCGGGTGCGCTGGTCGTCACGCTGCTGGCCCTCGCCGTGCTCATCCTCTGGGACCGGGTGGTGAAGAACTCGGCGGTCTCCCGCTGGGTTCAGGGACCGTTGGTCGCCGTTGCCACCGGCATCGCGCTGAACGAGGCGTTCAAGCGGTTCGCCCCGGCGCTCGTGATCCAGCCGACGCATCTCGTCGAGCTGCCGATCGCCGAGAGCTGGTCCGGCTTCCTGGGCCTGTTCACGGTTCCCGACTTCTCGCAGCTCACCAATCCGGCGATCTTCACGACCGCACTGACGCTCGCGGTGGTCGCCAGCCTCGAGACGCTGCTCTGCGTCGAGGCGACCGATCGGCTGGACCCGTTCAAGCGGACGACGTCGGCCGATCGGGAGCTGAAGGCGCAGGGGCTCGGCAACATCGTGTCGGGGCTCATCGGCGGTTTGCCGATCACGCAGGTGATCGTCCGCAGCTCGGCGAACATCCAATCGGGAGCCCGCACGAAGGTGTCGGCGATCGCGCACGGCGCGCTGCTGCTCGCCGCCGTCGTCGCGATGCCGCGCGTGCTGAACCTCATCCCGCTCGCGGCGCTCGCCGCCATCCTGTTCGCGGTCGGCTACAAGCTGGCCAAGCCGGCGCTGTTCGGCGACATGTATCGCCTCGGCTGGTCGCAGTTCGCGCCGTTCGTCGTCACCGTGACCGGCATCCTGCTGACCGACCTGCTCGTCGGTATCGGGCTCGGCGTCGCGGTGGCGGTGTTCTTCATCCTGCTGACGAACTATCGCCACCCCTACTTCGTCGAGAACCGGCCGTACCGCACGGGCGACGTCATCCGCATCCAGCTGTCGGAGGACGTCTCATTCCTCAACCGGGCCAACATCAGGCAGACGCTGGCCAACGTCCCCGACGGGGCACGCGTCGAGATCGACGCGACACGCACCGTGCATCTCGATCACGACGTACTCGAGATCATTCGCGACTTCGAGCAGCGGGCGAAGATGGACGGCATCGACCTGCGCATCGTCGGGCTGCCGATGACACGGCCACCGGACAACGCGATGCGGCGGGTGCACCGGGCGCTTCGCCGCCTGCGCGGCCGCCCCCGCCCGCTCGCGGCGCCGTTGCCGCACCGGTCGGCCTGAGGCCCTCGCGACGCCGTGATCGGCCGGGAACGAGCGGCGGGCGCCGGCCCGTGGTCGCGTTCGGCCGCCGGCGCCGGCAGGCCGGGTGCTTCCTCGGGCTGCGTCAGCGTTGCCACGAGAGACTGACGTACGCGCTCCGCGCGATGCCGATCGGGCCGGCGCCACCGCCGGGCCACTCGACGTGTCGCGGCTGCAGCAGATCCTGACCGATCACCGCGAATTCGAGGCCCGTCGACACGCGCCAGGCGAGCCGCAGATTCGCCGACCCATACCCGGGAATCGCCGCCGCCGGCAGGCCTGAGATGTACCGGGCCGCGACGTCGGCGGACCAGTTGCCCGGCAGGTCGACGCTGCCCTGGACCTGCAGCTGATGCCGCGGACTCTGACCCTCGTTGCGCCGTTCCTGCGAGACGTCGAGCCCGCCGGCGTCCTTCGACAGCTGAATTCGCAGATAGGAGTAGTTGGCGGCGACGCGCCAGCCTGGCCGCGGCCTGACGTCCAGGGACAATTCGGTGCCGTAGCTGTCGCCCTGGAGGCCGTTGCCGAACGTGACCGGCAGGATGACCCGGGTTGGGGCCGCGGCCGGTTCGACGAACGGCGGAAGGGCGTCGGCGCTGAGCACGTCACGGAGCTGGTTGTAGAACGCCGCCGCGGACACCGCGACCGACGGCAGCGGCTGGCGCCGATAGCCGGCTTCGTACGCGACGAGCCGTTCCGGCACGAAGTCGGGGTTCGGGAGCAGCCGGAGGAAGATCGGAACCGCCGGGTTGACGACGCTGACCGTCGTGTAATCGGTCTCGACGCGTGACGGCGTGCGGACGCTGCGGGTGATGGCGCCCCAGGCGGTCTGCGTCGACGACGGCGTCCACAGCAGCCGCGCCGTTGGCTGTACCTCGAAACCGCTGTAGGCATTGTGTTCGAGCCGCGAGCCCACCGTGATCCGGAGGCGCTCCGGAATCACGGTGATGTCGTCCTGGGCAAAGCCGCTGTACAGGGGATCCGTCCGGCGCTCCGGGAAGAACCGGGTCGGCGCCACGGCCGTGATTCGGCCCGAGGTGAGCCGGTAGCCCAACCCCCACTTGAACTGGTGGCGCCGCCACGACGGCGGCGTGTGCTGGAAGTCGGCATCGACGGTGTCGCGCGCCTCGGCCACCGGGAGCTCGTCGCGGGTGGTTCTGGCATAGAACATCTGCAGCTGGAACGGTCCGGTCCTGCCCAGCGGCCGGGTCCACCGCCACAGGAGGTTGCCGCCGGCGAGCGGCGCTTCTCGATCGTCGGTCACGCTGAACGGCGGTGTCAGACGGGTGACGAGCGCCCGCTGCCCGAGTCGGGCCGCGTAGAGATCGCCCTGCAGCGTGACGCCCCGTCCCTCGGCCGGCAGCCAGTCGGCGCGAAAGCCGGCCTGCGCCGAGTGCAGGCCATCGAAATCGAGCCCGGTCGGGTGGAACTGATGCGTCCGGCTGAAGCCCTTGGCATACAGGCGGTAGCTGCCGGTCGTTCCCAGTGCGCTGCCGTAGCGGACGGCGGCAAACGCCCGATCCCGGCTGCCGCCGCCAATCGTCGCCAGCGCGCCGGTTGTCTCCTTGGCCGAGCGGGTGATGATGTTGATGATGCCGTTGACGGCATTCGCCCCCCACAGCGTGCCACCCGGACCGCGTATCACCTCGATTCGCTCGATGTCCTCGAGCAGCGTGTCCTGCGTCTCCCAGTAGGTGCCGGCGAACAACGGCGAGTACACCGCGCGCCCGTCAATCAGCACCAGCATCGAACGGGCGAGTCGATCGGCGAAGCCGCGCATGCCGATCGCCCAGGTGCCGGCGCTGGCGCGCGCGACCTGCACGCCGGGCGCGAGGCGCAGCGCCTCCGGAATGGAAAGCGCTCCGGATCGCCGGATGTCCTCGGCCGTGATCACGAAAACCGCCGCCGGCACCTGCATCGCCGGTTGGGGCGTGCGGGATACGGTCGACACGTCGAGGTTGAGCAGCGCCGCCAGACTCATGCGCTTGAGGTCCTGAGTCGTCGTCTGCGTGTCGGCGGGTGCGGCGGCGGCCAGCAGCCCCAGTGTGATGAGCCCGACGCACTTCGTCCGCATCCCGGCCAGCCTCCCGGTCCCTGCCGATCTCATTGGCGAACCTCGTCGATGACCGCGCGCACGGCGTTGATCAGGTCGTCGAGCGCCGCCGGCTTGCCGACGTGCGCCGCGAAGCCGGCCCGTCGCGTCCGGTCGACGTAGTCGGCCGACGCGTAGGCGCTCAGCGCAATCGCCGGCGTCCCACGCCCGACCTCCCGGTCACGCATCCGGATCGCCTGCAGGACCTCGAAGCCGTCCATGTGAGGCATGGCGAGATCGCAGATGAGCACGTCCGCCGGACGACGTTCCCATTCCGCGATCGCCTCGGCGCCGGAGGTGACCATGCGGACCGTCGCACCGGCCTGGCCGAGCGTCGCGGCGAGGACGTCGAGGGCATCCGCGTTGTCGTCGACGGCGAGAATCTCGACGCCGTCGAGGCTGGCGCGACGGCCGACGGCCGCTGCCGCGTCGGACGGCCCGGCGACCGGGACCACGTCGCATCGCGGGAGACGCACGACGAACGTCGCGCCGCGACCCAGCCCGGCACTTACGGCCGTGACCGAGCCGCCGTGCAGCTCGGTCAGTTCCTTGACGATCGCCAGACCGAGCCCGAGGCCGCCGCGCTCCCGGGTGATCGAACCGTCGGCCTGGCGGAATTTCTCGAACACCTGCGGCAGGAACGACGGCTCGATGCCGATGCCCGAGTCGGTGACCGCGACGGTGAAGTGGCGTCGATCGATGGCGAGCTCGACGGCCATCGCGCCGCCCTCCGGCGTGAACTTGATCGCGTTCGACAGCAGATTCCAGACGACCTGTTGCAGGCGGTCACGGTCGCCGTGCACGATGCAGGCGTCCGCCGGCAGCGTGACGCGGGTGTCGATCGCTCGCGCTTCGGCGGCGCCGCGCAGCGTGTCGAGCGCTGCCTCGACGACTTCCCGGAGCGACACCGGCGCGACGCGGATGTTCAGGGTACCCGCGGCGATGCGCGAGACGTCGACGAGGTCTTCGATGACCCGGGTCTGCGCCCTGGCGTTGCGCTCGATGCTGGCGATGGCCTTGGCCAGGGTGCGTTCGTTGGCCGTCGCCGTCGTGAGGATCTGGACCCAGCCGACGATGGCGTTGAGCGGCGTCCGCAGTTCGTGCGACACGGCGGCGAGGAACTCGTCCTTCAGCCGGCTCGCCTCGCGCTCGCGGCGCAACAGCCCTTCGCGCTCGGATTCCTGGCGGCGGAGCGTGTCGTTCGACTCGATGAGGCGTGCGTTGGCGTCGTGGACCCGCTCGAGCATGCCGCGGAACGCCCGCACCAGGTCGCCCACCTCGTCGCCGCCGGCGTCCAGGTCGGGCAGGTGCAGGTTGCCGGTCGACGGATCGATGCCGCGAGCGGCGGCCGCCAGCCGGGTGATCGGCGAGGACACGAGACGATGCAGGCGATGCGCCAGCAGGAACGCGACACCGCCGGCCGCCAGCAGCACGACCAGCCCGGTGACGGCGGCAATCGCAATCCGTGCCGCGATCTCGGAGAGGTCACGCTCCACGTAGACGCGGCCGACCTGACGCCCGTTCCGGGTGACGTCAGCGTTGCCCGCGACGATGCGCCACGAAGTCGGCCGGGTGACGGTAGCCGGGCAGACCAGCGCGTCGGTCACGTTGAAGCCGGCGAACAGCCGGCCGGACTCCAGGTACACGCAGCCGCGCCGCAGGCCCGGGCGCACGCGCAGCGTCGCGAGGATCGTGCGAGCCGCATCCTCGTCCTGGAACGTGACGGCGGCGACCATGTTCTCGGCGACGACCTGGGCGAGCGCCGAGGTGTCTTCGATCGCCGTGACGCGGAACCGCCAGACGTCCACCGCCACGAGGCTGGCGGTCGCCAGGACGAGGGCCGTCGCGGTGACCATGAGGGCGAGCGCGACGAGCTTCCGATGAATCGGCAGGTGCGCGAACCAGCCGGTCATTCCGGACCTCCGCGCACCGCGAGCGCCAGCTGCAGCAGCTGCGAGCTCAGGTGGATTCCGGCGCGAGCCGCCGAGTCGATATCGACTTCGAATCGCACGCGGCCGTCGACCACGCGCAGCGCGATGATGCCGCCGCGCTGCAGGAAGTCGGGGTCGTCGCCGATCGTCAGGATCGGCCGCGTCGCGGCGCGCGCCAGGACCGCCTGGCGGAGTCGCGCCTGACGCGGCGCGCCGGCCGCGAACAGCAGGTGACACGGGTCGAGTTCCGTTGCGGCGCCGATTTCCCGCACGTGCAGGGCGCGGCCGTTCAGCGACTCGCCGCGCACCAGGTCCTCCAGCGCCCGTCCGAAGGGGTTCGGCTTGAGCACGCAGAACTCCACCGTCTGACGGTTCGACAGCACCGCCTCGGGCCACTGTGCGAATGGCGGGAACTTCGAGACGATCGCGGCCTTCAGCCGGTACTCGGCCGGCGTCTCCTGCGCCATCGCCCGGCACCCGAGGACGAGCAGCGCTGCGCACAGTACGCCAACGAGGAGACGCGAGAGCGGAGATGGATCGCGACCGTCGCGTCCGGCGAGACGTCTGCCGCGGGGCTGGTCGTGGGCAGACTGGGCGGCGGCGAACACGCGTCAGCGGCGAAGTGCGCGATGATTCTAACCCGCACGCCACGGCAGAGCTGATCGGCCCGCTCGATGACGAACCCTTCCGGCCGGGCGCCACCGGCGGACAGCGCGGTCGGCCACGCCGCTGCTAAGATGGTGCGAAGCCACCGTTGAGCGGCTGCAGACCCATGGACCGTGGAGACTCCAACGTGACGCGCATCATCCTGCTCGTGCTGGCGACTTCGTCGATTGCCCTGTCCTCGTCGGCTCAGACGACCGACCCGATCGCCCGGGCGCTGCTGGCCGCACCGCCGAGTTTGCGTGAAGCGGCGACGGTGATCCGGTGGAAGTCCGACCACTCCTACGACACGCTGAAGAAGGGCACCAACAATCTCGTCTGCTACGATCGGTCCGGGGCGCCTCTCCAGCGGCCGTTCGCCATCGAGTGCACGATGCAAGGCAATCTGCCGAGGGTCGCGCAAAGCATGAAGTTCGAGGCGATCGGTGACCGCGCCAGGGCCAACGCGCTCATCGAGGCGGCCGAGAAGGACGGCACCCGGATCAAGCCCGAGTTCGGATCGACCTTCTACAACCAGTACGGTCCAGACGAAGCGGGCCGCATGTCGCACACCACGATCGCCGTCCCCGGCGCCACTTCAGCGACGCTGGGGCTGCCCGACACCGCCAGCGGCGGCGGCGTGTGGATCATGAACGCCGGCACCTCTACCGCGCACCTGATGATCCCGGGACAGTAGCACTCGACCGCGGTTCGCACGAGGCTGCAGCGGGGGCGCCGCGGCGTGAGTCAACGTCCCCGGTGACGCGACACCATGTGTTCCACAGGACGCGGACGGACATCGGCGGTGATGCGCGCGCGGCATCTGGGCACCACGATGCTGCTGATGCTGTCCTCGGCGCTTGCGGCGGCGTGCGCCGTGGCGCCGCCACCGACGATGGTTCCGGTTGACGGGGCCGCCCGGCGCGCCCTGGCCACCGACGCGCTGCGGTCGGCCGACGCCCTCGTGTCCGAGGGATGCCTGGATTGCCTGCTCGACGCGTACGAACTGTACGGCGGCCTCGCGGCCGAGCCTGGAGTCGGATCGCAAGCCGCACGAGGCGCTGTCGAGACGGCCATTCTCGTGGCGGCGCGCGAACGGGAACTTGGGCTGGAACCGGGTGGACTGGTCGAGCGCTCCACGAGCCGGCTGTCGCAACTGGCCGCCGCCGACCGCGACGCCCTCCTGCTGCTGATGGACATCGTTGACGCGCTGCCTGGCGGCCACTCCGGTGGAACGCCGGCGTCGGATCGCGATGTCGCCCGCCGGAGCACCGCCGTGCGGCGCCGCGACGAGTTTCGCGCCTTCCTCGAAGCGCATGCGAACGACAGCCCGCTGTTCGGGTATGTCTGGCTCTCGTTCAGCTGTGCCTACCGCAGCGGCGGCGAAGAAGGTGTCGAAAGCTTGTTACGCCGCACGTCGAGCTGGCGCGACACGACGCTGCTCGTGTACCGCGCGGCCACATGCCGCGGCGGCGACCGGACGACGCTGCAGGAACTGCTCGCGGCGCACCCGAGGTTCGTCGAACTCCGCTACGTCGCCGGGCAACAAGCCGTGGACGGCGGCCTCATCGATGAAGCCATCGCCATGTGGCTGCCGGCCTACCAATGGCGCAGCCGCTGGCCGGCACTGAGCCAGGCGCTGGCTGAGGCCTACCTGGGTATCGACGAGTGGGACCGTGCGCTGGCATTCTACGATCGGGCGCTCGAACTGACGGCCGACGAGGCGGCGGCTCTCCTCGGTAAGGCGCGGGCGTTAACCTATCTGGGGCGCCACCACGAGGCGCTCGCCGTCCTCGATCGGTTGCTTGCCCTGAACGGCTGGTATCCCGGCGACGCCCGCTACTGGCGCGCCTTGAACGAAACGCAGCTCGAACGCTATGAGGCGGCGTGGGCCGACATCGAGCGTGCCGCAACGCTCATCGTCAGTGCCGACGTCTCGAAGCTGGCCGGCATCATCGCCCATCGTCTGGGGAGGCCCGAGGTGGCCCGCGGCAAATTCGAGGAAGCGTGGCGGCGAAACGGCACCGACTGTGAGGTGGGCGTTCACCTCAGCATCGTCCAGAGCGGACTGCGGGCGTGGTCCGGGGCACTCGAGGCTCTCGGCAGGACCGCGACCTGTCTCGAGACGGTCGACCGTCAGCTGCGTGCCGAGATCGCGCGGCTGCGCGCGACTGCCGAGGCGCCGCGCGCGCCCGGCGCGACGGCGCGACAGGCGCGCGACGTCGCGGCCCGGGAGCAGCGCCTGGCGACCGGCGAGCGGCTGCTCGCGACGGTGTGGTTCAACTCGGCGGTTGCGTCGTACTACTCCGCCCGGATGGACGATGCGCGCCGGTTCGCTGAGCTCGTCGTGGCCGACGACGAGTTTGGCCCGCCAGCGCGGACGCTGCTGGCGCGGATCCCCTGAACCGGATCCTCCGCCACGTCGGCGTGCAGCCCCGTACCGTCGCGACCGCCCGGCCGTGGCCGCGACGGCGAGCTGCGTGCAAAACCGTCCCGCCCTCAATTTCTCGGCCGGACTGCCGATTTGAGCACGATGGGGGACCGGGCGTGATCTCACTCAAGCGGCACATGGAGACCGAGCACACGTCGGCCGTGCTCCTGCGGGCGTTGAAAGACGTGTATGCGAGCACGCTCGCGGCCGTCGGCGCTGGCACGACCAGGGTAGGGCCCGCGACCGATGGCGGCTTCCAACGCCAGTTCGCGACGCTCGGGCGTCAGATGGCGGCGGCCGACACTCCCGCCGACATCGCTGCCACCGGCGCGGGCGCGCGCGAGGCCCTGGAGCAGTGGGCCGACTCGGTGGAGGACGATCTGCGACGGAAGACGTCGGACGTCAAGGAACTGCTCGTGACGTTGGCACACACCGCTGCCAGCGTGGCGGCGAGCGACGCGGAGCATGTGCTGCGCTTCGACGCGCTGACCACCCGCCTGCGACGGATCGCGACGCTGGACGACGTCCGTGACCTGCGAAGCGCCGTCCTCGACAGCGCGAGCGAGCTGTGTGCGTCGGTCGAGGAGATGTCGAAGTCGACCAGGGCGGCGGTGACCGCGATGCAGGCGGAACTGACCGTCTACCAGGCGAGCCTGGAGGCGGCGGAGCGGCTCGCGGCGCACGACCCGCTGACCGGCCTGCTCAATCGCCGCAAGATCGAGCTGCTCATCGAGCGCCGCGTGCAGGCGGGCGAGCCGTTCACCATCGGTCTCATCGACCTCGATGACTTCAAGTCCACGAACGATCGATTCGGCCATGCGGCGGGAGACGATCTGCTCCGGCAGTTCAGCGTCGATCTCAAGGCCAACCTCCGCCCCGGCGATGCGGTCGGCCGGTGGGGCGGTGACGAGTTCATCATCGTCTCCGGCTGTGCCGGCGCCGACGCCTGCGACCACATCCAGCGGATTCGTCAATGGGTCGGCGGCCGCTATACGCTCGTCGGGCCGCACGGGGCGGTGAAGGTCGATCTCCATCTGTCGGTGGGCGCCGCCGAGTGGCGACCCGGGGTCACCGCCGCCGCACTCGTCAACGAGGCGGACCAGTCGATGTACGCCGCGAAGCGCCGCCCGCGCTGACCTGTGGTGGCGCGGTCCGTGGCCGGCGACACCCGCCTTCGTTCGGCGGCGCCGTTCTGATAGCGTGGTCGACACGGCCGCACGGGAGACACCAGGCCAGGGAGGACACATGGCGAAGTCAGCGCGAGCGACACGCACCGGTGGACGGAAGGCGACCGGCCCGCGACGGGCGTCCGGGGCCGCGGCTCGAGTGCCGATCGAGAGCGCGGCCCGCATCGCGGTCGACGGGCCGCAGCAGGTGACGATTGGCGGCGCGCAGACGATCGAGGTCGGTGGCACCCAGACGGTGACGGTCGGCGGACAACAGGCGTCGGCGATTGGCGGCGACCACGTGCTGTCGGTGGGTGGCAGCCAGACGGTGGCGATCGCGCGATCGGCCCGCGTCGCCGTCGGACAGGATCACCAGTGGGACGGCGGACGCGACATCGTCATCCAGGCAGGCCGACACCTCGTGTTGAAGGCGGCGCAGACCGTGACGATCGCGGTCGGGTCGGCGTCGCTGATCCTCAAGGCCAACGGCGAGGTGCAGATCAAGGGTAGCCGCATCAGCGTGCTGGGCACCGGTGACGTGATCGTCAAGGGGGCGAAGGTGCTGACCAACTGAGTCGGCGGGTCAGCGTCACGACGTCCTCGACGTGTGCGCCACCGATACGCTGAAGGGCATGCGTGTCGCGTGGCTGGTTCCGGGTGGAAGTCCGGTAGGTCTACCGGGCTGCACCGCGCCCAGCCGCCGCCCGT
This sequence comes from uncultured Acidobacteriota bacterium, assembly GCA_902825985.1. Taxonomy (GTDB): domain Bacteria; phylum Acidobacteriota; class Vicinamibacteria; order Vicinamibacterales; family CAVVIG01; genus VFZL01. The sequence goes on along the minus strand of CADEDC010000011.1, from coordinate 8,595 downwards.
TCCGTGGACGGTGGTACCAGGCCCTTTGCGCGCATGTACACCGCGCCGGTGCCGTACATCTCGTTGCTGTGAGCGACGACGTTGGCGAGCAACGCCGCGCGGGCGATTTCACCTTGCCCCTGCTTGACCATCTCGGTCGCGTTCTGGTCGGTCAAGCCGGCAAAGGCCTTGTCGCACAGCGCGAACGAATCGGCCAGCGCCTTCTGGAACTCCGCCTTGGTCTTGAGCTCGGTTTCCAGGGTGTGTCCCTGGTTCGGGTTCGGCTGACCGAGGGCGGCGGCGCATGCCCCGAACTGCGAGGTGGCCACGTGCGCGAACAGCTGCCCGTAGGTGCGGAGCTCGGGAGCTGGGCCCGGCTTGAAGCCGTAGTCCGACTCCGGCATTTTCGCCGCTTCTTCCGTCAGGTTCATCTTCACGGCGTTGTAGCCGCGGTTCAGGCTCGCGGTCAGCGTCAGGGCCTGCCCGGCGGGTGGCGGTTGGGCGATCGCGGAGCTGGCGGTAAGGCACAGGGCAGCCACGATCAGGGATACGGTCTTCATCGCTACGACTCCTTCTGTTCGCGCGTGGTTCATCTTCGCCATACGCATCATACGAGCGTTTGTCCACGGCCGAAGCGCTCGTTGGACCTGCAACGACATCACGGGACGTGTGGACCGGGCCGCCGACCGGCCTGAGTGCCGGAGGCCACAACACCGCTGCACGTGGCGACAGGCGGTGGACGCCTGGTCAGTACGGGCCTGTGCGGGACCATCAGTCGTCGCGCCCTCCGCTGCCGAAACACCACCACCGGCTGCACGGACCGACGACTCGCTGCAAACCTGACCGGCGCCCACATGCTGGCATGAGAGCCTCACGTCTCATGTGGTTGCTGATGCGCCGAGTGCCAGCGCTGCGTCACTTGCTGAACTGAATCAGGCTCTCCCACATGCCTTTCCACATGCCCAGATACTTTCGCGCACAGGAGTCCACCGACATGTCATGCGTCGTTCGTCGTGCTATCGCCGTCCTCGTTGCTGCACTGATGGCCGGAGCCGCTTCAGCGAGCGCTGCGCAGCCGCCCGTCGCTGTCAGCGGACTGGTCTCGGACTCGACCGGAGCCGCCATTGTCGGCGCCCGGGTCGAACTCGTCACCCGGCAGGCAGCCCCCCGGTCGGCGGTGACCGATAGCCAAGGTCGCTATCGATTCGACGGTCTGCCGGCGGGTGACTACTCCCTCAGGGTGGTGGCGCCAGGGTTCCAGCCAGCCGAACGACCGATTGGCGTCTCGACCTCGGCGCCCGTCGTCGCCGACATTCGCCTCGAGGTGCAGGGGGTGGAGGAGAGTGTCTTCGTCACCGGCGAAGCCGCCAGGGCCGCACTCGAGGCGCAGCGCGCGCTCACGCCGGGCGGCGTCACGGTCATCGACAACGACACGTTGTACAGTCGGCACGTCAGCGGTGTCGCCGACATGCTGCGCTATGTGCCGGGTATGTGGGCCGAGAGCGCCTACGGTGCCGAAGAGCTGTTCTTCTCGAGCCGCGGCTCGAATCTCGACGCCACCGACTACGACAAGAACGGCGTCAAGCTGCTCCAGGACGGGCTGCCGGTCACCACCGCCGACGGCAACAACCACAACCGTGTCATCGATCCGATGGCCGCGCGCTACGCGAGCGTGGCACGCGGCGCCAACGCCCTCACGTATGGCGCCAGCACGCTGGGAGGTGCCATCGACTTCACGTCGCCCACCGCGCGCAACAGCGCCACGCGGTCGGTGTTCCTGGACGCCGGCAACTACGGGTCGCTGAACGGCCGCCTCACCGTCGGTGGCGCCGGTGAGAAAATCGATGGGCTGGTCACCTTCGAGGGCCGGCAATGGGACGGCTACCGCGAGCACAGCAGCCAGGACCGCTGGGGCATCTACGCCAACACCGGCTGGCGGCCGTCGGCGACGACGAACGTGCAGTTGTCCGGGACGTACGTCTACAACGATCAGCGGCTGCCCGGTGCCCTCACCCGCGCCGAGGCGAACGCCGATCCCAATCAGGCGAGCGCCGCTGCCCTGGACGGGGACTACGGCAAGGTCGTCAAGACCGGCCGCTTCGCGGCCAAGTCCACGTGGTCGCTCGGCGGCAACGGCACGTTGTCGGCCGGACTGTCCTACGAAGGACAGTCGCTGTTTCACCCGATCGTGAACCAGATCTTCGTCGACTTCGACGGTCCCGGACCCAACGCACCGGTAGAAGTCTTCAGTCTGCTCATCGACACCGACCACCGCGACCTCGGGGCGATGATGCGCTACGACCGCCGCATCGGCGCACACGACGTGCTCGCCGGCATCAATGTCGGCAAGGGCTCGGTCACCGGCGGCAACTATCGCAACCGTGGCGGGCGCCCCAACGGCATCAGCCAGTACTACAACAGCGACTCCGACAGCTCCGAAGGCTTCATCGTCGACCGCTGGCGGCTGTCCAGTCGATGGACGACCGTCATTGGCGCGCAGTTTGTGAGCGCCGCACGCGGCGTCCGTGTCGACAACGCCATCACCGGCGCGATCACCAACCCGGATGCCCGCTACAACACCATCAACCCGCGGGCCGGCGTCATCGCCTCCCTCCGCAGCGCCGGTGAGGTCTACGGCAACGTCAGCCGCCTGTTCGAGGCGCCGACCACGTTCCAGCTGATCGATCAGGTGCGCGGCGGCACGGCGACGCTCGACCCGATGACCGGCACGGTGGCCGAGTTCGGCTGGCGGTCCCGCGTCGACCAGTCACGGGCGATGTACTGGCGGTGGGACATCGCGGCGTACTACGCCCGAATCAGCAACGAGATCCTGTCGCTCGACGATCCGAACGCCCCGGGCAACAGCCTGGTGACCAACATCGACAAGACCAGCCACGCCGGCGTCGAAGCGCTGGTCGGCGGAGTCATTCAGATGGGTGACGCCCATCGCCTCGAGCCCCAGGTCAGCCTGACGCTCAATCGCTTCCGCTTTGCCGGTGATCCGCTCTACCGCAACAACCGCCTGCCGGCTGCGCCGACCCACGGCACCCGCGCCGAAGTTATTTACCGGCACGCCCGCGGCTTCTATGCCGGGCCCACCCTGGACTTCGTCGGCGAGCGCTTCGTCGACTTCGTCAACTCCTACACGGTGGACGGCTACGGTCTGATGGGTCTGCGCGCCGGCCTCTCCGGGCGGCGCTGGGAACTGTTTGGCGAGGTCCGCAATCTGTTCGACACGCGGTACATCGCCACCCTCAGCGTGTTGAACGTGGCCACCAACGATTCGCGTGTGCTCAATCCGGGCACACCGCGCGCCGCCTACACAGGCCTGCGGCTGTCGTTCTGATGGATGGCTGCGACTGATACCTCCGGCTCGCACGGCTCAGTCGATGCAGCGGCGCTCGCATTCGGACCTCAGTGGGGCGGCAGCGGATCTGTCGCCCGCATCTGAGGCGAGGTGAACCGGTTGACGACGATCTCGCCGCCGGAGATCACCAGGTCCGGATACTCGAGGCGTTTGAAATCGGTGAGCACGTCGCCGCGTACCGCCACCAGGTCGGCCGGCGCACCGGGTACCAGGCTGCCGAGCGGCGCCAGTCCCAACGCGTCTCCTGAATGCGACGTCGCGGCACGAAGAATCTCCAGCGGTGCGAGTCCCGCCACCCGCATCGCGTTCAATTCCTCGGCGTCGATGCCCCACGGGACATCGGCGTGCGCGATCTCGGCGCCATAGATCAGCCGGGCGCCGAGCGCCGCCAGCCGGCGCGCATTCGCCGCGATGCCGGGGCACTTGGAAAGGGTATCGAGCGTCGTGACGACGATGACCCGGCCTTCCGCGGCGCGGCGGAGCAGCGCGTCCTGGACCGGCAGACACGGCACGTGCGCCCAGGCGTCGACCCCGGCGTCGAGCGCCACCGTGACGCCGGCGTCATCGGCCAGGTGCGCGATGGTGCCCTTTCCCAGGCGATGGGTCTCGTCGACGATGGCGGCCACGGTCGCCGCCGGCAGCATCGGCCACGGCACCGTCACTGGCGCCGCACCATGTGCGGTGTGTGACGCAGCCGTCGGGGCAGTCGATCCCTCAGCGTGCGCGGCCGCGCCATGCGGCGCGTGACGCATCCACGGCGCCCCAGGCTCGCCCCCCGGCTCGAGTGCAATCTTGATGACGCTCGCCCCGCCGGCGACGAGTGCGCGTACCGCTGCGCGACCGTCCGCCTCGGACGTCACGACTCGCGCCACATCGGTCTGCCCGAAGGCGGGAATCGGGTAGCCACCCGGCGCCGTCAGGATGGGGCCGGCACTCAGCAGACGGACTGACCCACGCCCGCCCTCGGTGTTTCGCAGCGGTCCTCCGAGATCCTGCATGGTGGTGATGCCATGGCGCAGCACGACGTCCAATGCGACACCGGCGAACCGCGCGTGCGCGTGCGGTTCGATGAACCCGGGGAGAATCGTGGCGTCTCCGAGATCGATCACCTGTCCCGCCGCTGCGTGATCGGCCGCCTGGGCGACCGCCGTCACGACGCCGTCGGCGATCAGCACGACCGCACCGGGCTGCATGGCGTTGCCGTCGAAGACCCGGTCTGCCGTGAGGAGCAGTGTCGACGGCGCTGCCGGCCCGCGCGCCGGCGCACAGGCCGCGAGCAGGATGACCATCGAAACGATCCACCAACCCCCCGTGCCACCGAGTCGGGAATGTGCAACTGCGCACGGGGATGCTGTCATCGGCGGCGTCTCCTTGCCGGGCTCAGAAGCGGAACTGGTAGGCCGCTTCGACAACGCGCGGCATGCCAATCATGACCTGATTGGCCGTCAGCCCCCAGTCGACATAGAAGCGGTTCGTCAGATTCTTGCCCCTGACCGTGACATCGCCGTTGCCGACGCGCCAGCTGGCCTGGGCGTCGAGCAGCGCGTAGCCGCCGATGCGGACCGTATTCGCGTTGTTCGCAAAGTATCGCCCCTGACCTCGGACCCCGGCGCTGACGACCAGCGGGTAGTCGATGAAGCGGTAGGTGGCCCAGATCCCGGCACTCCGCTCCGGCACGTTCGTCGGCACGTTGCCGGTGCGATCGATGCCGCCGGCTTCGATCAGTTCGTCGAACTGTGCCTTCAGCAACACCGCGTTGGCGTCGATGCGGAAGGCCGGCGTGACGTTGGTGGTGACCGCCAGCTCGACACCGGTGGACGACTGCCGACCGCCCTGGATGGTGATGTTGGCGTTGTTCGGGTCGCGCGTCAGGATGTTGCTCTGCGCCACCCGGAACACCGACGCCGTCGTTTCGAGGCGACCGCCGCCAAGGGTACTCTTCACGCCGCCTTCCCACGACTTGCCGGTCGTCAGATCGAAGCGGGCGTTGGTCTGCGAGATGATCGGCACGGTCGACACCGGCGCCACGGCCGACGTGTACTGGGCGAACAGCTGGGTGTCCTTGACGACATCGACCACGACGCCACCGCGGCCGGACAGCGGCTCGAAGGTCCGATCGAACGGGGTCGTGGTGCCGGCGTTGTAGTCCTTGACGACGCGGTCGAGCAGCAGGCGATCGTAACGGAAGCCACCCACCAGCGTGACGCGCGGCGCCAGCGTGAACGCCTCTTCGGCGAATCCCGACATCATGGTGATGTCGGTGGTGAAGTCGACGAAGTTTCCGGCGCCGGGGAAGTTGGCGGCGGTGATGGCGGGGAAACTGCCGCGCACCGGCGCGAAGGGATCGACGCTCGTCGTCGTCCCGAACCGGCGCGGCATGAAGAAGTGGTTGTGGTTGGCTTCGACGCCGACGGAGAGCCGGTTGCGTCGGCTGCCGAAGCGGCGATCCGAGGCCAGCATCAGGCGGTTGCCGAAGAAGTCGTGGTAGTGCGTGATCCCGGTGCTCGCCCGCGTGACCAGGCCGCGGGTGGTGTCGAAGCCGTAGGTGTCGGCGCCCTTCCACTCGCGCTGCGCACGGTAGCCGTAGGCGTCGTTCACCAGGCGCCAGCTCGGACTGATCCGCCAGTCCAGACGCGCGCGGAGCCAGGTGCTGTGCGACCGGGTGATCGCGTCGGCGACCTCGAAGTTGCTCTCCTTCAGCCGGCGATCGAGCACCAGCCCGCGGCTGTCGCTCACGACGTCGCTGGCGTCGCGCGCCAGGCTGGCCGCGATGAGCGGCGTGCCCCAGTACGGCGAGTCGTAGTTGTCTCGGAAGTGATCGACCGACAGCGACAGCGTCGCGGCCGGCGTGAGCCGGACGTCAACGGCCGCGCTGGCGTCGAACAGCTGCGAGTCGGCGTCGGCGATGTAGCCATTGCTGCGGTTGAAGACGACGTCGGCACGGTAGGCGGCTCGGGCGCCGTCGCCAATCGGTCCCGTCGTGCCGAGCGCCAGGCGCGGGTTGCGCAGGGACCCGAACGAGATCAGCCCTTCCCCGCTGCGGCGCGAGAAGTCGGGCCGCTTCGAGACGAAATTCACGGCGCCGGCCAGAGCCCCTTCGCCATAGAGCACCGAGGCGGGTCCCTTCAGGACCTCGATCCGCTCGAAGGTCCAGCTGTCGAAATTCCGCATCACCATCGTCGACGTCGTCTGGCGCGTGCCGTCGAAGAGCGTGGAGATGGCTTGTGCGGTGAAGCCGCGCATCGAAGCGGCAAACGTCGCCGGAATGTTCGACACCTGGACACCCGGCACGCGGGTCAGCGCTTCGGTAGTCGTGCCGAGCCCGCGGGCCTGCGATTCGGCGAAGGTCATCACGGTAACCGTTGCCGGGGTCTCGCGGGCGGTCAGCCCGAGACGACTGGCCGCCGCCGTCGGCGTGTTCAGGGTCGCCCCCGGGGCGATGCCGGTGACCGACACATCTTCGCTGACGACCACGCTGCCGAATGTCAGATCCAGCGTGGCGGCGCCGCTGGCCACCGTGACGTCGGCAGTTACCGGCGCCATCCCGGTATGGGTGGCGGTGACACGGTGCGCGCCGTCGGGCACGGTGTCGAAGCGGTAGCGGCCCTCGGCGTCCGTCGTCGCGGTCCGGTTCTGGCCGGCGACGGTCAGGTCGACGCGGGCACCGACGACCGCACCGCCGGTGGCGTCACGAACGGTCCCGGCGATCTGGCCGGACTGGGCCGCGGCGGCGGTGACACTGCCGGCGGTGGCCAGGAGGAAGGCGAGCAGTGCAGTGAGCGCCGGGCGCAACGCTGCGCCGATCCGCGCGGGCAGACGGGTCGAGTTGATCACGAGTGTCTCCTGTCGAATGTGTGAAGTGCCGCGCGTCGTCAGCGCGGAATCGGCATGCGAACGGTCTGAAGGCCATCACCGCGCCAGGCGGCGATCAAGCCGTCTTCCGCCAGCACGAGTTGCGGCATCCCACTGAGACGCCCGGGAGAGGCCGCGCCGGCGACGAGCACCGGGCCGGTGACGCCGGCCGGCGTCACGCGCCGGACCCGCAGTTCCCCACGCCCTCCACCGACGGACGCGAGCCAGGCGACGACCGCCGCGCCGTCGGCCAGCAGCACGATGGCTGGACGTCCGACCGCCGGCGCCCCGTCGACCTCGATCGGGGCGGTGAAGGTCTGCCCGTTGTCGTGCGAGAAAGCCACGTTCACGGCCGGGCGGTTTCGTGCTGCCGTGAACCAGGTGATGGCCACTCGAGAGCCGCCGGTGGCGAGTGCCGGGCCGTTGGTTGGGCAGCCGTTGATGACCCAGCCGTCGCGATGCACGGGCCGCGGCGAGGTCCACGCGCCGTTCACGAGGCGCACGACGGCGATGTCACGGACCTCCCCGGGCTCGTGGTCACGGTAGGCGGCAATCGGACCGGCCGCGGTCATCCCGATCGTGGTGGGGCAGCAGCTGCAGGTGTCGCCATCGACCACGCCATTCGCGAGGCGGCGGCCCTGCGCGTCGAACGCGACGTGGCTGAGCGTCATCTGGTGATCGGCCGGATCGTGGGCAATCGGCCGCGGCGGCGTGAGGTAGACGGCGCGCGCACCGGACGCAGCCGGCATCAGGGTGACGAAGCCACTGTATGAGTAGAGGTTGTCGAGCCCGTCGGCAAACGCTTCGCGCCACGTCTTCCCGCGGTCGGTCGACATCGCGATCCGCATGCTGTTGTTGTAGGAGCCGGGCGGCTGCGGACCGTCGTTGATGACCGGCCATTGCGCCAGCAGGGTGCCGTTCGGTTGCACGGCGACCGAGGGATGGTCGGCCCAGTTCGAGAACAGATGGCGTCCCTGGGCGATCACCGTCGGCGTCGTCCACGCCCCGCGCTCGAGCGAGGAGAATCGCAGGACCAGCCCGGCGTCTGTCGGTTCCAGCCAGCTGAGGAGGGCGCCGCCGCGCTGGTCCGACGCCAGCGAGTAGATGCCGGCATCGCCACCGGCCGGCACAGGAATCGGCCTGATGACCGACGGGTCGGTCGGCGCGAATCCAGCGACGCCGATGCCCATGCGACCACTCACCGCGACGGCGATCGCCAACAGACCGATGCCGCCACCCACGCGTCGCACTGTCGATTTCGCCAAAAGCGTCCGTCCCCCCGCCGCCGTGCTGACCCGGCTGCCAGCAGCCAGCGGCGGCACTCGAGAGACATTCTGGCGGCGCTGGAGGCGATGGAGCTGCGACATGATGTCGCAGGAGTCGTGTTGCGGCGGATG
>CADEDC010000010.1:97488-106647 GCA_902825985.1 uncultured Acidobacteriota bacterium | reverse complement strand
TCGATCGCCACCGTCAGCTTGCCGTTCACGTCGATCGCGGCACGATTCATCGCGCAGCTTGTGAACAGCCTTGGCGTGGGTGGTGCAAACGTAGACCAGCAGACCGGTCATCCCACCGCCAGCTATCAGCGTCCACCAAGCGACGGTTGGCCATCGGGATAGGAGAGCCGTAGCTAAGGCTCCAACCACTGCGGCCACCGAAGCGCCCGCTACGGACATGACCTCTGACCGGGTCATTGGCTGTTTTCTGACATCGCGGCCCATGTCGTCCTCCGCCACCACGAGTTCCCTAGGGCACGGCTATGACACCTTTCGAGGGGGCATTAGACTGGGCCATAACCCGGCTGGAGTCAAACGGATTTTGCAGACACTTGCCGGCGACATGGGCGTCGGAGACCTGAGGATGGTCGTGATATTGGCAGAGCTTAGACGGCTCAGCCCTTCAGATGCTGGCCATGCCTGAGGCGGCTCAATCTAGGACAACGGCCGGTTGACTAGCTCAAGCTTTGTGCGCTCACTGTGTCGATGAACTTGTCATCGTCAGGGTCCTGCTGGACCCACCCCGACTTGCCCACAACAGCCACTCGTTCGGCGTACGTCTCGAGTTGTTCGATGATCGCGGCCATTTCTATCGGCGGAACACCGAACTTGTCGATCAGCTTCTCGCGGACCTCAGCGATGATCGGATCGGACACGACGAGATCGGCGAGCCGGGCCTTGGCGGCCAGCAGACAGCGATACGGTGGACCTTTCCAGAAGTGGCCCGACACGAAAATGTTCGTGTCAAAGACGACCTTCGGCACGGACGTCACTCGTGGAGTGTTGCCGCTCGGCCCATTCTGACCAGGGGAAGCCTGGTCTACTCATCAAGCACTGACCGGACTCATCAGACATCTTCGGTCTGGAGACGGCCATTCCGGCCCGAAGCCGTTGCGCTGTGCTGGTCAACCGTCGCAGGACCGTGAAGGTCATTTCTGGGCGCGCGGCAACAACGTTGGGCCCACTATGCGCGTCTGTCGGATGACCCGAGCCTTCGGCGTGCTGGCGCTCGCGGGCTGGCCGAGCAGCAACATGCTCGCCGAATTGCGCTCGTCCTGGAGCTACTTCGCCGGCAACTGTGGGAAGTGTTCGTCGCCTTCCTCCAACTGGACGCCATAGGCGTTCAGTGACAGCGAGATCGTCCGAAAGTCGCTGACGGTGGTGATCGCGGCCATCAGGAGCGGCGTGTCGAGCCGCTCGGCCAGTTGGCTCCACGTGCCGTCTGATATGGCCGTATCGCGATACAGTTCATCGGCGGCGTGCAGGAGCGTCCGCTCGAACGGATCCCATACCGAAGCGCTCGCGCCCTCGGCGATTCGAACGGGATCGAGACCGTGGTCGCGCGCACGGCCGACCGATCCCACGTGCTTGGCCCACTCGTACTCGGACTGGCAATTCCACCCGGCTCTGAGGGTGAGGAGCTCGCGCTGCTTCGGCGGCAGCTTCGAGACGCCGACGACGAAACGCTGACGCGGCTGCCACCGTTCGTACAGCTTGGGATGGCGCGCGATGGTGCGGTTGACGGAAATGCCGCGGCCTTCGATCGGCGTGAGTCGAGCCACGGTCAGCGGCGGTTCGCGCGGCGGCACGACGACCCGGTACGGGACGTCGGTGGGCAACCGATCGGCCGCGCCCTCGTCGGGCTGCACGCCGAAGGCGTTGTACATCATCGCGAGCATGATGAAGTGGCCGGTCGTCTCGACGGCATCGACCATGTGGAACATGTCGTAGCTCGCCGAGAGCGCCTTCCACGTCGCCTCGGTCACCGACGAATTTCGGAATGACTGATCGGCGAGACGCAGGAGCGTCGCCTCAAAGGGGTCCCAGCCCGGTGTGTCGGGCCCCTGGGCGATGCGCGTGATCTCGGCGGCAGTGAATCCCACGCCCCGCGCCCGCGCTGCATGGGTCGCCCATAGCGACGGGTTGGCGCACAACCACGCGACGCGCAGGATGAGCAGCTCGCGATGACGAGGCGACAGGGTCGACTCACGCGCGAGATAGTTCGTATACGGCATGACGCCGTCCACCAGCTCGGGCGAGTGCAGGAGCGTCCGCAGCGCGTTGTCAGCCGTGCCGTCGACGCCATACTTCGCCACCAGCCCGCGCTGGACCTCGGTCCACTCCGCCTGTGGCACCGGAGCGATCCGTGGCCTGGCCGGTGTCACGGGGCGGCGAGCGCCTGGCGCTTCGATGGTCGCCTGCGCACCGGTTCCAACAGTCAGCAGCAGCACACACGCGGCCACCGCGGTGGGCCCCACCAAGGCGTGCATCGTCCGTTCACCCATGAGTCGATCTGCTCCCTCTCGGTCGTTAACGCGCGTCGAGTTCGCGATAGATTGCCTGGACGTTCGCCGAGGCCTGCGTCATGTCGTACGCCGCGTAGCGCTCGGCCAGCTTCAGGGACGCGGCGGCGTCCTGGGCGCTTTTGCCAGCGGCTTTCGCGGCTCGAACGGCATCGAGAAAGTCCCGATTGAAGTCGGCGTACTCCTGCAGATCCGCCCAGGTCATGGTCTGCGGCGTCGAAATATCCACCGAAGTCGGACTCGCGGACCGCGTCGCGCGCACCCCTTCTTCATGCCCCGTGATTACGCGGGTGACCCCGCTGATGGTGGACACTGCTTTCGCCAGGGTCTCAGGGAATGCAATGGCACTGCCGCCGTTGGCGGTATCGATGAACGGCGCCGCCTTGGACGGGAACAGGTCGCCGACATAGGCGATGCGCTTGGCGGGAAACACGACTATCAGGTCGCCGTTGGTGTGCGCCGCGCCGAAGTAGTACAACTCGATGCGGTCGCGACCATCGAGCAGCGACAGCCGATCCGTCATCGTCTTATTGGGCAGCGCCCGACTACCCGGGCCCTGGAACTGCGGCATCTTCGCCATGGCCGCTTTCGCATTCTCATGCGCGATGATCGTCGTCGCTGCCGGCAGGTCGAGGTTTCCGCCCGTGTGATCGATGTGGGCGTGCGTGTTGATCACTGTTCCAATCGGTTGGTCGCCGACCGCGTTGACCGCATCCACAACCGACTGGCCCCACCCGGGTGACTTGGTGTCGATGAGCACCACCTGTTCGTCGCCGATGAGGGCCAGGCTATTGCCTCCGCCGTCCAGCATCACATACAGGACATCGCCAGGACTGAGCGTGCGCAGTCGCACTGTCCGGCGATCGCCCTGGCTCGATGCGGTCGTGGTCAGGCCGAGCGCGACGACGAGCGCGATGACGACCAGATACACGAGGCCGGCCGTGAACTCCGCCGACCTCCGCGACCGATGGTCTCTCTGCACCAGCTCCTCCCACATCATCCACGAACACCGCGCGACCGGGCGGTCTGCCCCGCCTTGCCGCCACGTGACGCGAGTATAGATCGCGAGCGGCCCCTTTCTTCCTTCGACCCAGACGGCCCGCACCAGCATTCGCCGAATTCCACGTTCCCCCCCCCGGAAGTGTTGCCGCTCGGCCGATTCCGACCAGGACAGGACGGATTTGCTTGTCGAACGATGACGGGCACTTCAGACGCCGACCGCCCGAGAACATCAGTCCGGCGGCTTCTGGACGTGGCTCCATCCCGGTCAACGCTGAAACCGAGCGCGGATCCGAGTGGCGCTTGAGCGGCGGCTGTCGCTCTACGCCAGCTCGAACCGCTCGACCGTCCGCGTCATGCTGCTGTATCTCGAGGACCTCGACGCCCCGGCGATTGGGCGAGCGGCAACAGATCGCCCTCGAGGGTCTTGGATCGTCACTTCGCGACCGCCCATTGCGTGGAGTGGATCGGTCCGCGGCGCATGTGAGAGGATGTCCGCCATGTACGCCATCGCTGGAGTCACGGGACACACGGGCACCGTCGTCGCCGACAGCCTTCTGGCCAGGGGAGAGCCGATACGGGTCATCGTTCGCGATGAGCACAAAGGCGCATCGTGGCGAGACCGAGGCGCCGAGATGGCGGTCGCGAGCCTTGACGATGACGTAGCGCTCGCAGGCGCGCTACGCGGCACGCAGGGCGCGTACGTGCTGTTGCCACCTGACGCGACCACGACCGATTTCTTCGGCTCTCGCGCCAGAATGATCGACGCGATCGGGCGTGCGGCGGTTCGCGCCGGCCTGCCGCATCTCGTGTTCTTGTCTTCGATCGGCGCCCATCTGCCCAAGGGGCACGGGCCGATCGGCGCGCCCTACCTGGCTGAGCGGAGCTTCGAACAGCTCGGGATGGCCACGACGTTCGTCCGCGCGGCGTACTTCCTCGAGAACTACGGCGCCGTGCTCCCCGCGGCGAAGCAGGACGGCGTCCTGCCCTCGTTCTTGCCCGCCCACTTCACTCACGCAGTGGCCACGACCACGGACATCGGACGCACCGCAGCGCAAGCGCTGCTCGATGGCCCGCGTGGCCGCCGCGTCATCGAGCTGTCGGGGCCCACCGACGTTACGCCCGCCGACGTTGCGGCAGCGCTCACCGAGCTGTTGGGGCGTTCGGTGAAAGTCATCGAAGCGCCGCTTGACGCGGTTGTGCCCACCTTCGTGTCCTTCGGGATGTCGCCGCACATGGCCGAGATCTACCGCCAGATGTATGAGGGCTTTATCGGCGGCGGAGTCACGTGGGAAGCCACGGGGGAACGGGTTCGGGGCTCGATCGAGGTAAAGGAAGGTCTTCGCGCCATGCTCAGCTGATGGCGTAGGCCGCACGAGTGACGGGACTCGCCGTCATCAGCGTAACCTTCGAATCGCAGTGGGTGCGGCCGGGGCGGCGGGGCCGCGGTCATCGCCGTGCGACTGTAGTGACGCCGCGCTGGCGTTGGCGGACGAACTCCATCCGAGGTGGTGTATGAAGGCGACGGTCGTCACGCTCCTTCTGGTCGTCTGGGCTTACGGTCCTCTACTTCTCGCGCAAGAGACCCCGTCGCGAGTCGCGCTCGTGCGGACGGAACGACGCGAGTTCGCATCGAAAGTCAACGGGCGTGAGTACAGCGTCTCCGTCTCCTTGCCTCGCGACTACCATCGCGACACACGCGTATCTTCGAAGGCGAGGAGCACTTGTCGACTTTTCCTGTTGCAGTCACTCGAGGGCTCCGGACGGTCTTTGCCGAGACGGCCGGGAGGTGAAGGTGAGACGCAGGCAGCTCAAGGTCCTGCGCGCCCCAGCCGACGCCGAGCGCTGGCGTTCGGGCCTTCTCCGGTATAGTGCGGCTTGGAACGGAGCGATCATGAAGATGCGATCACTACTCGTGTGCGTGTTGGTGAGCGTGGCGATGCTGCCAGTTGAAACCGCGCAGCCCGCCGGTGGCTGCGACCCACAGGGTGACATCCGGTTCATCTGCGGGATGCCGAGCCCTGAGGACATCGTGGCGCTCCCGCAGTCCGACTGGGTCGTCACGTCTGGGTGGATCCGGGGGGCCATGCACCTTGTCAACAGCCGCGACTTCTCGCACGTCCAGGTCTTCCCCGCGGCCACCACGCGTGAGCGCTGGGACAAGACCACCTATGCGGCCTGTCCGGGGCCAGTCGATCCGGCCGAGAAGGAGAAGTTCAGCGCGCACGGTCTGGCGGTCGCCCCCGGACCGGGTCGCGTCCACACCGTCTATCTCGTCCACCACGGCTTCCGCGAGTCGATCGAGGTGCTCGAGGTCGATACGACACCTCAGGCGCCCGTCGTCAGCTGGGTCGGGTGCGTCGTCGCGCCGCCCACCGCGGCGTTCAACTCGATCAGTCCGCTGCCGGACGGCGGCTTCGTCGCTACCAATCCGACGCGCCGCACGACGCCGCCGCCCAGCCGGGACGATCCGACGAGCGGCGAGATCTGGGAATGGCATCCCGGGACGGGGTTCCAGATCGTGCCCGGCAGTCAGTCTGAGGGACCGAACGGGATTGAGGCATCGCGCGACGGGCGATGGCTGTACGTGAACCTGTGGCCGGCACGCAAGGTCATGCGGCTGTCGAGGGGGCAGACGCCGCCCGCCAGGCAGCTCATCGACGTGGACTTCCAGCCAGACAACATGCGCTGGCAGCCGGACGGCACGCTGCTCACCACGGGACAGGGCGCCGTCACCCGCGAGCGGGTCATCCAGTGCCTCCTGAAGGTCTGTGCCGATACGTCATCGGTCGTGGCGCGCATCGATCCGACCACCTTCACCGCCCGCGAGATCATCCGTCTTCCGGCGACCGAGCGGTTCTACAGCGCGACGACCGCGCTGCAGGTGGGGAAGGAGATCTGGATCGGCACCGTGACAGGCGACCGGATTGCCCGCCATCCGCTCCGGTGACGGCTCGCCTGACGGCGCGCAACATCATCATCGGTTCAGAGGTTCAATGGACCACTGACCGGCAGCATGCGCGGGTGCAGAAGCTCGATGCACGCGGCCAGATCGCGGTTGGCGCAGACGCCGTCAGCAGCGATTGGATAGCCCGAGTTGACGGCGTTGTAGGCGTCGAGATTCGCCTGGAGTGGTATCCGCTGGGTGGTTGTGAAGAACGTCGTGCCCCGGAAATTTCAGAGTGACTCGGCAGCGGGTCGAGGATCCGGTCGGCCGACGTGACGCGCGCTCGGGTTCGAGGTCAGTCGTTCGCATCTCCAGGTGATGGTGGTCACGATGATCGCGCCGCGCTGCGATTGGCAACCCGAAGTGCCGACAGCGTATTCTGCCGAGACTGCGGGCGGCGCGCACCGCACCGCCTGCAAGAGCTATAATTCCGCGGTGTCGAAGAAGATGCGGTCGGTCACCGTTCGGCGCTTCGCCTCACACGAGGAGGCTGACCGGCACGACGCGGAGTACTGGCAACGCTTGTCCCCTTCGGCCCGCGTGGACTACGTCTGGCGGCTGTCGGTCGAGCAGTGGGAGCTTCTAGGACGGAAGGCCGATGAACCCGGACTTTGTCGATCTGTTGCGCGCCTTCGGCGACGCTGACGTCCGGTTTCTTGTCGTGGGCGCGTATGCGCTCGCGCACCACGGGCGCCCGCGGGCGACAGGCGATCTCGATGTCTGGGTCGATGCCACGCCCGATAACGCCGAGCGCGTGCTTCGCGGCCTTGCGGCATTCGGAGCCCCGGTCCAGTGATCGGACCTCTTCAGACTGAGTACGACCATTCCGGCGAGTAACCGTTGCGGCGTCCCTGCTGATGTTCAGGCCCCGTGCGGTTCATCCATTGATAAGGATCATGGCTCTCTCGGCGCACGCGAAAAAGAGCGCGACCGTGCGACGGGGCGCACGAACGGAGTTGTCGCCGAGGGTAGACATCTGACCGCCGACGTGTCGCGGTCAAAGCCACGTTCCACAGTGGGCGAGTGTCGGATCGGCAGTGAAGCACGAGGTCAGGTGACGTTGGCGCTTCTGAGTGCGTTCAGGATCTGCAGATAGAGCTGTGCTGCTTCTTGGCCGACGGTCCTTTCGTCACCAACGCCAGCGGTTCGCGGAGCTATCGACTGTGGCTGAGCGTGTATCGCGGCGATCGCAAGGTCCTTCGCAATGTCAGTCGCTGTTTGTGGCATTGTGCGTCCTCCAGTTCGTATAGACGAACGTGTTGCGGCTTTTCTCGGCGACCGGCCCTGGTGGCGAGGTACCGTGCTACGCTGCGCAGCATGCATCGCGAGGAGCTGCTCGTTCGTCCCGTTGCGCACATGCCGCCCGATCAGGTGCTCGCTGGTCTGTCTGCAGACGACGCGGCCCGCCGTGTGGCTGGGGTGACCCACTCGATCGTCGAGATCGTGGCTCATATGGTCTTCTGGCAGACCTGGTTTCTCAACCGCTGCTCGGGGACGCCGGTGCCGCCGCCCGCCCACGCGGCAGCGGGCTGGCCTCCGGCGACCACGGCCGACTGGCCGCGAATGCGCGACGAGTTCCTGAACGGCCTGGGTCAGGCCGTGGCGCTCCCAGCCCACGGGCGCATCGACCCACCCCTCGAGTTCCCACCCATGGCGGACTACGGCATCGAGGACGCGCTGACCCATGTCGCTCAGCACAATGCGCACCATCTCGGGCAAGTCGTCACGCTCCGGCAGGCGCTTGGGCTCTGGCCGCCGCCCGGTGGCAGCTACACCTGGTAGCGATTGCGACTCGTCATGGACGCATGGTTCAACGCTCACCGAGCAGAGCCGGCAATTCATGGTCAGACGTATCGAGCGGCAACAGGTGATGGCTCAGGACGCGTCTGAGATCATTTCCCGGAGCCGAGGTCAAAGGTCTTTTTCGGCCAGGCGTCTGAACTCGTCAGGGACGGACCGCTCACCGCGCGTGGCCGATGCATAGTCCACGGCCTGTCCGCCGAAGCGCTTGCGGATGGCATCGATCGCCTGATCGGCGCGGGAGCGCGCCGCGCCCGCTCGTGTGCCAGGACGACGTCCTTCGTCGGCAGCTCCCAGTTGCAGCTCCAGTTGGACGCTCGCCTGCACGTCGAGTTGCGAGACCGATAGCCCCAGCAACGAAATCGTCCGCTCGTCAGGATGGTCCGCAAGGGCGCCACGCACCAGGTCCTCGGCGATCTCGGCCAGCGCCCGCGTGGCCGACACCGGCGCCGGCAGCGTGATGGAGCGCGTCACCGAGCGCAGGTCGGCGAAGCGTACGCGGACGGTGATCGTCCGTCCCGAGAGTGACTTGGCGCGGAGGCGCGCGCCGATGCGGTCGGCGAGATGATGGAGCGTCGGCTTGAAGACGCGCGCGATCGCGGGCTGGCGTCCGAGCGCCGACTGTGCGCCCGCCGAGCGGGCGCGCCGGCGCGGCTGGACATGGCGCAGATCGCGATTCCAGGCAAGGGCCGCCAGCTTCGTACCGACCGCGTGTCCCAGCAGCCGTTCAACGGCCTGGGGCGAGCTCGCCGCCAACTGGCCGATGGTCGTGATGGCGGCTTTGGCGAGGCGTGCCTCCGTCGCAGGTCCCACGCCCCACATGAGCGACACGGGCAGCTTGTGCAGAAACTCGAGTTCCGTCTCCGGATCGACCACCGTCAGTCCGTCCGGCTTCGCGACCTGCGATGCGATCTTCGCCAGGTGCTTGGTGCGCGCCACACCGATCGAGATCGGCAGGCCAAGCTCGGCGCGCACGCGAGCCCGGACGCTTCGCGCGATCTCTGCCGGCGAGCCAAACAGGCGGGTGCAGCCGGCGACGTCGGCAAAGGCCTCGTCGATGGAGATACGCTC
>CADEDC010000010.1:0-97388 GCA_902825985.1 uncultured Acidobacteriota bacterium | reverse complement strand
GTCCACGGTTGAACCGACGGCTGGCCTCCCGAAGGGGCGTTGGACCAACGGATGCAGGGTCAATGTCGTGACCGGTTTCGTTCAGGTGCGCGGCGCTCGCCAACACAACCTCAAGAACGTCGACCTCGACATTCCGCGCGACGCACTGGTGGTGTTCACCGGGATCTCCGGCTCAGGCAAGTCTTCTCTGGCGTTCGGGACGCTTTATGCCGAGGCGCAGCGGCGGTATCTCGAGTCGGTCTCGCCATATGCCCGAAGACTATTTCACCAGATGGCCGTTCCCGAGGTCGATTCGATCGATGGCCTGCCGCCGGCGGTTGCGCTGCAGCAGCAACGAGGCTCGCCCACGACCCGATCGTCGGTGGGGAGCGTCACGACGCTGTCGAACCTGCTCCGCATGTTGTACTCCCGCGCCGGCACCTACCCGCCCGGGCAGCCGATCCTCTACGCCGAGTCGTTTTCGCCCAACACGCCTGAAGGGGCGTGTCCACGGTGTCACGGGCTGGGCCGGGTCTACGAAGTGACCGAGCGATCGATGGTGCCAGACGGCTCGCTGACGATCCGCGAGCGCGCGGTGGCGGCGTGGCCGGTGGCGTGGCAGGGACAGAACCTCCGGGACATCCTCGTCACCCTCGGCTACGACGTCGATCGGCCGTGGCGCGAGCTCTCGAGAAAAGACCGGGAGTGGATTCTCTTCACCGACGAACAGCCGACGGTACCGGTGTACGCGGGGCTGACGCCGGCAGAAGCGCGACGGGCCCTGAAGCGCAATGAGGAGCCGAGCTACATGGGCACCTTCACGAGCGCCAGGCGCCACGTGCTGCATACGTTCGCGAACACCGAGAGTGTGCTGATGAAGCGGCGGGTGGCGCAATACCTGCTGAGCGCCGACTGCCCGGTGTGCCAGGGGAAGCGGCTGCGGCGGGAGTCGCTGACGGTGACCTTCGCGGGACTGGACATCGCCGATCTCTCCAAGCTGCCGCTCTCCCGGCTGACCGACCTGCTGAAGCCGTTCGCGGGCGCGCCGGCGGCCGGCGCCGCCGCGGCCGAGGGCGGGCATCCCGAGAAGGCGATCGTCGTGCAGCGGATTGCGCAGGACCTGGTGGCGCGGCTGACGGCGCTGCTCGACCTCGGACTTGGCTACCTGACGGTGGAGCGCAGCACGCCGACGCTGTCCCCAGGCGAGCTCCAGCGTCTTCGCCTCGCCACGCAGGTACGCTCGAACCTGTTCGGCGTGGTCTACGTACTCGACGAGCCGTCCGCCGGCCTCCACCCTGCCGATACCGAAGCCCTGCTGGCCGCGCTCGATCGCCTGAAAGCGTCAGGCAACTCGCTCTTCGTCGTCGAACACGATTTGGACGTGATTCGGCATGCCGACTGGATCGTCGACGTCGGACCGGCCGCCGGAGAGCACGGCGGCTCTGTCCTGTACAGTGGTCCGCTTGCCGGTCTGGTCGACGTCGATCAGTCGCAGACAGCTCGTCACCTGTCCGGACGGACCGATCGTCACGCGCGCACTCCCCGCACGCCGACCGGGTGGCTTCGCCTGAGTGGTGTGACGCGCAACAACCTGCACGAGCTCGACGCCGCGTTCCCGCTCGGCGTGTTCACCACCGTGACCGGCGTGTCGGGGTCGGGCAAATCGAGCCTCGTCAGCCAGGCGCTCGTGGAGTTGCTGGCCCAGCACCTGGGACAGCCGGTCGCGGACGATGACGACGGGGACGCGCTGGAGCGGACCGTCGAGCGGCTCGACGGCCGGATCGTCGGCGGCCTCGAAGGTATCAGACGGTTGGTGCGTGTCGATCAGAAACCGATCGGTCGCACGCCACGATCGAATCTCGCGACCTACACCGGTCTGTTCGATCCGGTGCGCAAGCTGTTCGCCGCCACGAAGAGTGCGCGCGCCCGCCGCTACGACGCCGGACGCTTCTCCTTCAACGTCGCCAAAGGCCGCTGTGAGCACTGCGCTGGCGAAGGCTTCGTGATGGTGGAGCTGCTGTTCCTGGCGAGCGTCTACGCGCCGTGTCCCACCTGTCACGGCAAGCGCTACAACGCCAGGACGCTGGAGATTCACTATCGGGGTAAATCGATCGCAGACGTCCTCGCCCTTACCGTCGACGCGGCGTCGGAATTCTTCGCCGACGAGCCGACCGTCGCGCGAGCCCTCGGGGTGCTGCGCGACGTCGGCCTCGGCTACCTGCGGCTCGGGCAGGCGGCCACCGAATTGTCGGGTGGGGAAGCGCAGCGGATCAAGCTGGCGACGGAGCTTCAGCGCGCGCAACGCGGCAACACGATCTACGTCCTCGACGAGCCGACCACCGGCCTGCATCCGTCAGACGTCGAGAAGTTGATCGGGCAGCTCGACGGCCTGGTCGACGCGGGCAACACGGTCATCGTCGTCGAGCACGAGATGCGCGTCGTCGCCGGCAGCGACTGGGTCATCGACATCGGTCCCGGCGCCGGTGATGACGGCGGACGCATCGTGGCGACCGGCACTCCTGAACGGGTAGCCGCGACCGCCAAGAGCCGCACCGCGCCGTATCTGGCGCGTTTCCTCGCCGAGAAGCGCCTGGCGCCGACGCCGCTCGCCTGAACGGCAGACGCGCTCGGCCTGAGAGCGGCGGTCGCCGCCAAGCGGACGCTGTTCGCCCTGGTCAACGTTCTCCGGGCGGATGGTCAGTCCTGAACGAGCGGCACCAGCTTGATCGCAGGGGATGATCTGAGCCAGGGTTACCGTTACCGCGACTCGTGTCAGGAGCCAATTGGCGTGATGATGCGTTGCAGGATCGCGGCGGCGCCGGATGTGCCAGGACCTGAGCGCGTGGATCAGTATCGCTGGCGGTCCCGGGGCGGGAGGAAGAAGATGGTGCGGGTTTTCCCGGTGCGAGTCATGGTCACCCGACGCCTTCGGCGATGCGCACTGGCCGTCTGCATTGCGCTTCTGGCCGACGCCGCAGCGCATCCCCTCCGAGCCCAGACGCCGGTGACGGTCACGCAGATCTCCGCCTCGTGGCACATCCTGGCGCTCCTCTCCGACGGCACGGTGTCAGCGCTGGGCAGCAACCGGTCCGGGCAACTGGGCCGGCCCAAGGTGGTCCGCGGATTCCTGCCCGCCGCCCGCGTCGACCTGCCCGGCAGGGTGGTCCAGGTGGCGGCCGGCGACGATGACGCGTCGTACGCGCTGCTCGAGAACGGCACGGTGTGGGCCTGGGGGCGCGGGGTGAGCAACAACCTCGGCGTCCGCCTGAGCGGCGCGACCGAACGTCATACACCGGGACAGGTCACCGGCCTCGCAGACGTCGCGCGCATCACGGCAAGTGGCGCGGCAGCCATGGCGGTGATGCGCGATGGCAGCGTTCGGGCGTGGGGCGAGGTGCCGGCGTTCCTCACGGGGGGCAACCGGGTGTTCCCCGGCGTCGCCACGCCGATGACGATGGCCGGTCTCGCCGACATCGCTGACATCGCCGGAGGTCCCGCCGGTGGCTATGCGCTGACGCGCGACGGACGTGTCTATGCGTGGGGCCCCAACATCAAGGGGCAGCTTGGCACCGGCACCGCGGCGGTGGAGGAGCGTGGACCGGCGCTCGTGCCGGGCATCGCCGGCGTGGTGTCCATCGCAACGGTGAGCGGCGCCGCCGTGGCCGTGACCCGGGACGGCCGCGTGTGGAGCTGGGGGAGTAACGAACAGGGCGGCCTGGGCCACGGCACGGACGCCGACGTCACCGAGCCCGGACAGCCGACCCCGGCCATCGCGACGAACATCACGGATGCGGCGGAAGTGAAGGCCGGCACGTTCGGTCGCCACTTCATCGTCCGCCGCCGCAACGGCACCTTGATTGGCTGGGGCAACAGCGACTGGGGGCAACTCGGCACGGGTATCGCCGGCGACTTTCAACTGAAACCGACGCCGATCAAGCTGCCGGACGTGGAGGCCTACTGGCTGGGCGGCAACTTCAGCTTCGCCCTGACGCGCGACGGCAGCCTCTGGTTCTGGGGCGAGGAGTCGGCGGCGCCGGGGCTTCTCGGCGTGCGCGGCAATCAACGCCTTCCCGCCAGGATGCCGCTGACGAAGGTCGTCCCCTGAGCGGAAGAGAGACGGGGCAGTCTCGCCGCGAACCGGGTCCGGCGGACCGGAGTGTTGACGCGCGCCGAAGACTGACCACCTATGCGCCGTGAACCTTGACCAGGGAAGGTATCCCCTCGTCTGCTCACAAGGCGCCAAGCCGGGCACGAGACGTCGCAAGGACCTGGTCAAGGTTGTCACTCGGCCAATTCTGACCCGGAGAAGGCGGCTTCGCTCATCGAGCACTGACCGGGCACCTCAGACGCCTCCCGCCCGGGAACGGCCGTCTCGGCCCAACGGACCGTTGCTACGTTCTGGTCAACGTCCGCTGAGCGCGGACGGTCAATTCTGGACGAGCGCCAACACGCATGGGAGCCGTTCGAGTGCACAGGACGAAAACTGCCGCGCGATCAGGCGTGGCCGGCGTAGACTCGGCGGTGCGGAGGCGCCATGACCCGGAACCCGTTCTCGCCAGGACACATCATGCGCGATCCCTCTCGGTACGCTGGTCGAGACGACCTCGTGCGAGAGGCCTACGAATACTTGATGCATGGTCGCAGTCTGTTCGTTGCGGGCCGCAGAGGAGTCGGGAAGAGCTCCTTCGCGGCGCAAGTGCAGCAACTGGTCAGCGGATCGGCCGACGCCAAGGCGAGGTTCGCGGTCGACACGGTTCAGTCGAGCCTCAACGTCACCTATCGCTGCGATGGAACGGAGAGGTTGGGCGAGTTTGCGAGCCGGCTGCTTCACGCTGTGGAACGAGCCGCTGGGCAGCGATTGGCCGTGGCTGGAAAGACGGCCGAGAAGTTGAAGGTCAACTTGAAGCTCGTGTCCTACGAGATTGGACATCAGCAGAGTGAAGAAATTCCTGACCTCACGACGCGGTTTTCTGAGGTCTTGATCGACTGGATGCGTCAGCTGCAATCGTGCGACAAGGCCCAGGTCATCATCTGGATCGATGAGGCGGACCTGCTCATCGCCAAGGTGAAGATTGGCGTGTTCCTCAAGGTCGTCCTTGAGAATCTCTCAGACGCCCATATCGACAACCTCAGTTTTGGCCTCGTCGGGATCAGCAGCGGCTTGACCGAGCTCAAAGAGCAACATCCCTCGATTACCAGGTTCGTGATGCCAATCTACGTGCCACCGATGCTGCCGGAAGAACTTGTGGAGCTATTGGACCGCGCGCTCGATCCCACGCCGGTGGTGTTCGAGGGGGAAGTGCGGGAGGCCTTGTATGTGCTCTCGCAGGGGTTCCCCGATCCGGTGCACCTGCTCGGATATGAATTGTTTGCTGCGGCGATAACCAATCTTCATACCACCGCGACGCCGAAAACGCTCGAGGACGTCCTGACGAAGGTGACGACCACCATCAAAAAGGAAGAGCTGCGCTCGATTCAGACGCGGATCCCCGACCAACACTGCGAGAGACTCATCTACGCTGCTGCGATGCAGGGAGACGAGTACACGACTGCCGGCGACCTGGCGCTGTGGCTGGGATGGCCTGAGGACCGCTGCCGAGAAATCTGCGCCCAGCTGTGCGCCCTTCAGTTTCTCGAGCCGGAGGGTCGAAAAGGCTTTCGCTTCGTCGATCCGCTGTTTCGGATCTATCTGAAGATGCTGGAGGCGCAGCACACCGCGGACCTTCACCGGGCGCATCAATTGGCCAAGAAGACCTATCACGAGACGAGCGGAGATGTCGCGACTCGCGCATTGAGCAAGGCTACCGATGGCACGATCCTGAAGTTGATTCTCGACAACTATCGCCGGACCGGGCGATCCGGAATGGGTCCCAAGATGCCCGATTGAAAGTCTCGTGCACGATCGGGGACGACAAGGCAGGGCTCATGGCAGATGCCCTTGGCGATGTATCGGGACCAACCGCCCGCCGCCTGAGTCAACCGGGGTGGACGTCAGGACCACGAACCGGTTCGACGCGAAGGTGTCACCAGACACCGTCCCGTCAAGCTCCGAGAGTGTCGCTGCCTCCAAGTGCGTAGCGACGAACGGACTTACCCCGGGGGGACGCGAACGTGGTCGACGCTCGCTGAGATCAGGAGCAGCAAGGCAAGCGGGACCAGCAGGTATCCCTCCAAGAGCGAGCCAAGGCTGTCCACGAGCGATATCCCCTCGCCGCCGCCGCTCCACACCAGGGCTGACAAGAGGGCATAGGGGACGCAGATGGCGCCGAGCCGTCGCCAGTCCGGAGTCTCACGCCGCGATCGTAAGATACGCCGGCCTTCTTTGACTATCACGACGAAGTGGGGACCTACCGCGACGGTGTTCCCATCCTGCGCAGCCTGCTACAGCGCTGGCTCGATCCGGAGCACCGCGCCATCGTCTTCCTCGGTCAGCACGTAGATGAGGCCGTCCGGTCCCTGGCGGACGTCACGCACGCGTTGATGCAGGTCCTGCAGCATCGATTCCCGACGCAGCTCCCACAGCTTGTCGTTGAAGACGACGCGCTCGATGCCACCGGTGCCAGCCGTGCGGCCGCGGACGATGCTGCCGACGAAGATGTTGCCTTTCCACTTCGGGAATTTGTCGCCGGTGTAGAACAGCAGCCCCGAGGGGGTGATGCCGGGGTTCCAGGTAATCCACGCCGGCTCGATGCCTTCGCCCGGCGGCAGCATCGGCGAGCCGTCGTTGTCACGTCCGTAGCCGAAGGTCGGCCAGCCGTAGTTGCCGGCCGGCTTGAGGATGTTGATCTTGTCGCCGCCGATCGGACCGAGCTCGAGGTGAAAGACCTGACCGGTGGTCGGATGCACCGCGATGCCGTGGTGATCGCGATGGCCAACCGTGAAGATCTCCGGCCGGCTGCCGGCCTTGCCAACGAACGGATTGTCCGCCGGCACGGTGCCGTCGTCTTTCAACCGCAGCACCTTGCCGAAGATCGTGTTCGTCGCCTGCGCGTCCGGCGAGCGGGCGGCGCCGCCGACCGTGATGTAGATCAGCCCGTCGTTGGCGAAGACGAGTCGCGAGCCCCAGGTCTGCACCGGATTTCCAGCGTAGAGCTCCTGGACGTTCGACAGCCCGGAGCCGTCGTAGCGGCCACGCCCAAGCGCCAGCGTCCAGGTGTTGCCCGCCAGCGGCTTGTGGTACGTGAAGTAGATCAGATGGTTCTCGGCATACGTCGGGTGCAGCGCCATGTCGAGCATGCCGGTTGGCCGACTCAGGTGCATCGCGGGCAGACCGGTCAGCGGCTTCGGATCGAGCGTGCCCCTGCGGATCGCGAACACCTGCCCGGTCGCCCGCGCGCTTACGAGCATGTCGCCGTCGGGCAATGGCAGGAGGGCCCACGGGCGTGGGATGCCGTGCGCGACCACGGTGACCGTGATCTTCTGGTCAGACGTGTTGTAGGTGCGTGGCTCCAGTGCCAGCGGGAACTTCGGCGCGTTGGGGACGACAAAGGGCTGCGCCGCGACAACAGCCCCCGCCAGGATGACCGCGCCGAGGCTCGCCAGGACACCCGTGCGACGGATGAAGGACACAATGATCATCCGGCAAGCCTACAGGATTTGTGGCCCGACGCTTCAGCCAGAGTGCCGCGTTCTGACCGCGAACGAACGAAGCGGACGATCTTCGCGGTGAATGGCCCCGCGCGCGTGGACCTCCCGAGCACGCTCCTGAGGGAGCGACCGGCTCGTCCAGCCCGCCCACCGCGTGCTGCGACGCGGTGTTCATGCGGGACGTCCATCACGACGGCCACTCAGTCCGCCCGTTTCGCCTCGATCCTCTCCCCGCCGAAGATCCATGTCAGGGAAGCCCCATTTCCGGCGGCGTTGCCGTTGAAGTCGATGAAGAGCGTGGGGAAGCCCTGCACGGAGAAATGCGTCTCGGACTGGGGCGTGAGAGGAACGCGATAGCCCTGGGGGTGGCGGAGCACGAGGCCGGTGGGCTCCAGCACGACGACCCAGACACCACCGCTTGCATCGACATACCTGCCGGTGTGCCTATCGAGCACGGCGTCAGGGAGGACATGGGCAGCCTTCCTTGTCGCGAGTGGCCGGCTGGGTCGGAGCACGTGTGTGGCGACGTCTTCCCAGAGGCTCTCGGCATTGGAGAGCAACACGACGCCAGTCTTGAATGTGGGGTCGTACAGCGCGGTCGCGCCGAAGCCGCCGCCGCTGCCGCTATGCCCAACGATCGGGCGGCCGTCAAGCGGATAGACATACCAGCCGAGCGCCTGCTCGGCGCCGTGGCCGAGTGCCGGCGCAGGGCGGCGTACGTCGAGCATGCCCGCGAACGCCGGCGCGAGTCGAGAGAGCGCCAGGCCCGAAGCAGCACTGACAAAAGAAAGCATGTCGCTCGCCGTCGATTGAAGCACGCTGATCGACCAGGGCTTGCTCCACTCCGGCGCGGGGCCAAGTCCGGCTGTGTGAGGATGCGCCCGGCGCTCCCATTGTGCGGGGCTGAGCGCGATTGCGGTGTCGTCCATGCGCAGTGGGTCGAGGATGCGGGTGCGAAGCAGCATGTCGTAGCTGAGGCCGGTGCGCTGCTCGAGCGCGATGCCGATTAGACCGTACTCGAGATTTGAGTAGGACCAGGTCGTGCCGATGTCGGTCGGCAGCGTCCAGCCGGATAGATACTCATACATGACTGAACGCGCTTCCCGCGCCGGTTTGGCCAGTGCGATGGTTCGCAGTTCGGGTGGCAGGTCGTGCGGCAGGCCGGAGGTGTGAGTCGCAAGGTCGATGAAGGTAATCTTGCGGCCATTGCGCTCGGGGAGGCGGATCGGTCTCGGCAGGTACGACTCGACAGCCTCGGTGAGCTTTACCTCCTTGCGGCGGACGGCGTCGGCAAGCAGCAGGCCGGTGAAGGCCTTGCTCACCGAGGCGATGCCGAAGATCGTGTCGCCGCCAGGAAGGCGCCTGTCGCTCAGACCAAACGCGCCGTGAGAGATGAGGCGACGGCCTCGAGGCGAGACAACCCCGACGACCATGCCGACGCTTTCGCGATCGCGGTCGATGAGTTCGCTCAGGATCGCTTGGATCTGGCCGTCGGAGAGCGGAGCTTCGCCTGCCGTCGATTGCAGCGCGCTGGCACGTCCGGCGGTAGAGAGCAACCCGAGTGCGATCGTTGCAAGCGCGTCGCGCCGAGTCAGGGACGTCATGGCCAGGTCTCCTTCTGCATCCAGTTGGCGGGGCTTGCGTCGATGACGCGGCCGGACTCCTCCAGCTGGGTCATGAGATGGGTTGGGCGGGTCAGCAGGATCACGGAGGCCTTGCCGCTCACATCCAGGGTGGCGCGTTGCATCGGCGCGGCGATCACGGTGCTGGCCCCATTGATGTCGCTCTGGAGTGCTTCGACGTCGAGACGAGCAAGATTGATCGCCCCGTCGCCCTTCATGAAGATGCGCACATCACGGGCGCGGCCACTGGCATCGACTACCGCCCGTCCTTCGGTGTGCAGGGCGAGGCTGTCCTGTTCGTAGCCCTCGATGATCAGACGGCTGTGGCCATCGAGATGGAAACTGCTCACCGAAGGCGCCGTAAGCGTGATCTCGAGGACGGCGCCGGTGCGCAGCAGCGCATCGCGAATGATTCCGCCGGCAACCGTGAGTGTCGAGACGGAGCGATGCGGACCACGCGCGAGGTACTTTCCCGGCCCAGGCGCCTGCACGTAGCGCAGCACTGCGGGTACGCCGAGTGAGACCCTGGCCGAGCCATCCCACGCGATCTCGCGGGTGAGTGGGGCCGTCGAGCCGCTGTCGTGAACGTTCGCCCGCATATAGACGCTGCCCAGGCATACGGCCGAAAGCAGCCCGCTGACGATGGCGACAAGCGCGAGGGCTGGTGCAGGTGTCATCGCTTGCCTGTCTGCACGGTCCGGGGGAGCAGGCGGTAGTGCAGGCGCGCGTAGCGCGCCAGGCCGTTGACGAGGACGAGAAGCAGAAGCGCCAGCAGTGCGCTCGTCGCGACACCGGCGAACACGAGCCCGGCGCCTGCAAGCATTGACAATTCTGAGCTCACGCCCAGCGAGGCGCCAGCGAGGGCGAACCATCCGCCGCCCACCAGAAGACCGACAATGCTGGCGATCGCCAGGAAGACGAGGAGACCGGCGAGCGGCAGCGCGACAATCGCCAGCACGACGTTGAGGATGCCGAGCCCGACAATGCCCGCGACAAGCTGTGCCGCGGCGACGGGGGAGCGCTTGCTTTCCCATCGCTCAATCTGCATTTCCACACGCAACTCATCGGCGAGCGCCAGCGGGTCGCCCAGCGCAGCCGCAATCTCTTGCTCGCTGCGGCCCTCCGCTGCGCCGACATCGAAATGGCTGCCGTAGTCAAGAACGGCGTCTTCGATCGCGGGCTCGGGCGCGCCGCGAAGGCCGGCGCGCAGCGTGGCGAGGAAGGTCACGCGCGCTTCGCCCACTTCTTGCTCCCGATGATGCCATCCACCGCGTTCGTGAACGTGCGCCAGGCCTCGCGCTGCTCGCTGAGCGCGACGCGGCCTGCGCGGGTGAGGCGGTAGTATTTTCGCGACGGTCCGGTCGTCGATTCGACCAGATAGGTCTCGACGAGGCCGTCGGCGGAGAGCCGGCGCATCAGCGGATAGACAGTGCCTTCTCCCATCCCAATGGCGTCGGCCAGCCTGCCGGCGATGTCGTACGAGTAGTTGTCGCCCTCCGAGAGAAGCGCGAGCACGCACAGATCGAGCACGCCCTTCTTCAACTGGGCGTCCACCGGTTCCGCCATGCTGGCTATCATACAATAAAAGGTACCTGGCAATGACGACTAGACCGTCGAGGCACTGCGGAAGCGGGTTCCTGGCAGCCAGCGAAAGATGACTTGTCACGCGAGCCGGACTCGATTACCGTGATGCCCACGATCGTTTAGATCTGGAGGAGTATGATGCGTATTCGGCTGTTCTCCGCTGGCGTCAGTGCCCTCGCCATGGCGGTTGTGATTCCGCTGGCGGGTCAGTCCGCTACATCGACGCTGCCGCGGACGCCAGACGGGAAGCCCGATCTGCAGGGCAACTTCACCTTCTCCACCATCACGCCGTTGCAGCGGCCCGAGGCGCTGAAGGACAAGGCGGTGCTGACGGCGGAGGAAGCCGCGGCGTTTGAGCGCAGCGAGAACGATCGCCTCAATCGCGACCTCTACGATCCGGAGAAGGGGCAGCCGAGCGCCGGGTATCCGGGGCGCGCGCAAGGCGGCGTGCTCTCGTATAACGACTTCTGGTACGAGCGCGGCGACCAGCTCACGAAGGACCGCCGTACGTCGCTCATTTCCGACCCTCCCGACGGTCGCATTCCGTTCAGCGCGGCGACGCGGGCGCGGCAGGCGGCGCGCGCGAAGCGGAGCGAGAGCGAGATGTACAGTGATCCCGAGTCGCTCAGCCTCGTCGACCGCTGCATTCTCGGGTTCAACGCCGGGCCGCCGATGGTCTCCGGCACCTACAACAACAACCTGCAGATCGTGCAAACCGCCGGCTACGTCGTGATCTTCAACGAGATGGTCCACAACGCGCGGATCGTTCCGACCGACGGCCGCCCCCATGGGCCGGTCCCGCGGTGGACCGGCGACTCGGTCGGTCGCTGGGAGGGCGATACCCTCGTCATCGAGACCATCAACTTCAAGCGCGAGACCAGCCTTCAAGGTTCGACAGCGAAAACGAAGGTCGTGGAGCGCCTGACGCGGGTGGACGCAAAGACGATCGAATACAAGTACACGGTCACCGACCCGGACGCCTACAGCCAGCCCTGGACCGCGTCGATGCCGCTGCGGGCGATCGATGAGCAGCTCTTCGAGTACGCGTGCCACGAAGCGAATTACGGCATGGAAGGCGTCCTGCGCGGGCAGCGCTATCGCGAGAAGAACCCGCCGACGAAGCAGTAGCCCCTACACCGCAGCCGGCCCCGATCCTCCGGATCGCGTGCCGGCACTCCGTGCCATTCCGATGGCGGCGATCCTGAAGGCACCGCCGCCGCGACCCGCGCACTCGAGACCGACCGGTCAGTCCTGGCAGGTGATCGCGCGATCGGTGCCGTGTGAGATCAGGGTGGTGATCTTCCACTGCCCGTCGCTCTTTGCGAACACGTAGGTCGCCGCAATCTTGCTCAGCACGCTGCCGTCGGTACGATAGCGCGTGAATCGGCCGCTGACGATGGCGGCGGCGTCGTTCAGTAGGCACACCGTTGCGCTGTCCACGGTCGACCGTTGATAGTTCTGCGCCGCCAGCGCCTTGATGTTGCCGTCATAGCGCGTCCTGACGTCCACCGCGGTCATCGAGGTGTTGACGGCGGTGCCGCCGAGATTGAGCATGGGCGCGAGCACGCTGCGCTCGGCGATCACATCGGCTCGGCCGGCCGAGAACGCGGCGACGTAGTCCTCCAGGGCCTTCCTGATGTCGGCTTTGGCGGCCTCCCGGCCAGCCGATTGAGCCACGCCGGTCAGGGTTGCGGTGGCGAGCATCGTAGCCGCCATCGTCGCGGTCATCAGGCTGGTGCGAATTCGCATGTCGGGCTCCTCGGCTGTCTGGGATGTTGCGCATCGAGCAGAGGCGACCGAATCGCCGCCGCCATCGCGACCACAGACGATATCATCGCGACCACGAAGACCGCACCGGGCAGGAACAAGGGGACCGCTTCACGGACGCGCCGACCGATGCGCGTCGGGCGGTGGTCCGCCCGGCAGTCGGCTACTCGCGGATCCGCAGCAGCTCGATGTCGAAGACCAGCATGCCTTTCGGTTCGCGGCGACCGCCGTAGGCGAGCGGCTCCGGGATCCAGAAGCGGGTCTTCTCGCCGACGACCATCAGCTGCACGCCCTCGGTCCAGCCCTTGATGACCTCGTTGAGCCGGAACTCGGCCGGCAGGCCACCCTCTGAGCTGTCGAACATCTTGCCGTCGGTCGTCCACCCCGTGTAGTGCACGCGCACCTGGCTCGTCGCCTTCGGGTGCTCCGCGCCGGTGCCCGGCTTCACCACCTTGTAGCCGATGCCGCTCTTCGTCGTCTTGGCGTCCTTCGGCGGCGCCGCGACGTCCGGCGGGGCGGGGAGCGGCGGTTGGGCCGCAACGGTCCAGGAGGAGGCGGTCACCAGGGCGGTCACGAACGCAACGACGGCAAACAGGCGCATCAGGCTCCTTTTCTGCACGCGAGTCAGGCATGCGACGCCTACGATACACCGGATGCTGGTGCCGATCACCGAAGGCCGTCGGACGTGTCCGCCACGCGGAATGGTTGGCTCGGCGCGCGGTGCGGCCTATGTCGCCAAGTCGAGGCGGAGCGAAACGGCTGCAAGCAGGAGATCGACGCTGGCAACCCTTTCATCTGAGTGCGGGCACCTCAGCCGACACGCCGCGCCGCCGATTCGTGCTGGACGACGGATCCCTTGATATAAGCTGACCGTAAGGGCGGACGGCTGCCAGGGGGACCCGATGGACAGACACGAAGGCAACGACCGTGAAGACAGCGACGACGACCTCGGAGAGCCACGCGCGGCCGGCCGCTTCGATCAGTACGACGCCTACCTGCGCGAACTCGACGGATGGCGGTCGCGAGCCGTCGGATCGGGCCCGCTGTTCGTGCGCATCGCCGCCGCCGTGGCCGTCGTCGTGATCCTCTTCAGCGCGTTGTACCAGGTGCAGCCGGAAGAGGTCGGCGTGGTGGTGCGGCTCGGACGCTACGTGCGTACGACGGAGCCGGGGCTCCGGATGAAGATCCCCTTTCTCGAGCAGGTCCGCCGAATCCCGGTCCAACGCCAGTTGAAGGAGGAGTTCGGTTTCCGCACCACCGCGGCAGCCGTGCGGAGCACGACCACCACCGACGGTGTCGACGCCGAGGCGATGATGTTGACCGGCGACCTGAACGTCGCCGTGGTCGAGTGGATCGTGCAGTACCGGGTGGCCGACCCGTATCTCTATCTGTTCAAGGTCCGCAACGTCACCGAGACGTTCCGCGCCATGAACGAGGCGGTCATGCGTCAGGTGGTGGGCGATCGCACCGTCACCGAGGTGCTGACGGTGGGACGTCAGGCCATCGAGACACGGGTGGAGGAACTGCTCCGCGAATTGACGCAGCAGTACGAGATGGGCGTCACCATCGAGCAGGTCGTGCTGCAGGACGTCAATCCCCCGGACACCGTCAAGCCGTCCTGGGACGAGGTCAACCAGGCGCAGCAGCAGCGCGATCGCATGATCAACGAGGCGCGCGCCGAGTACAACAAAGTCATCCCGCGCGCCAGGGGAGAGGCGCAACAGGCCATCCTGGAGGCCGAAGGCTACGGGCTGAATCGCGTGAACCGGGCGCAGGGCGAGAGCGCCAGGTTCGAGTCGATTCAGCAGGCCTACCGACGGGCGCCGGACGTCACCCGGCGCCGCCTCCACCTGGAGACGATGGAACGCGTCCTGCCGCGCATCGGCGGCAAGCTGCTCCTCGATCCCGACGCGCGCGGCATTCTCCCGCTCCTGCCGCTGAACGGTGTGAATGCGCTCGGCCCGGGCAGCGGCGGTGGTGCGCCGGCGGGCGCCACATCCGGTGGGGCAGCGGCAGTGTCGCCGCCGAGCCGAGGCGGGCGATGACCCGGACGTCTCTGGTCGCCGTCGCCCTGCTCGTCGGGCTCGTCGTCGCCTCGTCTGCCACGTTCATCGTCGGTGAAGCGGACCAGGTCATCATCACGCAGTTCGGCGACCCGATTGGCGCGCCAATCGCCGAGCCCGGGCTGCACTTCAAGGTGCCGTTCGTCCAGCAGGCCAACTACTTCGACAAGCGCTTCCTCGAGTGGGACGGCAGTCCGAACCAGGTGCCGACCCGGGACAAGCGGTTCATCTGGGTCGACACCTACGCGCGCTGGCGGATCGTCGACCCGCTGCTGTTCTTCCAGCGGCTGCGCGACGAGCGGGGTGCGCAATCCCGGCTCGACGACATTCTCGATGGTGAGACGCGCAACGCGGTCGCCCGCTACGATCTCATCGAACTGGTGCGCAACAGCAATCGCAACCGCGATGACATCCCGATCGAGGCGGAAGAGGAAGAGGTCATCCTCAATATCATCGAGAAGGGGCGCGAGAGCGTGTCGCGTGAAATCCTCGAGCGCGCCGCCGGCCGCACGGCCGACCTCGGCATCGTGCTGCTCGACCTCCGCATCAAACGCATCAACTACGTCGACGAGGTGCAGCGGGACGTCTTCGCGCGGATGATTGCCGAGCGGCAGCGCATTGCCGAGTTGTACCGGTCGGAAGGCCAGGGCGAAGCGGCCCGCATCCGCGGCGAGCGCGAGCGGGATCTCCAGCGGATCCAGTCCGAAGCATTCAAGGCGGCGGAGGAGTTGCGCGGCACGGCTGATGCCGAGGCCACCGACATCTACGCGGCGGCCTACGGGCGCGACGCCGAGTTCTTCTCCTTCACGCGATCGCTCGAGACCTACGAGAAGACCCTGGATGCCGGCACCACGCTGATCATGGACACGGACAGCGAGTTCCTCCGCTTCCTGCAGCGTCCGCGATAGCGGTCGGGCGACGCGGCACGCCGGCGCTGCGGCCGCTCCCGACCCGGACCGGCTACGAGATCGAGACGCGCTCGAAGGCAAACGCCTCGAGCAGGTCGGCACGCGATTTCTCGTCCACCGCAATCACCCGCAGCACGTCGCTGATGGACAGCATGCCGCGAAAGCGGCGCCGCGGATCGGCGCGTTCGTCGATGACGAGCAGGTGGTAGATGCCATGCTGTTCCATCAGGCGCAGGCAGGCGTTGACCGGTTCGCACGGGGAGACGGCGACGAGCGACGTGCTCATGATGTCGTGGACCCGCATCCACGCCGGACACTTGTTCTCGGCCGCCACCTTGTCGGAAATGTCGCTCTGTGAGACGACGCCGACGATCTGGCCGTGGACGTCGACGACACCGACCGCGCGCACCTCGCGGTCGCGCAGATACCGTGCGGCGTGATGCACGGTGAGGTCCTCGGAGACGGAGTAGACGTCGCTGCGGGAACCGATTACGTCCTGCACAGTCATGGCCTCTCCCGGGATGGTGATCGGACGATCAATTGTTGGCGCGGACCGCTGGCTTGCGGGCCGCGAGCACGATTCCGTGAACCATCAAAGCCTCGTCGCTCATCTGTCGGTAGCGTTCCAGCAGGCGCGGACGCACGGCACGCAGCGCCGCCAGCGTCGCGTCCGAGTACTCTACGCCGTACGTCAAGCGGTCGCGCAGCGGCACGGATTCGGACGGTCGCCCGAGGACCCCGGACGAGCCATGCCGGGGCCAGCTGAGCGGAGGGTGAGACAGCCGGGCTTAGAATGACGTATGGACTGTCTCCAAGCCCTGTCGCCCTCCTGTCAGCCTCGGCGGATGGCCCGGACATCGACGGCGCCATGACACGGGTCCTGCAGGCCGGCGCGATTGCCGTCCGCCTTCGCAACGGCGAACCCGAAGTCTTCATCGTGCGCGCCAGGAGGAATCCGGACGACTGGATCTTCCCGAAGGGGCATATCGATCCCGGTGAGGACGCGCCGACGGCGGCGGTCAGGGAATTGCGGGAGGAGGGCGGCGTCACTGGCCGGGCGGCCGCGCTCGTCGGCGTCTCGACCTACGCACTCGGCACCCGCGACGTGCAGGTGTCCTACTACCTGGTGTGGTTCGAAGGGGAGGCGCCGGCGGACGAAACCCGCGAGCGCGCCTGGCTGACGTTCGCCGAGGCGCGCGCCCGCCTCACGTTCGACGACGCCCGCGCGCACCTGGATGCCGTGATGCCGCTGGTCGCGCCGCCGCAGTGAGTCGTGCGCTCAGGGCCTGGCAATGCGATACAGACTCGATGCCGTCCTGACCACCAGGCTGTGATCGGCCACCGCCGGAGTGGCGAGGGTCAGCTCCGACAGCGGGTTCTTGGCCAGCACCTTGTACTCGGGACCTGCCTGGATGACAAACGTGTCGCCATCCTCGCTCATCAGGAAGATCTTGCCGTTATAGGCCCACGGCGACGACGTGAAGCCGGTGGACTCCGCGGAGATCCGCTGGCGACCGTAGACCTCGCGACCGGTCCGTGCGTCGTGGCAGGTGAGGAACCCGCGGTCGTACAGCGTGTAGAGATAGTCGCCGTAGACGAGCGGCGTCGGATTGTACGGCCCGAGCGTCGGATGTGACCACGCGATGGATGCGTTCGACGTCTCGCCCGGTTTCAGAGAGATGTCGCCGCTCGCCCCGGGACGGATGGCATACGTCGGCCGCAGCTGGTCGGCGACGTACCCGGACGAGACATACAACAGGCCGTGCCGCGCGAACGGCGTCGGAATCGCAATCGTCGACATCCCGCTCAGTTCCCAGAGCAATGTCCCGTCGAGCCCATAGGACCGCGTGCGGTCCGACCCGGCGGTCACGATTTCGGTACGCGCGTCGTGCTCCCAGATGAAGGGAGTCGACCAGTTCGACCCCTCCTTCCGTGCGACCCGCCACACTTCGGCGCCGCTCACCTTGTGGTAGGCGACGATGAACGAACTGTCGTCGTTGTCGTTCACCACGTAGACGCGATCGCCGTGCAGCACCGGCGACGCGCCGGACCCCCACCCGTTGCGCATCGTGTACGGGCCCATCGGCTTCGACCACAACGGCGTGCCGTTCATGTCGAAGACGAAGAGACCGACGTTGGCAAAATACGCGTAGACCCGCTGGCCGTCGGTGACCGGGGTCTCCGAGGCGTAGCTGTTCTTCAGGTGCTTCGCACCGCTCGGAACGGCGGCTTTCACCTCGCGCTCCCACCGCAGCCGGCCGCTGCGAAAGTCGTAGTCGTAGACCTTCCAGCGGTACTCGCCCTTGGGTTGCGTGATGAACGTGCCCAGATAGAGGCCCGGCTTCGGTCGTTCGGCATCGGTGGCGGTGACGGCGGCCGTCAGGAAGACGTGGTCGCCCCAGACCACGGGCGAGCTCCAGCCGGATCCGGCGACGGCCGACTTCCAGGCGACGTTCTCGGTGGTGCTCCAGCTCTCCGGCAGCCGCGGGTCGTCGGCGGCGACGCCGGCTTCCGGACCACGAAACTGCGGCCAGTTCGCCGCGCCGAGCGCCGCCCCTGACATGGCGCACGCGAACAGGATGGATGCCGCGAGCTTCATAGCACTTTTTTGCACGGATCATCTTAAGCCGATTCCCGTCGCTCCGCCGCTCGGGACCGCGGGCGTCCGCCGCGGCCGGGCCCGACCGCGGCGGAACCGTCAACGACACACTACGAGGGCGGCAGGGAGGGAACAGGAAGCAACGGGGGCGCCGGCGTGCCGGCCAGGCGGTTGCCGGCGGCGTTGTCGCCGGCGGCAACCCGGTGCTGCGGGGACTTCAGCGCTTGAGCGCTTCGACCAGCTGGTGCACGTACATCAGACGTTCCACCCGCTCGGCGCCGAGCACGTAGATCTCGTACACGATCGCCTTGACTGCGACAATCAGCGCGCGAAGCGCATCCTGCGTGAGCGGCTCCTCACCGGACCCGAGCATCGCCAGGATCTGGAAGAGCGCCGGCGCCACGGCCGGATGCTTCTCGCTCAACGTCAGCAGGCTGGTCGCGTAGTCCGAGGCATCGGCATGCTCCATCTGGACGATCGTCCGCACCGCCGTCCGCGCCACCGCGGTCCCCCCGGTGGTGAAGGCCATGTCCAGGCAGCCGTCGGCTTCGTCCAGCAGTTTGCGCAGCGGTGCCGGAACGCGGTCATCGACCTCGAGAAAACGAGGCGACGTCGTCGGGAGTGGGGCGGCGGCAACCGGAGTCGGGGTGCTCATGGGCGTCAGGGGACAGACACGATGTTGAGCGACCGCGGCCGTCTCACACGGCCGCGTTCGACCCCGACGATTACAAACATCGAGCCGGGATTCCGCCGTGCGACGCAGCGCAACGCCGCGACGTGGCGGGATGTGCCGCGACGGCCGCGGGCCCGGGCGATTGCAAGTCGCGCCGGTGCCGCACAAATCCGTAAGTGCGGGCGCAATCAGGCGGTCGGGGTGTCGCGATCCTCCGACCTGATGACCACGGTTGGCGCCGGGCGGGCCGGCATGACGATGCCGTGCGCATCGAACGTCTTGACGATGTGCCGGCGGAGCTGACGGGCGACGTCCCACTGGCGCAGCGGCAGTGTCTTGACGCGCACGCGCATGATCATGCGCGTCTCTTCGAAGGCCTCGATTCCCTGCACCTCCGCCGGTTCCAGCAGCACGGTCGCGAGCGCCGGATCGCCGGCCACCGTGGCGGCGACCTGGCGCAGCAGCCCGTCGATGCGGTCCGGATCCTCGCCGTAGCCGACCCCGACGTCGACGACCGCGTACGAGAAGTCGATCGTCCGGTTCGCCAGGCGGTCGATCGAGCCGTTCGGAAAGATGTGCACGGTGCCGTCCGAGTCGCGCAGCACGATGGTGCGCAGATTGATCTCCTCCACCAGACCGCCGGTCCCGTTGATCACGGCCACGTCGCCGACCCGTACCTGATTCTCGAGCGTCAGGAAGAAGCCGGCGATCAGGTCCTTCACCAGCGTCTGGGCGCCGAAGCCGACCGCGAGGCCGACGATGCCGGCCCCCGTCAGGATCGGCATGATGTCGACCTGAAGCTCGTGCAGCACCATCAGGCCGGCGATGCTCACCACCAGGACGGTCAGCGCGTTCTGCACCAGCCGGCTGACCGTGCGGGCGCGTTTCAGCCGCTCCATCATGTCGGCCGATGTCGCCTGGCCCATCTCGTCTTCGAGCCGCCGCGACGTCGCGGCGATGATGCGCAGCAGCGCGTAGGTCAGGATGCCGATGATGAGGATCCGCAATCCCGAGCCGAACACCCATGCCGTCAGCGTCCGCGACGTCAGGCCGACGGTGGTTTCGACACCGGCCAGCTCCAGCGCCGGCATCGTCAAGGCCAGCACCACGGCGGCGAATACGGCGAAGCGGATGATGCGGATCGGGTGATGGACGGCGGCGCCAATCGCCTGCAGCGGGCCGTCGCGGCGGACGATGGTGACCAGGGCGCTGCGGGCGAGACGGCCGGCGAACTTCGCCAGCAGGTAGGCGATCACGACGACCGCCGCCAGTGCCAGCGTGACCCGCGCCCAGTCCGGATGTGGAGGCATGGTGATGTCGGCAGACGCGCGGAGTCCGCTCGTGGACGCCCGCCGTACGGCTGCTAGTTGAAGCGGACGCCGATCAGCAGCGCCCAGGCGCGCGTCCGGATCTCCTCGCTCGCGGAGAAGTCCTTCGAGATGTTCCGCAGCCCGTGATTGTAGCGGACCTCGGCCAGGAACCGCGTGATCTCGACGCCGCCGCCGAAGACCAGGTTCACGTCATATCCCTGGGTGAAGTCGATGATGTCGATGCCGCCGAAATCCGACTTGAGCCGGAAGTCCATCGCCGGACCGGCGAGGCCGTACAACTGAACGCCGCTCAGGCTGCGCGACCCGGCATTCAGCCGCAGCAGCACGGGAATCTCGAGCATGTGGATGTCGAGGTCTGGGTTCGCGCCGGCGCCGGCGCCGCCCTTGCGCGCGTAGAAGATGTCCGCTTCGATGCCCACCAGCCCACCCCGGTTCCCGCCGATGAACAGGCCGCCGATCAGCCCGGTCTTGTTCGTCAGGAAGTCCTGGTTGGCCCCGAAGTCGAGCGTGTTGAAGAGCAGACCGCCCTTGATGCCGATGCCGACCCCTTCCGCCGCCTGCGCGTGCGCCGGTGCGACCGCGACCGGCAGGGTGCCGAGAGACAGCGCGAGTACGAGGCCGAATCGACGAAGTTGTGATGTCATGAGCCCTCCTCCCGAGGGGGCTGGGAGATCTCAAGCATAAGACGCTTGAGGCGCGGCGCCAACTCGACAGG
Organism: uncultured Acidobacteriota bacterium; assembly: GCA_902825985.1. GTDB lineage: Bacteria > Acidobacteriota > Vicinamibacteria > Vicinamibacterales > CAVVIG01 > VFZL01. The sequence continues at coordinate 76,560 of CADEDC010000010.1, read as the reverse complement.
AGGCAGAGAAGACCCGGCGTGGGCCGACGTGGACACCGTGCGCCGGTGGCGGGGAAGTCAGAGCGGAGGCGTCGCTCCGCTCTGAACCACGAGACGGGCAGCCCTACCGGTTCAGCGGGAAGACCACGCCCACCGAGATGCGGAGGCCGTCGGCATCATCGAGGTCGGTATACACATGGCGCCAGTCCACCTGGCCGCGAATGGCGAACTGCGGCTTCCACGGGACGTCGACACCGACGCCCGGCTGGATGGCGAAGTTCGTCGAATCACAGCAGTGCTCGGCGCCGAGCAGGAACTGCGCGAACGGCGAGAATCGCGCGCTGTAGTTGCCGGCGAACCGCACACCTCCGAAGTAGCTGGATAGCGTGTAGTTCTCGAAGTGGTTGAAGCCGACCTCGCCCACGCCGGCAACGTTCATCGTGGTGCCCTGCAGGAATCGCTTCGACACGTCGAAGTGGATACCGACGTTGCTCGCTTCATTCCATTCGTTGAGCACCGCGTCGTACAATGCCGCCGCACTCAGGTCGTACTCCTGAGCTGACGTTGGCTGCTGGGCCGTCGCTGGCGCGGCCAGAATCCCCAGCAGGAACACACCGGACAAGAGAACTGACACCACTCGATTACGCACACACACCTCCGCGAACAAGGGAACGATCCGCATCTGCCAGGATCGTCTACAAAACTCGCTCCATAGGACGTTGTGGAACTCGAGGCGGCCGGGCGGCGCAATTGGCACTCCGGCGCAGCGAGGTCCGCGAGGTCCGCGCCCTCCCCAACGGACGGCCGGGTGGACCGCCCCAACGACCGCGTCGGCTGCAGCCTGACCCGCACTGATCAGCTGCCGACGCTCAGCGCAGGAAGCGCACCGATGCGAAGACCCGCTCGAACGTATCGAGGTACTGGCTGTACTGCGCCTCTGGCACGACCGCGATGCCGTAGAACAGGCTGCCGTCCGCCAGCATCGTCGTCAGCACCTGGACCGCCTCGTCCTGACGCGTCGCGTCCGAGACGTTCGTCATCCGGCGTACCAGCGCCGGGCGTCCGCCCAGGTCGGTGTTGGCAAAGTCGCCGCGGGCCCGCATCTGAGGATTGCCGCGCGACAGGGAGTCGATCAAGGCCTCCGATGCCCGCCGCAGATCGCGGCCCATGTTCTCGGCGACGCCGAACTCCACGCCGTGGGTGAAGATGCTCTGTCCGTTGTGGGCACCGACGGCCCCCGGTGGCGCATAGGTCACCGACGATGAACTCTGCGACTGGTTCCAGTTCGACGGCACCGACACGCGGAAGACGTTGCCGGCCGTGTACTGGCGCTGACGCGTCGACGGCGCCGGGACGTTGCCGGCCGGCGGTCGCGTGGCACCGCCAGTGCCGGACGCGGCAGTCGGCCGATTCTTGGCCACTTCCTCGCTGGATGGCGCGCGCGGCAGCGACTTGAGGTGTGCCTTCACACGTTCGAATCGCGGCGACGGGCCGAGCGGGTTCTCGATGCGCAGTGACTGCGCCTCTTTCGTGATGTACTCGGAGCGGTTGCCCGGATTCGGATGGCTGCTCAACCACTCGGGGCCGCTGCCGCCGCCACTCTTCTCGATGGTGCGGAACATGTTCGCCATCTCGCGCGCATCGTAGCCGACGCGTGCCAGAATCTGCGCGCCGAGCAGGTCGGCTTGACGCTCGTACTCGCGGCCGAATCGCAAGAAGGCGGTTCCGAGCCCGAAGCTGGCGCCCTGCGCGATCACATCACCGACCCGTCCGCCGATGATCGCGCCGAAGATGGCACCGGCAATCTGCCCGGCCTGGTACTTGGTCGCCTTGCTTGCCTGCGCGGTGCCGTGACGCAGCACGACGTGGCTGATCTCATGCGCCATGACACCGGCCACCTCCCCTTCGGCGCTGGCCGCCTCGATCATGCCGCGGTTGACGAACATCGGCCCTCCCGGCAGGGCGAAGGCATTGATGTCGCGGATGTTGACGGCCTCGAAGGTGTAGGCGAACGCGGCCTGTTCGAAGTCGCGCGGAATGCCGGTCACCAGGCGCTTGCCGAGCTCGTCGACATAGGACGTGACGTTGTCGTCGCGCAGCAGAGGCAGCTCCTGGCGCGCCTGAGCCGCGGCGTCGCGTCCGAGTTCGACGTCCTGCTGGGGGGAATACTTGTTCGCGGGCGGGACGATGCGGGTCTGCGCCCCGGAGACCGCAACGAAGAGGGCGATGGCCAGCGCGATGCTCGAGACTCGTCGTGTCATGGTGTTGCCGCAGCAATGGGACCCCGGTCACGGAGGGGGCTGCACGGATTATCGCGTACTCCGCCAGCCTGGCGCGGCATCCCGCTGGCTGCGTCGGCGGCCGCGGCGCCGGCGGCTGCCACGATTTGTCACCGGCGGTCGCGCCGAAGTCAGTTTTTGTCAGGTGGAGCGGATGCGAAGTGCCGTGCAGGCAAGGCGCATGGCAGTCGCCTGTATGCACCAGCTGAGGCGGCACGAGCCCTGCAATGCCGTGCGTGGAGCCTATACCGTGCGGATTCACAATGCCAAGGGCTTTGCCCTCATCGACATCCTCTTCGTCTGTGGCCTCATCGGTCTGCTGTCGATGATCGCCATGCCCCGGCTGATGATGGCGCGCCAGGCGGCCGGCTCGGCCTCGGCCATTGGCTCGATGCGCACGATCAACAGCGCGCAGCTGACGTTCGCCCTCACCTGTGGCGGCGGCTTCTATGCCCCGCGCCTCACGGTGCTCGGCACGCCGCCACCCGCCAGCGACGCACCGTACATCAGCCCGACGCTCGGGCGCGACGACACCATCATCCAGAGCGGCTACACGATCCACATGGAAGCGACCGCCTATCCAGGGGCACCGCCGAGCTGCAACGGTCTCGGTGCGGGAGAGGGTGGTCAGGGTTTCAAGGCCGCGGCCGATCCGATCGAGGTGACCAACTCGCGCTTCTTCGCGTTGAACGCCAACGGCCAGATCTGGGAGGACACGACGTCCATCTATGCTGCCATTCCGGAGGTCGGCGAATCACCGCAAGGGCATACGCTGCGGTAGCCACGCGCGTCCCCGTCCGGTGGTCCGCCGTCAGCCGATCAACCGCGGCGCACGGGCGTAGCGCGACGGCAGCGGATGGTCCAGACGCGTCGCGATGAACGCCGACGCCTCGTGCAACCGCGCCGGCACGACGCCGCTGTCCATCCCCAACCCGTCGAGCATGAACACCAGGTCGTCGGTCGCCAGGTTGCCGGCCGCGCCTGGCGCGTACGGACAGCCGCCGAGACCGCCGGCGGCGGCGTCGAACGTCCGCACACCGGCGAGGAGACCGGCCATCACATTGGCAAGCGCGGTGCCGCGCGTGTCGTGCAGGTGCAGCGCGATGCGTTCGATCGCCACGCTTGCCTGCAGGGACTCGAGGAGGCGCGCCACCTGCCCGGGATGGGCGACGCCGATGGTGTCGCTGATCGCCACCTCGAAGACCCCGCAATCCAGCAGCTGCATCGTGCGCGCCACGACCGCATCCACCGCCACCGGGCCCTCGTACGGACAGCCGAACGCGGTGGACAGATAGCCGCGGACCCGGACGTCCGCGGCGCGCGCCCGATCGCAGACCTCGCGGTAGACGGCGAGCGACGCGTCGATGCTCTGGTTGATGTTGCGGCGGCTGAAGGTTTCAGAGGCCGCCAAGACGACGGCGACCTCGGTGACGCCGGCCGCCAGCGCGCGCTCGAACCCCTTGAGGTTGGGCACCAGGGCCGTGTAGCGCGTTCCCGGGCGCCGGGTGATCTGCCGTACGACGTCGGCGGCATCGGCCATCTGGGGGACCCAGGCCGCACTGACGAAAGCCGTCACCTCGATCGCCGGCAGGTGCGCCGCGCTCAAGAGATCGACGAACGCCACCTTGTCCGCCGTGCTCAGCTGAACGGCTTCGTTCTGCAACCCATCCCTGGGTGCGACCTCGACGAGAGTGACGGCCTGGCCGCGCAGACGGCCGAGTGCGCCGCTGTCCATCATTCGAGCTCGACGAGTATGGCGTCCGGCTGCACCATCTCGCCCTCGCGGCACCGCACGGCCTTGACCGTGGCATCGGCCGAGGCGCGCAGCGGCATTTCCATCTTCATCGCCTCGACGATCACGAGCGTCTGGCCACGCGCGACGCGGGCACCAGGGTGCGCCAGTACGCTGAGCACGGTTGCCGGCATCGGCGCCAGGATGTGCTGCACAGCGCCGTGCCGGCCGGCTCGCCGTGCGGAGACCGCGTCGAGAACGGTCTCTTCGCGGAACACGCGGCCGTTCCAGAACGCCCATCGCCTGCCGGCGGGGCCGGCGACGTAGACGAGGTCCTGGCGGCCGTCGTGGGCGACGCGGTAGAGGCCGGGCCCGAGCCGTTCAACCGTCACCGGCGCTCTCCGTTCGCCGGCGACCACGGATCCCAGTCGTTCGGCCCGGCCGAGCTGCCGGCGCCGCCATCGGCGCCCGGATGGTCCGCCGCAAACGCCGCGCGGATGACCTCGGGCAGGGTTTCGGAGTCGTGGCCCGCGACGAGCGCCTCGGTTTCGCGATCGAGGAAGCCGGTGTCGAGCTGGCCGTCGCCGAAGGATGGGTGCTCGAGCACCGTGAGGATCAGCGGGATGTTGGTGTCGACACCGAGGATCGGAAACGCGCGCAGGGCCGCGCGCAGGCGGTCGATGGCGTCGTCGCGCGTTTCGGCATGTGCAATCACCTTGGCGAGCAGCGGGTCGTAGTGCACCGTCACCTCGTCGCCTTCGGCGAACCCGGTGTCGACGCGCACGCCCGGCATCCGCGGTTCGCGGAACAGCAGCAGGCGGCCGGCCTGCGGGACGTAGCCGCGAGCCGGTGCCTCGGCGTAGACCCGCGCCTCGATGGCGTGACCGCGCTGGGTGAGCGCGTCCTGCACCCACGGCAGCGGCCGTCCCGCGGCGACGGCGAGCTGCGCGTGCACCAGGTCGACGCCGACGACGAGCTCGGTCACCGGATGCTCCACCTGGAGCCGCGTGTTCATCTCGAGAAAGTAGAAGTGCGGCGGACCGCCGCCGGATGGCGGTTCGACGAGGAACTCGATGGTGCCGGCGTTGTGATAGCCGGCCGCGTGCGCGGCGCGGACGGCCGCCTCGGTCATCGCCGCCCGCAGTGCCGGCGTCAGCAGCGGCGACGGGGTCTCTTCGATGACCTTCTGGTGCCGCCGCTGCACCGAGCACTCGCGTTCGAACAGGTGCACGACGTGGCCGTGGGCGTCGCCGACGATCTGCACCTCGACGTGATGCGGCCGCGCGATCAGCCGCTCGACGTACAGCGTCCCATCGTCGAACGCAGCGACCGCCTCGCGGCGGGCCGCCTGAATCGCGTCGCGCAGATCCGCCGCGTCGGCGACGCGGCGCATGCCCTTGCCGCCGCCGCCGGCCGACGCCTTGATGAGCACTGGAAGGCCGACCAGTTCGGCGGCGCGCTGCACGCCGCCGTCGCTCTGATCGCCGGGCGTCTCACCCGGCACGACCGGCACGCCGGCCGCCCGCATCATGCGGCGGGCCTCGATCTTCGAACCCATGCGCGCGATGACGTCGGCGCGCGGACCGACGAAGGCGACGCCGGCGGCCTCGCAGGCGGCCGCGAAGTCCGCGTTCTCGGACAGGAAGCCATAGCCCGGATGGATCGCCTGCGCCGCGGTCGCCCGCGCCGCCTCGAGGATGGCCGGGATCGAGAGGTAGCTCTCGGTTGGTGGCGGCGGGCCGATACGGACGGCGCGGTCGGCGAGCCGGACGTGCTGCGCCCGCGCGTCGGCGTCCGAATAGACGGCGATGCTCTCGATGCCGAGCTCGCGGCAGGCGCGGATGACCCTCACCGCAATCTCGCCGCGGTTCGCGATGAGCAGGCGCGTCAGCTCCACTTCGGCTTCCGCTTCTCGAGGAACGCGCGCAGCCCCTCCTGACCCTCGTCGGAGACGCGGCGTGCGGCCATCGCTTGCACGGTCACGGGCGCGACCTGTTCGAACGGCCGCCCCCAGACGTCGCGAAGCAGCGCTTTCGCGGCGGCTACCGCTTCCGGTCCGGCGGCGCCCACCTCGGACACGTACTGCTCGACCGTGTCGTCCAGCTGCACCGCCGCGACGACGCGGTGCACGAGGCCGATCGCGAGCGCCCGCGCGGCGCCGAACCGCATGCCCGAGAGGAACAGTTCACGCGCCGCCGACCGGCCGATCTTGGCGAGGACGAACGGCGAGATGACGGCCGGGATGAGGCCGAGCTTCACCTCGGTGAAGCCGAACAGCGCCTGCTCGTCGGCCACCACGACGTCGCACACGGCGGCAAGCCCGGCGCCGCCGCCGAGCGCCGCGCCCTGTACGCGGCCGATCAGCGGAACCGGCAGCGTGTCGAGGGCCAGGAACATCTTCGACAAGGCCGCCGCGTCGCGCACGTTCTGCTCGTGGGAGCAATCGATGGCGCGCGCCATCCCGCCAAGGTCGGCGCCGGCGGAGAACGACGAGCCTGCTCCGGCGATGACGGCGGCGCGCAGGTCGCGCTGTTCGCGTACGCGAGCCGCCCAGTGGGTCAGCTCTTCGACCATCTCGTCGTTGAGCGCATTGCGGACCTCCGGACGATTCAGCGTGAGCCGCTCCACGCGACCGCTGCACGTGCTGATGAGATGACGGTAGCCCTTGTGCGTCATGCTCGACACGCGCCTACATGCGGAAGACGCCGAAGCGGGCCGGGCCGATCGGCGCGTTGTACGCGGCAGACAGGCCGAGCGCCAGGGTGCGGCGCGTGTCCGCCGGATCGATCACACCGTCGTCCCACAGCCGGGCGGTGGAGTAGTAGGGAGACCCTTCGGCGTCGTACTTGTCGAGAATCGGCTGGCGCAGCGCCTGTTCGTCGGCCGTGCTGAACGGCCGGCCGTCGCGCGCCAGCTGTTCCCGCTTCACCGTCGCGAGCACTCCGGCCGCCTGCTCGCCACCCATCACCGAGATGCGGGCGTTCGGCCACATCAGCAGCAGCCGCGGGTCGTAGGCGCGGCCGCACATCCCGTAATTGCCGGCACCGAACGATCCGCCGATGACGACGGTGAACTTCGGCACGACTGAGTTGGCCACCGCGTGCACCATCTTGGCGCCATCCTTCGCGATGCCGGCCCGCTCGTACTGGCGCCCGACCATGAAGCCGGTGATGTTCTGCAGGAACACCAGCGGGATGCCGCGCAAGTTGCACAGTTCGATGAAATGCGTCGCCTTCAGCGCCGACTCCGAGAAGAGCACGCCGTTGTTGGCGACGATGCCGACGAGCAGACCGTGCAGGCGGGCAAAGCCGGTGACGAGCGTCGTCCCGTAGCGCTCCTTGAATTCGTCGAAGCGCGAGCCGTCGACGAGGCGCGCGACGATTTCGCGGACGTCGTACGGTTGGCGGATGTCGGCATTGACGATGCCGTAGATTTCGACCGGGTCGTAGCGCGGCTCCTCCGGCGCGACGCGGTCGGCCGGCATCTGCTTGACGCCGGTCAGCGTCGACACGATGGTGCGGCACAGGTCGAGGGCGTGCGCGTCGTCGTCGGCGAGGTAGTCGGCGACGCCCGACAGGCGCGTGTGGACGTCGGCGCCGCCGAGCTCCTCGGCGGTGACGTCCTCACCGGTCGCGGCCTTCACCAGCGGCGGCCCGCCGAGGAAGATCGTGCCGGTGCCGCGGACGATGATCGTCTCGTCCGACATCGCCGGCACATAGGCGCCGCCGGCGGTGCACGAGCCCATGACGACGGCGATCTGCGCAATCCGCTCGGCCGACATCCGCGCCTGGTTGTAGAAGATGCGCCCGAAGTGCTCGCGGTCGGGGAAGACCTCGGCCTGCAGCGGCAGGAACGCGCCGCCCGAGTCGACCAGGTACACGCACGGCAGCCGGTTCTCCAGCGCCACCTGCTGCGCGCGCAGGTGCTTCTTCACCGTGAGGGGATAGTAGGTGCCGCCCTTGACCGTCGCGTCGTTGGCGACGATCAGCACCTCGCGGCCGGACACGCGGCCGATCCCGGTGACGAGGCCGGCGCCCGGCGCCTCGTGGTCGTACATCCCGTATGCGGCGAGCGGGGACAACTCGAGGAACGGGGTCGCTGGGTCGAGGAGCCGGGCGATGCGCTCGCGCACCGGCAGCTTGCCCTGCTCGCGGTGACGTTGCAGATACTTCGGTCCGCCGCCCTCGCGGGCCCGCGCCGTCGCCGCCTGCAGCTCGGTCACGAGCTGGCGCATGCGGGTCTGATTGGCGAGGAACGTCGGATCGGCAGGGTCGATGTGGGTCGGCAGGACCTGCATGTGTCTCGGGCGCTACCGGACGCGGACGGGACGATGATGAACGGGCGGGCAGGGCACGGGCGCGTCGGACACGCGGGAATTATCGCACAGGGCCGGAGCGGGCGGACGGCAGTTGTCTTCCTACGCAGTGAACGAGTTCTCCATTTCTGAACTTGGGTATAAAGCCTAACCGTAGTGTATGCAGCGATTAGATGGCATAAGGATGACGTTGGATGTTCCGGAGTCGTGTAGCGGCATCAGACATGTCGCCGGGTTGTGTATTGACATCATGCGGTCATTGAGGGCATTGTCAGTCGCATGAACTCGAAGCGGAAGAAGCGCGTCCTCGCCATCGATGATGAGCCGTCGCTGACCGAATGGTTGAAGATCCTGCTCGAGCACGCCGGCTACGAAGTGAAGACGGCGCTCATCGGCACGCGTGGCGAGGAGATCTTCCGCACGTGGCGACCGGACGCCGTGGTCACCGACATGATGCTGCCCGACGTCGACGGCATCGAACTCGTGCGCAAGTTCAAGCAGCTCGATCCTGAAGCCGAGGTGATCGTCGTCACCGGACAGGGGAACATCCCGCGTTCGGTCGAGGCGGTCAAAGCCGGGGCGTTCGATTTCCTCGAGAAGCCGATCGACGCGGAGCGGCTGCTCGACAAGCTCGAGAAGGCGATCAAGCAGAAGTCGCTGATGGACGAAAACGAGCAGCTGAAGGCGAAGCTGCAGGATCGCTACAAGTTCCAGAACGTCATCGGCAAGAGCAAGAAGATGCAGGAGCTGTTCGAGCTGATCGAGAGCGTCGCCGCGAGCGAGGCGAACATTCTCATCCAGGGCGAGAACGGCACCGGCAAGGAGCTCATCGCCAATGCGATCCACTACAACAGCAAGCGGTCCAAGGGACCGTTCATCAAGATCAACTGCGCGGCGATTCCGAAAGACCTGATCGAGTCCGAACTCTTCGGATACAAGAAGGGCGCCTTCACCGGCGCCACGATGGACAAGGAGGGCCTGTTCGAGATGGCCGAGGGGGGGTCGCTGCTGCTCGACGAGATCGGCGAGATGCCGCCCTACCTGCAGACCAAGCTCTTGCGCGTCCTGCAGGAGCGCGAGTACCGGCCGATCGGCAGCGACCGTATCGTCCATGTCGACTTCAGGCTGATCTGCGCGACCAATATCGATCTCGACGCCGCCCTGCGCGACGGCCGCCTGCGCGAGGACCTGTACTTCCGCATCAACACGATCACGTTGCGGGTGCCGCCGCTGCGCGAGCGGACGGAGGACATCCCGCTGTTGTGCGACTACTTCCTCGACAAGTTCCGGCAGCGTTATACGAAGAACGTGAAGACGCTGGCGCCGTCGGTGTACCACCTGCTCATCCGCAACCGCTGGCCGGGCAACGTCCGCGAACTGGAGAACGCGATCGAGCGTGCCGTCCTCGTCGCGAAAGGCAGCGAGATCATGGTGGGCGATCTGCCGGAATCGATTCGCGAGGAGTCGGCGACGGCGACCGACTTCGTGATTCCGCCCCACCGGACGCTGGCGGAGATCGAGAAGATGGCCATCCTGCAGACCCTGCAGCGCACGAATTGGAACAAGCAGGAGGCGGCACAGATCCTCGGCCTGTATCGTCCGACCCTGTACAGCAAGATGAAGAAGCACGACATCCGCGACGCCGGCAAGCGTTCGGCGGCGTCATCGGCCGCGTCGGCACCCGCTTCGCCCAACTGATCGCCGGGCTCCGGCGTGGAGCTTGCACGGACGTGTATGGCTGACCGCCCCATGCCCGAGTTGCTGCCGACGCCCGCCGCGCCTGTTCCGCCCGCCGACCGGATCGGCGCCGGCGTGCTGAACACGTTCGCGCTGATCGGCGGCCTGGCGCTCTGGGGAGGGCGGGCGCTCGTCGAGGCGCTGCGGCCGCCATACGATGTCGACGAAATCGTCCGTCACCTCTACGACATCGGCTGGCGATCGACGCCGCTGCTCGCCACGTCGGGATTCGCGATCGGCGTCGTCCTGTCGATGCACACCCGGGCCTCGCTCGAGCGCTTCGGCGCCGAGGCGATGATCCCGGCTGGGCTCGCGGTTGCCGTGGTGCGCGAGACCGGCCCGCTGACCGCGGCGTTGCTGGCCGCCGGCCGGGTCGGTGCCGGCATCGGCGCCGAGCTCGGGGCGATGCGCGTCACCGAGCAGATCGACGCGCTCGAGGCTTCTGCGGTCGACGCGTTCAAGTACCTCGCCGTCACCCGCATCGTCGCCTGCATGATCGCGATGCCGATCCTGACGACGGTGATGAACGTCAGCGCCGTCATCGGCGGCTTCGTCGCCGAACATGCGATCTCGGGCATGTCGTGGGACCTGTACCTGGAACGCGCCTTCTCGCTCATCGGCTTCTCGGACCTGCTGCCGTCGACGTTGAAGACCATCGCCTTTGGTTTCATCATCGGGGTCACCGGCAGCTATCTCGGGTTCGCCGCACAGCGCGGCACCGAGGGTGTCGGCCAGGCCGCGACGCGCAGCGTCGTCCTCGCGTCGGTGCTGGTCATCATCAGCAACGTCGTGCTGGTGCGGCTGATCTTCTTCTTCTACCCGCAGGGGGGCGCGTGACGGCGGTGGATCTGGGCGAGCGCCAGGGCGGCGCGGCGGCGACCGCCGCTGCCGACGCCGTCCGCTTCCGGCACGTCAGCAAGCGCTTCGGCACCCAGGCTGTGCTGCGCGACGTCAGCTTCGCCATCCCGGCCGGCCGGGCGTTCTGCCTGCTCGGTCGCAGCGGCACCGGCAAGAGCGTCATGTTGCGTCACATCGCGGGGCTGGTGCGGCCGGACGAAGGCCAGGTGCTGGTCGGCGGCCGCGACGTCGGGGCGCTGTCGTCGCGCGACCTGGCGAGCGTGCGGACCGGGATCGGGTTCCTGTTCCAGAATGCGGCGCTGTTCGACTCGATGACGGTGGGGGAGAACGTCGCGTTCCCGCTGCGCCGGCACACCCGGCTGACAGAGGCCGAGATCGTCGCGCGGGCGCACCAGCGCCTGGCGGCGGTCGGACTCGAGCACGACTACGGGAAGATGCCCGGCCAGCTGTCCGGCGGCATGCGCAAACGCGCCGGCCTCGCCCGCGCCATGGCGCTCGAGCCGGCGCTGCTGCTCGTCGACGAACCGAGCGCCGGGCTCGATCCGATGACCGCGGTCGAGATCGACGACCTGCTGCTCGAGCGCAAGCGCGCCGGCACGACCCTGGTCATCGTCACGCACAACATTCCCGGCGCGCGCCGGCTGGCCGATGAGATCGCCGTGCTGCATGACGGGCGGATTCTGGAGTCCGGGACGGCTGCAGCGCTCGACGCCTCGGAGCATCCGCTGGTCCGCCGTTTCATGCGCTCGGTGGGAGGAGGCTGAGGTGACCCGTCTCGCAGGTGTGGGCCTGTTCGTCGTCGGCGGTCTCGTGCTGTTCGCGGCCGCCCTGTTCATGGTCGGTGACCGGCGGATGGCCTTCGCCCGGACATTCCGGGTCGCCACGCAGTTCAGCCGGGTCACCGGCCTGCAGCCCGGCGCCGTGGTGCGGGTGTCGGGGGCGCGCGCCGGCACGATCCGCCGCATCGACCCGCCGACCGATCCGGCGGGACGGTTTCGCGTCGAACTCGACATCACCGAGGAACTGCACCCGCTCGTGCGCACCGACTCGGTCGCCTCGATCGAAGCGGAGGGGCTGGTCGGCGGGTCGTTCCTCAGTATCGAGATCGGCGGCGCCGACGCGCCGATCGCGACGAGCGGCACCATGCTGCCCAGCCGGGAGCCGTTCGAAATCGCCGACATGCTGCAGCAGATGGGCGCCACCATCGTCAAGGTGAATGCGACGGTGGACGTCCTCACCGGGCAGGTGCAGCACGCACTGGATTCCGTCGTCGTCACCGTCGACAATGCCAACGCGCTCATCACGTCGGTGTCCGATGACGCGACCCGCATCGCGTCCGCCGGGGCGCGGATCAGCACCGATCTGGCCGATCTCACCGCCGACATCCGTGACGGCGACGGCACGGTTGCGAAACTGCTGCACGACGATACGCTCTATCGGCGCCTGGCAGCGGCCGCCGAGCACGGCGAGGCGATCGCCGGTGACACGCGGCAGATCGTGGGCGACACACGACAGATCGTCGGGGACGTCCGGGCGGCGGTGGAGCGGTTGCGCGGGACCGACGGGCAGGTCACGGGGCTGATCGACGAGCTCCGGCAGACGGTCACCCAGTCGCGCTCGGCGGTGAGCGGCTTCGCCGACAACATGGATGCGCTGAAGCGCAACTTCCTGTTCCGGGGCTTCTTCAACCGGCGCGGATACTTCGACCTCGATGCGGTGTCGCCGGACGACTATCGGAAGGGCGTGCTCACCGGCGGCGGCGAGCGGCCGGCGGTACGGATCTGGCTGACGGCCGATCGCCTGTTCGCTCCGGCCGCCGAGGGCGCGGCCGGTACGCCGGTGTTGACCGACGACGGTCAGGCGCGGCTCGATTCGGCGATGACGGCCTTCCTCGACCAGCTGCCCGGCGGCGTGCTCGTGGTCGAGGGATACAGCCGGGACGGCTCTCGTCAATCGCAGTTCCGCACCGCCCGCGGCCGCGCCGCGACGGTGCGCGACTACCTGGTGGACCGCTTCGGGCTGGACGCGCAGCGCAGCGGCGCGATGCCGCTCGGCGCGACACCGGTCGAAACGCCGGAACTCGCCAGCTGGTCTGGTGAAGGAATCGCGCTCGCGTACTTCTCGGATCCAGCTCGTCGCTGAGGCGGCGGATCTGTCAGGACGGCGCATGCTGTCCGGCGCGTGGCACGCGACTTGTAACCCAGCAAACCAGAAAAGACGTGGGGAGGACGCACGTGAGACAGAATACGCAGGCGATGGCGGCCACGATGGTGGGTGCGGTGCTCGGGGGCTTGGCTGGTTTCATGTTCTTTTCCGAACCGGGACGTGCCTGGCGCCGGCAACTGGAACCACAGCTCGAGGATCTGATTCGTGAGTTCCACGAGTTCCGGGATACCGTGGTCCGGGCATCCGGTACCGCCGGCGAGGGCTGGCGCCTACTCACGGAAGCGATGCAGGAGCAGCCGAACACTCACGCGCCGGGCGTCGGCGACGAGCCGTATGCCCGGAGCCGGCAGTCACATCCGTTCTGAGGGCGGTCATGGAAGGACAGCTGGACACCACCAATCTCTTCCTCGGCATCCTGGCCGTCGTCAGCGTCCTCGAAGCGCTGCTGCTCATCGGCACCGGCGTCGCGGTCTATCTCGTCTACCGTCGCGTCTCCGAGTTGATGGCGACGGTCGAGGCCCGCCATGTGGCGCCGGCGATGGCGCGGGTCAACGCCATCCTCGATGACGTGAAAGAGGTCAGCAACAAGGTGAAGGATGAGACGGAGCGGGTCGACCAGGCGGTGCGCACGACCATGGACCGTGTCGACGACACGGCCGAGCGGGTGCGGTCCACTGTGCGCGCACGAACGGGACGTCTGGTCGGACTGGTGCGCGGCGCCCGCGTCGCCATCGAGACGATGCTCGGTTCGACACCGGCCTGACCGCGTTCGGGTCACACGACAATACGGGGCGCGGCCCCACAACAGCAGGAGGCGCTATGACGGATCGATATGATCGCGACCGCTCGGATGTCCGCTACGACAACGAAGCCGCTGGCGGCGGCAGCTTCGTGATGGGTCTGCTCACCGGCACGGTACTCGGGGCCGGTCTCGGGATGCTGTTCGCGCCGAAATCGGGCAACGAACTCCGCAACCAGATCACCGAGCAGGCCGGCAGCCTGGCCAACAACGCCCAGGAGGGCTATCGCCGCGCGACCGAGACCGCCAACGAGTGGGCGGACAAGGGGCGGGACGCCGTCGACCGGGCGGCCGACAAGGGTCGTGGCATGGTCGATCGCGCCCGCGACGCCGTGGCACGCGGCACCGACGAAGCGTCCCGCTACGCCCGCGAGGCGGCCGAAGGGGCCACGAGCACGGCGAGTGGCGGCAGCAGCTACGGTTCGGGACCGGGCTCGACGCCGGGTTCGTCGTCGCGCAGTTGACCACGCCATGACGCCCGAGCGGGCCCGCACGGCGGCGAATGTCGTGCTCGTCTCGGCCGGTCTGGCGGCGGCGTACGTGGTCGTCACGTCGCCGCCGCTGCGGCGGCTGGCGTGGCGGGCCGGGCGCTGGTGGCTCGGGACCAGCCTGCCGGCGCTCGTGGCCGCCGAGGTCGGGCGCGCCTGGCGGGCCTCGGCAACCCGCGTTCAACGGCCGGACGGCTCGAGAGCCACGTGAGCGATGGACCCTGAGATAATCCGGTCGTGCGCAGACTGACAGCGGCAGGTCGCGTGGCCCGCGACCTGGGCGTGCTGACCGGGCACGCAGCCTACCGGGGCGTCATCGAGTTCTACAACAGCGACAACCTGACCTACGCCGCGTCGGTGGCCTACTACGCGTTGCTGTCGCTGTTTCCGTTCGCGATGCTGGCCCTCGCCATCCTTGGCAGCGTGACGGCGGACGAGGCCAACCGCACGGCAGTGCTGCAGTTCATCCTGCGGTATTTCCCCCACCAGTTCGGCTTCATCACGACCCAGCTCGATGCGTTCAACACCAGCCGCATGACGTTCGGCATCGCCGGCACGCTGGCCCTCGTCTGGGGCGCGCTCGGCGTGTTCGGCGCCATCAGCACGGCGGTCAATCACGCCTGGGGCGTCGAGAAGCAGCGCAGCTACTGGAGCCACAAGCTCTTCTCCTTCCTGATGCTGTCGGTTGCCGGCCTGCTGCTCCTGGTGGCGCTGCTGCTGGTGTCGGCGTCGCAGGTGGTGGGAGCCACCTGGTTCGCCGGCGTCCTGCTGCGGTTTCCCGGCCTGCTGGTGCTACGCGGCTTCGCCGTCGATCATGCGACGACGCTGCTGTTCATCGTCGTGGTCGGCTTCGTCTACTACTTCGTGCCGAACGCCAAGGTGCGGTTCCGCGACGTGTGGATCGGCGCCCTGGTGACCGGACTGCTGTGGAAGGGGGCGCTCGAAGGGCTGTCGTGGTACATGCGCGACATGAGCCGGTTCACGCGTGTGAACGGCTCGATCGCCGCCGTCGTGGTGTTCCTCGTGTGGGTCTACGTGCAGGCCGTGATCCTGCTGTACGGCGCCGAGTTCACCGCCGCCTACGCGCGGCTGCGGCGCGGTCGGCCCGAGGAGGTGCCAGCGGCACCGGCGCCGCGGCGCTAGCGAGCGAGAGCGCGGATGATCGCATCGCTGAAGACCGGCACGTCGTCCGCCTTCCGCGCCGTGATGAGATTGCCGTCCTCGACCACCGGTTTGTCGACGTAGAGGCCGCCGGCGTTCTTGACGTCGATGGCGATCGACGGCCAGCAGGTGAGCGTGCGGCCCTTCAGGGCGTTGGCCGAAATCAGCAACTGCGGCCCGTGGCAGATGGCGGCGACCGGCTTGCCGGCGCTCATGGCGTCGCGGGTGAGATCGACCATCGCATGGCGCATCCGCATCCGCCCGGGTGCGTAACCACCGGGGATGACGACCGCATCGAAGTCCTTGATCCGTGCCGAACCGGCCGACACGTCGGCAACGATCACCGCCTCGCCGCGCTTCCCCTTGTAGGTGCCCCCGGCGGCCGGGCCGACGACGATCACGGTGATTCCCGCCGCGCGCATGGCCTCGAGTGGACCCGTCAGCTCGACATCTTCGAACTCGTCCTCGACGAGCATCGCCACGCGCTTCCCCGCCAGCTCACCCATGGCGGCGATTCTACTTCAAAAAAACCCATCTCCGTCAGTGGCATAATCGCGGGATGAACCGCCTTGCGCACGAGCGCAGCCCGTATTTGCTGCAGCATGCCAGCAATCCGGTGGACTGGTTCCCCTGGGGCGACGAGGCGTTCACCAAGGCGCGGATCGAGAACAAGCCGATCTTCCTCTCGATTGGCTACGCCACGTGTCACTGGTGCCACGTGATGGAGCACGAGTCGTTCGAACACCAGGCCATCGCCGAACTGCTCAATCAGCACTTCGTGTCGGTCAAGGTGGATCGCGAAGAGCGCCCCGACGTCGATCGGGTCTACATGACCTTCGTCCAGGCAACCACCGGCTCCGGCGGCTGGCCGATGAGCGTCTTCCTCACGCCGGAACTCAAGCCGTTCTACGGCGGCACCTACTTCCCGCCCGCGTCGAAGTGGGGCCGGCCTGGGTTCGGCGATCTGTTGACCGAGATCGACCGCGTGTGGCAGGTCGAGCCGGAGCGGCTGCGGGCGTCGGCCGACGAGGCGACGGGACAGCTGGCGGCGGCCGGCGTCGAGGCACCGGCTGCGGTGGTGCCGGCCGCGCCGGTGCTCGAGCAGACGACCAGCCAGTTCCTGGCGGCCTTCGATCGACAGCATGCCGGTTTCGGCCCGGGGCCGAAGTTCCCGCGCCCGTCCGAGCTGCTGTTCCTGCTGAGAGAGCATGCGCGCACGGGGCGTCCGCAGCCGCGCGACATGGCGCTGCAGACGCTGCGCGCGATGGCGCTGGGCGGGCTGCGCGACCATGTCGGCGGCGGCTTCCACCGCTACGCGGTCGATCGGGCGTGGCGTGTCCCGCATTTCGAGAAGATGCTGTACGACCAGGCGCAGCTGGCGATTGCCTACATCGAAGCCGCGCAGGTGTCCGGCGACCCCTTCTTCATCGAGGTCGCCGAGGACACGTTGCGCTACGTGATGCGCGAGATGACCGACGAGCACGGCGGCTTCTACTCCGCCGAGGACGCCGACAGCGTGCCGCACGCGCACATGCGCGAGGCCGGCGTCCGCAAGAGCGAGGGCGCCTTCTACCTGTGGACCGCGGAGGAGATCACCCGGCTGTTCGGTCCCGATGGCGACGTCGTCCGCCGGCACTTCGGCATCGAGCCAGGCGGCAACGCGCCTGTCGATCCGCACGACGAGTTTGCCGGCGCCAACATCCTCTACGTCGCCCGCGGTCTCGAGGCGCTGGCCGAGGAGAGCGGCCGCCCTGCCGAGGCGGTGGCGGCCGTGCTCCAGCGCGCCAGGACGACGATGTTCGAGGCGCGCCTGCAGCGGCCGCGGCCGCTGCTCGACGACAAGGTGCTGACCGCGTGGAACGGGCTGATGATTGCCGCCTTCGCCCGCATGGCGCGCCTGATGCGCGGCCTCGGGGCGCCGGGGCCGGCGACGGCCGCGCCGTATCTCGCGGCGGCCCGCCACGCGGCGTCGTTCGTGCGAGCGCACCTCTGGCAGGACGGCTCACGCACCCTGCTGCGCCGCTATCGGGCCGGCCACGCCGAGATCGACGGCTATGCCGAGGACTACGCCTGCACGATCTTCGGCCTGCTCGAGCTCTTCGCCGCCGATCCGGATCCGGCGTGGCTCTCGTGGGCGATCACGCTCCAGGAGCGCCAGGACGAACTGTTCTGGGACACCGCGGCCGGCGGCTGGTTCAGCACGACCGGACGCGACCCGCACATCCTGTTGCGGGTGAAGGATACGTACGACGGAGCGGAACCGACCGCGAGTGCGATCGCCGCCGGGAATCTGCTGACGCTATCGCAGCTCGTCGACCGTCCCGAGTGGCGCGATCGCCTCGAACGGACGCTGCGGCTGTTCGCTCCGCAGCTCGAGACGATGGGCCGCGCCGTGCCGATGATGGCCGGTGTGCTGTCGGTCTACCATTCGCGGCCGGCTCACGTGGTGATCGTCGGCGCCGGCTCCGGCGCTCTCGAGCGCGCCCTGGCGGTCCGCTACCTGCCCCACGTCACTCCGGTCACCCTCGAGACATCCCGGCAGCAGGCGGTGGCGTCGCTGCTGCCGCTCGTCGCCGGCATGGCGATTGTCGACAGCACGGCCACCGCTTACGTCTGCCGTGACTTCACCTGTCTGCCGCCGCTGACCGCGGCCGACGATCTATTGCGCGCACTGAGTCCGGTGCAGTGAGGGATGGCATGCGAGTCGATGTGGATATCTGGCTGCGCGGCGAGCACGTCGCGGTGACGCGGCCGATCGCAGATGCCGTGCCGGAGCCCGGCCTGTGGACCGATGACGACGTGCGGACGGTTCTCGAGGGGATGCTGGCGGCGATGTACCGGCTGAAGCATCCGGATCAGGAGCCCGGTCCGATCGCCTTGCGAGGTCTCAGCTGGATCGTCAATCCGTTCGACGAGGGCGGCGTGCTCATCGCGATCGAGATCTCGATGGGGGCGGCGGTCGCCGGACCGTTTGTCATCGACAAGGCGGCGCTCGAAGCGATGATCACGCGCGTGCTCTCGGGCACGATACCGGCTTCGTCGGCGACCGTCCACTAGGCGGCCGCCCCCGCCCCTCTCCATCCGGGCGCGACGCGCGCGGCGCGGGCGTGGCGATGGCCGCCGCGCCCACGTCGCCCGGCCGATGGTCTGTCCGCGTCAGAAGCGCACGGTCACCCCGGCCGTGATCGGCAGCGCCCAGCGCGCGCTGTCGTCGTTGATGCCCTGCAGCCCGGTTCCCGACAGACCCTCGTTCTGCTCGAGTCCGCCATGCCAGCGCAGATCCGCTCCCGCCTGGATGGCGAACGTCTCGCTGAGATCCATCTGCACGCCACCACCGATGCCGAAGCTCGGTACCGTCGAATCGGCGTAGAACGGGACGTCGCTCAAGGTGACCCCGGCGGCCGGCACGGTCAGCGTGGCGTCGATCGCCTCGACCCGTGTGAAGCCGACCGTGGCGGCGACGAACGGACGCAGCGGCCGGCTGCCGAAGTACTGGCGGTAGCCGACGTCCATCCCGAACGCCTGGTAATCCTGGAACTCGGCGTTCAACTGCAGTCCGGCGACGGTCCCCACCTGCAGGCGATCGGCGCCGTTACCGGTGAAGCCGGCGGTCACGCGCACCTCAGCGTTGGGCCGAACCGCGTAGCCGAGACTGGCCTGCCAGTAGAAGCCGCTCCCGAAGACGTCGCCGTACGATTTCGCCGTCACGTTGGTGGCCAGGCCGAGAACGGTTCCATTGCCGCCGCCATGTGCGTCACCGGCGACGGCCAGCTGGGTCCCGAGGTCGAACGACACCGACCACGGCTTCTCGGATTGCGCGTATGCCGGGCTGGCCCACACGAGTGCGGACAGAGTGAGCGCGGCGAGCGAGGTCGACCGCGCCTGACGTGTGATGAACATGGATGTGTGCTCCTGGATGAGTCAACGATATGAAGGTCGTGACGCCTCACAACCGGACGCGTCACAACCGATGCGTATGACGCAGCGCCCGGCAACACGGTTCCCATGCGTCGCCGCGCCATGGCGCCGCTGCGCACCACGAGCGGGACGCCCGACGGTCAGCTACGGATCCGTCGCGGCAGGGAAAAATGTCAGGTGCGAAGGCTCGATTCGGAAACCCGAATCGATGTGTCAGGGAAGCGGGGGGGCGGGCGGCGTCACCGGTTCGACGGCGGCACCCGGCTCGACCGGAGGCTCGGTGGTGTCAGGACGATCGTCCGCG
This sequence comes from uncultured Acidobacteriota bacterium, assembly GCA_902825985.1. Taxonomy (GTDB): domain Bacteria; phylum Acidobacteriota; class Vicinamibacteria; order Vicinamibacterales; family CAVVIG01; genus VFZL01. The sequence continues at coordinate 56,824 of CADEDC010000010.1, read as the reverse complement.
GGTGCACCGGACGCCGGCGGTGAACTCGGCGGCGTTTCGACAACAGCCGGTGCCGGCGCCGCGGCGGCGGCCGGCGCTGACGCTGGTGCGTCAGCCCGTGGCTCGCGCTCCGTCGCGGCACCCCTGGCCGCCGGTCGCTTCTTCGGCGCTGCCGGTCGCCTGGTCCAGTCGACGCGGGTGACCATCGGATCGCCCGCGACGACGTCGACATCGATCGTGCGCACGTTCTTCCTGTAGCGCAGTTCGACCTGGTGGACACCGACGATCAGCGCCGTCGTCAGAGGCGTGGTGCCGGCCTCCACGCCGTCGATCGACACGAGGGCACCGGGTGGTGTCGATTCGACGGTCAGCGAATTCGTCGTCGGGACGACGACGCGCGATGCTTCGTAGGTACGCCACAGCGACGGGCTGGCGACGGCGGCGAGAACGACGGCGGCGGCCGTGAGCACCCGCGCGACCGGCAGACGACGGCGTCGAGTGGCCGGCGGTGTGCCGGTGGCGACGCGTGCGGCCCGGACCGGAGCGGCAATCGGCGCAACCGGGAGCACCGGCGGCGGCGCCACCGGCGCCACCGGCACGATCCGTGGCACCGGGGCGGCGATCGCTGGCGGCATCACCGGCTGCGGCCGCGGCGGTGGGGGCAACGGCGGCGGCGGCGCGTCCGACTGCAGCGCATCGAAGCTCGCGTAGCGGTCGCCGAGCGCCGCCAGCAGATCGCTGGACGGGTCGTGCCAGGCCGTCTGACGGGAGCGACCCCACTGGGCGAGGTGGCGTGCCGCGGCCACGAGTGCGGAAGGCGATTCGGTCATGGGGTCTGCGGGTGCACGCGTCAGGGCTACGGTTGCAAACCGTGCGCCTGACGCGGAGGCTGTGACTCCTGCGCATACCGGCACCGACGCGTTTCGTGCGCCCGCGCACAACGGCGGACCATGGCCGTACGAATTCGGGCGTCCGACACGACGAGACCGTGACGGCCCGGCGCCCGGCGGGGCCGGGCGTGCGCCAATCCTGCAACCAGGATCACGTTTCCGTCAGCCGTGTCCGAGGCGTCAGTGCCGCATCGTGCAGCGATCACGCCAAAGCATGCGGGCAGAACTGGCGCCGGCATTGCTGTGACCATCGAAGCCATGCATCCCGCGCACAATCCTGTGTCCTCGTTCGAATCCTCCCGTGCCGTTGACGATCCGCTCACGGCGGCGGCGCAGAAGGCGCTCGTCGAGTGGCGCGCGGCGTTCGACACGCGGCTCGAGGCCCTCGAGAACGCGCTGCAGCACCCGGGGCCGGATCTCGCGACGGTGATGATCGAATTCGCTCGCGTCGCCGGGGACGAAGCGGAGGCCACCGCCCGTCACGCCAGCCTGGAGGCGCACGTCGGCGGGCGCGAGAGTGCGGCCGCCGACCGTGAGGTCCAGGAGGAGGAACTGCGCGCCCTGCGAGACGAACTGACGCGGGTCGAACGGACGCAGGACGAAATGCGGCAGGCGCTCGAAGGCACCCGTCGCGCCCACGAGGAGACCCGGCGGGCGCTCGAGGAGGCGCGGCAGGCCCTCGAGGACGCACGCCAGGCCAACCAGGGCGTGCACGAGACGATCGATGCGGCCCGCCGCGCCGCCGTCGAGGCGCAGACCCAGGCGAGGCACGGCGAGGAGGAACGACGCGAGCTGATGGGTGTGCAGGCGCAGCTGACCAGCCAGCTCGCGCAGGCGCGCGACGATGCCGACGAGGCACGCGCGCAGGTGGCCGCACTGCGGGAGCAGTTGACCGAGGCCAGAGCCGGCGCCGACGGACAGGCGCGCGAACTCCTGACGTTCCGCCGCCGTCTCGAACAGGCGGTGCGGGAAGCCGAGGAGCGGTCGCGAGCGCAGGCGCAGGCGCTGCAGGACGAACGCATGCGCTTCGACCAGACGGTCAAGGACGAACGGGCGCGGTTCGAGCGGGTGGCGAACGAGGCCGTGGCGCGCGCCGCGGCCGCGGCCGCCGAACTCGCGCGCGCCAACCAGCGGCTGGCGGTGGTGTCACGCGAGGCCGACATGATGCGGCCGCAGATCGAAGCGGCGCACGAACGCATCACCGGTCTCGATCTGGAGCTCCAGACCCGCGGTCGCATCATCACGGAGCTGCAGGAGCAGGTGAAAGCGCGTCGTGCCGAACGGCCGGTCACGCCGCCCGCGTCGCCGGCGCCGCCACCGTCGGCCGCGCCGGCCGCGCCGGCGCGCGACGCGGACGCGACAGCGCCGCCGCTGGCGGCGCTCGTGACGGCGCCCGCCGCGAGCATGCCCGCCGCCCCGCCGACGCCAGCCGTGCAGCCCCCGCCGCCCGTAGCCGCGTCGGTCGAGCCGGCGCCACCGGCCTGGCCGCTGGCGGCGCCGACTTCGCCGACTTCGCCGGCGCCGCCGGCGCCGCTTCCGTCACCGCCGCTGCCGGCAGCCCTCGAGTGGATGCAGGCGCAACAGACGGACACGGTGGCGACCGAGGCCGAGTCGACCCTCGCGGACTCACACGACCCCGGAGACTCCCTGTTTGGCGACGACGAGCCAGTCGAGGGCGAACCGGACGGCGCCGGTGTGTTCTCGACGGTGGCGGATGCGCTACGCGCCTGGGCCACCGAGACGGACGGACCGCACGCTGCACCGCCCTCGAAGCCCGACACCGGCGGCGCGACGATCGCCAGCGGCAGCCCGCAGGCGGACGAGGCAAGCAGCCCGCCGGCGGGCTCGCGCCCGCGCCCGGCGAGTTCGGAGTGGGATCTGGTCCGTCAGTCGGTGCGCTACGACCTGGCGTCACTGCGCATCGCAGTCACCATCGACAGCGAGCCCGGGACGCTCGTCGATCTCTCGACCGGCGGCGCCCAGGTGGTGACCTCGGCGATGCTGAAGCCGGGGCGCCAGGTGCGGGTCACGTTCCCGGCCGCCGGACCGCTGGCGACCGGGAAGGCGAAGATCGCCTGGTCGCGCCTCGAACCCCCATCGCAGGGCGGTGGCGAACTGCAATACCGCGCCGGCCTGACCTTCACGAAGATCGAGCAGCGGACCATCGACCGGGTCCTGAGTGCGACCCACGGCGACGGCCTGCGCTAGCGGCCGCCCGGGCGGCGGGCCGGGTGGGATAGCCTGTAGGGGATGGCGCCGCAACCGACCACCCTGTCGCGCTTCGAGCGCGCCCGCAATCTCGGCCTCGTGGGCCTGCTGGCGCTCGGCTTCAGTCTGACGCTGGCAATCTTTGCCGAAGGCAACTTCGGACGCCCGCACTGCGCGGCGTACGCCACCGCACGGCAGCTGACCTACGCTGGCATGCAGTATCCGTCGGCGCCGATCGGGGTCCCCGGTCGCCGGCCCGCGACCTGCCTGCTGCTCGATGCCGAGCGTGCGGTCGTCACGGTGCCGTTCGCCGATGTCGCACCGCACCGCCTCGCCACGGTCCTGGTCGACATCGCGACGACACCGCTAATCACGACGCCGCTGTTGTTCGCCGTGCTCGTCGTCGGCCTCTTCATCTCCTACGACATCATGGGCGTGCGCGCCCGAAGCTGACCGGGCGCCTCCGGGCCGGCGGCGCCGGGACGAACGGCCGCGTTCCTGCTCGTGGTCCGGCGCGACATCGCTCGGCGCCGCGCATCCCAGACCACTCCGGTTCGCGGCAGCTGCAGCCGGCGTACAATCGCCTGGCGGCAGGCCCGAGCCGGGGTGGCGAAACTGGCAGACGCACGGGACTTAAAATCCCGGGTTCCGCAAGGAGCGTGCGGGTTCGATCCCCGCCCCCGGCACCAGGCACCTCGCATTACTGCGGACATCGCCGCCCCTCGACGAGTCCGACAACCCTGTTTCCGGAGGCATCCATGCGCACGCTCATGACGGTCTGTGGCGTATCCCTGCTGGCAGCGACGCTGCAGGCGCAGCCATCTCAACCGGCACCCACCGATCGGACGAAGGCGACGCAGTTGAGCGCGGCCGAGCTCGCCGCCGCCATCGCCAAGCTGCCGACCGATCGGCCGTCCTCCAGCGTCCGTGTCTTCACACTGGCGCCGTACAACGTCAACGTCGAGCGCCGCCTGCCGCAGGCGCAGGGGGCGTCGCTGCACGAGGCGCAGGCCGAACTCTTCTACGTCATCGACGGCACCGGCACGCTCGTGACGGGCGGCCGGCTGGTCGGGGAGACGCGCAACGGGACCAACCTGTCCGGCAAGGCTATCGAAGGCGGGACGCGACAGACCTTCGCGAAAGGCGACTTCCTGATCGTGCCGTCCGGCGTCGCACATCAGTTCGTCGACCTCACGGCGCAGATCGTCCTGATGTCGATGTACCTGCCGAACGCCAAATAGCGCGTCACGTCGGCGCTGCGCCCGATCACCGCATGGCGCGCCGCGCCGCGCGGCAGACCTGGCATGCGCATCGGCGTGGTCATGCCGTCCGGGGCGGCCGAAGACTTACAGGGCGCCGACGAAGATGGTGTGCCGGGGACCGCCCTTGTGCAGCCGGGCGCGCACACGCTCCACCCGCACGTCGAAGCCGGCGTAACGAAGGCGCTGCTCGAATCGTCGATCGTCCCGCGCCGACCAGACGGCCAGCACACCCGACGACGTCAAGGCCGCGCGCGCCAGCGCCAGCCCGCGGTTGCCGTACAGGCCGTCGTTCTGTGAGGTGGTGAACGCCGATGGGCCGTTGTCGACGTCGAGCAGCACGGCATCGAAGCGGCCCGGCGAGGCGTGCAGAACCGCGGCGACATCGCTGACCTCCACCACGACGCGCGGATCCTTCAACGGATGACGCGCCAGAGGACCGAGCGGCCCGCGGTTCCAGTCGACCACCGTCGCCACCAGTTCAGCGACGACGACCGTCGATCCGGGCGGCACCACGTCGAGCGTGGCGCGGAGCGTGAACCCCATGCCGAGCCCGCCGACCAGCACCCGCGGTTGTTCGATCGTCCGCGCGCGCGCGCAGCCGAAGCGGGCGAGTGCCTCTTCCGACCCGGACATCCGGCTCGACATCAGGCTCTGGCCATTCGCCATGATCACGTACTCCGCCCCATGGCGCGTGAGCGTGATGGTCTCACCGGCTGGCGTCTGCGTTTCGCCGATCAGCTGCCACGGCTTCATGCCGTCCGCTGCCGGAGGTCGGCCTGCAGGAGTCGCCGCGAGGACTCACGCCGCCTGACGAGCGAGAAACCAGCCGTCCGCAGCAGGCCGTCGGGGGGCGTCGACCGGTGTGCCGGCAGTGCCGCGATCCGGCGGAAGACGGCGTACGGCGCCGCGTGGATGGCACCGGCCCGCAGGCCGGGCCGGCGACCGCTCGGCACGGCGAAGTCGACGGCCAGCCACCACTGGGTGCGAGCCTGCTGCATGAGCCGGCCGGCGGCGGCCGTCTCCATCCAGTCGTCGTAGGGGGCGATCCGGTCGAAGTGCATCCGGCCTCGATTGTACCGGTGCCGCCGTATAATCGCGCGCGCGGCCCGGCGCGCGGCCCGGCGATTCCGCCGGCGGCCGGTACGGTCGCAAAGGAGCTGGCGTGCCGACCCGCCGACGATTCATGCGTCAGCTGACCTGCGCCGGGCTGGCGTGCGCCGGCGCGTCGTTTGGCGTCCGCGCCAGGCTCGCCGCGCAGCCGCAGCGCCGCGAGGTCCGGATCGGCGGGCGTCGCATCCGGACGATCGACGCGCACGCGCATACGTTCATTCCTGCGGTCGTCGACGCGGTGCGCGGCACGGCGCTCGAGAAGAGCGCGGCGGCGTCGGCCGCCGGCAGCCTCGTGATGGGTCGCGAGCGCCTGCTGCGCATGGACGAGCAGGGCATCGACGTGGAGGTCCTCTCGATCAATCCGTGGTGGTACGGCGCCGACCCGACCGTGGCGGCGCGTCTCATCGAGGTGCAGAATCGCGGGCTGGCCGAGCTCTGCGCCGCCCGATCCGATCGTTTCGTCGCCCTGGCAACCGTTGCCGTGCAGCATCCGGAGCTGGCGGCCGAGCAGCTGCGCGATGCCTTCAGGCGGCATGGCATGCGCGGGGTGTCGCTCGGCGCCACGGTCGATCAGGACGAGCTCGCGAACCGCCGCTTCGACCCGTTCTGGAAGGCCGCCGAAGACCTGCAGGCGCTGGTCTTCATCCATCCGCAGGGGGTACCCGAATTACGGCGCCGGCTCCAGGGCAACGGCTTCCTCACCAACGTCATCGGCAATCCGCTCGAGACCACGATCGCCCTGTCGCATCTCATCTTCGAAGGGACGTTCGACCGCTTTCCGGGGTTGCGTGTCTGCGGCGCCCATGCCGGCGGCTTCCTGCCGTCCTACAACGGCCGCTTCGACGCCGGGTGCGTGGCGTTCCCGGCGAATTGCACCAACACGCTCAAGCAGAAGCCAAGCGAGTATCTGAAGCGGTGCTACTTCGACTCGATGGTCTTCTCGGCCGAGGGGCTGCGCCACCTGGTGGCGGAGTACGGCGCCGATCATGTCGTGATGGGCACCGACTACCCGTTTCCGTGGACGACGACCGCCGTGGATCACGTCCTCGACGTGCCGCAGCTGACCGATCCGGAGAAGACCGCGATTCTCGGCGGAAACCTCGCCAGACTGCTGGGGATTCCGGCGGAGCCCGTCGGCTAGCCGGATCGGGCCGCGGGCCGGCCCGACAGGTCGTTCCTTGCCCGGCGCGAACCGCCCAGCCGCCGTCAGGCCGCGGGAGCGGCCGGTTTCGCGGCCTTCGGATCGAAGCCGACGCGTTTCAGCAGCGACTCCATGCCCGCCTTGTCGGCGGCCTTGGCCCACGCCTCGTCGGGCGCCACCAGCTTCTTCGTGACGAGCTCCATCAGCGCGTCGTTCAGCGTCGTCATCCCGTTCGCCTTGCCGACCTGCATCATCGACGGGATCTGGAACGTCTTGCCGTCGCGAATCAGGTTGCTGATGGCACCGTTGACGATCAGCACCTCCAGGGCCGCGGCGCGGCCGCCGCCGATCTTCCGGCACAGGTTCTGCGCGATGACGCCCTTCAGCGATTCCGACAGCATCACCCGGATCTGCGACTGCCGGTCCGGCGGGAACTGGTCGATCAGCCGGTCGACGGTCGATGCGGCAGTCGTCGTGTGCAGGGTGCCGAGCACGAGGTGGCCGGTTTCGGCCGTTTCGATCGCGATGGCAACGGTCTCGAGGTCGCGCAGCTCGCCGACCAGGACGATGTCCGGGTCTTCACGCAGGGCGGCCCGCAGCGCGTCCTTGAACGAGTCGGTGTGGGTGCGCACCTCGCGCTGGTTGATGAGGCACTGCTGGTTCTGGTGCACGAATTCGATCGGATCCTCGATCGTGATGACGTGATCCTGCCGCGTCCGGTTGATGTAGTCGACCATCGCGCACAGCGTCGTCGATTTGCCCGAGCCGGTCGGCCCGGTCACGAGGACGAGGCCCTTGTTCAGCTGACACAGCTGCAGGATGTGCTGGGACAGACCGAGCTGCTCGGCGGTGAGGATCTTGGCCGGAATGACGCGGAACACCGCACCGGGGCCCTGGCGGTCCCAGAAGGCGTTGGCGCGGAACCGGGCCAGCCCGGAGATCTCGTAGCCGAAGTCGGTGTCGTGGCGGACCTGATACTCCTGGCGGTTGTGCTCCGGCATGATCGGCAGCAGCAGCGCCTGGACGCTGGCCGTATCGAGCACCGGAAAATGCGCTGCCAGCGGCTGCATGCGGCCGTCCTTGCGGACGGTCGGCGGGGCGCCGACGCACAGGTGCAGGTCGGACGCGCCGACGGCGCACATCTGGTGAAACAGCTGATCGATCGGGGCCGGCTGGCTCACGGGTGCTCCAGTTCGATGATCTCGACGACGTGATTGATGTTGACGAGCAACGTGCCGTGTTCCGTCTCGAGGAATCGGAACGGAGATGATTCGTGCGACCAGTCGCTGACGCGGTTCCGGCCGTCCGGTTGGTAGACGCGAATCTGCCCGGCGATGCGCTCACCACCGGTGAGAATCAGCGAGATGTGCCGGACCTTGGCGACCTCGTACCCGGGGACCTCGCGTGCCTCGTGCCCGAACAGTGTCACCAGCGCGACATGGTCGATGCTGTAGAGCACCACCTGCTGGTGTCCGTTGTCGAGGCGCTCGAATGGGAAGAAGCGCGGCGTGGTGTTCAGCAAGTCGTCGACGCGTTCGGGGCCATCGCCGAGGACGGTGGTCTCCCCGACGAAGAACGATCCGCGAACCGTGCGGCCGGTGGTCAGTGTGAGTGTCGCGTCGACCCGGCGTTTGTTCATCCGGAACGGCGACGCAGGAGGAGCCGAGAGCATGCACCGTACTCATCGGCAGACCGCCGACGGTTCAGGAGCCCCACGTCGCGGCCCGGCGTTGCACGTCGAACGCCGGTCTGGCGCAGGCGCCGTGGCGGCCGCGGCTCGGCGGCGAGGCAGACGCGCGCCGGCGGCCGTCAGTCGGTCGCCGCCGCCGGAGCCACCGCCTTCTGGAGTGCATCGAACGGCACAACGATGCCATGCAGCGGGACGATGCGGTCGACGGCGAGGCCGCGGCGCTGGATGTTCTCGAGCAGGTTGGCGGCGTAGGGCGCCGGCGCCGACGGCGTGAAGGCGTCCGCCTCGATGAGCAGCTTCTCCCGTGGCAGATACACCATCAGCATCGTCGACGTGTGCGGACTGCCGGCGACGTGGAAGATCTGTACGGCCCGCGTCGGGTCGGCGATCTCGTGCGCGTCGTCCACCGGTTCGAGGGTCAGCGCCCGCCCGCGGCGCGACAGCGAGTCGGGGTTGGCCGTGTGCGGCCGCCGGACGATCTCCTCGAAGAAGGCGGCGTTGCCACGGTGCGTGACGACGGCGAGCCCTTCGGCGACCGCCGCCCGGATGCCGCCCGAGTGGTCGAAGTGGTGATGGGTATTCACGACGCGCGTCAGCGGCTTGTTCGGGCGCAACTCCCGGCCGCGGCGGATGACCGCCAGGGTGCGGGCTTCGTGCTGCGGCGCTTCGACCAGCAGCAACTGGTCGGCCAGTTCGATGAGGACGCTGTGGTGCGACTGACCGGCGAGCAGCCAGACGCCGGGCGCCAGTTCCTCGTCGTCGACCACCGGCTCGGGCACCGACGCGGCGGGGCGCGAGCGGACGGCGTCCTCGGGAGCCGCCATGTCGCCGGTGATGCCGTCCAGTTCGATGTGCGTGAACCTCAGGTCGGCCGTCGTCCAGCGATCGGTCGTCGTGACGACGCGCGCCGGCATCTTCACGCCGTCCACGTCGCGGTACTCCGAGAATGCGGTCGCGAGCACGACATCGCCGAGATTGGTGTCGTACCACGATGACAGGACGCGGGTCGGCAGGTGAGACGTGCCGTCGATCGCGAGCGTGAACGTCACGCCGGTCGAGGCGGCGACGTCGACCAGCCGCTCCTGCCCGTCACGGCGGATGTTCGTCAGCTCCGCCCCCGGCTCGAGGGCGGCCCGGACCGCGGCCACCGGGTGGTGGAACATGTCGATCCGGCGTTGCCGGGTGGCAGTTTCCGAGACGCGAACCGACACGCCGAGCGGCGAGACGTTGTAGCCGATGTCGCCGTCGATCCCCATGATCTGCTTCTGGGGCGCCGTACCCTGGAAGTAGGGGAAGGCCGGCGTGCGGGTCTGCTCGCTGCGCAACGCGTTCGCCGTGAAGCTGAGGACGCGCCGATAGTCGGTGACGGTGAACGACTGACCGGTCGCCTCGGGGGTCAAATCCTGGCCGAGGTTGGCGTTGGTGCCGCCGCCCTCCATGACGATCGACTTCACCTGGCGCAGACGGTCACGTCCGCCGAGGGCGGTGGCCGCCTCATCGACGAGCGCCTGGCCGTCTCCGAGTCCGCTGCCCGTGCAGGCCGCCAGCAGACCGAGGCTCCAGATCGTCCCCAACGCTCTCCATTGCCACGTGCCTGTCTGTCTCATCTGAGTCACCCCCATCGCCGGCAGGTCGCAGTATAGGACAGTCGCGGCCGGGGGTTTGTATCGGGCCTCCGGGTGCCGTATCGTGGTGCGGTGGGCCTGTCCGTAGCCTGGCGCCTGCTCGCAGTGGTGACCGGCCTGGTCGCCGTTCTGGCCGCCTCGGCTGCCGCCCAGCCGAGCCGCGGGCCGGCCGCGCCGCCCGACCCGTTGATTGCGGCGATCCGCTCCCCCGAGCCGGCCTTCACCGAGGCCCTGGCCGCCCTGAAGGAACTGCCGCGGTTGCGCAGCCTGCTGGTCAGCTGGCGTGGGTCGTTGGTGCTGGAGCGCTATTACGGCGGTGCCACCGCCGCCCGTCCGGCCAACGTCAAGTCGGCGGCGAAGAGCGTGATGTCGGCCCTCGTCGGCATCGCCATCGACCGCGGCCTGCTGCCCGGCGTTCGCCAGCCGATCGGCGGTTACTTCCCCGACCTGCTGGCTCGCGATGCCGACCGCGCGAAGCGCGCCATCACCATCGAAGACCTGCTGACGATGCGGTCGGGGCTGGAACCGACGAGCAACCGCAACTACGGCGCCTGGGTGCAGAGCGGCAACTGGGTGCGCTACGTGCTGACCCGAAAACTGCTGGCGCCGCCTGGCACCGAGATGGACTACAGCACCGGCAACACGCATCTGTTGTCGGCCATCGTGACGCGCGTCGCGCAGACGAGCACCTGGCAGTTCGCCGATCGCCAGCTGGCCCGGCCGCTGGGGTTCTCGCTGGCGCGCTGGCCGCAGGATCCGCAGGGCATCTACTTCGGCGGCAACGACATGCTGATGACGCCGCGCCAGATGGTCGCCTTCGGCGAGCTGTATCTCCGCCGCGGCATGGCCGGCACACAACGCGTGCTGTCGGACGACTGGGTGCGCACGTCGATCGTCCCGCGGTCGACGTCGTACTGGAGCGGCCAGTCGTACGGATATGGCTGGTGGATTCGTCCGGTCGGCGGCTACGAGTCGTACCACGCCTGGGGATTCGGCGGGCAGTTCATCTTCGTGGTTCCGGCCCTCGACCTCGTGGTGGTCACCACATCGTCGCCCACCGTGAGCGACGATCGCCGGACGCACCGGCGGACGGTGGACGACATCGTCGACCGTCTGATCGTGCCGGCAGTCGCGGCGGCGCACGGCGCGCCGCCGGCGCCGTAGCGTCGGATGAGCGCCGCTCGGCCAGCCAGGCGGCTCGGCTGACACTCAACGTCAGTCGCGCGGCGACCAAATGTGTCATCGGACGGGCGTCGCTGCGCGGCGCGGCATAGCCCGGCACCGTGCGGCAATCGGCACCGCTCTTGCGCCCCGAGTTCGGACGTGTCGACCCACCTGCGGCGTGAAGAAGGTTTCACCCTCATCGAGATGCTGATGGTCGTGGCCATCATCGGGGTGCTCGCGGTCATTGCCGGCAACCGCATGATGCGGGCGAGAATGTCTGCCGAGGAAACCTCGGCGGCTGCGTCGCTCCGCAACATCAACTCCGCCGAGGCCAGCTATTCGTCGAGTTGCGGGGCCGGCTACTACGCACTCGACCTCGCCGACCTCGCGCTGGCACCGCCCGGCTCGACGAGTGCGTTCATCAGCCCCGATTTGTCGACCAACGGCATCCGGAAGAGCGGCTTCCTGTTCACCGTGACCCGCAGCGGGGAAGCCGGCACCGCCGACAGTCCGACGCCGCCGTGCAACGCCGCCTCGGTCATTCCGGCGTCCGCGTATCATGTGAGCGCCAATCCAATCAGTTCTGCCGGCGCCCGCTACTTCGCGACCGACAAGCGCGGTTCGCTGTACGAGGACATGAACGGTCCGCTGGCGAACCCGATTCCGGAGGGTGCCACCCCGTTCCGGTAGTTGAAGCCGCCGGGAGAGCGGCGATAATGGCCGGATGCAGAGCCTTGCGTCCGGCATGTCCTTCATCGATCTCGATTTTCTCGGCGTCCCCCGGGTCATCGCCACCGGCGTCCTGCATGCTGCCGCCGGCGTGGCGCTCGTCGACCCCGGACCGACCAGCTCGCTGCCGACGCTGACCTCGCGGCTGGCCGATGCCGGGATCGGATTCGCCGACGTCACGGCGATTCTCATCACGCACATCCACCTCGATCATGCCGGTGCGACCGGCACGATCCTGCGGCAGCATCCCCACATCCGCGTCTACGTGCACCAGGCCGGCGCCCCCCACATGGTGGACCCGTCGAAGCTGCTCTCCAGCGCGACGCGTCTGTACGGGGCGGACATGGATCGCTTGTGGGGCGAGGTCCTTCCGGTGGCCGCCGCGGCGCTGTCCGTTCTCCGGGGCGGCGAGCGCCTCGACGTCGCCGGCCGGTCGCTGGAGGTCGCCTACACGCCGGGCCACGCGTCGCACCACGTCAGCTACTTCAGTGCGGAGGCCGGTCTGGCCTTCGTCGGCGATACGGTGGGGATTCGACTGTCGCCGTGCGACTACGTCCTGCCGGCGACGCCGCCGCCCGACATCGACCTCGAGGCCTGGGAACGGAGCCTGGCCATCTACGAGGCGTGGCGGCCGGACACATTGTTCCTCACCCACTTCGGACCCTCCGGTCCGGTGGGCGCACACCTCGCGGCACTGCGCGATCATCTGTCAGGCATGGCAAACCTGGTCCACCGCTCGCTCACGCAAGACGGCGACGACGAGGCACGCGAACGGTGGGCAGTGGACCAGACCAGGCTCGAATTGACCCGGCAGCTCGGCGAACGTGACGCGAACGCCTACGAGACGGCAGGCCGGCTGGACCTGAGCTATCGGGGTCTGGCCAGGTATTGGAAGAAGCGGGCGTAGATCGGTTGGACGGCTCTGGGCCCGTGGCTCCGGCGACCGGTGCCACGGATGAAGAACTAGGCGCTCGCGCGAATCCGCTCCGGGGCGACATGCTCGGGGGCGGCGGCGTGGCGCTTCGGCTCGATCATCAGGCGGAGCGCCAGACCCTGGCCGCGACCGCGGGCGTCTGGCGGCTGCACGCGATAGATGGCGGCGGTGAGGCGCCCCTGCTTCAACGACGCCGGCAGGTCCTGACCGTCGTTGATGTCCTTCTCGAGCTGGAACTGCACCAGGCGGTAGAGTGGCAGCGAGACCGGCGTCTGACACTCGACATAGGCGCCGAACTCGCTGACGTTACGGGTCATGACGGTGGCGAAGCGCGTGGCGCCACGCTGGTCTTTCCACATCAGGCGAGCGGGCAGGGCTACGTCAATCCGCGCGGCGGCACGGTTGCTGTCGGCAGGACGATACGGCGGCTCGGCGACTCGGCTCTGCATCACGAAAAGACTCCTGAAGGGGAAACGTGCTGCCCTTTAGTATCCAAGTTCGGGTCCGCCCGGATTTGCACACCGGCGCGGTCGCCTGAATCGTCACAAGTCGTTGCCTACATGACGATTAGTGTGTTCTCGTCCAAATCGACCGGTCTGTGAAGGCTGGATACTTGGTATCCAAAGCTCGCCGGAACTGGATACTCGGTATCCAGTCAAGAAGCTGACCGAGGCAGACTTTTTTCGGCGCTGTTACACGGGATCGAGGGCGCCGAGCCCCAGGCGGCGGAGCTTCAGATAGAGGCCGCGGCGTGTCAGTCCGAGGACGCGCGCCGCCTCCGACATGTTGCCGCCGCTGCGGTCGATGGCATTCTGGATCATCTCGCGCTCGACCTGTTCCACGGCCGACGCCAGTGTCGTCCCCGATGGCACCGAACGGCGGCCGGGCGTCGTCGGAATCCCGGCTCCCGATGGCAGGCGGGTCGCCATGATTTCCTGCGACAGGTGCCCCGGCTCGATGGTGTCGCCGGGGCGCGCCAGGGCGACTGCCCGCTGCACCTCGTTGCGCAGCTGGCGGACGTTACCCGGCCACCAGTACAGCGTGAAGACATCGAGTGCCTCCGAGCTGATGCGGATGTCCGGCTTGCCCAGCCGCTCCGAGACCTCGCGCAGGAAGAACTGGGTCAGGTGCGGGATTTCTTCCTTCCGCTCGCGCAGCGGCGGCACGTGCACGCGAATGACACTCAGCCGGTAGTACAGGTCCTCGCGGAACTTGCCCTCGGCGACCCGCTGTTCGAGGTCGGCGTTGGTGGCAGCCAACACCCGGACGTCCACGCGCTGCGGCCGGGTCTCGCCAATCGGCATGATCTCGGACTGTTCCAGGAAGCGCAGCAGCTTCGGCTGCACGTCGATCGGCAGATCGCCGATCTCGTCGAGGAACAGCGTGCCGCCGGATGCCGCGCGGACCAGGCCGACCTGATCCGAGACCGCGCCGGTGAAGGCACCACGGCGATGGCCGAACAGCTGGCTGTCGGCCAGTTCACGGCCGGTGGTCGTGCAGTTGTAGGGCAGGAAATCGGCGGCGCTGCGATGCGACCCGACGTGGATCGCACGCGCGACCAGCTCCTTGCCGGTGCCGCTTTCACCGGTGATGAGTACCGTCAGGTCGTTGGCGTGCAGCCGGCGGATCTGCTCGACCAGCCGTCCCATGGCGGCGCTGACGGCCAGGAACCCTGGTAGCAGCGGCTCGAGCGACGGCTCGGCGACGATATCTGGCGGGCGTCCCGAGCGGTCGCGTGCCGCACACAGCGCAAACCCCTGGCGAGCGACGCTGCCGATCATGCGAAGCCGGCGGGCGACCGGGTGGCCGATCGGCCGTGGCGATGCGATGAGCGCCGTCAGTGGCCGCTCGCCCTGGCGGCCGAGCGGCTCGGTGGCGAACTGGTAGCGGCTGGGTTGACCGGCGAGATGGGTCCGCACCAGGGCCAGAGCGGCGTCTTCGTCGCATCCGGCCGACGCCAGCAGCGCGAGTTCGTGCCCCTGTTGCATGAACAGCACGGCGGCGTCGGCGGCGGCGGCCTCCATCATCGCCTGCGCGGTTTCGCGGCCGAGCAGATCCGGCAGCGCCGCCGCGTCGACGATGCGGCGGACCACCGCATCGTCGGCGTCGGCGGGCGAGATGACGTTCTCGCCGGTACCCGTATGCCCCAGCAGCGTCCGCGCGTCCTCGGTGTCGCGCAGGTCGCGCTCGGCGCCGAGCTGCGCGAACACGGCGGCCGCCCGGTTCAGGTGCCGTTCGGCGAGCGACCGCGCGCCGACGCCAGCGACCAGCCGGCCAATCGCCAGCTGACTGAGCGCCGCCTGATAACGTTCGCCGATCAGCTCCAGCAGCGTCGCGCTCTGCGCGAAGTCGTGGTAGGCGTCCGCCGAGGCGCCCTGCAGGGCGTGCAGCGCGCCGCGCAGCCGCAGGAATTCCCCCCAGGTGGCGGGCGCGGTTTCGGCGTCCAGTCCCTCCGCGGCGGTGGCGAGCCGGCGCCCGGCCTCGGCCAGCGCGCCGTCGGCCATCAACGCGTCGGCGGCAATCAGCGCCGCCTGCAGCGCATCGAAGGCGGGTGCCCCGGCGGCGACCATGTCGTCCGCCTGCGCCAGCGCGCCAGCGAAGTCGCCGCGGCGCAGCGCCAGTCGCGCCGACAGGGCGCGCACCGACCATTCGTACCAGCGGCTCGTCTGGCGGCCGTAGGCGCCGTAGGCATCGCTGGCGCGGGCGAGGAAATCCGACGCGACGTCGTAGTGCCCGCGGATCAGATGGATCTGGGCCAGCGTGTCGAAGACCGCGCCAGTGGTCTCGTGGAACTGAATCGGACTGCGGACCGCGAGCGCCCGGTGCAGCGACGCCTCCGCCCGCGTCAGATCGCCGAGCCGGACACAGATCTGGCCGAGGGTGGCGAGGACGACGGCGAGGCCGTGTCCCGAGCCCTGGGCTTCGTGCAGCAGGACGCTGCGCTCGGCGAGCGCCAGCGCCTGCTCGTGCCGGTGCTCGAACATCGTGACGATCGCCTGATTGCCGCAGACGGTTGCCACGACATCGTTCGCGTGCACCAGGCCGGCGAGCCGCTCGGCGTGGCGCAGGGCGTTCATCGCCTCGTCGAATCGACCGGCCTGCGCGAGCGACACCCCGGACACCGAGTGCACCAGCGCAAGATGCCGTCGATCGCCGGCGGCGTTCAGGGCCGACGCCGCCTTCGTGATGTGCTCGCGGACGATCGCGACATCACCGACCTGGCGATAGCACTGCGCCAGCTCGTAGTGTGCCAGACCGATCAGGCGGGTGTCGTGCGACACCTCCGCCTGCTTCAAGGCGCGCCCGTGCATCGCGATGGCGCGCGACTGGTCGCCGCGCGCCGACGCCAGCCGTCCGTGCAGACGCCAGAGCGTCGAGATGCGGCCCGCCGAGACGGTTTCGCGCAGTGTGTCCGGGGTGCGGCCGAGGACGATCGCGGCCTGTTCGAGATCGTCCTGCTGCAGCCACGCCTCGGCGAGCAGCGAGCGCAACGCGAGTTCGTCCTCGCGGGTGAGTGCCGCCGAGCGCAGCGCCGGCGCCAGCAGCTGTACGGCGTCGGTGCCATGGCCACGCTCGAGCGCGGTATGCGCGCGGGCCAGCAGCGGCTGGAGGGAGGACGACGCCACGACGGGAGTATAGATCAGGGGTTGCGCCAGCTCCGACCGCTTCGCTGGAGCAGATCGTCACTGGCCGCCGGTCCCCACGTGCCTGCCGCGTACTCCGGCAGCGGCGCCGACTGCTCGGCCCAGCGATCGAGGATCGGCGTGACGAAACGCCACGACGCCTCGACGCTGTCACGCCGCATGAAGAGTGTGGCATCACCGGCCATCACGTCGAGCAGCAGGCGCTCGTACGCTTCGGGAGACGCGGCGCCGAACGCCGTGCTGTAGTCGAAGTCCATCTCGACCGTGGTGACCCGCACCTGCGGACCGGGGATCTTCGACGAGATGAAGAACGAGAAGCCGTCGTCCGGCTGCAGGCGGATGGCGAGCACGTTGGCAGCGAGCGCCGGCGAACTCTCGTGGACGCAGCGGCCGAGCGGCGCGTCGGGCGGCGCGTTGAACAGGATCGGCGGCACCGCCTTCAGGTGCACCGAGATCTCGCTGGAGCGGCGAGGCAGCCGCTTGCCGGTGCGCAGATAGAACGGCACCCCTGCCCACCGCCAGTTGTCGACGCGGACGTTGAGCGCGACGAACGTCTCGGTCCGCGAATCGGGCGCCACGCCGGGTTCGGCGAGGTAGCCGGCGACCGCCCGATCGCCGACGCGCCCGCCGGCATACCGGCCGCGCACCGTGCAGCCGTCGACGGTCGATCCGGCGATCGGCCGCAGGGCCTGCAGCACCTGCAGCTTCTCGTCGCGGACGACGTCGGCGGTCAGGGCGTGCGGCGGTTCCATCGCGACCAGCGTCAACAGCTGCAGCAGATGGTTCTGCACCATGTCGCGCAGGGCGCCGGCGCCGTCGTAGTAGCCGGCGCGCGTGCCGACGCCGTCCTGCTCGGCGACGGTGATCTGTACGTGATCGACGTACTTCTGATTGAACAGCGGCTCGAAGATGCTGTTCGCAAACCGCAGCACCAGGATGTTCTGGACGGTTTCCTTGCCGAGATAGTGGTCGATGCGGAAGACCTGCCGTTCGTCGAAGACGGCGGCGACCGCATCGGTGATCGCGAGCGCGCTGTGCAGGTCGTGGCCGATCGGCTTCTCGACCACCAGGCGCGCGTACGGCGCACCCGCACCCGGGGAGGGGGCGACGAACCGGGCCGCCGCCAGCTGCTGGACCACCGGGATGAACAGCGACGGCGGCACCGCGAGATAGTAGATGCGGTCGCCCGGCTCGCCACGCTCGTGCTCGATGATGTCGAGCCGGGCGCCGAGGGATGCCAGCGGCCGGCCACCCGCCGGCTCGGCGATGTCGATGTTGACGAAGAAGAGGCCGCTGGCGAACTGCGCCCAGGTCGCCGCGTCGATCGGCCGCCGCGAGTGGCGCTCGATCCCGTCGCGGGCGAACTGCCGGTAGCCATCGTCGGTCAGGTCCTTGCGGCCGGTACCGACGATCGCCCAGGTCGGCGGCAGCAGACCATCGACGTGCAGGTTGTAGAGGGCCGGCAGCAGCTTGCGCTGCGCCAGGTCGCCGGCGCCGCCGAAAATCACAATCGTCATGGCCGCACCGGCGGGTCGCCTGCCGCCGTGACCGCGTGCCCGCCGAACTGCTGGCGAAGCGCGGCGAGCAGCCGTTCCGCGAACGGATTGTCGGCCCGCGAGCGGAAGCGGGTGAACAGCGCCGCCGCGAGTGCCGGCATCGGCACCGCCCGGTCGATCGCTTCCTCCAGGGTCCAGCGGCCCTCACCCGAGTCGTCGACGCGACCGCTGAGCGCCTCGAGTCCGGGATCGGTCGCGAGTGCCCGCGCCGTCAGCTCGAGGAGCCACGATCGGACGACGCTGCCGCGCATCCAGACCGCGGCGACCCGATCCAGCTCCAGATCGTAGGGGCTCGCGTGCATCAGCTCGAACCCCTCGGCATAGGCCTGCATGAGCCCGTACTCGATGCCGTTGTGGATCATCTTCACGTAGTGTCCGGCGCCATGGTCGCCGACGCGCAGGTAGCCGTCCGGCGGTGCGAGCGCGTGGAAGATCGGCTCCAGGCGCCTGCACACCGCCGCCGGGCCGCCGACCATCAGACAGTAGCCGTCGCTGAGCCCCCACACGCCGCCGCTCGTCCCGGCGTCGACGTGGTGCACGCCGCGGGCCGCCAGCGCGGCGGCACGCCGCAGATCGTCGGGGAAGTGGGTGTTGCCGCCGTCGATGACCACGTCGTCGGCGCCGAGCCGATCGCCCAGCGCGGCGATCGTCGACTCGGTGGCGTCGCCGGCCGGCACCATCACCCACACGGCGCGCGGCGGGTCCAGGGCGGCGACCAGCTGATCCAGTCCGTCGACGGCCGTGACACCAGCCGCCGCGGCACGCGCCAGCGCCTCGGCGTTGAGGTCGTAGGCCACGATGGCGTGACCGGCGCGCGCCAGCCGCGTGACCATGTTCAGCCCCATCTTACCGAGACCGACGAACCCGAGCTGCATGCCGACTCCTTACCTGACGCCGGGGATGTGAGGGAGCAGGGTGGCCAGAGTCGACTCGAGCAGTTCCGGAATCGGTTCGGGCAGGTGGATGTGGAGGGCCCGGCGACCGGTGCCGTCGAGTGACTGGAAATCGCCGATCGCCTGCGCCAGTTCGAGGGTGCCGAACGAGAAGGCCTCGCCCGGGATCGGGAAGTCGACACGCGGCAGCGCCGAGACGAGCACGAACACGCCGTTGTTCGCCCCGCCCTTGTGCAGCTGACCGGTCGAGTGCAGATAGCGTGGACCGTAGCCGAACATCGTCGCCAGCCGCGTCCGGTCGCGGACGCCCATCCGCAGGCGGTGCAGCGCCTCGGCGAGTCCGCGATGCGGTCCGAGGTAGGCGAGCAGGCCGAAGTAGTCGCCCGGTTGCAGCAGCGCGAGAATGGCGCTGGGCTCGTGACCGTCGAGCGCGCGGCGTGCCGCACTGCTGAGCGTCAGTCCGACGCCGTCGGCGGTCGTGCGCTGGGCCGGCGGAATCGGCAGCTGCCCGTCCTGCCGGAACTGCGACAGCAACACGCGGGTGGCTTCCTTCGCCTGCGACACGTTCGGCTCGTCGAACGGATTGATCGCGAGCAGCGCGCCGGCGACCGCCGTGGCGAGTTCCCAGCGCACGAACTCGGCCCCGAGCGCACCCGGTTCCGGCATGGTCCATTCGTGGACCGCGGCCTGGCGCTGGATGAGCGACGCGACCAGCGGGTCCAGCGTCGCGTCTGCGTCGCCGCCGAGCCGCATCCGCACGAACGCCCGATCGGGCCCGTAGACGTCGGCCGCCCCCGGCGTCTCGCCGGCGATCGGCACGACCCCGACACCCTGCTTGCCGGTGCTCTCGGCGACCAGCTGTTCGACCCAGAGTCCGAACGATTCGAGGGCCGGCGGCACGAGCAGCGTCAGCTTGTCCTGGCCGTGCCGTGCCCCGGCGGCCATCGCGGCGCCGAGGGCAAACGCGCTGTGCTGTTCGACGTGCACCGCCGCCGGCTCGGTCGACGCGAGCATGGCCAGGGCGTAGCCGACCAGCGCCTCGAGGTCCTGGCCCATCAGTGCGGCCGGCACCAGCCCGAAAAAGGACAGCGCCGAGTAGCGGCCGCCGATGTCGGTCGGGTTGATGAAGACCTCGCGGAACTGCCGGCGCCGTGCGTTGAACGCCAGCTCGGTGCCGTCGTCGGTAATCGCGACGAACTGCTTCGCCCACGCCTTGATGCCGGCGTGCTCGAGCCCCTGGCGGAAATAGCCGTAGAGGGAGTTCGGTTCGATGGTCGTCCCCGACTTGCTGGCGAAGACGTAGATCGTCTTCGTGACGTCGGTGTCGACGCTCAGCACGGCCGCCGGATCGGTCGAGTCGATCATGTGGAGTTGCAGCCCGCCGGGGCCGATCCCGACGACCGAGCGCAGCACCTCGGGGGCGAGGCTCGATCCGCCCATGCCGAGCAGCACCGCGTCGGTGTAGCCGTCGGCCCGGACGCCGGCGGCGAAGGTGTGCAGCCGCTCGAGCGAGTCGGCCATCAGGGCCGGCGAACTCAGCCAGCCGAGGCGGTTCGCGATCCTGGCCTGGACCTCCGGATCGGCGGACCACGTCGCCGGGTCCCTGTTCCAGAGCCCCGACACCGCGCGCTGGGCTGCCGCCTCGAACGGCGGCAGGAAGGCGCCGAGGCGCCCCGGCGATCGCTGGAATCCGTGAGCGAGCCGGTCCCGGCGAACCGCGATGTCCAGTCCGGGCCAGCGTGAGATGAGGTCGTTGGCGCTTGGCATGACGGTAGAATACTGAATGTCGGTGGTTCCTCTGCAACGATGCGCCCATGGCCCGAGGTTTCGAGAGCAAGGACGTCGAGTTCCAGCAGGCCGAGGCCGAGCGGACGAGCCCGCCGGCGCCGGTGATGAGCGCCGATCAGCGCGATCGCCTGTCGGCTGGGCGGACCGTCACGCTGGCCCTGACCCGTGCGCGTGCCGAGCTGGCGGCCACCGCCTCGCCGATACGCCGAGATATGCTGTCGAGGGCGATCGCTGCCCTCGAAGAGCAGTTGGCCGAGATTGGTTCCATTTGATGATCGTTCGTCGTCGCACCGCCCTCGTCGTCCTGCTGCTCGCGTTGTCCATCGTGGCGGCCGCTCCGGCGTGCGGATCCCCTGACGCCGACCGTCCGGGTGAGCGTCCGGCGGCCGCGCCTGCCGCCCCGCCGGCGGCCGACGCCCCCCGGCCCCCCGCGACAGCCGATTCGCGTCCGCGCCTCGTCGTGCTCGGCGACAGCCTGACGGCCGGCTTGGGGATCGACATCGAGGACGCCTACCCGACGCTGCTGCAGCGGCGGCTCGACGAGGCGGGCATCGGCCTGCGGGTGGTCAATGCCGGCATCTCGGGCGATACCTCAGCCGGCGGCCTGAGCCGCGTCGACCTGGCGCTCGACGGCGACGTCCGGGTCATGCTCGTCGCGCTCGGCGGCAACGACGCGTTGCGGGCGCTGCCGGTCGACGAGTTGCGCCGGAACCTCTCCCGCATCATCGAACGGGCCCAGGCTCGCGGCGTCACCGTCGTGCTGGCCGGCATGGAAGCGCCGCCGAACTTCGGCCACGACTACGTCGTCGCGTTCAGGCAGGTCTATCGGACGCTGGCGGAGCAGTTCGACGTCCCGCTGATCCCGTTCCTGCTCGACGGAGTGGCTGGCGTCGAGCGCCTGAACCAGAGCGACGGGATTCACCCGACGGCCGAAGGCGCGCGGATGATCGCCGATCATGTCTGGGCGGTGCTGCAGCCGATTGCCCGGGACGCGGTCACCCGTCCCGCCCCGGCGGGCGGAGAGGCGGGTCGCGGATGATTGCGCTGAACCAGGTGTCGAAGACGGTCACCAGCGGCTCGCAGCCGCTGACAATCCTGCACCCGTTGACCACGGAGATACCCGCCGGGCAATTCATCGCCATTGTCGGCCCATCAGGCAGCGGCAAGTCGACGCTGCTGGGGCTCATCGCCGGTCTCGACGCGCCGACGTCCGGATCGGTGGTCATCGACGGCACCGACATCACCGCCCTCGACGAGGACGCGCTCGCGAAACTGCGCGGTGAGAAGATCGGCTTCGTCTTCCAGTTCTTCCACCTGATTCCGTCGCTCACGGCGCTCGAGAATGTCGCCGTGCCCCTGGAGATTGCCGGTGCCGGCGACGCGACGGCGCGGGCGGCCGCCCTGCTCGAGGAGGTCGGGCTGACGGGTCGCGGGCACCACTATCCGTCGCAGCTGTCCGGCGGCGAGCAGCAGCGGGTGGCGCTTGCCCGCGCCCTGGCGAACAACCCGCCGATTCTGCTCGCCGACGAGCCGACCGGCAATCTCGACAGCGCCAACGGTCGCCACATCATGGACCTGCTGCGCAACATCCACCGATCGCGGGCGACGACGCTGGTGCTGGTCACCCACGATCGCGAACTGGCCGCAATGGCCGACGCACGGATGGTGCTGCGCGACGGTCACGTCGTCGAGTACACCGGCGTCGAAGTGGTGGCCGGCAGGCCGGCGGGCGGCGAGTCGGGCGGCGTCCGATGATGTTCGTCCTGCGGATGGCGCTGCGCGAGACCCGGGCGTCGTGGCGGCGGCTGCTGTTCTTCTTCGTCTGCATCGCCGTCGGTGTCGCCGCCATCGTCACCCTGCGCTCGGTCATCCAGAGTGTCCGCGACGTGTTCGGCCAGGAGGCGCGGACGCTCATCGCCGCCGACGTGCTCGTCTCCACGGTGCGCCCCTGGACGCCCGAAGCGCGCGCCACCATCGACCGGCGGCTCGCGGAAGCGGGCGCCGAAGCACGGGTCGACACGGTCGAAACGCCGACGATGGTCCGCCCAGCGGATCCGGCGAAGTCGACGACGCGGATGGTGGAGCTGCGCGCCATCGGCCCGGAGTTCCCGCTCTACGGCACGATGACGCTCGACGGCGGCCAGCCCTACCGTCACGAGATGCTGGCGGGCCGCGGCGTCCTGGTCCGCCCGGAAGTCCTGACGGCTCTCGGCGTCACGGTCGGCGAGCCCATCGTCATCGGCCAGCTGCCGTTCACGATTCGCGGCGTCATCACGAACGAGCCGGGCGCCCGGGTCGGCAACTTCAGCCTGGGCCCGCGGGTCATGATCGACCTCGCGGATGTCGACGCGACAGGTCTGCTGGCGGTCGGCAGCCGGGCGCGCCGCGTCCTGCAGGTGAAGCTGCCCGAATCGCGGATTCAGCCGCTGGTGGCGCAGCTGCGCACCGACTTCGCCGAACAGTTCGTCAACGCACGGTCGTACCGCTCGGATGACGATGAGATCGGCCGCGATTTCGAGCGGGCGGAGAACTACCTGAGCCTCGTCGGCCTGGTGATCGTCATTCTCGGCGGCATCGCCGTGTCGAGCGTCACCCGGGTGTTCGTGCTGCAGAAGATCCGATCGATTGCGGTGCTCAAGTGCATCGGCGCGCGCAGCGGGCAGATCATCGCCGTCTATCTGATTCAGGTGCTGACGCTCGGCCTGGCCGGCAGCGTGCTCGGGGTCGTGCTCGCGCGGCTGGCCATCGCCGCGATTCCGTATTTCGTCGAGCCGATCGACACGTCGGCCGCCGGCACGCTGCTCGCCGAGGTGCACTACGGCGTGACCTGGAGCGCGGCGCTGCAGGGCCTCGGCATCGGCGGACTGGTCTCGCTGCTGTTCTCCGTCGTGCCGCTGCTGCAGGTGCGCTTCGTCAAGCCGTCGCTGCTGCTGCGCGACGAGTCGACGAAGGCGCCGTTCGACGCCACGCGGGCGGTGGCCATCGCACTGGTCTCGGCCGCGCTGGTGGCGCTCACCGCCTGGCAGGCGGCGTCGCTGACCATCGGCGTCGCGGTGTGCGCCGGCTTTGCAACGCTGGCGGTCGTCCTGATGGCGGTCGGCCGGCTGCTGGTCCAGGTCGTCGCGCCGCTGTCCACCTCGCGGTCGTTTCCCTTGCGCCACGCGGTGCTGCACCTGTCGCGGCCGGGCAACCAGACCCGCGTGATCCTGCTGGCCGTCGGCCTCGGCGCCTTCTTCATCGTCGGCGTACGGTCGCTGCAGGCGAGCCTGCTCGAAGAACTGTCGATGCAGACGTCCGAGGATTCGCCGGACATGTTCCTGATGGACGTCCAGCGCGAGCAGGTGGAGGGCGTGCGGGCATTCCTGGCCGATCCGGCCAACGGCGCCGGGCCGGCGACCCTGATTCCGGTGCTGCGCGCCCGCGTCATCGGCGTCGAGGGACGCGAGACGCAGCTCGAGAGCTTCGAGGACGTCCGCGCCCGCGGTTCGCTGGCGCGCGAATACACGGTGACCTACCGCGACGCCCTCGAAGCCAACGAGACGATCGCCGAGGGGAAGTTCTGGTCGGGCCCGTCGAGCGAGCCGGAGGTATCGGTCGAACGCGGCCTGAGCGAGCGGTTCGACATCAACGTCGGCGACACGGTGCGGTTCGACCTGCTCGGCCGCACCATCAGCGCCAGGGTCACCAGCCTGCGCGAGGTCGACTGGCGCGATTCACGGGCCGGCGGGTTCATGTTCGTGTTCCGTCCCGGCGTGCTCGACACCCTGCCGCAGTGGTACATCGCGCCGTTGAAGGGGCCGACGGGCAGCGCCGCGCGCGTCCGTTTCCAGCACGATCTGGTGGCCCGCTACGGCAACGTCTCGGTCATCGACTTCCGCGACATCCTGCTGACGATCCGCGACGTGATGTCCAAGGTCACGCTCGCCATCAGCGTCGTCGGCGCGTTGGTCCTGTTCAGCGGTGGCCTGATTCTGATCGGCGCCGTCGCGATGACCAAGTTCCAGCGCGTCTACGAGGCCGCCGTCTTCAAGACCCTGGGCGCGAGCACCGGTGCGATCGCGCGGATGCTGCTGTTCGAGTACGGGGTGCTCGGCGCGCTCGCCGGGCTGGTCGGGTCGCTCGGCGCCGTGGCGCTGACCTGGGGCGTCAGCCGCTTCGCGCTCGACATCCCATGGCGGCTCTTCGTCGGCGAGCACGTCGCCGGCGTCGCGTTCACCGCCGTGCTCGTCGCCGCGATTGGCGTGCTCTCGAGCGTCGACGTGCTGCGCAACAAGCCGCTGCTCACGCTGCGCGCCGAGTGACGGCGCCGTGTCGTCGCTCACCAGCTTCCTCGACCGTCGCTTCGCGCTGACCGCCCACGGCACGACCGTCGGCACCGAGGTGCTCGCCGGCTGCACCACGTTCGTGACGATGGCCTACATCGTGTTCGTCCAGCCGACGGTGCTGGGCGCCGCCGGGCTCGACCCGGGGGCGGTGATGACCGCCACCTGTCTGTCGACCGCGCTGGCGACCGCGCTGATGGGTCTGATGGCGAACTATCCGGTCGCGGTGGCACCGGCGATGGGCCACAACTTCTTCTTCGTCTACGCCGTGGTCCTCGGCATGCAGGTGCCGTGGCAGGTGGCACTCGGGGCGGTGGCGGTTGCCGGGTTGATTTTCGTCGCGGCGGCTGGCGTCGGCTTGCGCGAGCGGCTCGTGACCGCCATCCCCGACAGCCTCAAGCACGCCATCGGTGCCGGCATCGGGCTGCTGATCGCGACCGTCGGCCTGCAGTGGGCGGGCGTGATCGTCGATGCCCCCGGCACCCTCGTGACGCTCGGCGATCTCGGCAGTCCGCCGGTGCTGCTGGCGCTGTTCGGGCTGACGGTGACGGCGATGCTGATGGCGCGCGGTGCGCCTGCCGCGCTGCTCGGCGGCGTGCTGCTGACGGCGGCCGTCGGGCTGCCGCTCGGGATCGTCCGCTACCACGGGCTCGTCAGTGCGCCGCCGTCACTCGGACCGACGCTGTTCCAGTTGGACATGGCCGGGGCGCTGACGCCGGCGATGCTGCCGGTGGTGCTGATTTTCTTCCTGCTGGCGCTGTTCGACTCGGTCGGGACGCTGGTCGGCATCGGCACGCGAGCCGGTCTGATGCGCAATGGCACCCTGCCGCGCGCCCGCGAGGCGCTGCTGGCCGACGCGCTCGGGACGGTCGCCGGCGCGGCACTGGGGACGTCGACCGTCACCGCCTACGTCGAGAGCGGCGCCGGGGTGTCGGCCGGCGGCCGGACCGGCCTCACCGCCCTGGTCACCGCGACGCTGTTCCTGTTCGCGCTCTTCTGCTCGCCGCTGGTCCGGATGATCGGGTCGGGATACGTGCAGGGCACGGCCACCCTCCATCCCGTCGTCGCACCGGCACTGATTCTGGTCGGGACGATGATGGCCGGGTCGCTGCGGCAGGTGGAGTGGGACGACCCCAGCGAGGGCATACCGGCGTTTCTGACCGTGATCATGACCCCGCTCACCGTCAGCATCACCGAGGGGGTCGCCTTCGGTCTGGTCTCGTTTGTTGCCCTGCGGGTCGCCACCGGGCGCGGCCGGTCGGTGCACCCGCTGGTCTTCGTCTGTGCGGTCCTGTTCGTCGCCCGATATGCGTTCCTCCGGTGATTCCGGGAATGTTATGATTCGATGTTCGGGAACTGCGGATCAACTCGTCAGGGCGGAGTGTAAGCGGCGATGAACGTAGAGACCTACAGAGATGCACTCGTCAAGAAGCGCGACGAGATCATCGAAGCCGGCGGCATCAAACCGTTACAGGCGTCCATGGAGAACAACACCCGTCAGGGTGACATGGCGGATCAGGCGACGGGCAACAACGAAGTGCACATCGCGCTCAAGCTGAAGCAGACCGACGCCAAGATCCTGCAGGCCATCGAGGAAGCCCTCCAACGCATCGACAAAGGCACGTATGGCGTCTGCCGCGACTGCGGACAGCCGATTGCGGCGGCGCGGCTGAACGCCATCCCGTGGACGCGCGTCTGCATCACGTGCAAGGAAAAGCAGAAGTCGTGACCGATACCGAAACTCTTCCGCTCCTGCTCGAGTTCTATCGCGAGAAGCTCGCCACGGTGGCCGGTCACATCGCCGGCGCCCGCCTCATCTCGCAGTACGACGCGAACAACACGTATCAGTACGTGATCAATCGGGAAGAAACCCAGCTCGCGTGGCTGCGGACCGCGATCATGGATCTCGGCGGTCCGATCCCGGCCGACCTCCCCGAGCCGACCCGCAGCGGCAAGGCCGACGGCATCTTCCAGGAAGACGCCCGCGAGGCCAAGACCTTCGTCGAGAAGTGGACGGCGCGGGTCGAGAGCCTGAAGCACGCCCGTCATCGCGGCATGCTGCGGGTCATCCTCGGGGAAACCAGCGAGCAGCAGCGGTTCTTCGAGCAGGCCCTCGCCGGACGCGACGATCTGCTGGGCATCCGCACCGAGAAGGCCGGCAAGCGTGTCGGTGCGGTGCTGCCGACGCGGTGGCTCGAGTAACCGTCGCCATCGCGCTCGGCTCCAGCCTGGGCCAACGCTCGGCACACCTCGCCTTCGCCCAGGAGCGGCTGGCGCAGCTGCTCACCGACTGCCGCCATTCGCGCACATACGAGACGGCGCCGGTCGACATCGTCGGCGAGCAGACCCCCTTCCTCAACGGCGCCAGCGTCGGCCGAACCGAGCTCTCGCCGGTCCACCTGCTCGATGCGTTGCAGACCATCGAACGCGCGCGCGGGCGCCAGCGCCCGCACCGCAACGCGCCGCGGACCCTCGACCTCGACCTCATCCTCTACGGTGAGTTGGTGCTCGAGACGCCGGAGCTGGTCGTCCCCCACCCACGCTTCCGTCAACGGCGTTTCGTGCTGGATCCCCTGGCCGACGTCGCCCCCGATCTCGTCGATCCGCTGACCGGGAGGACGATCGTCGCGTTGCGGGACGCGCTGGCGGCCGCCGCGCATTGACGGCCGGGCGGCGTCGCGCGGCCGCTTCAGGCGCCGGCCGCCGCCGGCAGGGCCGCGAGATCGGCTGCGGCGTCGCGCCGGTTCGCGACCGTGTGGTCCGCGACGATCTGGCCGTCGCGGCACGTGATGATCCGGCTGGCATACTCGGCGATGTCGTGTTCGTGCGTGATGACGAGCACCGTCAGGCCGCGGTCGCGGTTCAGCCGTTGGAAGATCTCCATGATCTCGATGCTCGTCCGCGTGTCGAGGTTGCCGGTCGGCTCGTCGGCCAGCAGGATGGACGGCGACGTGATGAGCGCCCGGGCGATCGCGACGCGCTGCTGCTGACCGCCGGACAGCTGGTTCGGCGTGTGCCCGGCCCGATCGCCGAGGCCGACGGACGTCAAGGCGGTCCGCGCCAGATCGCGCCGCGCCGACGTGCTCAGCGCCGCGGCTCCGTAGAGCAGGGGCAGCTCGACGTTGTCGAGCGCTGTCGTGCGCGAGAGCAGATTGAAGCCCTGGAAGACGAAGCCGATCTTCTGATTGCGCACCTCGGCCAGCTCGTTCCGGTTCATGCCCGACACGTCACGGCCGTCCAGCACGTAGCTGCCGGACGTCGGACGGTCGAGACAGCCGAGAATGTGCATCAACGTCGACTTGCCGGAACCCGACGGCCCGGTGATGGCGACGAACTCGCCCGGCTGGACGTCGAGCGTGACGCCGCGTAGCGCCCGTACCTCGACCTCGCCGACGGTGAACGTCTTGACGAGGTCGCGGATCGCAATCACCGCCGGCATGGCCTACTCGTAGCGCAACGCGTCGATCGGGTCGAGGCGTGCCGCCTTGCGAGCCGGATAGAAGCCGAAGAACACGCCGACCGCGGCGGCGAAGCCGAACGCCAGCCCGACGGCGTCGGCCGGCACCCGGGCGGGCCACGACATCCACCGTTCCATGCCCTGCGCGATGCCGAAGCCAAGGGCGATGCCGATGCCGCCGCCGATCAGACTGAGGGCGACTGCCTCGACGAGAAACTGCAGCAGCACGTCCCGCGCCTTGGCGCCGAGTGCCATCCGCAGTCCGATTTCGCGCGTCCGCTCGGTGACCGACACGAGCATGATGTTCATGATGCCGATTCCGCCGACGATGAGCGACACGCCGGCGATGCCGGCCAGCAGCGTCGTCATCGTCCCCATCGCCTGGGTGCGGATATCCGCCATCTCTTCGAGCGTGCGGATCATGAAGTCATCGTCCTGTCCCGGCACGATCTGGTGCCGCGCGCGCAGGAGGAGGGCGATGGCATCGGCTGTCGCAGCCGTTTCGCCGGCCGAGGCCGCCGAGACGGTGATGTTCTGGAGGTAGGTCATGCCGAGCAGCTTCTTCTGCAAAGTGGTGTAGGGCACGAGCACCTGATCGTCCATGTCTTCGCCCATGCCCTGTCCCTTGCTCGTCATCACGCCGACGACCCGGAACGGCTGGTTGCGAATCCGTATGACCTGGCCGACCGGGTCGGCGCCCTCGCCGAACAGCTGCATGGTGACCGTGCTGCCGAGCACGGCCACCTTGGCGGCGCTCGACACGTCCTGCGGGCTGAAGAAGGCGCCACCTTGCGGCGCCCAGGCACGGATGAGCGGCAGGTCGACGTCGGTTCCCTGCACACGGGTGAACCAGTTCTGATTGCCGGCCACGACCTGCGTGCGCGTCGCCGCGCCCGCGGCGACGAACTGCACGCCCGGCACCTGCGTGCGGATCGCGTCGGCGTCCTCGGCGGTGAGGCTGCTCGATGCGCCGGCGCCCAGGCGCACGCCGCCGCTGGTGAAGTTGCCGGCGTTCACGGTGATCATGTTCGTGCCGGCGCCCTTGATCTGATCCTCGATGACCGACTGTGCGCCGTTGCCCATGGCGACCAGCGTGATGACGGCAGCCACGCCGATGATCATGCCGAGCATCGTCAGTCCGGTGCGCATCTTGTTGCGGCCGAGCGCCTTGAAGGCGATGCGAAACGTCATTGCCGGAGACATGCGGGCTCCTCGCTCATCGACCACCGCCGCCCTGCCGCGGACCGCCGCCGCCGAAGCCGCCGCCCCCGCCTGGTCCGCCGAAACGCCCCGGCTGGCCGCCGATGAACGGCGGCAGGGCGCTCGCCGCCGGCCGCGTGGTCGCGTTGCCGAGAGTCACGTTGGTGACCAGGGGGGTCCCGTCGTCGAGCCCGTCGCCTTCCAGCAACTCCGTCATCTGACCGTCCGTGATGCCCAACCGGACGCGCACCGGCCTGAGCCTCCCGTCCTCGTGACGCCAGGCGCGCCCGACGCTTTCGACCGATGGAAGCGGGCCGAACAGCGCGTCGATCGTCGTCGGCTCCAGCGGCTTCGCCGGGCTCGAGGACGGCCTGCGTGCCACCGGCGGTCGAGGGCCCGCGTCCCGCTCATCCGCGCCAGCGATCGTCGCAGTCGCCGCAGTCGGGTCGAATCCGCGCGCGCGCATCCGGGCGAGGATCTGTTCGCGTTCTTCGGGCGGCAGGCTCTGCAGCCGTTCGAGCGCCCGTCCCCGTCCGCGATTGCCGGCCGTCCCGTCGGCCGGTGGAGTCGTCGGCGTCTGCGTCGGCGTGGCCGTCACGGGCTGCCGCGCGGTCGGTTGCTCCTCCGCCGCCGGTGTCTGGCGGGGCGGCGTCAGCGTCGCGGTCGGCGCCCCGGAGGTGGCCGTCGTCCCGGTGGCCGGTGCCATGGGCGCGCCCGCTGCCGGTGGACCGCCCCGACCTGCCGGCCCGGGCGGCGTCTGGCCGAGGGCCGCGAACATCTCCGTCGTCGGTCGGAATCGCAAGGCGGTGTTGGGGATTCGCAGGACGTTCGCACGCCGGGCGATCTCGACATTGACGTTGGCCGTCATGCCAGGCTTCAGCTTGAGAGCGGGATTCGGCACGTCGATGACTGTCGCGTAGGTCACGACATTCTGTTGGACGATCGGCTGGAGACGCACCTGGCCGACGGTGCCCGTGAAATCGTCGGTTGGGTATGCGTCGACGCGAAACGTCACCGTCTGGCCCGGGCGGATGCGGCCGACGTCCGATTCGTCGAGATTGGCAATCACCTGCATCTTGGTGAGGTCCGCCGCGAGGACGAACAGCGTCGGCGCCTGCATGCTGGCGGCGACCGTCTGCCCGACGTCCACGTTGCGCGAGATGACGAGCCCGTCGATGGGCGCGGTGATGACCGTGTGCTCGAGGTTCACCTGGTTCTGATTGAGGGAGGCCTGTGCCTGGGTGACCTGCGCTTCGGCCGATCGCACCTGGGCTTCCGCCGATCGGACCGCGACCTCCGCTGCTTCCAGTTCGGTGCGGGGAAGCAACTGCCGTCCGCTGAGTTCGCGGGCGCGCGTCAGTTTCGTTCCCGCGTCGTCCAGCGCCACGCGCAGCCGCTCGACGTCCGCCTGTGCACGCAGCAGGTTGGCGCGCGCCTGCTCGATCTGCGTCTGGAACAGTGACGGATCCAGCCTCGCCAGGACCTGTCCCTTGCGGACGAGCGAATTGAAGTCGGCGTAGAGGGCCTGAATCGTCCCCGACACCTGGGTACCCACCTGAACCGTCGTCACCGCCTGCAGCGTGCCTGTCGCACCCACTTTGTCGACGATGTCGCCGCGGCTGACGGCCGCCGTCGTCACGCTCGGCGGCACCGGCGTTCGCGTGTAGCGATAGTAGGCGAATCCGCCTCCGGCGATCGCCGCCAGAACGAGAGTCGTGGCGATGAGTTTCTTCATGGTCTCAGCTCTCGGCCTCCGGGGCGTGGCGCTACTACTGTATTTGACGGAGTCCGCAGGGTCGGCGTCCAGCGGGAAGGTGTGAAAAGAGTGCGACAGCACGACTGGCGGGCAGCGGCGGGGGAGCGGCGAAGCAGGAAGAGGGGGCCGGCGGCACACCGGAGACCGGCGGCGTGCCGCTGCGTCGGGAGGGGAGGAGCCACACTGAAGGCTCCGCCTCCGTCCGCGCCATTCCGAGCGCCGGCGATCAGTGTGCGGGCGCCGGCGGTTCTTCCGTCCGCTTCTTGAAGAGACCTTCTTCGAACAGCGTGTAGACGACCGGCACCAGCACCAGCGTGATGAGCAGCGACGTCGTCAAGCCGCCAATGACGACGCGCGCCAGCGGCACCTGCAGCTCGCTGCCTTCACCGATGCCGAGCGACATCGGCACGAGGCCGAGCGCCGTCGCGATCGACGTCATCAGAATCGGCCGCAGGCGCGTGCGCCCGGCCACCTCCACCGCCTCGCGCAGCGCCATCCCGTCGCGCCGCCGCAGGACGTTGGTGTAGTCGACCAGCAGGATGCCGTTGCTGACGACGATGCCGGCCAGCATGATGATGCCGATGTAGGCCTGCATGTTGAACGACGTGTTCGTCAGGTACAGCGACAGCACCACGCCGAGCGCCGCCGTCGGCACCGAGAACATGATGATGAACGGATCGCGGAGCGATTCGTATTGCGACGCCATGACGGCATAGACCAGCACCAGGGCCAGCAACAACACGGTCCGCAGCTGGTCGAAGGCCTTCGCCTGCTGTTCGACCTCGGCGCCGAAACCGATGCTGAAGTCCTGCGGCATCATGCCGAACAGTCCTGGCAACTGCGCCTGGATGGCGTCCACCGCCTCGCTGAGCGTCGATTCGGGTTCGGCGTTGACATAGGCGATGCGCTGCTGGTTCTTGCGCTGAATCTGCGTCGGCCCGATCGAGTTCTCGAGCTGCATCAGGTTCTTGGCCGGCACCACCTGTCCACCCTGCACGCCGACCAGCACCCCTTCGACGTCGGACGGCGCCTGGCGCTCCGCCTCCTTGAGCCGCACGATGATGGGGTATTCCTGCCCCTCCTGCCGGTAGAAGGCGGCTTGTGTGCCGGCGACATTCGTACGAATCGTGTCGGCGACGGCCGTGCCGGTGAGGCCGAAGATGGCCGCCTTCGAGCGGTCGACGCGGACCGCGAGTTCCGGCCGGCCTTCGTCGCGTCCCAGCCGGGCGTCCGCGACCTGGGGCACGGCGTCCATCATGTCCTTGGCAGCCTGGGCCAGGCGCCGCGAGTCGTCGAGGCTCTCGCCGCGAATCTCGAGCGACAGGCGGCCGGAGTTGTTGCCGCCGCCGCCCCCCGACAGGAACCGGTTCATCTGGAAATTGCCGCCGGAGGCCTGGGCGCGGACGATCACGCCGGGAATGGCCGACAGCTGCCGCCGCAAATCGCGGGCGATGTCGTCGCTGGACCGCGTCCGTTCATCCTTCGGCGTCAGCATCAGCTGCAGGTTGCCGCGGTTCACGCTGCCACCGCCGCCGGGGCCGAACCCGCCGCCGCCGGCGTTGACGATGACATCGGTGGCCTCGGGCACCAGCTGCGAGATCATGGCTTCGATTCGCTCCAGCACCGGGTCGGTGACCTCGATGCGGGTGCCGAGCGGCAGCTCGACGTTGACCTGCACCTGGCCCTCGTCGGCCTGGGTCGCCAGTTCGGAGTTCAGTTGCGGGAACAGCACGGCGGCCGCCACGACCGAGGCCACCGCGATCGCGACAACCGTCGGCCGGTGCGCCAGCGCAACGTGCAGCAGGCGGCGGTAGCCCTCGTCCATGCCGTTCAGCAGGTGTTCGCTGAAGTCATAGAGCCGGCCGCCGAGGTTCTGACGCTGATCCGGCGGCGGCGGCAGCACGAGCAGCTTCGAACAGAGCACCGGCACGAGGGTGACGGCGACGAAGAGCGACATCAGCAGCGAGAAGACCACGACGATCGACAGCTGCCGGAACATGATGCTCGAGATGCCTTCGAGGAACAGCAGCGGCACGAAGACCGCGATGTGGGTGAGGATCGAGGCGAGAATCGCCGACCATACCTCTTCGCTGCCGTCGATGGACGCCGTCATCCGGTCCTTGCCGTGCTCCTCCATGTGCCGGAACGAGTTCTCCAGCACGACGATGGCGGCATCGACGACCATGCCGACGCCGAGCGCCAGGCCGCCAAACGTCATCGTGTTGAGGGTCAGGCCGGCGAAGTAGAGCAGCGCGAAGGTGCCGATCACCGAGATCGGGATGGCGGTGGCGACGATCAGCGTCGAGCGGAAATTCCGCAGGAACAGGAAGATGATCAGGATGACCAGTACCGAGCCGATCATCACGTGCTCCTGCACGGCGCCGATCGACCGCTCGATGAACTTGGCGCTGTCGTCGATCAAGGTCATCCGGACGCCGGGCACTTCACGGTTGATCCGTTCCAGCTCGTCCCGTACGCCTTCGGCGATGGCGACGGTGTTGGTGCCGGACTGCTTGGTCACCATCATCCGGATGCCCGGGCGTCCGTTGATGCGGAGCACCGACCGGTTGTCTTCAGTCGAATCGCTGACGTCGGCGATGTCGCGCAGATAGACCGGCGTTCCGTTGCGCGTCATCACCACGAGATTGCGAATCTCGTCCAGGTTGTCGAACTGTCCTTCGCTGCGCAGCAGCAGCGCCCGGTCGCCCTGGTAGACCTCGCCGATCGGGATGTTCTGGTTCTCGGTCCGCAGGATGCTGACCACGCGATCGACCGACAGGTCGAGCGCCTGGATCTTCGCCCGCGACAGGTCGACGTGGATCTGGCGGCGCAGGCCGCCGTTCACCAGGACCGCGGCGACGCCCGAGACGCGTTCCATCCGGCGCGACAGCTGGTTCTCGGCGAGCTCGCGCAGTTCGACCCGATCCATGCTGCCGTCGACGCTTTCGACCGCCAGCTGCATGATCGGTGCGGCGTTCGAATCGAACTTCTGGATGACCGGCGGATCGGCATCCTCCGGCAGACGACCGCGGACGCGGTCGATGCGGGTCCGGATGTCGTCCATCGCCTCGTTGAGGTCGTGGCCCCAGGTGAAGTTGAGCTGGATGTTCGAGTTGCCCTCGCTCGACGTCGAATTGATCTGATCCAGACCGGCCACGGCGCTGAGCTGCTGCTCGAGCGGCCGCGTGATCAGTTCCTCCATCTCCAGCGGACCGACACCGGTGTAGTTCACGCGGACGTTGATGGTCGGCTGCGAGATGTCCGGCAGCAGATCGACCGGCAGACGGGACAGCGAGATCGTGCCCAGCAGGATGATGATCGAACTGATCATCGTCATCATGACCGGCCGCTGAATCGCAAAACGGGGGATGCTCATCGCTGTCTCCTGGGTCTCCTCACACCTGCCGAACCGATACGTCGTCTGGCTCGCGAACCGGCGTTACGACTGGCCGGCCCGTCCGGGCGGCGCCGCGGCCCCCTGCGGACCGGCGCCCGGACGACCGCCACCCCCTCGGGGCCCGCCGTCGCGCGCACCGGCGCCGACCGCCGGGCGGCCACCGGCCGGCGCCTGCGCCGGAGCGGCATCGCTGCCCGGGCCACCGAGACGACCGCCACGGCCGCCGCGGCCGCCGCGGCCGCCAGCCTGACCCGCCAGCACGATGCGATCGCCCTCGCGCAGCGCCGCAGCCCCGGTCGTGACGATGCGGTCACCCTCGCTGAGTCCGGACTGCACCTCGGCGAGTTCGCCGTCGATCATCCCGACCTCCACCGGCTTGAAGGTCGCGATGTCGCCCTCGGACGGCAGGAACACGCCGCGGCTCCCATTGAGGTCGACGACCGAGCGGGTCGGGACGACCAGCGCCTTGTTACGGCGATCGGTGGTGAAATTCACCGTCGCATACATGCCCGGCTTCAAACGGAAATCCGTGTTCGCGATCTCGATTTCGATCGACGCCGTGCGGGTCGCCGGGTCGAGCACGGGTGCGACGTGTGCGATCCGGCCGCTGAAACTCTCACCCGGGAACGCGTCAACGGTGACGTCGGCCGTCATGCCGGTGGCGATCTTGCGCAGGTCGCGTTCGACAATCGACGCGACGAGGCGAACCGTGCTGATGTCGACGATCGACAGGAACGTCGCGTTTGGCGTGACCCAGGCGCCGGGGTCGAGCGTGCGCCGGCCGACGAAGCCGCTGACCGGCGAGACGATGACGGTGTTGGCGAGATTGATCTTCAGCTCGTCGAGGCGCGCCTGTGCCTGGGTGAACTGGGCGCGGGCGAGGTCGAGCTGCGCCGCCGCCGCCTGATAACGCGCATCCGTATCGTCGAAGGTCTGGCGGGGAATCAGCTGTCGCTCGTACAGGTTGCGGGAGCGATCGAGGTTCGTCTGCGCAAGCCGGAGGTCCGCTTCACGCTGCCGGATGGTGGCGGCCGCCACTTCGAACGACGCTTGCGCCTGCTTGATTTGTTCCTGCAGTTCCTGATCTTCGACCTTGGCGAGCCGCTGGCCGCGCGACACGCGGTCGCCAAGCCGCACCAGGACCGTATCGAGCCGTCCGCTGACCTTCGGTACCGCCTCGACAGTCGCGGCGCCGATGAGATTACCGACGACGGCGAGCTTCGATGCGAGATCGGCGCGCTTCACCTGCGCCACCTCCACCGTCATCGGCAGACGAGGGCCGCCGAAGCCGCCGCGCCCGCCACCCCCGGGCCCGCCCGCGCCGCCCTGGCGACCGGCGCCGGCGGCGCCACCGCCGGCCCCGGCCGAGGCGTCGGTCGCCCCGCCGCGCTGCGTGTAGTAATACCCACCGCCGGCGAGCGCCGCGATCACTGCTACCACTAGAAAGCGTTTCATGATGTCCGGTTCAACTCCGTCTGCGATACCGGCGGGCCGGCCTAGCGGCCGCCGGCGCCTGTCGCCGTCGCGGCTGCGGCCGCCGCACCTGTATTGCCGCCCGCGATGTTCGAGCTCACGACCGTGATGTTGGCGCTCTGTAGGGTGGTTTGCTGCAGCCGCTCGAGCTCGACGAGGGACTTGCGGTAGGCCAGCACCGCCTGCAGTTCGTTGTTCTGCGCGGTCGCCAGATCACGCTGCGCCTGAACGACGAAGTAGTTGGTCGACATGCCGACCTCGAACTTGCTCTGCTCGGCCTCGAGCTGCCGCTGCGCGAACTCGCGCGCCGCCTGCGCCGCCTCGACCCGCTCGACGTTGTTCTGCACCTGCGTCGCGGCGTTGGTGACGTCGGTGGCGATCTGGAGTTCGATCTGCCGCATCTGGGCGTCGACCTGGTTCAACTGCACGCGGGCCCGCGCGATCGCCGCCTCTTGCGCGCTCGTGCCGATCGGGTAGGAGACGTTCAGGGCGACGTTCCAGGTCGGGTAGCTCTGGCCGAAGATGGTATTGAGCGCCTGTCCGTAGCCGCCCGGAATCGTGCCGGCGCAGACGCGATTGATGCCGCTTCCCGTGCAGTCCGTGAACTGCGTGCCGCCCTGCCCGATGAGGCCGTAACGGGCCGACACGTCCGCCTGCGGCAACAGCTGGTTGCGCAGGAACTTCATCGTCACATCGTTCACCTCGAGGCTCTTCCGCGCCTGCTGCAGGTCGGTGCGCGTGTCGAGAGCCCGCCGCACCGCCGCCTCGATGTCGATCGGCTGTGGCGCGAACTCGGGACGTTCGACCGGGTCGATGGCGACCCTCCAGTTCGGATCCTGCGTGCCCGAGACGATCAGCCGCTTCAAGGCGAGTTCCGCGGTACGCCGGGTACCGTTCACCTGCGCGAGATTCTGCCGCTGCGTCGCCGCCTGGGCCTGCGCCTGGACGACGTCGATGGGCGCCATGGTCCCGATCTCGACGCGGGTCTGGTTGTCCTTCACGAGCTGCTCGGCGAGCGCCAGCGATCGCTCCGCCACTTCGACGGACTGCAGGGCGAACACGTAGTCCCAGTAGGCATTCCGGACGTTCGAGATCGTGTTGATGATCGCGGCCTGCAGCTGGATTTCGGAGGTCTGCTGATTCAGCCGGGTCACGATGAGCTGTTGACGGGTGTTGTCGACCCGGAAGTTGCGCAGCAACGGCTGCGTGTACTGGGCGGCCCAGTTCGGGCTGAAAACCGGATTGAAGAGCGCGGTCAGCGCCGTCGTGGACTGCCGGTTGTTGTTCAGCGACACCGTCAACGAGCCGCCGCCCCAGGGCAGGTTCTGGGCGAGGCCGCCGTTCCAGGCGGTCGTCTGGGTCTCGATGCCGGTGCCGGCCGCGGCGCCGGAGATCGTCTGGGTCGACGGGTTCGTGTTGGACTGCTGGGACAGCGTCGACGTCAACGTCGGGCGGAACGTCGCCTGCAGTCCGGCCAGTGAGAAGTCGAAGGTCTGCGGGTTGAGACGCTGGACGGCGATGTCGAGATTCCGATCGAGCGCCAGCTTGACCGCTTCATCGAGCGTCAATGCCACGGTGGGCTGAGCGCCCGATGCCGGCGTCGCCGGCTGGTCGCCCGCCGCCCGCGCGGTGGCATCCACTCCGGCGCGCTGTGCCGCGGCGCGGATGAGTTCCTGGATTCTCGCTTCGGTGACCACCACCTGTGCCGATGCCGGCGATGGCGCGCCGAGCGAGAGAACGACTGCGGCGGCAGCCGCCGCTCGCGTGACATGCTGAAACTTCATGCGTGCTATCCCTGCTGCTTTCCTGACGTCGGCGCCGGCGACGGGCTGGTCCGTTCGCGGCGTATGCGGTCCCACTGCTCGTGCAGCGCCTTGAACCGCACCCGCTGATCCGGCGTGAGCACCTGGCGCATCCGCATGAGCATCAACGTGCGGATCTTGTTCAGATGTCCGCGCGTGGCTTCGGTCTTGTCGACCCAGCGGGCAACCGCCGCCTCATCGGCATCGGCCTCGATGAGGTTCGACAGCTTGGTCTCGAAGCGGTCGAGTTCGTCGCGTTTGAGCCGCAACTCGGGCAGCGTCGCCTGAAAGATGGCGTCGACGCGCGCCACCTGATCGGCCGTCATGCCGAGGTCCTTCTGGAATTGCGTCGACTTCCACCACGGAATGGACGGCTGACCCTGCGCGGCGTGCGCCAGTGCGGTGACACAGAGCAGGAGCAGGACCGGGGTCAGCGTCCGGACGAGATGACGCCATCTCGCAACGGTCATAGGCAACCTCGAAAAAGCGGTTCTCTTCTGGATACGCTGCCCGGCGGTGTTCCGTTTATCGGCACTTCGTCGTTTTTCGCAATCGGCGCGGCGACGAGGCGGGCAGCCGCGGACCCGGCGGGCCGCCGCGCCCACGTGGCGACCGGCGGTCACGCGGGAGGGATCTCGCAGAACTCGGTCAGGCGCGCAATGGCCGCCCCCATCAGGTTGTCAGGCGTGGAGGCGCCCGAGGTGACCCCGACGGTCACCGCTCCGGTCGCCGGCAGCCACCCGGCCGCCACCACTTCAGCCTTGGCGCCGATCGGACGATGGCGGATCTCCGCGGCCGACACGAGGCAGTCCGGATCGGCGATGTGAAAGGTCTGGCAGTGCTGCGCACACAGACGTACCAGATTGCAGGTATTGCTGCTGTTGTAGCCACCGATCACCAGCATGAGATCGACGGCGGTGCTGTCCAGCAGCGTGATGACCGCATCCTGCCGGTCCTGGGTTGCGCTGCAGATGGTGTCGAACGCCTGGTAGTGCGCGGTCAGGGCGTCCGGCCCCCAGCGGTCGAGCATCGCCGCCCTGAACAGGTCGGCGACCCGCAGCGACTCCGACATCAGCATGGTCGTCTGGTTGGCCAGGCCGACCCGTTGCAGGTCGCGATCCGGCTCGAAGCCGGGCGACACCGCCTGGGCGAAGCGGGCGAGGAAGGCGTCGCGATCGCCGCCGTGGCGGATGTGGTCGCAGGCGATGCCGGTTTCGGCCTCATCGTAGACCACCAGGTAGCGGCCGCCGTGTTCGACGGCCTGCGACGCCGTCGCCTGGGTTTCTTCGTGCCACACCTTGCCGTGAATGATCGAGGTGAAGCCGTTCTCGGCGTAACGGCGGACGTTCTTCCAGACGTTCAGCACCGATCCGCACGTCGTGTCGATCAAGGTGCAGCCCCGCGCGTCGAGGTGACGCAACAGCTCCATCGTCACCCCGAACGCCGGCAGGATCACGACGTCGCCGGCGCCGAGCCGATCGATCAGCGGCGGATCGTCGGTGAGGAACCTGATCCCCATGTCGCGCAGCTTGTCGTTGACGTGCGGGTTGTGGATGATTTCGCCGGTCAGGTAGACGGCGGCGTCCGGGAACCGTTTGCGCGTCTGATAGGCGTAGTCGACCGCCCGGTCGACGCCGTAGCAGAAACCGAATTCGCGCGCCAGGTGCAGTGTCAGCCGGCCGGCGCGATAGGTGTAGTCCTCGGCCTTGATCCGGGTGACCAGCGCGCTGTGGTAGTTCTCGGCGAGGACGCCGGCTACCGCCGCCTTCATGTCGAGGCCCTTGCGGAAGATGAGCGACGAGATGCCGGGCGCCGCCACTCGACTAGCGCCCGGGCAACGTGAAACTGACTTCCCGAATGTGCGGCGTCAGTTCATCGTAGGCGGCCAATTCCGCGGTGCGGGGACGGTCGGCAGCGAGCGCGATTTCCGACATGAACAGTTCCTGGCGCTCGACCTCGCTCTCGCTCTCGACCACGGCCGGCTCGGCGACCGGTGCGATGACGCGCGGCGCGCTGGCGGCGATGGTGGGCGGGACGGTCACTGGCGACGGTCGGCCGGTCCGCTCGAAGAACATGCCGGCGGCGACCCCGGCGACCAGGCCGGCGGCGGCGGTGGCGGCCACCCAGCCGGGCACCGCGCGGCGGCGGCCGGCCGCCAACTGACGGGTCGAGGCCGGTTGCGGGAACGTGATGACGCGGGCCGATCGCCCGACCAGTTCGATGCGCCGTGCGATCTGCTGATGCTGCTCGCGCAGGCGCTCGGCCGGGAACAGGTCATCGATATCGGCGTCGCTCGAGGTGCGGAGGTCGTCCATGAACTGCGCGAGGTCGGTATAGCGGGCGGCGCACTCGGCGCAGTCGGCCAGATGCTCGGCGGTGGGCGGATCGGCCGGCTCGCCGGCGCGGGCCGCCATATAGCAGTCGAACAGCCGTTCCTCAGCCGGATGCGATGTGCCGCCGATCATGGCTGACCTCCGAGCAGGACCCGCAGTTTCCGCGCCGCTCTGAACAGGTGGACCCGGACCGTCGACTCGTTGAGGCCGGTCATGGCACTGACCTCACGGGGCGTGCAGTCGCCGTAGTGGCAGAGCATGAATACCGTGCGCTGGCGGCCGTCCAGGCGATCCACGGCGTCGGCCAGCCGCTGCCGGCGTTCACGGGAGAGCAGCCGGGCTTCGGGGTTTTCCGGCACGACACCGAAAGCCGGGCTGGCGGTATCCAGATGGTCCGCCGGGTCGACCGGCGCCATCCACCGTTCCCGTCGGGCGGCCGATTTCCGGCGGTCCAGGCAGCCATTGATGAGGATGCGGGTGAACCAGACTTCGAACGGCCAGGCTTCGCGATAGGTGCCGATATGGCTGAACGCCTTGACGAAAGCGTCCTGCACGGCCTCGTCGGCGTCGGCCGCGTCACGCAGGTAGTGGTAGGCGATGCGCAGGGCCCGGCGCTGATGGGCAGACACCAGAAGACCGAAACGATCGCGAGCGGCGTCGCTGTGACCCTGCTGGAGCAGCTGGCGGACTTCGACGGCCAGCCGGGTATCGCCACTGGGGGCCACGGCCGGGATCGGTGCCGTTCGGCGGGCGTGAGCCGCCGCGCTGCCTGGCATCGTCGCCGCGGCACCACCGTCGTCGTTGTCGTCGTCGCGGGCGGTGACTTGCTCACTCATACAGCATTACGTCAGGTCGACAGGCGTGTTTACAGTCTACTGCAGAAGGGGCTGGCATTTGACGCGGCCTGAACCGGACGAGTACGATCACCGGCGTCGGCGCATGTCGCTGAACCCGCAACGCTTAGGAGCCCTCCGATGACCTTGCCCGCTGAGTCTGACCATCCCGTGGAGGTGGAAGGCATCGCCGCCGCCCGGGTGTACTGGAATCTGTCCGCGCCGGCGCTCTACGAAGAAGCCGTCCGGCGCGGCGAAGCCGTCATTGCGGCGGGCGGTCCGCTCGTCTGCCGGACCGGGCAGCACACCGGCCGCTCGCCCAACGACAAGTTCATCGTCCGGGAGCCTTCGAGCGAACGCGAGGTGGCGTGGGGCACCGTGAACCGGCCGATGGAGCCGCGGCACTTCGACGCGCTCTATCGCGACATGGTGGCGTCGCTGGCCGGTCGCGACCTGTTCGTGCAGCACTGCCACGGCGGCGCCGATCCGCAGTACCGCCTGCCGATCCGCGTGGTCACCGAATACGCGTGGCACAGCCTGTTCGCGCGCAACCTGTTCATCGCCGACGCGACCGAGCGCGGGACGGCCGACAGCGAGCAGGCGTTCACCATCATCGACTCGCCGAGCTTCAAGGCCGACCCGGGCCGGCACGGCAGCCAGTCCGAGACCGTCATCGCACTGAATCTGGCCCGCCGCTTGATTCTCATCGCCGGCACCAGCTACGCCGGCGAGATCAAGAAGTCGATTTTCAGCGTGCTGAACTACCTGCTGCCGTTGAAGAACGTGTTGTCGATGCACTGTTCGGCCAACATCGGCGCCGACAACGACGTCGCGCTGTTCTTCGGTCTGTCGGGCACCGGCAAGACGACGCTGTCGAGCGATCCCGAGCGCGGGCTGATTGGCGACGACGAGCACGGCTGGAGCGATCGCGGCGTGTTCAACTTCGAGGGCGGCTGCTATGCGAAGACGATCCGGCTGTCGCGCGAGGCGGAGCCGCAGATCTACGCCACGACGCAGCGCTTCGGCACAGTGCTCGAGAACGTCGTCATGGACGACCGGACGCGTGCGCTCGACCTCGACGACGATCGGTACACGGAGAATACCCGCGCCGCGTATCCGATCGGCTTCATCAGCAACGCGGTTCCGGAGGGCCGGGGCGGCCATCCGAAGAATATCGTCATGCTGACCGCCGACGCCTTCGGCGTGCTGCCGCCGATCGCCCGGCTGGACGCGGCCGGCGCGATGTACCACTTTCTCTCGGGCTATACGGCGAAGGTGGCCGGGACCGAGAAGGGGGTGACCGAGCCGAAGGCGACGTTCAGCACCTGCTTCGGCGCGCCGTTCCTGCCGCTCCACGCCGGCCGCTACGCGGCGCTGCTCGGGCAGAAGATCGCGCGACATCAGGCCCGCGTGTGGCTGATCAACACCGGCTGGACCGGCGGCCCGTACGGCACCGGGTCGCGCATGAAGATCGGGTTCACCCGCGCGATGATTCGCGCCGCGCTGTCGGGCGCGCTCGACAACGTCGGCTACGAACGCGATCTCTGGTTCAATCTCGACATCCCGACGACCTGTCCCGGGGTGCCGGCGGACGTGCTGAAGCCGCGACTGACCTGGTCGAACGGTGCCGACTACGATGCCGCCGCCGCGCAGCTCGCCGGCATGTTCACGGAGAACTTCCTCCGATTCGACGCCGAGGTCTCACCCGAGGTGAGGGCCGCCGGTCCGACGCGCGCATGACCTACGAAGCCGTCATCGGGCTGGAGGTCCACGCCCAGCTGCAGACCGCGACGAAGATCTTCTGCGGGTGCAGCACCGCCTTCGGTGCGCCGCCCAACACCCACGTCTGTCCCGTGTGTCTGGGGTTCCCCGGCGTGCTGCCGGTGCTCAACCGGGCGGCCGTCGACTTCGGCATCCGCGCCGCCCTGGCGCTCGGCTGCCGCGTCAACGAGACCTCGGTCTTCGCCCGTAAGAACTACTTCTATCCCGACCTGCCGAAGGGCTATCAGATCTCGCAGTACGACCGGCCGCTGGCCAGTGAAGGCGCGGTGCGGTTTGCGATGCCCGACGGCGAACGCCGCGTCGGCATCACCCGCGTCCATCTCGAGGAGGACGCCGGCAAGTCGCTGCACGAGGGCTTCGCCGATTCCGACCGCAAGACCTATGTCGACTTCAACCGCGCCGGCGTCCCGCTCATCGAAATCGTCAGCGAGCCCGACTTGCGGTCGGCCGCCGACGCGGCCGAGTTCTTCACCCGCCTGCGCGCCATTCTCGTGTGGCTCGGCGTCAACGACGGCAACATGGAGGAGGGCAGCCTGCGCTGCGACGCCAACGTGTCGCTGCGGCCGAGCGGCGCGACGACGCTCGGCACCAAGGCCGAGGTGAAGAACCTGAACTCGTTCCGCTTCCTCCAGAAGGCGCTCGACTACGAGATCGAGCGGCAGCGTGAGATTCTCGGCGACGGCGGTCGCATCGTCCAGGAGACG
Source organism: uncultured Acidobacteriota bacterium (assembly GCA_902825985.1). Taxonomy (GTDB): domain Bacteria; phylum Acidobacteriota; class Vicinamibacteria; order Vicinamibacterales; family CAVVIG01; genus VFZL01. The sequence continues at coordinate 13,152 of CADEDC010000010.1, read as the reverse complement.
CGCCTCTTCGACTCGACCAGCGGCGTGACCGTGTCGATGCGCAGCAAGGAGGAGGCGCACGACTACCGCTACTTCCCGGAACCCGATCTGCCGCCGGTCCTGGTCGGCGCCGCGCGGCTCGCGGCGGTGCGCGCCGCGATGATCGAGCTGCCGGACGAGCGCCGGCAGCGGTTCGTCGCCGCCTACGGTCTCCCCGACTACGACGCCGTGCAGTTGACACAGTCGCGCGAGACGGCCGACTACTTCGAGGCGGCGGTCAACGCCGGGGCGCCGGCCAAGGCGGTCAGCAACTGGATGATGGGTGAACTCGCACGCGTCATGAAGGAGGCGGGCCGGACGCTGGCCGATCCGCTGGTGTCGCCGGAACGGCTGGCCGGCCTGGTCGCGCTCATCGAGAGGGGGACGCTCAGCGGGGCGATGGCGAAGCGGGTGTTCGAGCAACTGGTCACCTCCGACGAGCCGGCCGAGCGGATCGTCGAGCGCGAAGGGCTGATGCAGATCGACGACGATGGTGCCATCGTCGCGCTGATTGCCGACGTGCTGGCGAGGAACGGCGACGCCGTCGCCGGCTACAAGGCGGGGAAGACCTCGACCTTCGGGTTCCTGGTCGGCCAGGTCATGAAGGCGGCGGCCGGCAAGGCCAATCCGAAACGGGTCAACGACCTGCTCAAGCAGGCACTCACGTGATCGAAGCCCGTCACCTCTCGAAGCTCTACAGCCGCGGCGTCTACGCGTTGCGCGACCTGAACCTGACCATCGCGAAGGGTGAGTTCCTGTTTCTCACCGGCCCGAGCGGCGCCGGAAAGTCGACGCTGCTGCGACTGCTGCTGCGGGAAGAGCTGCCGTCGGAAGGCGAGGTCACGGTCGCCGGCCGCAACCTGTCGGTGCTGTCATCGCAGGAGGTGCAGGCCTACCGCCGCTCGCTCGGCTTCGTCTTCCAGGACTTCCGGCTGATCCCCCGGATGTCGGTGTTCCAGAATGTCGCATTCGTCATGCGTGTCCTCGGCGTGCCGGTGCCGGTACAGCAGCGGCGCACGTTCCAGATGCTCAAGTGGGTCGGCCTGCAGCACCGGATGAACGCGTTGCCGGACGAGCTGTCCGGTGGCGAGCAGCAGCGCATCGCGATCGCCCGCGCCCTCGTCAACGAGCCGCAGCTGGTTCTTGCGGACGAGCCGACCGGCAATCTCGACCCGGACCTCTCGTTGGAGATCATGAATCTGTTGCGCGAGATCAACGCGCGCGGCACGACGGTCGTCGTCGCGACGCACGACCGCGAACTGATCCGACGGGTCGGCCGCCGCGCGGTGACGCTCGATCACGGGCGCATCACGGAGGTCGGCTGATGGCGGCGCTGCGCTATGCCGTGGAAGAGGCGGTGGCCAGCCTGTGGCGCGGCCGGCGGTCCGCCGTGCTGTCGATTGGCACGATCGCCGTCGCGCTGTTCGTGCTTGGCGCGTTCCTGGTGTTGACCGTCAATCTCGAGCGGTTGGCCGCGGACTGGAGTCAGGCGGCAGAGCTGTCGGTCTTCCTGGCCGACGAGGTCGGCGCCGACCAGCAGCGGGCGATCGAGGAGGCGCTGGCGACCGGCCCGGTCGTCGCCAGTCGGGCGTTCGTATCGCAGTCCGACGCCCTGGCGCGTTTCAAGCAGATGTTCAGCGACCTGGCGGCCAGCGCCGATGCCCTGGACGCGAACCCGCTTCCGGCGTCGTACGAAGTGCGCCTCCAGCCGGGCGTCACCGGCGAAGCGGTCGAGGAACTGGCCAGCCGTTTGCGCCAGGTGCCGGGCGTGGCGGACGTGCGCTACGACCGTCAGTGGCTGGACCGCCTGCTCGCCGCGGTGGCACTCATCCGTCGCATCGGCTTCGCGCTCGGCGCCCTCCTGACGGTGGCGGCTGGGTTGACGGTGGGGAACGTCGTGCGTCTGGCGCTCCATGCACGACGTGACGAGATCGTCATCATGCAACTGGTCGGGGCGCCAACCGCCTACGTGCGCGGGCCGTTCATCGTCGAAGGGGTGTTGCAGGGGGGGCTGGGCGCGCTGGTCGCCCTTTTGGCCCTCGGTGTGGCGTTCTGGGCAACCCAGGCACCCTACCTGGTCCCGCTCGCCGCGGCCCTCAACATGACGGCCGTGGCGTTCCTGCCGTTCATCACCGCGATCTACCTGATGTTGGGGGGTATGTTGGTCGGTTGCCTCGGTGGCATACTGGCGACGCGTTCCGAATCGCGATGACAGTTTGGTGACGGTACGGCAACAATCCGGTTACAGAATCTTGACACCTGTTTTCGGGCGGCACTACACTGATTTTCGGGACGCGCCCAACGACAACTCAACCCGAGGATCTGCATGCCACGCTTCGTGACCGACTCCAGGCCGATTAGCGCGCTGCACCCCGTTCACGAGTTCTACCGCCAGGAATTCGCGAAGCATCATCGATGTCTTCAGCAACAGCGCCCGTATTTTTCCGAGGGCGCGATCACCGATGTTGAAACCGCGTTGGCCCGCGTCATGGGACAGTTGGACGACCTCTGTTCCTGTGCCGACGCCGACGAAGTCGTCAGCTCCCTCCTCAAGAAGTTCGACGTGGTGACCGGGCTCTCCTCTCGGTCCGATCCCAAGACCGCACACTGACTCACTCGACCCCGGCGCTGAACGACGACCTGATGGCCATCGTCTCCGCGGCCGTTGCCGGGGTGGAGCCTGCCCGGCTGGTCCAGCAGGCGCTCGAGGCGCCGCCGTTGCCGGCCGGGCCCGTTCAGATCATCGCCGTCGGCAAGGCCGCGGCCGCGATGGCGGCGGGAGCAACGCGCACCCTCGGGCGGCGCGTCAGCGGCGGCCTCGTCATCGGCCCGGTCGAGACCCGGGTCGAGCCACCGCTGCGCTTCGTCCGTGGCGACCACCCGATACCGTCGGCCGGGAGCGAGAGCGCCGGCGCAGCCGCGCTGGCGACGGCCGCGGCTCCGGGCGAGGCCGCCAGCCTCCTCGTCCTGGTGTCAGGCGGCGCGTCGGCGCTCATGGCCGCGCCGGCCGCAGGCGTGACCCTGGCCGACAAGCAGGCGGCCACCGCGCGGTTGTTGCAGGCGGGCGTCACCATCGCGGAGCTCAACACGGTTCGGAAGCACCTGTCCGCCGTCAAGGGCGGACTGCTGGCCGCGGCGTCGCCAGTTCCGGTGTTCACGCTCGCCGTCTCGGACGTGGTCGGGGATGACCCGGCCGTCATCGGATCCGGGCCGACGGTCGCCGACGCCAGCACGTATGCCGAAGCGCTGGCCATCGTGCAACGGACCGGCGGCCGCGAGGCCTTCCCGGCGGCGGTGGTCGACCGCCTCGTGCACGGGGCCGCCGGTGCTCCCGGTGCCCCCGAGACGCCAAAGCCCGGCGACCCGCGCGTAACGGGAGGTCGGTGGATGCGCATCGGCGGTCGACGTGAGGCGATGCTCGCGGCGGCGCAGGAGGCGGGTCGGCGCGGGTATGAGGTCCACGTCCGCGAGGATGCGGTCGTTGGTGAAGCCCGAGCCGCGGCGGCCGAATGGCTGGACTGGGTGCGCGAGACCGCGGTGCGGCCCGGGCGCCGCTGCCTCGTCTCGAGCGGCGAAACCACGGTCCGGGTGGTCGGACGCGGTCGTGGCGGGCGCAATCAGGAGTTCGCGCTCGCCGCGGTCGTTCCCCTGAGCCGCAGCGCCCGTCCCATCATGCTCGCGAGCGTCGGCACGGACGGCGTCGACGGGCCGACCGACGCCGCCGGCGCGGTCGTTGCCACCGGCACCCTGGACAGGGCTATCGCCGCCGGTCTGGGACAGCCGGCCCGGTTCCTGGACGACAACGACGCCTACCGCTTCTTCGACGCCCTGGACGATCTCATCCGGACAGGGCCGACCGGCACGAACGTCGGCGACCTGCAGATCTGTCTGATCGCGTGACCCGGCACTCTCCATTGGGGGCTCGCATCCCCGTACCCGACGTATAGTGGAGGCTGCGATGCTGTCACGGGACCAGATTCTGGCGCTGATGCGCGAGCGCGTGCACCACCCGGCGGGCACCCGTGAACTGCTGCAGCTGCTCAAAGTGCCGCGCGAAGAGCGCGCGACGGTGAAGCGCCACCTGAAATCGCTGGTCGAAACCGGCGACCTCATCCAGATTCGCGGACAACGGTTCGGCCTGCCGGAGAAGATGGACCTGTTCGTCGGCCGGCTGCAGACGCACGCCGGCGGCTACGGCTTTGTCGAGCCGGAACGGCCGCTGGAGAGCGGCGGCGACATCTACATCTCGGGCGCGCATCTGAACGAGGCGATGCACGGCGACCGGGTGGTGGTGCGCATCGAGCGCGTGAAGGAGGGCGGCCGCACCGAAGGACGCGTCATCCGCATTCTCGAGCGGGCCAACAGCTGGCTCGTCGGTCGTTACGACCGCGACGAGGACGGCATGGGCTACCTGGTGCCGTTCGATCGCCGCGTCCTGATGGACATCTTCGTCCCGCCCGGCCAGGAAGGCGGCGCGTCACCGGGCGACATGGTGACCCTCGAACTCACGCGCTGGCCGACATCGACGCGTGGCGCCATTGGTCGCGTGGCGGAAGTGCTCGGCAATATCGATGCTCCCGGTGTCGATACCGAGATCATCATCCGCAAGTACGGCATCCCGGACGCCCATTCCGACGAGGCGGTGCGGGAGGCGAGCGCCATTGGCGCCGCCGTGTCGGAGAAGGACCTGAAGGGCCGCAGTGATTTCCGCGGCCTCGTCACGGTGACCATCGACGGCGAGCACGCGCGTGACTTCGACGATGCGATCACCATCGAGAAGCTGCCGAACGGCAATTTCTGGCTCGGCGTCCACATCGCCGACGTGTCGCACTACGTCGAGGAGGGGAGCGCCCTCGATCGCGAGGCATACGCGCGCGCCACCTCGGTGTACTTCCCGGAACGCGCCGTCCACATGTTCCCGGCGGAGTTGGCCACCGGCATCTGCAGCCTCAATCCGCAGGTCGATCGGCTGGTGCAGTCCTGCTTCATGGAGATCGACCGACGGGGCACGGTGATCCGGCATGAGTTCCACGACGGGGTCATCAACAGCAATGAGCGGATGACCTACACCGCGGTCAACGGCATCCTCACCGACCGCGATCCGGAATTGCTCGAGCGCTACGCGCCGCTGGTTCCCACCTTCGAGCTGATGGGCGAGCTGTTCCGCGTGCTCAACGATGCCCGCCGGCGGCGCGGGTCGATCGACTTCGATCTCAACGAAGCTGAGGTCATCATGGACGCCGGCGGGATGATCGAGGCCATCATCGCGCTGCAGCGCAATATCGCCCACCGGCTCATCGAGGAGTTCATGCTCCTCGCCAATGAGACCGTCGCAACCTTCCTCGAACAGCAGGACGCGCCGGCGTTGTTCCGCATCCACGAGGAGCCGGACGTGCTGAAGGTGGCGAAGTTCGAGGAGTTCATCGCCGGCTTCGGCTACAGTCTTGGCGCTCAGCTCACCGCGCTGCGTCCCCGCCACTTCCAGAAGCTCCTCGAGAAGATCCACGAGAAGCCGGAGGAGCGGCCGATCGCCTTCCTGATGCTGCGGACGATGCAGAAGGCACGCTACGCGCCGGTGAATGTCGGTCACTTCGGCCTCGCGGCGGCGAGCTACAGCCATTTCACGTCGCCGATTCGGCGCTATCCGGACCTCGTGGTGCACCGGGCGCTGCGCGCCGTCCGGCACGACCGGCTGAGCGACGAGGCACGCGACGCGGCCGCCGAGGACATGCCGGAGGTCGCCCGCCACACGTCTGAAATGGAGCGGCGGGCCGACGACGCCGAGCGCGAGCTGCTGCAGTGGAAGAAGGTGAAGTTCATGGCCGACAAGGTCGGCGATGAATTCGACGGCTATGTCACCGGCGTCGCCGCGTTCGGCCTCTTCATCGAGCTCGTCGAGCACTATGTCGAGGGCATGGTCCATATCTCGACGATGGCCGACGACTACTATCGCTTCGTCGAAGGGGCGCACCTGCTGCGCGGCGAGAACACCCAGAAAATCTACCGGCTGGGCGACAAGGTCCGGGTGCAGGTCGTCCGCGTCAACATGGACGAGCGGCGCATCGATCTGGGTCTGGTGGAGATTCTGGAGCGGGTGCGCGACGGCGAACGGACGCCGCGGCGCAGCAAGGGGAAGCAGACGAGCGATCGGCGGGGGACCCACGGCACGCGGAAGACGCGTCCGGGCCGCCGAGAGCGGGAGGTAGGCCGGCGGCGGCGAAAATAGCCGCCAGCCGATCGACTACGACTTGTGATCCGCCGCTTCGTCCTTGATTCCGTCCTTGAAGTTCTTGATGGCGCTGCCGATGCCGCGGCCGAGCTGCGGTAGACGGTTCGCCCCGAAGATGATGATCACGATCGCCAGGATGACCAGCATCTCCGGCAGTCCGAGTCGACCCATGGTGAAACTCCTCGGGCGGATTGTACCACCACTCAGGGGGCGGTGCGTGCCGCCGGCCGCCGCGCTGCTGCTGGGCCTCGCCCTGGCGGCAACCGCCAGCGGACGGCCCGCCGGGCAATTCACGTCCCGTGTCAGCCTCGTCGAAGTCTATGCCACCGTGACAGATAGCGCCGGCCGCCTGGTCAAGGGGCTCACCGCCGATGACTTCGTCGTCGAGGAAGACGGGGTGCCGCGGCGGATCCAGGCCTTTGCCGCCGGCACGTTTCCGCTGTCGGTGGCCGTCGGGGTGGACCGCAGCTTCAGCATGAGCGACCGCGGTCTGGCGGCCGCGGTGACTGCCACCCGCACGTTCTCCGAACGCCTGACGCCGGATGACCAGCTGATGATCATCGGCATCGGCAGCGAGACCGAGGTCCTGGCGCCGCTGTCGAACGATCGCGGCGTGGCGCGCCGCGCGCTCGAGCGTCTCGCCCGCTGGGGGACGACGCCGCTGTTCGATGCGGTCATCCAGGCGATCGACGCGGTGCAGCCGGCACCCGGGCGCCGCGCCCTCATTCTGCTGTCGGACGGCGAGGACCGCTATAGCCGCGCCTCGGCGGACGAGGTCATCGCCTACGCTCGACAGCACGACGTGCTCGTCTACCCGGTGTCGCTCGGCGATTCGCAGGAGAAAGTCTGGACCGAGGTCGCCGCCGTGAGCGGCGGCCGCGCCTACGCGATCCGGAATCACCGTGACCTCGACGCCACCCTGACCGCGATCGCCGACGAACTCCGCGGCCAGTACCTGATCGGCTATCCGCCTGGCGACGGGCGCGACGGCTGGCGGGCGATACGGGTCCGCGTCAATCGGCCAGCGGTGCACGTTCGTGCTCGCGATGGCTACCTCGCCAGCGCTCGTTGAGCACGGTCCACGCCAGCCGCCATTCACGCGTGCCGAGCAGCCGTCGCCGAAGTCCGCGATACGGCTGTGTGCCGGCGACCAGGTCGGCCATCACGCGCCGGATGGCGTCGCTGTGCTGCAGTGCCTCTCCCAGGAGGCGGGCGAACCGCGGCTGAAAGAAGCCGGCCTTGAGTTCGGCGGCGCGCACCAGTTCCGGAACGATGTGCCGCCGCAGCTCGGCGGCGTATTGGTGCGGCGCCGTGTCGGTCGGGCCGCCGTCGCCATCGGCGGACGCGAGCGCGGCTGCCGCAAACGTCGCCGACTGCAGCGCGAAGAAGATCCCTTCGCGCGTAATCGGGTCGACGAGGCCGGCCGCGTCGCCGACGAGGAGCCAGCCCGGCCCGCCGAATGTCGCCTCCCGCAGGGCGGCGGCCGACAACGACGGAATCGGCCAGGCGTACGGTTCGAGGCGTCCACCGGTGCCGATACCGGTGGCACGAATCCAGCCCGCCGCCCGTTCGCGCAACTGCCCGGCGGATACTCGGGCACCGGCCTGGGCGCAGATGCCGACCGCCAGGTGGTCAGGTCGCGGAAACGACCAGAGATAGCCCTGCGGGTCGGCGACCATCTCGATCAGGATGTCGGTCGACGTGACGCCGTGGACGAAGAATCCGGTCGCGATCGATATCTCATGGCGGGCGAGCGGCGCAGCGAGGGACCGACGCACCAGGCTGTTGACGCCGTCGGCGCCGACCAGGCGCCGGCAGCACTGGTCGCCGGCGGCGGTGACCAGGCGGAAGCCACCCGTGTCGCGGTGGACGCGCATGACCCGCGCCCCGACCAGCGTCGCGCCCGCGTCGCTGGCAGCCTGCAGCAACTGCCGATCGAACTGCTGCCGCGACGTGACGACGAGACCGGCCGCCGGGCGCGTCGACAGCGGCACCGTGCACGCGAGTCCCCGCGCCGTGTCCAGGAAGCGCGCCGCGCCGATCGTCACGTTCGGACAGCTTTCGGGCGTGACGGCGGGTGCCACCAGACGCATCGCGCGGGCGGTGATGCCGCCGCCGCACGGTTTCTCGCGCGGATGCGAGCCGTCGAAGAGGGCCACCCGCATCCCGCGCCGGGCCAGCAGGCACGCGGTCCACGCGCCACTGGGACCGCCGCCCACGACACCGACGTCGATCACGGACCTCATTCTGCTACATTCGCTGATGATGACGAACCGCTTCACCGTCGGCGTGTTCCAGGACGTCGCCTGGGCGCGCGCCGGCCTTGCGGCGCTGCTCAAGGCCGGACTCGTTGCCGACTCGCTGACGATCGCCGGCCACGATGAACCCGAGGTGGCCGCCCTCATCGACGCGGTTCTCGGTCCGGGAGCCGATCGGCTCGACCTGTCAGGTGTCGGGCCGGTGGTCATCCGCGGGCCCCTGCTGCGGGTGCTGCAGGGCACCGATGAGACGCTGCCACGTCTTGGGCTGGCTGGCACGATGCGCCGGGCTGGCTTTCAGCCACACGATGCGCGGATCTACGAGATGTTGATCGGACGCGGCGGGATCCTGGTCGCCGTCCACAGCGAACCGCGCGCCGCCGACGCGCTGGCTGTGCTGCTGTCGTATGGCGGAGGCAACGCCGCCATCGGCGCCTGGTCTGGCCGCGTTTAGGGGGATTTCCAGACCGTTTCGCCAACCTGCGCGCCATTCCTGGCGTCTAACCCGATGGATGCGGGCGAGGACATCTCCACGGAGGCGGGGCACGGAACCTCCGACAGCGACCTCGACTTTTCGAGGCACCTGTTTTGCAGTTGCGGCGGTCCAGTTCAGTGCCACACAATAGCCGTACGGAATACGCGCCCGTGACGATGCCTGAGAACCCCCAGACGGGAGGCGCCCCATTCAGCGAATCGGCCGGCCACCTGTCGGTCCATGTCGAGGGGCAGCACCCCGCCGAGGTGCCGTTCCTTTTCGAACAGCAGCGCAAGCGCATCGGGCCGTCGCTCGCGGTGGCATTTGTCTATCATCTCGCCGCCATCGCCTTCATCGTCTGGGCGATCACCAACTCCCCCGAACGTAGCGAGATCGCCGCCGAACTGCCGGAGCGGATCAACGACCGGATCGTCTGGCTCGCCGAGCCGGGACCTGGCGGTGGCGGGGGCGGCGGCGGCAACCAGATGAAGGAGCCGCCGCGCAAAGTGGAGATGCCGGGGAAGGACCGGCTGACGGTGCCGGTCGCGAAGCCGCCGGCGCTGGAGATTCGACAGCAGGCCAAGGTCGAGCCGTCGCCGGTCGAGCAGTTGAACATCCCTGCCAAGAGCCTGTCCGACGGGCTCGAATCGTTGCCGGGGGTGATGGATGCGCCACCAGCGGCGCCGCCGTCTCCGTCGACCGGGACCGGACGTGGCGGCGGGGCGGGCACCGGCACCGGCACCGGTATCGGATCCGGACAAGGCTCCGGACTCGGGCAGGGTTCCGGCGGTGGTACCGGCGGTGGCGTCTACCAACTGGGAAGCGGCGTCACCACGCCGGTCCTGATTCAACAGGTCAAGCCGCAGTACACGTCCGATGCGATGCGGGCCCGCATCCAGGGTACCGCCATGGTGTCATGTGTCGTGCGTCCGGACGGCTCCGTGACCGACGCCGAGATCGTGCGATCGCTCGATCGCACGTTCGGTCTCGACGAAGAGGCGTTGAAGGCGGCGCGGCAATGGCGCTTCCGTCCCGGCACGCTGCGGGGCGAGCCGGTCGCCGTCCGCGTCGTCATCGAAATGTCCTTCACGTTGCGCTAGTCCCCTGGAACCGTGATGACTTGCATAAGTCCCGGCGCGCGGCGCCCGGATCGCAAGGCGCGACGACCGAGGATATTGGCCATATCTGAGGGAGGAGCAACGCCGCGAGGCGGGATGCCGCGCCCGGGAATTATGTGAGTCATCACGGTTCCAGGGGACTAGCATCGCCACCCCGCGCGGCGCTGGCTCCGCCCGTCGTGCCCTGCCCCCGTCCCCGTCACGCCCCACCGCCGACCCTTCCGTCTCCGGCACGCCACCGACGGGCGCCGCCGATCCCCGGTCGTACCGGACGTGCACGACGCCCGCTGCCCGCGCCTGACACGGTCACTCGAAACACAACGGGCCCGGCAGTCCGAAGACCACCGGGCCCAATCCGATCCCGCAGTGCCGGGATATCCGTGTCGGGTCGCGACTAGTACATCCCGCCCATGCCGCCGCCGCCCGGCATCGCCGGCGCTTCCTTCTTCTCCTCCGGGATCTCGCAGATGAGCGCCTCGGTGGTGAGCAGGAGCGATGCGATGGACGACGCGTTCTGGAGGGCGGAGCGGACCACCTTCACCGGGTCGATGACGCCGGCTTTCACCAGGTTCTCGTAGGTGTCGGTCAGCGCGTTGAAGCCCTCTTCGTCCTTCAGTTCCTTGACCCGCTGGACGACGATGGAGCCCTCGTGGCCGGCATTGGTGGCAATGTGGCGCATCGGCTCTTCAATCGCGCGCGCGATGATGTTGACGCCGATCTGCTGGTCGCCCGGCAGCTTCAGGTTGGCGAGGACACGGCCGGCGCGGATGAGCGCCACGCCGCCGCCCGGCACGATGCCTTCCTCGACTGCCGCCTTGGTGGCATGCAGCGCGTCTTCGACGCGTGCCTTCTTCTCCTTCATCTCGGTCTCGGTTGCGGCACCGACCTTGATGACCGCGACGCCGCCGACGAGCTTGGCCAGCCGCTCCTGGAGCTTCTCACGATCGTAGTCGGACGTGGTGTCTTCGACCTGGGCCCGGATCTGACGGACGCGGCCCTCGATGGCCGACGACGCGCCGGCGCCCTCGACGATGGTCGTATTGTCCTTGTCGATGGTGACCTTCTTCGCCTTGCCGAGGTCCTCGATCTTGATCGATTCGAGCTTGATGCCGAGGTCTTCGGTGATGGCGCGGCCGTTGGTCAGGACGGCGATGTCTTCGAGCATCGCCTTGCGGCGATCGCCGAAGCCCGGCGCCTTGACCGCCGCGGCCTGCAGCGTGCCGCGCAGCTTGTTGACGACCAGGGTCGCCAGCGCTTCGCCTTCGATGTCTTCCGCGATGATGAGCAGCGGACGGCCGAGGCGCGCCACCTGCTCGAGGACCGGCAGCAGGTCCTTCATCGAGCTGATCTTCTTCTCGTGGATCAGGATGACCGGATTCTCGAGCACCACTTCCATGCGCTCCGGATCGGTCACGAAGTAGGGGGAGAGGTAGCCGCGGTCGAACTGCATGCCTTCGACGACCTCGAGCGAGGTCTCGAGGGTCTTCGCTTCTTCGACGGTGATGACGCCGTCCTTGCCGACCTTGTCCATCGCTTCGGCGATGATCTTGCCGATCGTCTCGTCGTTGTTGGCCGAAATGGTGCCGACCTGGGCGACCATGTTGCCGCCGACGTCCTTCTTCATCTTCTTGAGTTCGTCGGTGACCGCGGCGACGGCCTTCTCGATGCCGCGCTTGACTTCCATCGGGTTCGCACCGGCGACGACGTTCTTCGCGCCTTCGCGGTAGATCGCCTGCGCGAGCACGGTGGCGGTGGTGGTGCCGTCACCGGCGATGTCGGAGGTCTTGCTGGCGACTTCGCGGACCATCTGCGCGCCCATGTTCTCGAGCGGATCCTTGAGTTCGATTTCCTTGGCGACGGTGACGCCGTCCTTGGTGATGGTCGGCGAGCCGAATTTCTTGTCGAGGACGACGTTACGTCCCTTGGGACCGAGGGTCACCTTGACCGCGTCGGCCAACTGGTTGACGCCGCGCAGCACGGCTTGCCGTGACTGCTCGCCGTACACAATCTGCTTTGCCATTTCCGTTTATCTCCTGATGTGCGTGAAAGCAGGACCAGCTGGTCCGCGTCTACTTCTTGGACTCGAGGATGGCGAGGACTTCGTCTTCGCGCATGATGAGGTACTCCTCGCCGTCCAGCTTGATTTCCTGGCCGGAGTACTTGCCGAACAGAATCGTGTCGCCGGCCTTGACGTCGAGCGGCGTCCGCTGGCCGTCGTCCTTGACCTTGCCGGCGCCGGCGGCGACGACCTTGCCCTGCTGCGGCTTTTCCTTGGCGCTGTCGGGGATGATGATGCCGCCGACTTTCTGTTCGCCTTCCTCGATACGCTGAACAATGATGCGGTCGTGCAGCGGTCTCACGTTCATACTTTTGCTCCGTCTGTCCTGATGTGAGCAGCCCCTGGCGGGGACTGCAGCGGGAATTCGTGGCCGGGCGACCTTAGCAGTCGTCCCTGGCGATTGCCAATTATAGTGGAGCGGCTAGCAGAGTCAAGCGGGGAGTGCTAAGCGGCGGCGGGCCCCGATGTGCCTTCCCTAGCGCCGCTTGAGCTTGTGCTCGGTCAGCTTCCGGGTCAGCGTGTTGCGGTGGATGCCGAGGGCGTCCGACGTTCGCGTCAGGCTGCCGTCACAACTGGCGAGCACGCGCTTGATGAAGCGCTTCTCGAACTCGCGGACGGCGTCCTCGAACTGGACCCCCTTGTCGACCATTTCTTCCACGAGCCGTTCGAGCCGTTCACTGATCATGACGGGCGTCTGGGGAAGTGCCGGTCCGGTGGCATCGCATCGGCAACGTCCCCGGTCGTTGCGCTGCGTCCTGACTGCGGTGGCGCACGGGCCGGTTACTCGAGCGTGCGACCGGTGAGCCGACGGAACGCGTCGACGTATTTCTCACGCGTCCGCGCCACCACCGGGTCGGGCAGCACCGGCGCCGGCGGCTGCTTGTTCCACTGGATCTCTTCGAGGTAGTCGCGCACGAACTGCTTGTCGAAGCTCGGTTGCGCGCCGCCCGGCGCGTACTGATCGCGTGGCCAGAACCGGGACGAGTCGGGCGTCA
>CADEDC010000009.1:51254-107539 GCA_902825985.1 uncultured Acidobacteriota bacterium | reverse complement strand
TCGAAGAGATGGGGCATGACGAGATAGTACTGGTTCTTGGCGGCCGGTTCCCGGGTCTGGGCTCCCCGGGCCTCGGGTGCCCCGGGGTTGGTGCCCGGGAGCCTGGAACCGCTGAACCCACGAACCCACGAACCCGCGAACCCGCGAGCCTGCGAACCGCCCGGCAAGGTATCATTTGAAGGAACCGCCCTCTGCGCCCCTGGAGGTATCCGTGCGTGTGCGCCTGTTGACGCTGTTCGGATTCGGCTGCCTGTTGACGCTTATGCCCTCGTCTTCTTCCTCTGCCGCGGATCTCACGCCGGGAGCGTCGAAGCTGCTGGTCGTTGCCCCACAGGCCTTCAAGGCCGCGTGCCTGGCTGACATCGCGCAGGCGCAGGAGCGGGCGGCGCGCTTCAAGAATGGCTCGACCCCCGGCGATTCGCTGCTCGCGCTCGACGACTACGACTCCGCCGTTGCCCTGCTCGGGGACGCGGCCGCGCGCGCCAGCCTGGCGCGCAGTGTCCACCCGGACGAGGCGATGCGCGATGCCGCCGCCGAGTGCGAGACCGAAGTCGAGAAGGCCAATACCGAACTGACGCTCGATCGCGGCATCTACGACCGGATGTCGAAGCTCGAGGTCGTGAACGCCGACGCCGCGACCAAACACTACGTCGCCCGCACGCTGCGCGATTTCCGGCGTGCCGGCGTCGACAAAGACGAGGCGGTCCGGACGAAGATCCGCGCACTGCGCGAGGAGCTCGTCAAGCTCGGCCAGCAGTTCGACGAGAACATTGCCAGCGACGTCCGCTCGCTGGACCTCGACCCGAAGGATCTCGACGGCCTGCCGGACGACTTCAAGCGCTCGCACCCGGTCAACGCCGCCGGCCGCGTGACCCTGACCACCAACAACACGGACTATCAGCCGTTCCTGACCTACGCGACGTCAGCCACCGCCCGCGCCGCCATGTGGAAGCTGTACCGGCAGCGCGGCCATCCCAAGAACGTCGCCGTGCTGCGGCGGATGCTGGAGGCCCGTCAGGAACTGGCGACGGTCCTGGGGTTCCCGACCTGGACCGACTACATCACGGGCGACAAGATGATCGGGACGAAGCAGAACGTCAGCGATTTCATCGACCGTATCGTCAAGGCGGCCGACGCGCGGATGAAGGCGGACTACGGCGCGATTCTGGCGCGGCGGCAGCGCGACGTTCCCGGCGCGACGCAGGTGGACGCCTGGGACGCCGGCTACTACCAGGAGAAGGTCAAGGCCGAACAGTACAACTTCAGTTCGCAGTCGGTGCGGCCGTACTTCGAGTACGTGAAGGTGAAGAACGGCGTCATGGACATCACCAGCCGCATGTTCGGCATCACCTACCGGCCGGTGAAGGACGCGGCGGTGTGGCACGCCGACGTCGATGTCTACGATGTGCTCGAGGGCAACACCCTTCTCGGCCGCATCTATCTCGACATGTTTCCGCGTGACAACAAGTACAAGCACTACGCGCAGTTCACGCTGACCAACGGCAAAGCCGGACGGATGCTGCCGGAGGGCGTGCTCGTGTGCAACTTTCCGAAGCCGGGCGCCGAGCCGGCCCTGATGCAACACTCGGACGTCGAGACGTTCTTCCACGAGTTCGGTCACCTGCTGCATCACGTGCTCGGCGGCCAGACGAAGTGGGCCGGCATCGCCGGCGTCGCGACCGAGTGGGACTTCGTCGAGGCACCGTCGCAGATGCTCGAGGAATGGGTGTGGACCCCCGACACGCTGCAGACCTTCGCCACCCACTACCAGACCGGTGAGCCGATTCCGGCCGACCTCGTGAGGCGGATGCGCGCCGCCGACGAGTTCGGCAAAGGTCTGTTCGTGCGCCAGCAGATGTTCTACGCCTCGCTCAGCGCACAGCTGCACGCCCGCGACCCGAAGACAATCGACATGCCGAAGCTCGTCGCCGAACTGCAGGAGCGGATCACCCCGTACAAGTTCGTCGAGGGCACCTACTTCGAAGAGTCGTTCACCCACCTGAACGGCTACTCGGCGATCTACTACACGTACATGTGGTCCCTGGTGATCGCCAAGGACATGTTCACCGTCTTCAACCGTGACGGCCTGATGAGCCGGGCCGCCGCCATGCGCTACCGCAGCCGGGTGCTCGAGCCCGGTGGCTCCCGGCCGGCCGCCGACCTCGTCGAGACGTTCCTCGATCGGCCGTACAGCTTCAAGGCATTCGAGGACTGGCTCAATGCCAACTGATCGTACCGGGCAGCTTCATGGCTGAACTCCATCCGCAGGTCGTCCACTTCACGATCGTCCTGGCGATCGTCGGCGTCGGTTTTCGATTCATCTCGCTGCTCGGCCGCCCGGCGTTCGCCTCGCCCGCCGCGGCGACGTTGCTGCTGCTCGCCGCGCTCGCCGGCGTCGCGTCGACCCAGAGCGGCGACGCCGCTCACGGACCGGTCGAGCGGGCGCCCGGCGCCCGTCCGGCCGTCGTCGAGCACGAGGAGTGGGGCGAACGGGCGCGGAACGTCCTGCTGCTCCTCGGCGTGGTGGAACTCGTCGGCCTGGCGATGGCGCGCTCCGCCAGGGTGCGCTACGTCCGCATGGGGGCCGCGGCGCTCGGGCTGGTCGCGGTGTTCGCCGTCTACGAAGCCGGCGAGCACGGCGGCGAACTGGTCTACGGGTATGCCGGAGGCGTCGGCATCCGCTCGGGCGATCCGAGAGACGTCGAGCGGTTGCTGCTGGCGGGCCTCTACCATCAGTCGATGCAGGATCGCACCGCCGGCAACGCCCAGGCGGCCGCCGACCTGATCGAAGTGGCCGTCAGGCGATTTCCGCAGGACGCCGAAGTGCTGCTGCTCGCCGCCGAGTCGAAGCTGATCGACGGCAGGAATCCACAGGCGGCAATCGACGCGCTCGGCACCATCCAGGTGGCCAGCGACAACCGGATCCTGCGCACGCGGCGGGCGACCCTGCAGGCCGACGCGTTCGAGGCGGCCGGCCAGAAGGATGCCGCCATCGCCGTTCTCCAGCCCATCCTCGAGGCGTATCCCACCAACACGCGGATCAAGGACCGGCTCGAGGCGTTGAAAGCGAAGCCCTGACCCGTGTCTGAGTCGGCGCGGCGCGGCATCCGGTCCGCGCAGTTCGGCATTCTGGCCAATACCACGCTGGCAGTCGTCAAGCTGCTCGCCGGGTTGCTCGGCAACAGCTATGCGCTGATTGCCGACGCGGTCGAATCGATTGCCGACGTCTTCTCGTCACTCATCGTGTGGGGCGGGCTTCGCCTGTCGGTCCGCGATCCGAACGAGCAGTATCCGTTCGGCTACGGCAAGGCGGAGCCGCTGGCCGCCACCGTCGTCGCCCTGATGCTGATCGCGGCGAGCGCCGGCATCTCGGTGGAAGCGATTGCCGAGATCCGGCTGCCGCATCACGGCCCGGCGCCGTGGACGCTGGGTGTCCTGATCGTCGTCGTCATCGCCAAGATGCTGCTGTCGCGGCGCGTCGGCGCGGTCGGCACCGAGATCGAGAGCATTGCCGTCCAGGCCGACGCCTGGCACCACATGAGCGATGCCCTGACCTCGGCGGCGGCATTCGTCGGCATCAGCATCGCACTGCTCGGCGGACCGGGGTGGGAGTCGGCCGACGACTGGGCGGCCCTCGGCGCCGCCGCGATCATCCTGGTGAACGGCGTGCTGATTCTGCGGCCCGCCCTGGCCGACCTGATGGACCGCATGCCGGGGCCGGACATCGTCGACGCCGTCCGTCGCGTCGCATCGGGCGTCGCCGGCGTGCTGGCGATCGAGAAGCTGGCCGTCCGCAAGAGCGGCATGCGGTATCGCGTGACGATTCACGTGCAGGCCGAGGCAACCTTGTCGCTGCACGAGGCGCACGTGCTCGGCGGCAAGGTGAAGAGCAGCATCCGCGCGGCGCTGCCCAAGGTGCAGGACGTGCTCGTCCACATGGAACCGTACGAGCCGGCGACTGCGACGCCTCCGCACCCTGCGGTCTGAGATCCACCTTCAACAAGCCGGTCGGACGGGCGCGTCGGGATGCGACGCGCCCGCCGGCGACGAGACGATCAGATCTGTGACGCGGCGCTGTTGAACGACGGGACCTGCAGGTGCGGCATCGGCGTTCCGGTGAAGAAGCGACGGCACGGCTTCGCCATGAAGCGCGCCACCTGCACCGACCGCGCCGCGCGCGCCGAATCAGTGGCGATGCCGGTGTTGGCGTACATCCGACGATACAGTTTCGAGATCAGCACGAACGCGAGGCGTCCCTTCAGCGACTTCACGACCTTGGCACGCTCCCACACGCTCGAAAATGAGTAGAAATCGTCCCAGGTCGCCTGCGTCCGCTGACGAATCTCGTCCGGCGACATCACCGGGTGCGGCGAGTAGACCTTCGGACGATTCTCCTGCGGGATGAGCCAATGGCGCGTAATCGGCACCCCGGCGATCTGCTGCAGCCCCTTGCTCAGCTGGTCCTTCTCCCATTTCTCGAAGTCCACGGTGCCAGGGAACGGCGTCAGCATCACGAACTGTGCGAAGGTGACCCCGGCGCGCTTGGCGAGCGCCGCGGTCGCCTCGAACGTCTCCGGCCGGTCGCTGGGCAGCCCGAAGATGAACGAGCCGAGCACGTGAATCCCGTGCTCCTTGAACTTCCGCAGCCGTTCCACGAGCGCCTCGCCCGACAGATTGAAGCCCTTGTAGACGTCTTTCAGCCCTTCCGGCGTGACCGATTCGACGCCGATGAGCGCACCCTTGATGCGGGCCTTGTGCATGGCGTCCAGGAACTCGTCGTCCTCCGCAGCTTCCATCGTGATCTGCGTGAAGAACGTCATGTCGGACGGCAGCTGCGCCAGCCGTTCCATCAGCTCGAAGCGCTGCGCGCGAATCGCCTTGAGTTCGTTCAGGTGCGACTTGTCGACGCGGCGATCGGCCATCGCCATATCCGACACCGAGACCGGATAGAAGTTGTCGTCGGCCAGAGCGATGAACTTGAATCCGAGGCGGCGCAGTTCGACGGCCTCGCCGATGACCTTGTCGACCGCCGACTGCCGCGGTTCCTGGCCGTCGGTGCGCCAGACGGAACAGAAGGAGCAGTGCTTCGGACAGCCGCGAACCGTCTGAATCGACGCCCACATGTAGCGGTCCTTCGGCAGCAGGTCCCAGCGCGCCGCCTTGAAGGTGTCGCCGCTGACCCGGCCCGCTTCGTAGACCAGCTTCGGCTGACCGGCGACGCACTCGTCGATCACGGTCGACCAGATGACGTCGCCGTCACCACGGACCACGGCGTTCGCACCGCCCAGCGCATGGGGCTCGTTCGGGTACAGCGTGGCATGGATGCCGCCGAACACGACGATGGCACCGCGTTCCCGGGCGGCCTTGCCGACTTCATAGCCGCGGAGAGCATTGCCGGTGTGGATGCCGATGCCGACGACGTCACCCGCCTCGATGCGGTTGAAGTCGAGCGGATCGAGGGTCTCGTCGCAGATGATCGGGTCCCCGTACTGCCGCGGTGTCGCCGCGGCGAGCACGTAGAGCCATCGCGGCGTGATGACCGCCGTTCCGAATGAAACGTGACTTGGATTCACGAGAAACACGCGCATGTCGATGTCTCCACCCGCAGCGCCACCCGAGCGCTGGTCCTTCGTAAAGAATGAGGCCGACTCAAGAAGATTTCAGTAACCCGCTCTTGTCCGCTAGAAGTCAAAACTGTCGTGCGACCGCCCGGCCACTGCGGCTGAAGTAGGCGCCAATCGCAATTCCCGCCCGTCGTGTCGAAACCGCGGTCGCGGCCCATCCATTGTCGCCCGAGGTTTCCCGGTTTCCGACCCTGTTTCCAGGAAATGCACCGAACGCTGCAACGAACGGGATCACCTTCGCCGGCACCGCCGCCAGCTCAAGCGCTGCTGGCGGGCCGATCGGCCCCGGACTCGCCGAGTCTGCCCGTTCACCCGATCGGTCGAACCGGTTGTCGACGGTGACTTCGGTAGGCGTCGCCGCGACCGGAACGGCGCGCCCCTCCCGGGCCGAGGCTCGCTCCGGGCGGGCCGCCGCCCTGGGTGAGCCCGACATCCCCGGCGCCAACCGAAGCAGCCCGTCGGCAAGCTCCACCGGGCCGGCGCTGAGCGGTGCCGCCGTCGACGCCGTACTAACGTCCAGGCGCGTGGGACGGGATTGGACCGCGACGAGATCACCCACCGTGACCCCAGCTGCCGTGGCGCCCGCCAGAACGATGGCCGAGAGAACGATGGGCATCGCCTGCAGCGACGCGTCGCGGCAGACGTTTGGCTCGAGGAGGCGCTGAACCCGGGTGACGAGCGATCCATGGCCCACGGCGTTCGGGACGATCAGCGGCGCCGGAGTGCCGGAACCGGCGATCAGGTCGGCTGCCGCCGCCAGACAGGAGGCGTAGCGCCGGGGCTCGCCGCTCGCCACCGCGACGGCCTCGTCGCAGGCGGCTTCGCGCTCCAGATCGATCCGCCCGCTGATGAAGCGGATGGCCGGATGCAGGCCGGTCAGCGCGAGGACGCCCGACTGGACGACCCGAAGCCAGTCGTCGAAGCGGCGCAGGTGGACCAGTTCATGGAGGACCAGCAGATCGAGCGCATCGGCCTTCAGAGCGGTCAGCAGCCGGCCGGAGACGACCACCGCCGGAGGTCCGGTCAAACCGAGGGCGCACGCACCGCTGATGGTCGACGACGTCCGCAATTCCACCCGCCGCGCCGGCGGCAGGTGGCGGCTGGACTGCTGATGTGCCTGCCAGTTCGGAAGCGAGCCTGTCAGGCATGCCGGCGCCAGCGGCGACTGCCGCTTCAGCCGCTGGACCATGCTGATGCCCGCGACCAGCCGGAGCACGGCGAACACGACCGAGCCGAGCCAGATGCCGATGCCGCAGGCGACGAGCCCGTCGGCGGCCGCCGGAACCGTCAGCCACGCCGATGTCACGTCGCCACCGGCGCGCGCCGTCGTCGGACCCGCTTCGGCGGCCGCATTCGAGATCGTGAGCGGCAGCCTCGACGGCAGGCCGGGAAGCGAGGCGGCGACCGGGAGGGCGAGGGTTGCCGCCAGCGTCAGCCACCATATCGCATGGCGGGTCGCGGCGTTCGCCCTCGGTACGCACCGCAGTGTGACCGCGACCGCCACGGCGAGCACCGTCCCCTGCCACAGCCATTGCACCAGTGCCGTCATCGTCCGCCTCGCGGGCTCGAGCCGAGCCGGCGCGCGGCCATCGACGCCGCGTCGGCCTGGCCGACGTCGCCGATCAGTTCGCGCACGCGCGATCGCTCGTCCTCGGTGGGATGCTCGTGCCCCAGGAGGTCGAGCACCAGCGCTTCGGCAGAGCCGTTGAAGAAGCGGGAGATGAGCTGCGACACCGCCCGGCGGCGCGCCTGCGAGCGATTGATGATCGGCAGGTAGACGAAGGCGCGGCTTTCCTTCTCGTGGGTGACGTAACCCTTCTTTTCGAGAATCCGCAGCACCGTGAGGATGGAATTGTATGCCGGCTTGTCGGGTCCCTCGATCAGCCCGACGACTTCGCCAACGGTCGCACGGGTCCGCTCCCACAGCACCCGCATGATGCGCAGCTCGGCGTCGGTCAGTGCGGGCGATTGCCGTCGGGCCATCGTGAGGCGGCTCCCCAAAACTCCTAAAAAATTAGGAGAAGTGCCATGACGATACGCGGAGTCTCGCGGGGCGTCAACTAAATAATTAGGAGTTGACCGGCTGGTGGACCGGACGGCCCCCAACCTCCGGTAGAGTAGGCGCGGGAGACGAAGCCGATGTCGACTCGCGGCCGGGTGTGGAAACCGGTGGTGTCAGGGGTGGCCTGCGTGCTCGTGCTCGCCGGGTTGGCGACGACGCTGGAACGGGCGGCGTCTGCGCAACGACAGGTCCCGACGTTCCAGGTGGACCCGTTCTGGCCGAAGATGCCGCCGCAGTGGACCCTCGGCCAGGTGACCGGCGTCGCCATCGACGCGCGCGACCACGTCTGGGTCCTGCACCGTGGCTGGTCGATTCAGGACGATGAGAAGGCGCAGAATCCGGAGGCTGCCTGCTGCACCGCGGCGCCGCCGGTCATGGAGTTCGACGAGAACGGCACCTACATCCAGGGCTGGGGCGGCCCCGGGCCCGGCTACGAATGGCCGGCCGACGAACACGCCATCCATGTCGACCACCGGCAGAACGTCTGGATCACGTCCGCCGGCGGGCCGCGCCTGCGTGAGCGCACCGAGAACCAGATCCTCAAGTTCACCCGCGACGGCAGGTTCCTGCTGCAGGTAGGCAAACGAGGGGCGAGCCGGGGGAGCCTCGATACCGCGAACTTCAACAACCCGGCCGATATCCAGGTGTTCCAGAAGACCAACGAGGTCTTCGTCGCCGATGGCTACGTCAATCGGCGGGTCATGGTCCTCGACGCCGACACCGGGGCGTTCAAGCGTATGTGGGGCGCCTACGGCAACGTGCCGGACGACACTGCGCCGAACGGCCCGGTCTACGACGGGCCCGGGCCGCAGCAGTTCAACCTCGTCCACGGCATCCGCGTGTCGGACGATGGTCACGTCTACGTCGCCGAACGCCGCAACAACCGCCTCCAGGTCTTTTCGCTCGCGGGCACGTTCGAGAAGGAGATCTTCATCGAACGAAAGACGAAGCTGCTCGGCACCGCCTTTTCGGTCGCGTTCTCACCCGACCCGGCGCAGGAGTTCCTGTACCTCGCCGACGCCGGCAATGGTGCGGTTCGCATCTATGACCGCGCGTCCCTCACCGAGGTCGGGCGGTTCGGGCGAATCGGCCGCTACGCCGGCCAGTTCGTCTTCCTCCACGTCGTCGCGACAGACTCGAAGGGGAACATCTACACAGCTGAAGTCGGCAATGGCCGGCGCGTCCAGAAGTTCGTGCGCCGCTGATCGCCCGTGCCGTCGCCGGCCGCGGCAGTCGCCGCCGCGGCTCGGTCGTCCCGGGTGGCGCGGCCGACGGCGAGCGGCCCGGGAACGCGGCGCGCCGTCGTGGCATGGTGCCGGCGCCCGCCGCGCCTCCTGTTCGGAATTCCCGCGCGCAGCGTTTTAGACAGGCAAGGAGGTTCTTTGTCATGTCCCTGCCTGCGGTCCCCCTGTCGTCTGCGCATTTCGCCCTGCTCCAGCGCGTCATCCGTTCCGTCGCACGCTCGAACCGGCTCAGTCCCGAGGACGCCGAGGATTTCGGTCAGACCGTCCACGTCAAGCTGCTCGAGCGCTCCTACGATGTGTTCGACAGTTACGAAGGGCGCAGCTCGCTGTCGACCTTCCTGACGGTGGTCGTCACCCGGCTGCTCCTCGATTGGCGGAACGCCACGCGCGGCAAGTGGCGGCCGTCGGCGGCGGCCGTTCGGCTCGGCGAGCATGCCGTTGCGCTCGAGCGGCTGATTCATCGCGACGGGCTGCACCGTGACGAGGCGATTGAGATGATCGCGTCGCGGCGCCCGGCGGATGGCGGCGCGGCCGTTCTCGCCCGCATCGCCGACCAACTGCCGCCGCGCGCCCGTCGGACATTCGTCCGCGACCTCGCCGACGAAGCCTTTGGTCACCTCGATTTCGCGGATCCGGTGGTCGCCGCTGACGAACGCCGCCGCCGGCGTGCGGTCCGCCGCGCGCTGCAGCAGGCGTGTGCGGCGCTCGATCCCGAGGAGCGCCGTCTCATCGCCCTGCGCTACGGCGGGGCCTGCTCCGTTCGTGCGATTGGCGACGCCCTGCACACCGATCCGAAGCCGCTCTATCGCCGGATCGAACGTGCGCTCAAGACGCTGCGCCATCACATGGTCTCGCTTGGCGTCGAGGCAGCGCCGCTGGCCGCCGACGTCAACTGAGGGCATTGCTCCCGCCGACGGGACTCCACCTCCGTGCGTCTTCAGGGTATGGCCCAGCCGTCGTTGCCCCGACGGCTGCGGCGCACATCTTGCTCGTCACCATCGCAACCACGCGAGGCGGGTGTCCGTGAAGACAGGAGGTTGTCTGTGAAAACCGAAGGACCGCTCTTGCCGGGGCGCGGCGACGTCGCCCGGGTCACGAATGACGACGCGACCAGCTGGACGGCGGCGACACTGGCAACCCGCGATCATCGGGTAATCAAGGGATGGGCGGCCGCCCGTCAGGCCCAACCGGCGACGGGGGAGGCGAGCTCGTCCGGGCCGCCCGGCGATCTCCATGTCGTCGACGGCGGCGCCGGGCTGCGCTTCAACTTTCCCGGCGTCGCGGCATTCCGGCCGATCGACTGGGACGAGTGGCTCACCCACTTCGACGATCACGAACTGCTGTTCGTGTTCGACAACGACGATGCGGGCCGTCCGGGAGCTGGAACGACGGCCAGCGGCAGCCTCGCCGGTCCCGCCGGCACACGCAGCAATCGCTACAGATTGGTGAAGGGACCGGAGTGGGACGGCGTGCTCGCGTGAGCGGCACGCCGTCTGCGAGGTGGGCCGGCGCGACTATCGGGACGCCGACCAGTTGCCGGCTGCCGAAGTCCCCTGCATGCCGTTGCCGGACACGCGCCCGCGATACTCGGTCGCACCGGCGTTGAAGACGATCTCCTCGCCGTTCAACTTGCCGGAGACCGCGGTCGAGTTGCTGCCGTTCTTGAGCGTGCCGCTGACGTTCTGGAACGTCTGGGTCAGTGTCAGCTCGCCCTGGCCGAGCTTCCAGGTGCCATCCACCTTGGCCGGGACGATCCACAGCAGCGCCGTGCACCAGCTGATGCAGGGTTCGGTGCTCCCCTCTGGCTGCGAGATGGTGAACGTCTCGTCCGGCGTCCAGTCGTCCATCGTGAACGTGTTCGAGACGACCCGGGTGCCTGGCTTGAGGTCGAGGATTTTCGGCCGCAGCTTCAGGTTGATCTGGGGCAGCAGGAACATCGTGATGACCGTCGCCTTCGAGAGGTCGGTCTCGAAGATGTCGGCCTTCATGAACGTCGCCTTGCCGGTCACTCCGGCCGCCACGGCATTGCGCTGCGACAGTTCCACCATGTCCGGGTTGTACTCGATGCCGACGGCGGTGGCGCCACGCTTGGCGGCGGTGATGACCGTGCGGCCGTCACCGGAGCCGAGGTCCATCACGTAGTCCTTGGGCGTCACCTTCGCCATGTCGAGCATCTTGTCGACCAGGGTCTGCGGCGACGGCACCCAGACGACGTCCTTGCCGGCCTGACCGACCTGCGGCTCGAACGGCTTCGCCGTCTGCGTCTGCGCGACGGACAGCTGCGTCGACGCGACGCAGGCAATCAGGGTAGCAACGAGCGAACGCGACATTCGGGATGTGTGCATGCCAGCCCTCCGAGCCGGAACGAAAAACTGTGAACCTTACAAGCCCCATAGAGTGAACCGGCCGTGCGCGAAAGGCAAGCCCGGCATGACGCGGCCGGGGCCGCGCACACCGTGCCTCAGCCGTGCGCTGACCGATGTCAACAGTGCCCGGACTGCCGCAGGTGGCGGTCGAGCCATTCGAACGTGATGCGCCACGCCTCGTCGGCCGACGCCTGATGGTAGGCGGCCCGCTCGTCACACGCGAAGCCATGACCTCCCTCCGGCATCACGACGATCGTATGCGGCTTGCCGGCGTTCGCCAGGCTCTCCTGGATCGCGTCGATGTCGGTGCCGGGAATCGACTGGTCCTGGCTGCCGAAGACCAGCAGCACCGGCGACTGGATGCCGTCGACGTCGGCGAGCAGCGGCTTCAGGGCGATGCCCGGCCGCTCGTGGACGATGCCGCCGCCGTAGAAGGCGACCGCGGCCTTCACGTCGGTCCGTTCGGCGGCCAGGAACGCGGCGAAGCCGCCGACGCAGAACCCGATGACGCCGACGCGGCCCGGATCGACACGCGGATGCGCGCGGGCGGCGGCGAGCGCCGCCGACATGTCGGCGAGCAGCTGCTCGTTGGTCAGCGTGACGAAGGCCGGCATCACCTTGGCGAAGTCGTCGTACGGCAGGTCGACGCCGTCGCCGAGGCGATGGAACAGCTCCGGCGCGAACGCCGCGTAGCCTTCCGCGGCCAGCCGGCGGCAGACGTTCCTGATGTGGCTGTTCACGCCGAACGCTTCCTGCACGACGATGAGCGCGGCGGCGGGCTCGTCCCGCGCGGGCAGGACCACGAACGTCTGCATCGGCCCGGCGGGGGTGTCGACCGTCATCGTCTGCTCCATCGGCGGCTCTCCGGCGTCTCATCCGGACGTACCGGCGTCCGCTGCCGGAGCATCAGCTCCTGAAGAAGAGGAACGTCACGAGCACGAACACAGGGATGAGAACCGCGCCACTGTACATCATGTAGCCGCCGAAACCCGGCATCTTGACGCCGCGGCTTTCGGCGATCGAGCGGACCATGAAGTTCGGGCCGTTGCCGATGTAGGTGTTGGCGCCCATGAAGACGGCGCCGAGACTGATTGCCGTGAGGGTCTGGTGCGACACGCCGACGACGTCGGTGCCGAGATTCTGCCCCTGTCCGAGCGCCAGGAAGGTCAGGTAGGTCGGCGCATTGTCGAGGAACGACGACAGCACGCCGGTAGCCCAGAAGAACTGCCACGGGTCGCGCACCCCCAGCGCGGCACCGTTGGCGCGCAACAGATCCAGCGCCGGAATCATGGTCGCGAAGATGCCGGCGAAGACCGCCGCCACCTCGAGGATCGGATGGAAGGAGAAGTGGTTCGCGTCGCGCAGCGATTTCGGCGTCCGTGCCAGCGAGATCGCCGCGAGCAGCACCATCGCCGCCTCGCGGAACGGGGCATCGAGGAATGCCGCCGACGCGACGATGCCGGCGAGCAGCACGAGGTTCTCCTTGCCGGCGACCGTCAGCGGTTCGACGTGACCCTTGTCGGCGCGCAACGCGATCAGCGGTTCGCGGGCATACGCCCGGCGGTCCCAGCAGTAGTAGACCGCCAGCAGGATGGTCACCGTGGTGAGCCAGGCCGGCGTGAGGCGCAGCGTCCACGCGAACGGGACGCCCTGCAGGTAGCCGAGGAACAGCGGCGGATCGCCGAGCGGCGTCAGGCAGCCACCGACGTTGGAGACGATAAAGATGAAGAACACCACCGTATGGACGACATGGCGGCGTTCGCTGTTGGTGTGCAGCAGCGGGCGGATCAGCAGCATCGACGCGCCGGTCGTGCCGACGAGCGAGGCGAGGAGCGCCCCGACGGCGAGGAAGCCGGTATTGGTCAGCGGCGTCGCTTCGAGGTCGCCGTCCATCAACACGCCACCCGAGATGGTGAACAGGCTGCCGAGCAGTACCATGAACGACAGGTAGTCGACCGCCGTGTGCCGCAGCGCCTGCGGCGCATGCTGGAGGTAGAGGATCAGCACCGGGACACCGAGCGCCGCCGAGACGATCAGTTTGTTGAGGTTCGGTTCCCAGAAGTGCGGCAGCAGCAGCGGGACGATCGCGATACCGAGGAGCAGCGTGGCGAACGGGGCGATCCAGATGAGTGAAGGGACGAACGCGGCGTGATCCACGGCGCGAGTCTAACAAACGCGTGCGATGCGATCCGCAGACGCTTTTGTCACCTGTGCCGGGACGATTTTGTCGGAGTAAGATCGCGCGTGTCCTCGCCCGCCACCCACGCGATTCGCGGCCGCTTGCCGCGCGGCCGGCTCACGCTGCCGGAGATTTCACGCGACGCCGCTCGCATCCACGCGCACCTCGTCGACGCGGCCCGTGTGCCGGGCGGCCGCGCCGAAGGGGTCGCGACACCCGCCACGGAAGGCGAGGTGGCGGCGCTGCTGGTGTCGGCGCCCCAGGTGCTGGCGGTCGGCGCGCAGTCGTCGCTGACCGGCGGCGCCACGCCGACCGGCGGCCTCGTGCTGAGCACCGCCGCGATGACGGCGATCGACGCACGCCTCGATCGCGCGATCGTCCAGCCCGGCGCGACGCTGTCGGCGCTCGACGCCGCCTTGCGGCCGCGCGGCGCCTGGTATCCGCCGGCGCCGACCTACCCGGGCGCCACCGTCGGCGGCGTGATTGCGACCAACGCCGCCGGCGCCGCCACGTTCAAGTACGGGACGACGCGGGCCTGGGTCGAGGCCCTCACCGTCGTGCTCGCGACCGGCGACGTGCTGGATGTCGAGCGCGGCGCCGTCCACGCGCATCCCGACGGCTACTTCGACATCGAGCTGTCGGCGGAGCGGGTAAGGGTCGAGGTGCCGCCGTACCGCTGGCCGGATCTCCCGAAGGTGTCGTGCGGCTACGCCGCCGCCCCGGGCATGGACCTCATCGATCTGTTCATCGGCGCCGAAGGCACGCTCGGGGTGGTCACCGCCGCGACGCTGCGCACGGCGGCGCCGCGGCCGGCAACGGCGCTGGCGTGGGTCACCTGCCGTTCGCGGACCGAGGCGATCGCGCTGGTGGGACAGCTGCGGGCGCAGGCGCGCGACACCTGGCAGTCGGCCGACCGCCGCGGCCTCGACGTCTCGGCGATCGAGCACATGGACCGTCGCTGCCTCGAGCTGCTGCACGAGGACGGCGTCGACGCCGCCTGCGACATCGCGGTGCCGGGCGACGCCGCCCTGGCGCTGCTCGTGACGTTGGAACTGCCGGCCGACATCACCGCGCGCGACGCCTTCGCCGAGATCGGCGGCGCGCTCGCCGCCGAGGCGACGGATACGCCGCTCGTGCGGTTCTGCCGGTTGCTCGATCGGGCGGGCCTGCTGGAGCGGACCGAAATCGCGCTCCCCGGCGACCGGCGCCAGGCGGCGTTGCTGGCGTTTCGCGAGGCGGTCCCGACCGCCGTCAATCAGCGCGTCGGGCTGGCGCAACGCACGATCGACCCGGCCATCGAAAAGGTCGCCGCCGACGTCATCGTGCCGTTCGCGCGCCTCGCCGACTTCATGGCGGCGGTCGAACAGGAGTTCGCGCAGCGCCGCCTGGACGGCGCGGTCTGGGGCCACATCTCCGACGGGAACCTGCACCCGAACGTGATGCCGCGCAGTGCCACCGAGCTGATCGCCGGCAAGGACGCGGTGCTGTCACTCGGTCGGCTGGCGATCGACTGCGGCGGGGCGCCGTGCGCCGAACACGGCGTCGGGCGCAACCCGATCAAGCGGCAGCTGGTGCACGAGTGGATTGGCGGCGAGGGGCTGGCGGCCATGCGTCGGGTCAAACGGGCGCTCGACCCGCGCGGCGTGCTGGCCCCGGGCGTTCTCGGGCTCTGAGCCCAGGCCGCGCCGGCCGGTGGGCACGCACGTCAGCCGACGTCAGCGGACGAGGACCGCCACTGCGGTGATGGCGAGGCCGCCGAGCAGCAGCCACGGCGCCGCCACGCCGGCGCCGCCCGGATGGACCACCCGCTCGGGCGGATGCGCCAGCCACGCCGCCACCGCCGTTTGCGCGGCGAACGCCGTCGCCAGCGCCGCCAGCAGCAGGATCCAGCCCACGCCGAGCAGCACGCGCGTCGCGACGTTGAGATCGGCCGCGAATCCCGCGAACAGCACCGTCGCCAGCCAGCTCCCGCCGGCGATGACGGCGACCAGCCGCAGCTGCGCCAGCTCCCGCTCACCGGCCTGCCGGACGAGCTCGAGACGCAGCAGCCGCTCGGCGCGCTGATGGTCCGCCTCGCGCTGTTCCCGTTCCAGTTGCACACGCTGGTGATCGCGGTCGAAGGCCTCCTTCAACGCGGCGACCACGACGCCGGCGAGACGGGCCTCGATCGGCGAAGCGGCCGATGGCAGGGCGGTGGCGTCCGCCGCCTCGCCGATGACCGCCGCCGGCCGCCGGTTCACCTTGCGGGTGAGTTCGGCCAGACTCAGGACGGTGTCGAGGACGCGCAACCAGGGGACGGGCATCGGCACTCCCTTATCGCTGAGACCCGAGCCAGCGGCGGCGAAAGGTCCGCTGAGCCTCGGTCAGCCGGCCGCCGGCCTCTTCGACCGCTACCAGTTCCACCGATGGGTCGCCGGCGAGCGTCAGCGTGACGCGGCGTGTCGTGCCGGCACGGTCGGCGATCGTCGCCTGGAGGCGGTCGCCGGGCCCCGCCGCCGACACCACGGCCGCCAGCGCCCGCGCATCGGCGACGGGACGTCCCGCCAGTTCGACCACTTCGTCGCCGCGGTCGATGCCGGCATCGTACAGGGGGCTCCCCGGCACCGTCGCACTGTCGACGCGCAAGCCGCTGGTGCCGCTCGCGAAACGGACGTCGCCGATCCAGGCGGCCCCGGGCTGACGGCGGCGAAGCAGCAGGCCGGCCGGCGCGAGCAGCCGTTCGTAGTCGGCCGCTTCGTGGCCGGTGACGTAGCGAGCGAAGAACTCGGCGGCAAACGCCGGTGAGCCGGTCACCTCGGCGAGGCTCCGCTCGGCGTCGGCCAGCGTATAGGGCCGGTCCACGTAGCCGACCCGGCTTCCACCCGGCTTGCCGTAGGTCCGCCACATCGCCCGCATGAAGTCATCGAGCGTGACACGACCGTCGAATCGCTCGCGCAAGGTGAGGTCGAGGGCGAGCGCAATGGCGGCGCCGTACGGATAGTAGGAGATGTAGGTGGTCGACCAGTTGGTCGGATCGATCGGACGGCCGCCGTCGGTGAAGACCGCCATGCGGCTCATCGCGTCCGCGCCACGGACCAGGCGCGCCGGGTTGAGGGCGACGGTCGAGATGAGGCCGGCGAGCGTGGCGGCCGTCGTCGACAGATCGGCGAGTCCGGCGCGGCTCAGCGTCAACGGGCCGTAATACTGGGTGAACCCCTCGGCGAGCCACAGCTCGCCCGACATGTTCGGGGCTTCGAAGTCGAACGGCTCGAGCGCGCGTGGCCGGATTCGCTCGACGTTCCAGTTGTGGAAGAACTCGTGCGCCACCGTGCCGAGCAGCCGCCCCCGATCCTGGCGAATCGAGCCGGCGGCGCTGATCACGGTGCTGTTGCGATGTTCCATGCCGTCGCCGCTCGCGTACGGCAGGTAGTCGGCGAGGAACGTGTAGTGCCCGGAATCGTAGGCGGGGTACTCGCCGAAGATCGTCCGCTGTTCGGCGACGATTTCGCGCACGTCACGCACGAAGCTGTCCAGCTCGGCCCCGGTGCCGTCGTGGTGCGCGGCGAACCGGAACGTGCGGCCATCGAGAACGAAGGTCTGCAGCGCCACCGGCCCGAATTCGACCGGACTGTCCATCAGATACTGCAGGTTCGGCGCGGTGAACTCGAGCCGGTGCCGGCCGGGCAGCAACTGCGTCGCCACCTGCCATGTCTCGCGACCGGCCGGCGGCGTGAAGGTGAGGATCGCGCCGCGGTCGTCGAGGCCGCGGGCGAACATGAGGGCCGCCGGCATGTTGATGTGCGCGTGCGTTGGATCGACGGCCAGGTAGGTTCCGTCGACGCGGTCGCCGAACACCTTGTACTCGACGCGGACGACGCCGCCGTGGCGTTCGACGCGCCAGCCGAACGGATCCGGCTGGACGACCGGGATCTCGCGATCGTTGGCGTCGAAGGCGCGGACGTCGTAGACGTTCTTGGCGAACTCATGCAGGGCGTAGCGGCCGGGCGACGTCCGGCTCATGCGCAGGTCGACCGGCCCGGCGCCGACCTCCGGCACCCGCACCTCGACCTGCATCCAGTGATGTTCGGGGGCGGGGAAGGACAGTCGGTACTCGACCGGTGCCGCCGCCCAGGCCGGTGCGCCGGCGACGAGCAGGCTGGCAAGCAGGGCGGTGCAGATCACGCGGGCCACAGCATCACTCTACAACGCCACTGGTGCACCGTTCCCGGCGCCTAGCCCAGTGCCTGTTCGATGAAGGCATCCTCCGGGAGGCCACCGAGGATCTCGATGTGTTCGTTGACGACGGTCTTGGGCACGCCGGTGACCCGGTAGCGACGGGCGAGGTCCGGGTACTCGGTGGCTTCGACCGCGTACGCCGTGATCTGCGGGCTGGCAAAGGCCATCTCGTGCGCGAGCGTCACGGCTCGCGGGCAGTGCGGTCATGTCGGTGTCGTGAACACCTGCATCACGACCGGCTTGTCGACCAGCGCGAGGCGCTCCAGCGATGCCGCCGACAGCTGCGACCCGCGCCCGCCGGCCAGCAGGATGGCCTGCACCAGCGAGACGAATTCGTAGCCGGCCGGCATGCCGAGAAAGCGGATCCGCGAGTCGAGCGGCGGCGCGGCGCCGCTCGCCGGCAGCGGCTGCAGCGTCGCCGTCTCGTCCTCGTAGAGCACGGCAATCGCCGGCACGCGGTCGACGCCGTACTGGCGGGCGCGATCCGGCTCGAGGACCAGGTTGGCCTCGTCGATGACGACGCGATCGGACAGCGGCGGGAACTCGTCGAGGATCTGCCGGGTCAGCAGGCAGGTCTCGGAGCCGAGTGCCTGCGTGAAGAACAGCAGGTGGACGCGGCGCGTCATGAGCGAGAACTCGGCGCGCAGGCGGTCCTGGTCAGCGGGGGCCAGCAACGGCATATTTGATTATCGCCCCTATTGCGCCGTTCCGGCGACTTGCTGCACGATGCCCGCATGAGTGACCGCAAGTATCGTCAGCACGGCTACCAGGATGAGCCGCGCGAGCGCGCCCCCCGCGGCCCGAAACCGGCGCCCGAACCACGCGCCCCCGGCCGTCCCCTGCAGGACGCCGCCGGCCCGCGGACGCCAAACCTGATGGCGTCGCACGAGATCTTCCGTTGCGCGCGCTGCGGCAACAAGCTGTCGGCGGAGGTCGCCGCCGACAGCCGCTGCCCGCGCTGCGGCGTCGACGTGCACAGCTGTGTCAACTGCGTCGCGTTCGATACCGGTGCGCGGTGGGAGTGCAATCAGCCGGCGTTGACGGCGCGGGTGGCGCCGAAGGACGAGCGCAACGCGTGCGCCTGGTTTGCGCCACGGACGACCGTCGAACGGCAGACCGGCACGGCGGTCGCGACCGGCCAGCCGAGCGCCCGCCAGGCCTTCGACGACCTCTTCAAGTAGGCGGCGGCCGGATCGGGTGCGGTGACGGGAATCCGGCGCCGACGCGGCGGTTTTCTGCTCAAATCCGACCAATTTGGCCGGAATCACGAGGTTACGTGAAATGTTTCACAAAATAGTTGTCGCGCTTTCTACCCAAAAATAGTAAGCTGCCTTGCAGTTGGCACCCGTCGGTGATCCCCGAGCAGGAGCATCTGCCTCGTTCGGATGCCTGCGAGTCGCTCCCGAAACTGATGTCGCAGATTTTCAACCGCAGCGCGAATACCATCGCCCGCGTCAGCATCCTTGGCGCGGTACTCGTGATCACCGGGCTGCTGTCGCTGGTGGCCCTGATGCATCGCTCAGCCTGGAACACCGACCAGCGCGTCGCCCGCGAGCAGCCGGTTCAGTTCAGTCACGAACGCCACGTCGGCGGCAACGGCATCGACTGCCGCTATTGCCATACGTCGGTCGAGGACTCGAAGTTCGCCGGCATTCCACCGGTGAAGACGTGCATGAACTGCCATTCCGAGGTCTTTGCGAACAGCCAGTACCTCAAGCCGGTGCGTGACGCCTTCGAGAGCGGCCGCGCCATTGAGTGGAATCGCGTGCACGATCTGCCGGACTTCGTGCACTTCGATCACAGCATCCATGTCAGCAAGGGGGTCGGCTGCACGACGTGTCACGGCCCGGTCGACCGCATGCCGCTCATGTGGCAGGAGAGTTCGCTCCAGATGGAGTGGTGCCTGGACTGCCATCGCAACCCGGAGCAGTACGTCCGGCCACGCAATGCCGTGTTCTCGGTCAGCTACCAGCCGCCAGCCGATCAGCTCGAGTTGGGCACGCGGTTGGTGGCCGAATACGAGATTCAGAAGCTCACGAGCTGTTCGACGTGTCATCAATGAAGCGAAAAGACGCCCGCGAATTCTGGCGATCGCTCGATGAGCTGGCGGATGATCCCGCCTTCCGCGCGCGGTTGCACAACGAGTTCCCCACCGCTGTCGAAGCGATCGTCGATCCGGTCGAGCGCCGTTCGTTCCTGAAGCTCATGGGTGCGTCGCTCGGGCTCGCCGGTGTCACCGCGTGCACCAAGCAGCCGGTCGAGAAGATCGTTCCGTATGTGCGTCAGCCGGAGGAGCTCATCCCCGGCAAACCGTTGTTCTTCGCCACCGCGATGCCGCTTGGCGGCGTCGGCGTCGGCCTCCTCGTGGAAAGCCACGAAGGGCGGCCCACCAAGGTCGAGGGCAATCCGACGCACCCCGACAGCCTGGGCGCGACCGATGTGTTCGCGCAGGGGTCGGTGCTGGACCTCTACGACCCCGACCGGGCACGCGCGGTCACCAACGTCGGCGAGATCCGGCCGTGGCCGACCCTGCTCTTGACGGTGCGGGCGGCGCTCGCCGGCCAGGAGCCGTTGAAGGGCGCCGGCCTGCGCATCCTCACCGAGTCGTTCAGCTCGCCGACGCTGGTCGCCCAGATGCAGCAGGTGCTGCAGCGGTATCCCGAGGCCAGGTGGCACCAGTGGGATCCGGCGGCCCGCGACGCGGTCTATTCGGGTGCCCGACTCGCCTTCGGCGAGCCGGTCGAAACCCAGTATCGTCTCGACCGGGCGGACGTCATCGTCGCGCTCGATGCCGATTTCCTGACGAGCGGTCCCGGCTCGCTCCGCAATGCCCGGCACTTCGCCGCGCGCCGCCGGCCGTCGGAGGCCGATCGGATGAACCGGCTCTATGCCGCGGAGAGCATGCCGACCGGCACCGGGGCGCAGGCCGATCATCGCTTGCCGGTCAAGCCAGGTGACATCGAAGGGCTCGCCCGACAGCTGGCGGTCGCCGTCGGCGTTGCCGGCGTGTCCGCGGGCGGGGCGGTGTCGGGCGACGCGGCAGCATCGGCGGCCGCCTGGGTGGCGGCGGTGGCGAGCGACCTTCAGGCCCACAAGGGGAGGTCGATGGTCGTCGTCGGCGAGTCGCAGCCGGCCGCGGTGCATGCGCTGGCGCATGCCATGAACGTGACGCTCGGGAACGTCGGCGAGACGGTGGTCCACACCGAACCGGTGGTCGCGAGTCCGGTGGATCATGCGCAGTCGCTGCGCGAACTGGCCACCGCCATGGCGGCTGGCTCGGTCGACATCCTGCTCATCATGGGTGGCAACCCTGTCTACAGCGCGCCAGCCGACCTCGAATTCGCGGCGGCGATGGGCAAGGTGCCGCTGCGTCTCTACTTCAGCCCGTACGACGATGAGACGGCCGAGCTGTCGCACTGGCACGTGCCGCAGTCGCACTTCCTCGAGAGCTGGGGCGACGTGCGGGCGTTCGACGGCACGGTGTCGATCATCCAGCCGCTCATCGCGCCGCTCTACGCGACCCGCTCGGCGCATGAAATCCTGGCGATCTTCGGCGCGACGCCGGAGAAATCCGGCTACGACATCATCCGCGAGCACTGGCTGCAACAGACCGGGCTCGGTGTGCCCGGCAACGAGGACGACTCGACGCCGGAATTCGAACGGCTGTGGCGGGGATGGCTGCACGAGGGTGTGGTGCCCGACACCGCCTTCGCGCCGAAGGCGGTGACGCTGCATGCCGGTGCGGTGGGCGCCGGGTCGGCGCTGTCCGGCACCGGCATGGACATCCAGTTCCGCAACGACCCGACGGTGCTCGACGGGCGCTTCGCGAACAACGGCTGGTTGCAGGAACTGCCGAAGCCGATCACCAAACTGGTGTGGGACAACGCGGTGCTGGTGTCGCCGAAGACCGCTGCGGCGGTCGGCATCTCGCCCTACCCGGCCATGCAGGGCGGTGAACGCGGGCAGCAGGTCAGCGAAATCGTCGAGGTCAAGTACAAGGGCCGTTCCGTACGCGGGGCGCTGTTTCCGGTGGTCGGCCACCCGGACGATGCGGTGACGGTGCATTTCGGCTACGGCCGGCGTCGCGGCGGTCATCTGGTGCGCGGCGCCGGGTTCGACGCCTATGCCATCCGGACGTCCGACGCGCCGCAGGTCGGCCGCGGCGTCGAGATCACGCCGACCGGCGAGCGCTACTCGCTCGCCTGCACGCAGGGCCATCACTCGATGGAAGGGCGCGGCATGGTTCGCGCGCTCACCAAGGACGAGTTCCTCAGGGAGCCGGAAGCGGTGCACCACGGCTTCGAGACGCCGCCGCGCACGCTGACCCTCGTCCCCGAGTACAAGTACGACGGCTACAAGTGGGGCATGGCCATCGACGTCAACGTCTGCACCGGGTGCAACGCGTGCGTCATCGGTTGCCAGGCCGAGAACAACCTCGCCGTGGTCGGCAAGGACCAGGTGATGCGTGGTCGCGAGATGCACTGGCTGCGCATCGATTCGTACTACCGCGGCGAATCGGAGAACCCCGAGACCTACTTCCAGCCGGTGCCGTGCCAGCAGTGCGAGAACGCGCCGTGCGAGGTGGTCTGCCCGGTCAATGCGACGGTGCACAGCCACGAAGGGCTCAACGACATGGTGTACAACCGCTGTGTCGGCACGCGCTACTGCTCGAACAACTGCCCCTACAAGGTCCGGCGCTTCAACTACCTGCTGTACCAGGACTGGACGACCCCGAGTCTGGCACTCGGACGCAACCCCGACGTCACCGTCCGCAGCCGCGGCGTGATGGAGAAGTGCACCTACTGCGTGCAGCGGATCAACGAAGCCAAGATCACGGCGGAGAAGGCCATGCGCAAGGTCAGGGACGGGGAGATTGCGACGGCCTGTCAGCAGGCCTGCCCGACCGAGGCCATCGTCTTCGGCGACCTCAACGATCCCAACAGCCGGGTGGCCAGGATGCAGGCCGAGCAGCGCAACTACGCGATGCTGGCCGAGCTGAACACCCGACCGCGCACGACGTACCTGGCGGCGGTGCGGAACGTCAACCCCGAGCTCGGCGGCTAGCGCCGGCCTGGCGAGGGAAGACCGGTGAAGAGCAACGCGGACTTCGCGTCCGCCCCGTTGGTAACAGATGGCAGACAGCGTTCAAGCGATTCCTGAGGCGCGTGGCGGACCGGCCCTGGTCCCGGTGATTGCACCGGGCCACTCGTTCGCCACGGTGACGCAGAAGATCACCGAGGTCGTGCTGCGCAAGGACACCCCGCTCGGGTGGTTCCTCGCACTGGCGCCATCCCTGGCGATTGCCGGCGCGCTGGCGACGGCGCTCACCTACCTGGTGCTGACGGGCATCGGCATCTGGGGCAACAACCAGCCGGTCGGCTGGGCCTTCGACATCACCAACTTCGTCTGGTGGATCGGCATCGGCCACGCTGGCACGCTGATCTCGGCGATTCTCCTGCTGTTCCGGCAGCAGTGGCGGACGTCGATCAACCGGTTCGCCGAAGCGATGACGCTCGCGGCCGTGGCGTGCGCCGGCATCTTCCCGCTGATGCACACCGGGCGGCCGTGGCTCGCCTACTGGCTGCTGCCGTATCCGAGCACGATGGACCTCTGGCCGAACTTCAAGAGTCCGCTGGTCTGGGACGTCTTCGCCGTCTCGACCTATCTCACGGTGTCGGCGCTCTTCTGGTTCACCG
This sequence comes from uncultured Acidobacteriota bacterium, assembly GCA_902825985.1. Taxonomy (GTDB): domain Bacteria; phylum Acidobacteriota; class Vicinamibacteria; order Vicinamibacterales; family CAVVIG01; genus VFZL01. Next base: position 84,153 of record CADEDC010000009.1, on the reverse strand, counting down.
GGCTGATTCCCGATCTGGCGACGCTGCGCGACAGCTCGAAGTCGAAGGTCGGTCGGCGGATCTACGGGTTGCTGGCGATGGGGTGGCGCAATTCGGCGTATCACTGGCAGCACTACGAGATCGCCTACCTGCTGCTCGCCGGCCTGTCGACGCCGCTCGTCGTGTCGGTCCACAGCGTCGTCAGCTTCGACTTCGCGGTGTCGGTGCTGCCCGGCTGGCACACGACGATCTTCCCGCCGTACTTCGTCGCCGGCGCCATCTACTCGGGCTTCGCGATGGTGTTGACGCTGATGATTCCGCTGCGCGCTGCCTATGGCATGCAGGACTTCATCACGATGCGCCACATCGAGAACATGGCCAAGGTCATGCTGGCGACCGGCCTCATCGTCGGCTACGGCTACTCGCTGGAAGCGTTCATGGCGTGGTACAGCGGCAACAAGTACGAGACCTTCATGATGTGGAACCGCATGACGGGGCCCTACTGGTGGTCGTATGCGCTGCTGATCCTCTGCAACGTCGTGACGCCGACGTTCCTGTGGTCGAAGCGGGTGCGGACGAGCGTCGGCGCGCTGTTCGTGATCTCGATCATCGTGAACATCGGCATGTGGCTGGAGCGCTTCGTCATCGTCGTGACCAGCCTGCACCGCGACTTCCTGCCGTCGTCGTGGGGCCGCTTCCAGCCGACGATCTGGGATTTCGCCACCTACTTCGGCACCATCGGCATGTTCATGACGCTGATGCTCCTCTTCGTGCGGTTCCTGCCGATGATCTCGATTTTCGAGATTCGGACGCTGCTGCCGTCGGCGAAGGTGAATCAGTCGCCCGGGCACGGACACTAGGGGACGCGGCGAATCATGGCCTCATCCACACCGATCAGCACCCTCCACGGGATCGTTGCCGAGTTCGACGATCCCAACGCGCTGGTAGCGGCAACCGCCAAGGCACACGCCGAGGGCTACCGGGCGATGGACGCCTACGCGCCATTCCCGATCGAGGAGCTGCACCACGCGATCGGCGCGCCGCCCTCGAAGCTGCCGATGATCGTGCTCATCGGCGGCGTCATCGGCTGCATCGCCGGTTTCTCGCTCGAATCGTGGGCGAACGCCGTGGCGTATCCGCTCAACGTCGCCGGCAAACCGTTCATCGCCTGGCCGATGTTCATCCCGGTGACGTTCGAGTGCACCATTCTGGGAGCGGCGCTGTCGGCGGTGTTCGGCATGCTGGCGCTCAACGGGCTGCCGCATCCGTATCACCCGATCTTCAACCACCCGCGCTTCGCCGCGGCGAGCACCGACAAGTTCTTCCTGTGCATCGAGGCGCGGGACCCCAAGTTCAGTCTGGACCGGACGCACGCGTTCCTGCAGACGCTCGGGTCCCGGGAGGTCACGACCGTTGAGGACTAGGCCCTCTTCCAGACGTCTGCTGGCCGCGGTGGCGCTCGCCCTGGCGACGGCCGCCTGCCGCCAGGACATGCACGACCAGCCGAAGTACGTCCCGCTGCGCGGTTCGACGTTCTTCGGTGACGGTGCGTCGGCGCGGCCGCTGGTCGCCGGCACGGTCGCGCGGGGCCAGCTGCGCGACGACACGCTGCTCTACACCGGCAAGGTCGGTGACGAGCCGTCCAGCGAGATGCCGTTTCCGGTGACCGAAGCCGTGATGCACCGCGGGCAAGAAGCGTTCAACGCCTACTGTCAGCATTGCCACGGCCTGACCGGGAGCGGTGACGGGATGGTGGTACTGCGCGGCTACACCCGGCCGCCGGCGCTGTGGACCGACCGCGTGAAGGAACGGCCGATCGGCCACATCTTCGACGTCATCACCAATGGCTTCGGGGCGATGCCGGATCACGCGGCGCAGGTGAAGGTCGAGGATCGCTGGGCGATCGCCGCCTACGTCCGCGCCCTGCAGGCGAGCGCGAGCGGGACAGTGAACGATGTGCCGGTGGAACAGCGCGAGCAGCTCGACCGGCCGGCGACTCCGGCGGCCGCCGCGGGTCACGAGCAGCAGCACTAGAGGGCAGATCTGATATGCGTTTCCGGCAAACGGCCGATCAATTGATTCCCGAGCTCGCGGGACACCAACAGCGGTTCCTCATCGCCGGCGGCGGACTGCTGGCGGTATCGGTCGCCGGCTACGTCGCGAATCCGGCGCAGTTCTTCCAGTCGTATCTGATGGGCTACATGCTGGTGCTCGGCGCCACCATGGGCTCGCTGGCGCTGGCGATGATTCATCAGCTCTCCGGCGGCAAGTGGGGCGTCGTCATCCGCCGCATTCTCGGCGCGGCGTCACGCATCCTGCCGGTGCTGACGGTCCTGTTCATCCCGATTCTGCTCGGCATCGGCCATCTGTACCACTGGTCGCACGCCGACGCGGTGGCCGGCGACGAGATCCTCACCCACAAGTCGCCGTGGCTGAACGTGCCGTTCTTCATCGGCCGCGCGGTGCTCTACTTCCTGGTGTGGAACACGCTGGTGTTCCTCCTGAACAAGTGGTCGCTGGAGCAGGATCAGACCGGCGACCCGGCGATTGCGAAGCGGATGGAGCGCCTCAGCGCCGGCGGCCTGCTGATCTTCGGCATGACGATGACGTTCGCCGCGTTCGACTGGCTGATGTCGCTCGACCCGCACTGGTTCTCGACCATCTACGGCTTCCTCGTCATGGGCGGGCAGGGGCTGACGACCATGGCGGTGACGATCATCGCGTTGAACTGGCTGAGCAAGCGCGAGCCGATGAACGTCGCGGCGACGCCGCAGTACTTCCACGACCTGGCGAACCTGATGCTGGCGTTCGTCATCCTGTGGGCCTACTTCTCGTTCTCGCAGTACCTGATCATCTACTCCGGCAACCTGCCCGAGGAGATCACCTGGTACATGCACCGTCTCAACACCAGCTGGCTCATCGTCGGTCAGTTCCTGATCGTCGCGCACTTCGCGGTGCCGTTCCTGATCCTGCTGTTCCGCAAGAACAAGCGGGTGGCGTCGCGGCTGGTGCCGATCGCCGCCTTCCTCATCTTCATGCGCCTCGTCGATCTCTTCTGGCTCATCGCGCCGAACTTCCATCCGGACGCGCTGTCGATCAGCTGGATGGACGTCACGCTTCCGGCCGGTTTCGTGGCGCTGTGGATCGGCTGCTTCGTCTGGCAGCTGCGCGGCCGTCCACTGCTGCCGATTTACGACCCGCAGTTCGCCGACGCGATTCCAAGCCTCGCCGACGGCCACCACGCGGCGCACTAGGGGACGAACCATGGCTCACGATACACACGTCGGCGCACGACCGAACCCGAAGGTTCAGGAAGACCACCTGAACATGGGCGCGATCGTGAAGTTCATCATCTACCTGACAATCGTGACGGTCGTCGTCCACGGCTACGTCTGGGTGCTGATGGGCCGCATCACCGCCGACATGGCCGACCGCGACGTCATTCGCTATCCGCTCGCCATCGAGCAGGGTGAACGGCTGCCGCCGGAGCCGCGGCTGCAGACGCTGCCACGCGAAGACCTGGCGGCGTCGCGCGAACGCGATCGTCTGAAGCTCGAGGGCTACAGCTGGATCGACAAGAACGCCGGGACGGTCCGCATCCCGATCGAGCTGGCGATCAAGAAGGTCATCGATCAGGGACTGCCGGTGCGTTCGGCGACGCCGGCCGACGCCGCCGTGCCGGCCGAGACCGCCAAACCGACCCAGGCGGGCGGCGAGACGAAATGAGGATGTTCCTCGGTGCCCTGCTGCTGCTCGCAGCGGCGGCGGCACCGCTCGAAGCGCAGATGACCGGCGCACCGATGCCCGGCTACCGTCAGCAGGCCAGTATGCCGGCGTCGACGATGCCGCGGGCGTTGCAGGCGATCGGCTTCGACCAGAAGCTCGACGAGCCGCTGCCGATGGACGCCGTCTTCCGCGACGAGGACGGCCGGGCGGTACGCCTCGGCGACTACTTCGGCACGAAGCCGGTGGTGCTGTCGTTCGTCTACTACGACTGCCCGATGCTCTGCCAGCAGATCATCAATGCCCTGGCGTCATCGCTCCGCACCATGACGCTGAGCGCCGGCGAGGAGTTCGAGGTCGTGCTCGTGAGCTTCGACCCACGCGAGACGCCGGCGCTGGCCAAGCAGAAGAAGGCCGAGTACATGCAGCGCTACGGCCGTCCCGGCACCGAGGGCGGCTGGCACTTCCTGACCGGCGAGCCGCCGGCGATTCGGCAGCTCACCTCGGCGGCCGGCTTCCGCTACACCTGGGACGAGGACACCAAGCAGTTCGCCCATCCGTCAGGCGTGATCGTGGTCACCCCGGATGGCCGGCCGGCGCGTTACCTGTTCGGCATCGAGTACGGACCACGTGATCTGCGCCTGTCGCTGGTCGAAGCCTCGGCCGGCAAGATCGGCACGAAGGCCGATCAGCTGCTGCTGTTCTGCTACCACTACGATCCGATGACCGGTCGCTACGGGCTCATGGTGATGAGGGTCCTGCGTATCGCCGGAGTCGCCACCGTCTTCAGCATCGTCGGATTCATCGCCATCATGATTCGCCGCGAGAGGCGGTCGGCGCGGGCGCGCGGCGTGCCGCCGACGCACTTCGCGCCACAGCCTCTGCAGCGCAGCTGAATATGTGGACTTCAAACCCGCTCTTTCCGGACGCCGCTTCTACCATGGCCCCGCGCGTCGACGCGTTCTACCTGTTCCTGGTGGGCCTGACCGCATTCTTCTCGATCCTGATCGCCCTGACGGTGATCTTCTACTTCGTGAAGTATCGCCGCCGATCGCCGGACCAGGTGGGGACGAGGATCGAGGGCGGGATGGCGCTCGAAATCACCTGGTCGGTGATTCCGCTGCTGATCACGATGGTGATCTTCGGCTGGAGCACCAATCTGTTCTTCGCCTTCACCCGCCCGCCCGCCGAAACGCTGAACATCTACGTGGTGGGCAAGCAGTGGATGTGGAAGTTCCAACACCTGAACGGCCAGCGTGAAATCAACGAACTGCACGTGCCGGTGGGCCGCAACGTCAAGCTGATCATGACGTCGGAAGACGTGATTCACGACGTGTTCGTCCCGGCCTTCCGGGTCAAGGCCGACGTGCTGCCGGGCCGCTACACGCACATGTGGTTCAACCCGACCAAGCCGGGCCGCTACCACCTGTTCTGCGCCGAGTACTGCGGCACCAAGCACTCCGGGATGATCGGCGAGGTCGTCGTCCAGGAGCCGGCCGAGTACGAGGCGTGGCTGGCCACCGGGCGGGCCGAAGGCTCCCTGGCGTCGGCGGGCGGCAAACTGTTCCAGGATCTGGCGTGCAACACCTGCCACCGTCCCGACGCGGTGGGCCGCGGGCCGGTGTTGCAGGGGCTGTTCGGACGCCAGATCACCCTGGGCGACGGCGGGCGCCAGACGGTCGACGAGGCCTATCTGCGCGAGTCGATTCTGACGCCGAACATGAAACTCACACAGGGTTTCCAGCCGGTGATGCCCGCGTATCAGGGGCTGGTCACCGAGGAAGGCGTGCTGCAGTTGATCGAGTACGTGAAGTCGCTCGGCACGCAGCCGCAGTCCCAGCCGGTCCGACCGGCCTCGGGCGGTCCGGCTCCCGGTGAAACGCATACCCCATCGCCGAACGAGGTCAACAGGTAGGTCATGGCCAGTACTGCTCCGATTGCGCCGCTTCCCACGCTGCCGAAGAAGCACTATCTGAACGACGGCACCACCGTCGCCTCGTGGCTGCTGACGCGGGACCACAAGCGGATCGCCCTGCTGTACCTCGTCGCCGTCACGGTCTTCTTCGTGATCGGCGGTCTGTTCGCGGTGCTCGTGCGCCTCGAGCTGGCGACACCGGCCGGCGACCTGCTGAGCGACGACAGCTACAACAAAGTGTTCACGATGCACGGCGTGATGATGGTGTTCTTCTTCCTCATCCCCGCCATCCCCGGGACGCTCGGCAACTTCCTCATCCCGATCATGATTGGGGCGAAGGACCTCGCGTTTCCGAAGCTGAACCTTGCGAGCTGGTACATATTCATGATCGGCGCGACCTTCGGTACCTACTCGGTGCTGAACGGCGGCCTCGATACCGGTTGGACCTTCTACACGCCGTTCAGCACGGTGGCCTCGACCAGCGCCGTCGTGCCGGCGGCGCTCGGCGTGTTCATCAACGGCTTCTCGTCGATTCTGACCGGGCTGAATTTCATCGTCACCATCCACCGGATGCGGGCGCCCGGCATGACCTGGTTCCGGCTGCCGCTGTTCGTGTGGTCGCACTACGCGACCAGCCTGATCATGGTCCTCGGCACCCCGGTGCTGGCGATCACCGTGGTCCTGGTGGCAGCCGAACGGATCTTCTCGTTCGGCATCTTCGACGCGAACCGCGGCGGCGACCCGGTGCTCTTCCAGCACCTGTTCTGGTTCTACTCGCACCCGGCCGTCTACATCATGGTGCTGCCGGCGATGGGCGTGATGTCGGAGCTGGTGGCGGCGTCGTGCCGCAAGCCGGTCTTCGGCTACACCTTCGTGGCGTTTGCCAGCCTCGCCATCGCGATCATCGGCTTCTTCGTGTGGGGCCACCACATGTTCGTCGCCGGCCAGTCGGTCTACGCGGCGCTCATCTTCTCCATCCTGAGCTTCCTCGTCGCCGTCCCGTCGGCGGTCAAGGTCTTCAACTGGACCGCGACGATGTACAAGGGCGCGGTATCCTGGCAGACCCCGACGCTCTACGCGATCGGCTTCATCGGCCTGTTCACCATCGGCGGCCTCACCGGTCTGTTCCTGTCGTCGGTGGGCCTCGACATCCACCTCACCGACACCTACTTCATCGTCGCCCACTTCCACTACATCATGGTCGGCGGCACCATCATGGGCTACCTGGGCGGCATCCACTTCTGGTGGCCGAAGATGACCGGCCGGATGTACAACGAGCTGCTCGCGAAGATTTCGGCCGCCCTGATCTTCTTCGGGTTCAACCTGACGTTCTTCCCGCAGTTCGTCGTCGGTTACCTCGGCATGCCGCGCCGCTACCACGCCTATCCGCCCGAGTTCCAGATGCTCAACGTGCTGTCGTCAGCCGGGGCATCGATTCTGGCGGTCGGCTACGCGCTGCCGCTGTCCTACCTGATCTACTCGCTGAAGTACGGCAAGGTGGCGGGGAACAATCCCTGGGGTGCCGTCGGCCTCGAATGGACGACCACGTCACCGCCGCCGACAGCGAACTTCGAGGAGACGCCGCTCGTGACGTGGGACGCGTACGAATATCCAGCAAGGGTGGAGGGTCATGTCGCCTGAAACGTCCGCCGCCGCGGAACATCATCACCACCCGGCGCTCGCGCACCACTTCGACAGCCTCGCGGAACAGAACGAAGCCGCGACGCTGGGGATGTGGGTCTTTCTGGTCACCGAAGTCCTGTTCTTCGGCGGTGCGCTGATGGCCTATTCCATCTATCGCAGCTGGTATCCGGGCGCGTTCGCCTCGGCGAGCCACCACCTCGACGTCACCCTCGGGGCCGTGAACACCGCCGTGCTCATCGTCAGCAGTCTGACGATGGCGATGGCCGTCCATGCCGCGCAGCTCGGCGAGCGCGGCAAACTCAAGGCGTTCCTGCTCATCACGATGGTCCTCGGTGCCACCTTCCTCGTCGTCAAGGGGTTCGAATACCACGAGAAGTACGTCGAACACCACATCCCGGGCCTCGGTCTGCCGTTCGACTACTCGGCCGAGCCGCAGTTCGCCGCCACGGCGCAAATCTTCTTCTCGATCTACTTCGTGCTCACCGGGCTGCACGCCCTGCACATGATCGTCGGCCTCGGCATCATGACGTGGATGTACATCTGGGCGGCCAACGGCACCATCGACAAGGACTACTCGAGCCCCATCGAGATCAGCGGGCTGTACTGGCACTTCGTCGACATCGTCTGGATCTTCCTGTTTCCCCTGCTGTACCTCATCGGTAGGCACGCCAGCGGGGCGCACTGACGCGGCCGGATTACGAGATGTCAGAGAATCATCAGCACACACACATCGTTCCGCTGTCGGTCTACTACACGATCTTCGCGGCCCTGCTGGTCGGCACCGCGCTCACCGTGTGGGTGGCCTACATCGATCTCGGCGCCCTCAACACCGTCGTGGCGCTGGCCATCGCCTGCACCAAGGCGACCCTCGTGGTGCTCTACTTCATGCACGTGAAGTACGCCAGCAAGCTGACCTGGGCGGTCGTGAGCGGCAGCGTCTTCTGGCTGCTCATCCTGTTGGCGCTGACGTTCAACGACTACCTGACCCGTCACCTGCTCACCTACGGTTAGGCCGCGACGCGACACCAGGCCTGCTCGAACCGCCGAAGCGGCCGAGGCTGCCGCCCGGCATCCTCGGAACGGTGACCCAAGACGACCTCGCAATCCACCCAAGTCGCAGCACGCCTGTGATACTGTCGGCGGGTCGTGATCGATCGTCTCCACGCCGACGACGAACCCCTCCCGACTCAGGCCGCCCCAACCTCGTGGACACTGGAAGAGACGGCCTCGTTGCTCGAGGCGACGCTTCAGGGTGTGCGCACCCCCCTGGCGCTGCTGGACCTCCGCCAACGCTCCGTCCGCTGCAACCGAGCCTATATGGAGCTGTTCGGCCTCGACGCCGACGACCTCGCGGAACGCGGCGTCGCCGCGATCGCCGAGGCGGGACAGCGCCTGCTGGTCGATGCCGCCCAGATCCGCTATTTCTGGGAGAACCCGCCGGATCGCGAGGCCCGCGACACGCTGCACTTCAAGGACGGCCGCACCTTCGAACGCCTCGTCACCCCCTACGAACTGGGCGAGCGCATCGTCGGCCAGGTGGTCAGCTACCGGGACATCACCGCTTCGGAACACGCGGAGCGGGCACTTGATTACCACCGCGTGCTGCTCGAGCAGGCGCAACGGGTGGCGCAGGTCGGCAGCTGGGTCGTCGAGCTGGAAGGAGCCAGCCGGCTGCAGTGGACGCGCGAAACCCAGCAGATTTTCGGCGCCGACGACGGCGATGCCGTCGATGCGCTGGAGACGCTGCACCGTTACATCCATCCCGACGATCGTCAGGCCGTCCAGGACGCGCGCCAACGAGCCACCGAGCATCAGGAGCCGTTCGATGTCGAGCACCGCATCGTCCGCCCTGACGGCGAGACCCGCTGGGTGCACGCGCGCGCCGACGTCGTACGCGACGACACCGGCCGCCCGGTGCGGCTGATCGGCACCGTCCAGGACATCACCGACCGCCGCCGCCTCGAGGAGCAGCTGCGGCAGGCGCAGAAGCTGGAGGCCGTCGCCCGCCTGGCCGGCGGCGTCGCGCACGATCTCAACAACGCCCTCACGTCAATCGTCGGCTACACCGAACTCGCCCTCGGTGCGCTGGCGAGCGACCACCCGGCGCAGCCGGACGTTGTCGAAATCCGTCGCGCCGCGGAGCGCGCCGAGTCGGTCACACGCCAGCTGCTGGCGTTCAGCCGGAAGCAACCGCTCACGCCGCGCGTCTTCTCGCTCGCCGACGCGGTCACCGACATCACCCGCATGCTCCAGCGGTTCCTTGGCGACCGCATCCGGCTGGTCGTGTCGTTGCGCGGTGACATCGCGCCGATCAGTGGAGATCCGGGTCAGCTCGAGCAGGCCATCATCAATCTCGCGGCCAACGCCAAGGACGCCATGCCCGATGGCGGCACGCTTCAGCTTGCGGTGGCGATGGCGATGATTACGGCGGAAGACGGCTCACCGCACGACCCGATTCCCGCCGGTCGTTACGTCGAGCTGTCGGTGAGCGATTCCGGCCTCGGGATGCCGCCCGGCACCGTCGCCCACATCTTCGAGCCGTTCTTCACGACGAAGGAACCGGGCAAGGGAACCGGCCTCGGCCTCGCGATGGTCTACGGCACGGTGAAGCAGATTGGCGGCTATATCGCCGTGCGAAGCACCATCGATCACGGAACGACGTTCTATCTGCGCTTCCCGCCGGCGGCGGCCGCCGGGGCCCCGGAACCGTTGGTGTCGGCACGGTCGCCCGCCCCGATCCCACCCGCCGAACCGACGATTCTGGTCGTCGAAGACGAAACGCCGGTGCGCAATCTCGTCCTGGTCTCGATCGCGAAGCGCGGCTACCGGGTATTGTCCGCCGCGTCGGGAACCGAGGCGCTGTCGGTGCTGGCCCGCGAACCGCAGATCGACCTTCTGCTCACCGACGCGAACATGCCGGGAATGAGCGGCATCGAGCTGGTGAAGCGGGTCATCGAGCAACGGCCGACCGCTCGCATCATCGTCATGTCCGGGTTCACCGAAGATCTGCCCCTCCTGGGTGAACTCGAGCACCGCATCTCGCTGCTGAACAAGCCGTTCTCGCCCCAGGAGATCCGCGCCCGCATCGATCGCGAGTTCGGTCGCGGCTGACGGTCAGGTGCCGGCGTCTGGCGCTGGCGGCGGTTCCAGGCACAGCATGTTGAGACGGTAGTAGAGCGCCTCGAGGAATGTGCCGCGGACGACCAGCGGATAGAGTGGCGCCGGAGCCGTGGCCAGCACCCGCACGACACCGTGCCAGTCGGCAATGGCCTGGTGCAGTCTGGCCTGCTGCACGCCGTCCAGATTCTGGACGTCGCGGACGAGGATCGTCTCCGGCATCGGCGACGGGCCATCGGCTCCGAGGTCCGGCTGCCACTCGGGAAGCGCGGCGGACGGTCGTCCGGTCGCGGCGACGATCAGCGCCTCGACGCGTGCCGCCGGACCCACGAGCAGCATGTTGGAGCGCGTCAGCCGGAAGGACGAGTTCTGCATGCCACTCCCCACAGCATGCCAGATTAGCTCATCCGGCTGCATCGAGAGCCCGTCGGGGTCGACATACAGTTTTGGTGGGTCACGTCGTTCCGGATGTTCCGAACCGTTACACAGCAGCACGATCGGTCTCCCCGCCGACTGGGTTATCTCGTTGACCTGCCGATTGGTTGGACTGAGACACCGCCGGGTTCGCGAATTGCAACTGGGTTGGTGCCAATCAGGGTCCCCTATGTCGAAAGCGGCGCTCGCCAGCCCACTTGTGATTACGGCTCCGGCCACGAAGCCGTCAATGGAGAACGCGCCATCGGCGAGCCCGGCGGATCAAACCGGTGCCGATCGGCGGGAGCATCGCCGGCATCCCCTGGCGGACATCCCCTCGATCAGCAAGGTCCGACTCAAGTACGGGCCGGCCGTGGCCCTCATCGACCTATCCAACGGCGGCGCCCAGATAGAGACGACGAACTACCGCATGCAGCCGGGGTCGACCGTCGTGGTCGAGATCACGGCCGCCGGCGGCGACCTGGCGATTCCGGCCAAGGTGCTCCGGTGCCAGCTGGCGAGCCTGCTCCCCGAGCCGATCTATCGTGGTGCGCTGGTGTTCAAGCAGCCGTTCGACGTGGGCAGGGTTGGCATCACGGCCGAGGACGAGGCGATCGACGATGCAGCAGCGGAGCCTGACCCCGGCACGCTCGACCCGGCCGCCGAACTCGAGAAGCTGCGGTCGGTTCTGGCCCGGGTGACGTTCGGTACCGGCGGCGCGCCCGACGGTACCGAGGCCGCGCTGGGTGGTGCGCTGGACGCCGCGCTGGCCACCCTGGACAGCAGCGGCGGCCGGCGTGCCGGCCGGGAACTGGCCGAAGAGCTCGCCGAGCTGTTCCAGGCAGTGGCCGGCGCCTTCGAACGTACGCCGACGGCGACGGCGCTGATGCTGGCGATCGAGGAGCACCTGCGCCACGTCGTGCCGGCGCGGGCGATTCGGCTGGCCGATTCCGGCAGCTACCAGCAGGTTGCGGGCGCCGAAGCCATCCTCATGACGATTCCGCGCCTGGCGGCCGACGCCCCCGTGGCGCGCCTCGCCGTCGAGTTCGCCGAGGGCAGCGAACCGCAGGAGCTGCACTTCCTGATTCTCAGGGCCGGCATCCAGTTGGTCGCGGTGGCGGGAGAACTCGGCCGGCTCATCGGAACCCACACGCCGATCACGGTGCGCGGCATGTCGGGGCGGCAGCCGCAGTGGAGCCGCGAAGTCGCCTGAGCACGGTTCGCCGCTATACTCGACAGCGATGCGGTTTGCCCCGGAGTACGTCACCCACGTCCTGACCGAGAACTTCGAGGACGCCAAGCGGCTGTTCCTGGGGCCCCTGCTGGCACAGAACTACGCCCATCTGGTCATGCTCGCGGAGGAGGGGATCATCTCCGCCGCTGACGCCCACCGTGTGCGGGTGGCGCTGGACGCCGTCAGCCGGCTCGATCTCCGGTCCGTCGTCTACGACGGCGGCTGCGAAGACCTCTTCTTCTACATCGAGCAGCTGATCATCGCCGACGCAGGTGAGGACGCGGCTGGCCGGCTCCACACGGCGCGCAGCCGCAACGACATCGCGATGACGGTCTACCGGATGCGGCAGCGCGAATGCATCCTCGGACTGTTCGCCGCCACCCTCGACATGCGGCAGGCGCTGCTCGACCTCATCGGCCGGCACCGCAACACGATCTTCGTGGTCCATACCCACACCCAGCGCGCCCAGCCGACCACCGTCGCCCACTACCTGCTGGCGGTCGTCGAACAGCTCGAGCGCGACGCCATCCGCCTGAAGGGTGCCTACGAGCGGACGAACCGGAGTCCGTTGGGCGCCTGCGCCATCACCGGCACCGGCTTCCCGATCGATCGCCATCTGACGGCGGCTCTGCTCGGCTTCGATGGGCCGACGGTGAACACCTACGGCAGCATCGCCACGGTGGACTACCTGCTCGAGAGCGTCTCGGCGTCGATGGTGCTGCTCACCGGGGTCGGCCGCTTCGTCCAGGATCTGCTCCTGTGGTCGACGGCCGAGTTCGACTACGTCCGGATCGGTGACGGCTTCGTGCAGTCGAGCAGCATCATGCCGCAGAAGCGGAATCCGGTGGCCGTCGAGCACGCGCGCGCGATCGGCAGCAAGGCGCTCGGGCAGGCGCAGGCGGTCGTCATGGCCGTGCACAACACGCCGTTCGGCGACATCGTCGATACCGAGGACGATCTGCAGCCGCTGGTGTACTCGATGTTCCGCGACGCGATGCGCACGGTGACGCTGATCGCGGCGGCGCTGCGCACCGCCGAGTTCGACGGGGCGAAGCTCGAGGCGCGGGCCGGCGGCGGCTGGTCGACGCTGACCGAGGTCGCCGATCGGCTCGTGCGCGACCACGGCGTGCCGTTCAAGACGGCGCACGGCATTGCCGCCCGCCTGATGGCCGGCCGCGAACGGGATCCGCAGGCGCCGTTGTCACAGCTCGTCGCCGACGCGTCCCTGGCGGTCCACGGCGCCGCGCTGTCCTACACCGAAGCGGAGCTGGCCGAGATCCTGAGCCCGAGGAACTTCGTCCAGGTGCGCCGGACGCTCGGCGGGCCGGCGCCCGAAGAGACGGCCCGCGCCGCCGCGGCGTCGCGCAAGGAATTCGACAGCGACGAGGCGTGGTTGAACGGCCGCACCGGTGCGCTCGCCGAGGCGGAGAAGCGGCTCAAGGCCCGTTGCGCCTCGCTGTAGTGGCCATGGAGAACCTCACCGGCACCTACGTGAAGATCATGCTGCTGGAGGCGGCCATCGTCGTCGCGCTCTGGTGGTTCGGACGCACCTACTCGTGATGACGCGTCGCGCCGGCGCCCGCCGCACACCCCGCTGCTCATGCATCCGATAGACTGGGTCATCGTCGTCCTCTACCTGGCGTGGATGGTGTGGGACGGGTTGCGCCGTTCGACGCGCACCAACGAAGTCGAGGGCTACTTCCTCGCCGGCCGGTCGTTGCCCTGGTGGGCGGTCGGGCTGTCGGTGATGGCGACGCAGTTGAGCGCCATCACGCTCGTCGGCACCACCGGCCAGGCCTATGCGACCGGCTTCCGCTTCATCCAGTTCTATCTCGGTCTGCCGCTGGCGATGATCATCCTGTCGCTGACGGTCGTGCCGTTCTTCCATCGCGCTGGCGTCTACACGGCGTACGAGTACCTCGAGCAGCGCTTCGACAACCGCACGCGGACGCTTGCCGCGATTCTGTTCCTGCTCGGCCGCACGTTCTCCCTCGGTGTCGTCCTCGCGGCGCCGTCGGTGGTCATCTCCAGCATCGTCGGCTGGAGCATCCCGACGACCGTGCTGGTGCTGGCGGTGCCGATGGTGGTCTACACCGCGTTCGGCGGCGTGCAGGCGGTGGCATGGACCGACGTCAAGCAGATGGTCATCATCGTGTTCGGGGTCGTGGCGGCGGTGGTGGTGCTCTACATGGGCATTCCGCGCGACATCGGCATCGGGCAGATGCTCAGCCTGGCCGGCGCCACCGGCCGGCTGCAGGCGCTCGACTTCCGCTTCGATCTTCGCGAAACCTACACGTTCTGGAACGGGCTCATCGGCGGGCTGTTCCTGATGCTGGCCTATTTCGGCTGCGATCACAGCCAGGTGCAGCGCTATCTGACGGCGAAGTCGGTGGACGAGGCGCGGCACTCGCTGCTGATGAGCGGCTTCTACAAGATTCCGCTGCAGCTGCTGATCCTGACGACCGGGGTGCTGGTGTTCCTGTTCTATCTGTTCCAGCCGCCGCCGATGCTGTTCAATCGCGTGCACGACGGCACGGTGGCCGCCAGCCCGCGGGCCGGGGAGTACGCGGCGCTCGAACGCGATTTCCAGGCCGCCGTCGCGGCGCGCCGGGTTGCGGCCGAAGCGGGCAATCGCGGCGCCTTCCTCGACCGCGACCGCGAGGTCATGGCGATCCGGTCGCAGGCGGTGACGCTCGTGAAGGCGGCCAGCGGCGATGCGCAGTACTCCGACGTCAACTATGTGTTCCCCACCTTCATCACGACGCACATGCCGATCGGGCTGGTCGGACTGATGATCGCGGCGATGTTCGCGGCGGCGATGTCGACGGCGGCCGGTGAGCTCAGCTCCCTGGCCAGCGTCACGATCATCGACTTCTACCGTCGCCACCTCGTCACCGACGCCGCCGACGCGCACTACCTGCGTGTCTCGAAGCTGGCCACCATCGGCTGGGGCCTGTTTGCCTGCGTGATCGCGATGTCAGCCTCCAACCAGGGCTCGCTCATCGAGGTGGTGAACCGCTACGGATCGTTCTTCTACGGTTCACTGCTTGGCGTGTTCATGCTCGCGATGCTCACGACCCGCGCGACCGCGCGCGGCGCCTTCTGGGGACTGATTGCCGGGATGGCAGTGGTCCTGGTCGTCGCCTTCCAGACGTCGATTGCCTTCCTGTGGCACAACCTGATCGGGGCGGCGGTGGTGTGCGTGGTGGGCCTCACGATCAGCGTGTTGTCCCCCGATCGCGGCCGCTCGTGAGCCCGTGTGCTGAACGGAGACGTGCGGCCACGGATTCGTAACCGCGCCGTCTTCATGTCGTTGCGCATCATCCCCGGAACCTGCCGCACGTCAGTCGTTTAGCCCGCCAGGCGGAAACGGCGCCGCGCTTGCTGTGCTTCATCGCATGCAGCGCGTTCTTCAGCGTTCACGGTTACAAAACGGTTATTCGCTCATCGAGCTCCTGATGGTCGTCGGCGTCATGGGGGTCGTCTCCTCGATGGCCATCTTCCTGTTCGGCGACGCGCGCGCCTACTACAAGGGCGACGGCGCCATGCGCGCGGTCATCTCACAGCTGAACACCGCCCGTGAGACCGCCATTGCACAACGTCGCAACGTCCAGATCTCGTTCACCGGCGGCAATCTGATCACCCTGGTCCGGCAGAACTATCCGACCGGCACGACGACGCTGGCGCAGATTCCGATCGAGGGCGGCGCCCAGTTCCAGCTGTCGCCCGGCGTTCCCGATACGCCGGACGCGTTCGGGGCCAGCCTGCCGGTATCGTTCGCCGGCGAAACCAGCGCCTTCTTCACGACCGACGGGACGTTGATCGACGCCGCCGGCGCCCCGGTGAACGGCACCGTCTTCCTGCGGATACCCACGATGGAGAAGACGACCCGGGCGGTGACCATTCTCGGCGCCACCGGCCGCATCCGCGGCTTCAAGTGGAGCGGCGGCACGTGGGTCAGAGGTTAATCATGCGTAAGCACACCTGTTCCAGCGAGCGCGGTACGTCGCTGATCGAAACGATGATCGCCCTGGCGGTGCTCAGCGTCGGCGCCATGGGCGCCGCCGCCCTGTTCACCCAGGGCGCCGAGAAGACCAAGAGTTCGCCCGGCGACCTGATGGCGACGCAGAAGGCCCAGGAAGCCATCGAGACCGTCTTCAGCGCCCGCGACTCCGGCGCCCTGACCTGGTCGCAGCTGCGCAACGTCGCCGGTGGCAGCGGCGCCGACGGCGGCATCTTCCTCGACGCGGCGAGTGCGCTGAAAGTGCCGGGCGCCGACGGTCTCGTCGGAACCGCCGACGACGGCGCCGTCGAGACGGTCCGCTACCCCGGACCCGACGGCACCCTGCTCACCACCGACGACAAGATCACGACGCTCGACGGCTACAGCCGGAAGATCACGATCCGCGACGTCAGCGGACGGAGCGATCTCCGCACGATCACCGTCGATGTGTCGTTCAAGTCCGGCGAGTCGACGCGGATGTTCACGTTGACCACCTACATGTCGAATCGGTCCTGAGGTCCCACATGCGAACCCTGCATCGAGAAGACGGTTTCACCCTGGTCGAACTGATGATGGCGACCAGCATCACGCTGGTCGTGCTCGCCGTGGCGATGTCGACGTTCAAGAACGCGCTGACGCTGAACGACACCGCCACCCTGGTCTCGGACTCGAACCAGAACCTGCGCGCCGGCACCAACATGCTGGTGCGCGATCTGATGCAGACCGGGCGCGGCGTCCCGATCGGCGGCGTCCCGATCCCGTCGGGCACCGGCGCCACGGCGCTCAAGCGGCCGTCGCCGACCGACACGCAGCTCTACTTCAACAACACGACCGAGACCATGCTGCCGGCGATCGTGTCGGGCTACCAGCTCGGCCCGACGCTCAACGGCGAAGAGACCGACATCGTCACGATGCTGATGATCGATCCGACATCGTACGTCGCGTTTCCGGTCGGCTCGACGAGCCCGCTGACCGCGAACCCGGCGCCGGCCGCCGGCCTCACCACGCCGTATCCGACGCTGGCCGCCGACGGCAGCAGCCTGACGGCCGGTCAGTTCACCACCTGGATCACCGATGCGGTGAACGGCATCAAGGTCGGTGACGTGCTGCTGTTCACCAACAGCCTCGGCAGCGCCATCCAGACGGTGACGCGCATCGCCAGCAACACCGTCTATTTCGAGCCCAACGACGTCTTCAACTTCAACCAGCGCAGCGTGTTGCAGGGCTCGATCATGCAGATTCGCAACACCTCGGGGATGTCGCCGGCGAACGTCTTCTCGGCGACGCAGGTCGTCCGCCTGCACATCCTCACCTACTACGTCGACGATGCGACGACCGACCACGCCCCGCGCCTGACGCGCCGCATCAACCACTTCACGCCGCAGGCGCTGGCCGGCGTCGTCGAGGATCTGAATCTGACCTACGACCTGTTCGACGGCGATACCAACCCGGTTCAGATCACCAGTTTGCCGCACACCATCGGCGCCCTGCAGCTGAACGGCTCGCAGGTGCGCAAGGTCAACGTGCACGTCGGCGTCCGATCGGAATCCAAGTCGACACTGAACGGCGACTATCTGCGGCATCACGCCACGACCGTCGTCAGTCTGCGTGGCCTGGCGGCCCGCGACACCTACCAGTAAGGCAGGCAGCCGTGAGCAACTTACCCATGACTCGAGCTTCTATGCGCACCCGTAACGACCGTGGCATCGCGTTGGTCGCCACCATGCTGGTCATGATGCTGATGGCCGCGCTCGCGGTGGGTTTCACCACCGTCGTCATGAGCGACCAGAAGTTCCGCGGCATCGACCGTGACCGTACCCAGGCGTTCTACGCCGCCCATTCCGGCATCGAGAAGATGACGGTCGATCTCTACAACCTCTACCGGACGGCAATCGCGCCGTCGACGACGGCGCTGCAGAACCTGGCGAACACCCCGCCGACGATTCCCGGCATCTCCTACACGGCGGCCGACGGAACGGCCGGCCTGAAGATCACGCCGCGTGGCACCCAGTTCACGCTGGTGAGCCAGACCAATCCGATCGCCGGCGGCCTCTACGCGCTGAAGACGTTCTACGACATCGACAGCACGGCGCGTACGGTGGGCGGCGGCGAGGTGCATCTGACCCGCCGCGTCGACACCGTCGCCATCCCGGTGTTCCAGTTCGGCATGTTCTCGTCGGTGGACCTCGCGTTCAACGCCGCCGACGACTTCGACTTCGGCGGCCGCGTGCACACCAACGGCAACCTCTACGTCGCCCAGGGCGGCGGCAGCACGCTGTGGCTGCGCGACCGCGTCACGGCGGTCGGCCAGGTGGTCCGCAAGGCGCTGTCGAACGGCAACCTGATCGTCAACTCCGGTCACACCGGCACCGTCAACATGCTGCGGGCGCCCGGCTCGTACCGGGCCCTGGCCGACACGGAAGGCAGCGTCACCGGGGCGCTCGGCAGCTCGGTGAACACCTCGTGGCCGACCATCTCGTTGACGACCTACGGCGGCTACATCAAGAACGGCACGACCGGCGCCCGCGCGCTGCAGCTGCCGCTGCTGACGATTGGCGGCACCAACACCGACCTGATCCGACGTCCACCGGCGGACGAGGGGACGACGAACGCCACTCTGCTCAGCCAGCGGCTGTTCGTGCAGACCAGCCTGCGCATCCTGCTGTCGGATACCGCCGCCGACATCACGACGCTGCCCGGCGTGAGCGCCGGTGCGCCGGTGCTGCTCGACGGCAACTGGAACACGACGCCGCCGACCGATGGCGCCGCCACCTACGGACCGATTAGCGGCAGCGAGCCGCCGATCGCCCGGCAGCGCGACCTCGTGACCGCCCAGGTGACCGCCGCCAACGTGGCCGTGAACGCCAACGGTGCCGTCATCCCGCTGACCGCGGCGGTGCCGGCGGCGTTCCGTCCGGTGCAGCTCACCGCGACGGTGCTGGGGGTGGACTGGATCATCAACTGCGCCGGACGTGACGGCACGCTGACCGGGGCACCGCTGGTCTGGAAGTTCACCGGCTGCCGGACGGCGGCCGGCGCCGGCACGATCATCCTGCCGATCGGCACGCCGATTCGCGGCACGATCAACGGCCTCACCTACGTCACGGCGATCAGCAGCGTCGCGGCCACGGTCACCGAGACCGGCGGCATCGGCGCCGAGGTCCGCATCGACAGCAACGACCCGGACTCGCGGCCGCTGATGGAAAGCTGGTTCTGGGCCGGCAACCAGCAGGTCACCTGCCTCGGCAACGGCTCGACGGCGACGCCGACGTCGAACCAGATGTCGCGCTGCCTGTTCGTGTCGACGATTCCGGGCAACACGGTGATCAGCACGCATTCCTACGTGAACGCCGGAACGCAGCCGAGCCCGGTCGGCGGCTTCATCAAGATCGAGCGGCAGGACAACCTCGGCAACTGGACCGACGTCACCTACGAGATTCTCGGCTACGGCATCTCGGCGCCGAACCAGGCCGGGACGATCTGCAACAACGCCGGCACGCACCAGAACGCGATCCTGCGGATCCAGCGGCTGCGCGACAACAACGGCGGCCCGAGCGCCTGCCACTACGCGACGAGCGCCGATCCGTCGAGCCAGGATGCGTTCAACTACTGGCCGAACACGCTGTTCGATCCGCGCGAAGGCAACCATCGCGACACGGTTCCGGGCCACACCAACGTGACGCTCGGCGGCGTGATGCACTACATCGCGCTCGACGTCGCCAATCTGAAGGCGTGGTTCGAGGGCACCGGCGTCTATGCCGGCGGGTCCGGGCCAGGCTCCAACAACGCGGGGGGCGCCGGCTACTCGGTCTACTTCTCGGACCGCCGCAACAACCGGAACGCCGTGAACGAGGAAACCGGCGAATACGGCTGGGAGGACATCATCAACCCGGCTGATGCGAACGGCGCGCCGAACGCCACGCTCGACGCCGGCGAAGACGTCAACGCCGACACGCAGCTGAACGTCTACGGCCAGTTCCCGAGCTACAACGGCGTCTACAACACGACGCTGACCACGGCGCCGCTGAACAATGCCGCCCGTCCGACGACGCAGATCGCGCCGCCGGCGGCCAAGGTCAACCGCGCGATCTTCTTCCGGCGCGCGCTCAAGCTCGTGAACGGCGCGCGCGGCAACCTGCCGACGCCGGGGTTCACGGTGGTGAGCGAGAACCCGGTCTACCTCCAGGGGCACTACAACGCCGAAGCGGCCGGCTACACCGATCCGCACGTCGCCGCCTCGGTCATCGCCGATGCGGTCACGATGCTGACCACCGGCTGGAACGACTACAACTCGTTCGGCCCCGGCCTGTCGTCGCCGTGGACCGTGACGAACCGCCCGCGCGGCGCGAACACCTTCTTCCGCCTGGCGATCATCGGCGGGAAGAATCCGATCTTCCCGCGCCCGTCCAGCGTCAGCACCGGCTCGACCTTCGGCACCGATGGTGGCGCACACTCGTTCCTGCGGTTCCTCGAAGGCGACGGCGCCGCGCCCGACCGCATCAACTACCGCGGATCGCTGGTCACGTTCTTCTTCAGTCGCCAGGCGACCGGCATCTTCAAGGGGGCGCAGCAGGCGGTGTACCAGGTGCCGGCCGAACGCGCCTTCCAGTTCGACACCGACTTCCTGAATCCCGCCACCCTGCCGCCGCTCACGCCGGTGTTCAGGGACATCGACACCCTGGGCTTCTCGGAAGAGAAGCGTCCGGGCCTGTAGGCCCGGTCCGGCTAACGGCTCATCTGCGGCGCGGCACCGAAGACATCGTCGATGGCGAGCGTCTTCGCCGCGCCCAGATTGAGCGACCGCACCCCCGCCTCGATCGTCTTCACGTCGCCCACCACCACCACCGCCAGCTTCGCCGGATCGATGTACTGCCTGGCGACCCGCTGCACGTCGGCGGCGGTGACCGCCTGGATCCGCTGGACGTAGTTCGAGAAGTAGTCGTCGGGCAGCCGATAGGTCAGGGCGTCCTCGAGGCGCCGCGAGATGTCGCCGGTGGTTTCGAATCCACCCGGGAAGCGCAGGGCCACGTAGTTCTTGGCGCGCGCCAGCTCTTCGGCCGGCACCGGCTGCAGGATGCCGTTCAGCTCGACGAAGAATTCCTGCAGCGACTCCTTCGTCTTGTCGGTCTGCACGCCGGCCATGGCGTAGAACGGTCCAGCCGTCGTACGCATGTCGAACGCCGAGGCCGCGCCGTAGGTGTAGCCGTGCTTCTCGCGCAGGTTCAGGTTCAGACGCGAGCTGAAGGCGCCGCCGAGAATCGTGTTCAGCACCTGGAGCGGGAAATAGTCCGGCGTCGAGCGCGGCACGCCGAGCCAGCCGATGCGGATCTGCGATTGCGCCGCCCCCGGCATGTCGACGAAGTAGACGGCGCGCGTCGGCGGCTGCGCCACCGCCGGCAGGCTGATGCGCGGCGGCGGCCCACCCGGCGCCTTCCACGACCCGAACGCCGATTCGAGCTGCCGCACGACCGTGTCGGGCGTCACGTCGCCGACGACGAGCAGCGTCGCGCGCTCGGGCCGGTAGGTGCTGGCGTAGAACGCCTGCACGTCGGCCACGGTGAACGCCTTGATCGTGTCGGCGCTGCCCATGGTCGCGGTCCCGTAGCGGTGGGCCGGCCCGAAGAGGACGCGGGAGAACGCCAGCGCGGCAATCGTCGCCGGGTCGTCGCGCGCCTGGATGAGGCCGGTGAGCCGCTGCTGGCGCAGCCGCTCGAGTTCGTCGCGCGGGAAGGTCGGGCGCAGCACGACGTCGGCCATGATCGGCAGCGCCTCGGACAGCCGCGCCACCGGCACGTGCAGCCGCACCGCCGTGGAGTCGATGCCGGCCGCGGCGCCGAGGTCGGCGCCGAGGAAGTCGATGGCGTCGGCGATTTCGAGCGACGTCCGCCTGCCGGCCCCCTCGGTCAGCATCGCGGCGGCGAGGCTGGCGATACCGAACTTCCCGGCCGGGTCATCCGAGGTGCCGCCCAGCAGCACGAGGTTGACCTGGGCGACCGGCACCTCGTGCATCTCGACAATCCACACCGGCAGGCCGTTCGACAGCTGCCGCTTCTGGATCGCCGGCAGCTTCAGTGCCGGCGCCGGACCGGGAGGCGGCGGCGACGAACGGTCGACCGCCTGTGCGGACGCCGTGGCGGCGGTCAGCAGGCCGGCGACCGCCAGCCATGAAATCACGACGAGTCGTACGCTCCACCGGTTGCGATTGGCCATATGTCCGCGACTCTTTGTGTGCCCGTGCCTGAATGCGTCGTCTCGTCGCCCGGCCTACTGCGGCTGGCCGCCGGCCTTGCCTTCGGGAACGACCGTCAACTCGACGCGGCGGCCGGCCGGCAGGAACGCGGCGGCGGCGGCCCGTACGTCGTTCGGGCCGAGCGCCCGGTAGCGCGCGATGTCCTCGTTGAACCAGTCGGGGTTGCCGGTGGTGACGAAGTAGCCGTTCAGCTGATCGGCCTTGCCGCCGAAGCCGCCGACCCGCTCCATCCGGCTGTAGAACGACGACTCGATCTGGTTGATCGCACGCTGCATCTCGCGGTCGCTCGGCGGCTGCTGCTGCAGCTTCGCGATTTCCTCGTCGATCACCGCCTGCAGCTCGTCGAGCGTATGACCCGGTCGCGGCATGACGTCGACGATGAACGACGACGAGAGCGCCATCGAGCTCTGATAGGCCGAGACGCTCTGCGCGATCTGCAGGTCGTAGACGAGCCGCTTGTAGAGACGCGAGTTCTTCCCCCCGGCGAGGACGTCGGCGACGATGTCGAGCGCGGCGTCGCCGGGCGCGAATCGCATCGGGGTGAGCCAGGCCACGAAGCGGCGCGGCAGCTGGACGCGATCGGTGATCGTCTTCCTGGTCACGCCGGTCAGCGCCACGCCCGGGATCGCCATCGGCGGAACCGGCTGGCCCGGCTTCACGTCGCTGAAGTACTTCTCGACCAGCGCCCGAGCCGCCGGCGGGTCGATGTCCCCGGCGACCACCAGGCTGGCGTTCTGCGGCGCGTAGTAGGTCTTGAAGAACGCGACGACGTCGTCGTAGCTGGCGGCGGTGAGATCCGGCATGTAGCCGATGACCGGCCAGTGGTACGGATGGCCTTCCGGATAGAGCAGTTCGTTGAGGACGACGTCGGCCATCCCGTACGGTTCGTTCTCGACCCGCTCGCGGCGCTCGTTCTTCACGACGTCGCGCTGCGCGTCGACGGTCTGCGGGGTCATCGTGTCGAGCAGGTAGCCCATGCGATCGGACTCGAGGTAGAGCGCGAGCTCGAGCGCGTTCGCCGGCACGTTGATGAAGTAGTTGGTCCGGTCGTTGCCGGTCGAGCCGTTGTTCGAGCCGCCGACCCCTTCGAGCCAGGTGTCGAACTCACCCGGCTTGACGTGGCCGGAGCCCATGAACATCAGGTGCTCGAACAGGTGTGCGAAACCGGTGCGCCCGGTCCGCTCGCGGGCCGAGCCAACGTTGTACCAGACGTTCACCGAGACGACCGGCACGCTGTGATCCTCGTGCAGGATGACGGTCAAGCCGTTCGCCAGCGTGAAGTGCGTGTACGGCAGCTGGAGCCGGGCCGAGTCCGCCGCCGGGGTTGCCGCCGCCGGGGCCTGCGCCAGCACGGCGGCCGGCCAGCCCATCGCGCCCGCGGCCGCGAGTAGAAGGACGACGCGTTTCATGGAGCGATCTTAAGGGAAAGCTGCGGCATTTCGGGCTCCGGATTGCGGCGGGCAGATTTCCCTGTGACGAATGTGATGAAATAGGCCGCATGGCAGAGGTACGTCCGGACGTTCGTCCGCTCGTCGGCGTCATCATGGGCAGCCAGTCCGACTGGGACACCATGCGTCAGGCCGCCGACATCCTGACGACGTTCGACGTCTCGCACGAATGTCGAATCGTGTCCGCCCATCGCACGCCGGCGTGGATGGCCGAGTACGCCACCACCGCCCACGACCGCGGGCTGCAGGTGATCATCGCCGGCGCCGGCGGTGCCGCCCACCTGCCGGGCATGGTCGCCGCCCACACCGTGCTGCCGGTCATCGGCGTGCCGGTGCAGAGCGCGGCCCTGAACGGGCTCGATTCGCTGCTGTCGATCGTCCAGATGCCGAAAGGCGTGCCGGTGGCGACGGTGGCGATCGGCGCGCCCGGCGCCGTCAACGCCGGACTGCTGGCGGTCGCCATCCTGGCGACGTCGCGGCCCGACCTGCGGGCGAGACTCGAAGCCTACCGTGACGCGGCGACGGCGGCGGTGCGCCGCCACGCGACGCCGTCGTGACCCCGATCACCGCGGCCACGGCGCCGGTGCTGCCGGGCGCCACCATCGGCGTGCTCGGCGGCGGCCAGCTCGGTCGCATGTTCGCCATGGCGGCGCGGCGTCTCGGCTATCGCGTCCATACCCTGTCGCCCGATCACGACACGCCGACCGGCCAGATCGCCGACCTCGAGGTGTTCGCCTCGTACGACGACATCGGCAAGGTGCGCGACTTCGCCCGCGGCGTCGACGTCGTCACCTTCGAGTTCGAGAACGTGCCGGCGGCGGCCGCCGCGGTGGCGGCGGAGCACGCACCCGTCCGGCCGAGCGGGCGGGCGCTGGAGATCGCCCAGCATCGCATCCGCGAGAAGACCTTCCTCGTGCAGCACGGGCTGCCGGTCGCCCCGTTCGCGCCCATCCGGCAGGCGGCGGATCTCGATCCGGCGCTGGCCATGATCGGTCGCCCGTCGGTGTTGAAGGCCGCCGCCCTCGGCTACGACGGCAAGGGCCAGGCACGCCTCGACGCGACCACCGACGCACTCGAGGCCTGGCGCTCGCTCGGCGAGCCGGAAGCCGTACTCGAGCAGTTCGTCGATCTCGATCGCGAGATCTCGGTCATCGGGGCGCGCGGCGTCGACGGCGGCTGGTCGTACTTCGGGCCGATCGAAAACGTGCACCGGAACCACATCCTCGATGTCTCGACCGCCCCGGCCGACCTCGCGGCGCCGCTGGCGGCGCAGGCGATCGAGGCGACGAAGGCGGTGATGGACGGCCTCGAGTACGTCGGCATCCTCTGCGTCGAGTTCTTCGTGACGCGCGGCGGCCAGGTCCTGATCAACGAACTGGCGCCGCGGCCGCACAATTCCGGGCACCTGACGTCCGATGCCTGCCGGACCAGCCAGTTCGAGCAACAGCTGCGGGCGATCTGCGGCCTGCCGCTCGGCTCACCGGAACTGCTGCAGCCGGCGGCGATGGCGAACCTGCTCGGTGACGTCTGGAGCCAGGGAACGCCGAACTGGGCAGCGGCCCTGCGCTATCCCGAGATCAAGCTCCACCTCTACGGAAAGTCGCAGCCGCGATCCGGGCGAAAAATGGGCCACCTCACGGCGATGGGCGCCTCCGCCGCCGACGCCCGGCGCCTCGTCCTTGCGGCGCGCGAGGCGTTGGGCGGATCGTCGCGCTGAACCCGGCGATATCCGGGGTTGCATCCGCTGCGTCCTTCCCTCACCATGGGGTGTCGGCGCTCATGCGCCGGCGGCGGTCATCGCCCATGAAGTTCTGCCTCGCCGCATCGCTAGCCGGTCTGCTCACCCTGTCGGCGACAGCCGGCGCGCAGACACCCCGCCGAGATGGCAACTGGGAGATCACCATCGAGCTCGTGCTCGACGGCGCCGCCGGGAAGGTGCCCGCCCGCACGATGACCCAGTGCATCACGACGGAAGAGGCGGCTGCCGGCAAGGGGGCCATCCCCGGCCATCACGACCTGCCCGGAAGCTGCTCCGTCTCCGACCACAAGGTCGAGGGCCACAAGGTGTCGTGGGCTTTCACGTGCGAGAAGCCACAGCCGATGTCCGGCAGCGGCGAGATCACCTACACCGACGAGCACTCCTACAAGGGGTCGATGACCTTCACCCGCGACGGCAAGACGATGACGATGGCGTACGAGGGGAAGCGGCTCGGGGGCTGCACGAAATAGGGGACGCACCGCCCGCCCGCCGGCGCGCCGCGCTTCCGACTCGGGTTTCACTCGTCTGACCACGTCCTGGGGTGCGTTCGCCGCCCCGATTGCCCGCGCGCCATCGACCGACTCGGACGGTGATGCGGCGGCCCGCTTGACCCCCGGCCGAGATTGTGGATAATCGCCCCAATCAAATTGGCTCAGATCTTCCCGCCCTGGTGGAACAAGTTGCCGATAATGGCTGCCATCGCGGGCAGCCTCGGCCCGCTGCTCGCGATCGCGGGCGTCTGGTACTATTTTTCTCCGTGGTACACGGACGTCGGCTACCGCCCGGTTCAGCCGGTTCCCTACAGCCACAAGCTGCACGTCGGCGAGCTGGGGCTGGATTGTCGGTACTGCCACGCGTCGGTCGAAATCTCTGCGGTCGCGAACATCCCGCCCACGCAGACCTGCATGAACTGCCACCAGTTGGTGAAGCGTGACAGTCCGCTGCTCGCGCCGATTCGCGACAGCGTCACCAGCGGCCGGCCCATGCGCTGGGTCCGTGTCCACAAGCTGCCCGACTACGCCTTTTTTGCCCACCGGGCGCACGTCGCGGCCGGAATCGGCTGTGTCTCCTGTCACGGTCGTATCGACGAGATGGATGTGGTCACCCAGACGACGCCGCTCAGCATGAGCTGGTGCCTCGACTGTCATCGCAACCCCGGTCCCAACCGACGCCCCGTTTCCGAGGTCACCAACATGAAGTGGACGCCGCCCCGCGACGCCCGGGCTCTCGTGGCCCAGCTCGAGCGCGACCGACCGGTCAACCCGCCCACCGACTGTTCCGGGTGCCACCGGTGACACGGCAATACTGGCGGAGTCTCGCGCAGCGTGAGGACCGCCCGGAGTCGCGGGCGTTCCTGGAACGGGAGTTCCCGGAGGGCGCTTCCGAGCTTCCCGAGGGTGTCAGCCGGCGCGACATGATGGCGCTCCTCGGCGCGTCGCTCTCGCTCGCGGGCAGCGCCGGGTGCCGTCGCCCCGTCGAGGAGATTGTGCCGTTCGTCACGGCTCCCGAGGATGTCGTCCCCGGGAACCCCCGCTACTACGCCACGACCATGCCGTTCCGGCGGAGCGCGTATGGGCTGGTCGTCGAGAGCCACGAAGGGAGACCGTCCAAGATCGAAGGCAATCCCACGCACCCCTCGACCCGTGGGGCTTCCGGCTCCATCGTTCAGGCGTCGGTGCTGGGGCTGTACGATCCGGACCGTTCCCGGACGGTGACGTTGCGCGGGGAAGCGAAGTCGTGGAGTGATTTCGTCACCGCCTGGGCGCAGCTGGCGGAGCCGCACGCGGCGGATGGTGGTGCTGGACTGGCCGTGCTGTGTGAGTCCTTCGCCTCACCGACGCTGGCGCGCCTGGCCTCCGAGTTCCGCGCCCGCTATCCGCGGGCGACCTGGGCCACCTACGAGGCGGTCAGTGACGAGAACCGTCTCGCAGGTCTGCGGTCGGCCACCGGGCGGGACCTCGACCTGACGCTACGGATGGATCAGGCGTCCGTCATCCTCGCGCTGGATGCCGACCCGTTGCTGACCGATCCCGAGATGATCCGGAATGCGCGAGGCTTTGCCGCCGGCCGGCGGGCCGGCGCCTCGGGTGCCGCGATGAACCGCCTCTACGCGGTGGAAGGGGTCTATTCGCTGACCGGAGCCGTGGCGGATCATCGACTCCGTCTCGAAAGCCGGCAGATCGCCCCTTTTCTCGCCGCCTTGGCGGCGCGCCTGATTCCGTCCGACGCCGGCGTCAGCCTGCCGGGCGCCGACGTCGCCGGCGTCGACCCGCGCTGGATCGAAGCGCTGGCGAAGGACCTGCTGGCGAACCGCGGCAAGAGCCTGATCGTCGCCGGAGATCGGCAGCCCGCCGTCGTCCACGCCGCGGTCTGCGCGCTGAACGGGTTTCTCGACAACACGGGCCGCACGCTCAGCTATCACGAGACGACGGACGCGGCGCTGCCGAGTGCGAGCGCGCTGGCCTCGCTGGTGTCCGCGATGCAGGCCGGCACCATCAAGACCCTCGTCATCCTGGGTGGCAACCCCGTCTACGATGCCCCCGCCGACCTCGATTTTGCCGCGGCGATGGCGAAGGTGCCCGAGACGATCGCCGTCGCGCACGCCGTCGATGAAACGTCCGCCGCGGCGACCTGGCACATTCCGCGGGCGCACTACTTCGAATCGTGGGGCGATGCGCGTGCCGCCGGCGGCACGCTGAGCGTCGTGCAGCCGCTGATTCTCCCGTTGTTCGGCGCCCGGACCCCCGTCGAAGTGCTGGGGCTGCTGGCCGGCGGGAAGGAACGCCCCGGCTACGACATCGTGCGCGAAACCTGGGCCCCGATCCTGGGCGACGATTTCGACCGGAAGTGGAACCGCGTCCTGCACGATGGCTTCCTGTCCGAGAGCGAGCTTCCGGAGGTGGTTCCCGAATCCTCGGTGCAGCCCCTGGCGGACCTGGCGCGATCGCTTGGTGCCGGCGCGGGCGCACCCGGCTCCGGAGGCGCCGCTGGTGGGTCGGACGGCGGCCTGGAGGTGGTCTTCCTTCCCTCTCCCGCCTTGCACGACGGCCGCTTCGCCAACGACGCGTGGCTGCAGGAACTGCCGGATCCCCTGACCAAAATCACGTGGGACAACCCCGCGCTCGTGAGTCCCAGGACCGCCGAGACGATCGGCGTGGCGAGCGAGGACGTCGTCCGCTTCGAGTTCGCCGGCCGGTCGCTCGAACTGCCGGTCTGGGTGCTGCCGGGGATGGCGGACGGTGTGGTCGCCCTCACGCTTGGCTACGGGCGGGCGCGGGCCGGCCGGGTTGGCACCGGCGTCGGGTTCAACACATACACGGTGCGAGGTTCGCAGGCCCTCGGCTTCGGCGGCGGCGCCCGGCTCACCAGGCTCGGCCGCCGCTACCCGATTGCGGCGACCCAGGAGCACGGCAGCATGGAGGGGCGGCCGCTCGTGCGCGAGTCGACGCTGACCGAGCTGCGGTCGAGCGCCGAAGCGGCAGGGGCCTCAGGAGCGGCGGGCGAGGCCGCGCATGCGGAAGAGGCGCCGCACGACACGAACGGCGGAGGCGTTGTCGGCCCACTCGGCGTCTTCGAGGCAGAGCCGCATCATTTCTCGCTGTGGAAGGAGCACGCCTACGATCAGGGCCACCAGTGGGGGATGTCCATCGACCTGAACTCGTGCATCGGGTGCAACGCGTGCATGGTGGCCTGCCAGACCGAGAACAACATCCCGGTCGTCGGCAAGGATCAGGTGTCGAAAGGGCGCGAGATGCACTGGATCCGCGTCGACCGATACTTCTCCGGCGAGCCGTCCGGCAGCCCCGACGTCGTCTTCCAGCCGGTTCCCTGCATGCACTGCGAGGACGCGCCCTGCGAGCAGGTCTGTCCCGTGGCCGCCACCGTCCACGACAGCGAAGGGCTCAACGTGATGGTCTACAACCGCTGCATCGGCACCCGCTACTGCTCGAACAACTGTCCCTACAAGGTGCGCCGCTTCAATTTCTTCAATTTCACCAAGGACACGCCGAACATTCTCAAGCTGGTGATGAATCCGGACGTGACGGTGCGGGCCCGCGGCGTGATGGAGAAGTGCACGTACTGCACGCAGCGGATCAGCAAGGGCAAGCTCGACGCGAAGCTTGCCGGGCGTGCGCTTCGCGACGGCGACATCAAGACGGCCTGTCAGCAGGCGTGCCCGGCGTCGGCCATCGAATTCGGTGATCTGCGCGACCCCGAGAGTCGGGTCGTGAAGGCGAAGGCCGAGGCACGGCACTACGCGCTGCTCGAGGAACTGAATACCAAGCCGCGAACGACGTATCTGACCAAGGTGCGCAATCCGAATCCGGATCTGGAGGGCGTGCGGACCGATGCGCGCGCCCGTTCGGCAGGCCAGAACGAGAGGCCGGTTGCATGATCGCGCGCCGGTCGCAGGTGCTGGGGGCGCTGGCGCTGACCGCCCTGGTCACCGCCGGTTGCGCGCGGGGCTGCACGTCAGCTCGCCCCCCCATTCACATCAATCCGAGCATGGACGACCAGCCGAAGGCGCTGCCACAGTCGGCCAGTGCGTTCTTCTATGACGGCGCCTCCATGCGGCAGCCGATTCCCGGCACCGTCGCGATTGACGGGCTGAAAGAGGACACGGCCTTCCACACTGGCAAGGGCGCCGACGGGGAGTTCGTCGCGACGAGCCCGGTGAACGTGGATGAGGCGGTTGTCGAGCGCGGCCGCCAGCGTTACGTGATCTACTGCCAGCCGTGCCATGATGCGCGCGGAGACGGGAGGGGGATTCTCTATCAGCGGGGCAACGTCCCCACCGCCTCGATGCATCAGGAAGAAATCGTCAAATACCCAGACGGGCGGGTGTTCGACGTCATCACGAACGGGACAGGGCTGATGGCGGGGTATCGCTGGCCGATTCCTCCGGCGGACCGCTGGGCGATCGTCGCCTACGTTCGCGAGCTCGAGCGCAAACGGCTGGCCGGTGGTCCCGGCAGTGTCAGGTAGGGAGGCCCCGTTTTGAACGTCGTGATGAACCGCAAGCTGCTGGCGCTCATCGGTCCCGTCGTCGTTCTGGTCATGTTTGGCGGCACGGTCCGGATGGTCTCGTGGCTGATGAGCCAGGAGTATCGGGACGCCTACCGGGCCCCCGTCGCGACCGTCGATCCCACGCCCCGCGCCGAGGGGCTGGCCGCCGAGAAGGCCGAGGCCGACAGCAAGGCCGAGGCGACACCCTATACGGAGGCCGAGTACCGGGCGTTTCCGGTGGTGGGCAGCCGCGTGGCCATCTGGGTGGTGGCGCAGCTGCACCTGCTGTTCGCCGCGTTCGTCCTGGCCGTCCCGATCTTCGCCATCATCATCGAGGCGATCGGTTACAAGACCGGCGATCCGCGTTACGACAGACTGGCGCACGAGTTCTCGAAGCTCCTGTCGGTCTCGTTCTCGCTCACCGCCACCTTCGGCGCCTGTCTGACGTTCCTGCTCATCATTCTCTATCCGAAGTTCACCAACTACCTGATGAGCGTGTTCTCTCCGACCTTCCTTCCGTACGTCCTGCTGTTCTTCGCGGAGGCCTTCTTCCTCTACACCTACTACTATGGCTGGGGGAAGTTCCATCCGCTGGTGCATCTGGGCCTGGGGCTCGGCCTCAATGTCGTCGGCACCGCCATCATGATGATCGCCAATTCCTGGACCACGTTCATGATGTCGCCGAACGGGATCTCGAGCCAGGGGTCGCTCATCTCGCTGTCGGACGCGATCTACAACTACACGTGGATGCCGATCAACGTGCATCGGTTCATCGCCAACATCGCGTTCGGGGGGTCGGTCGCAGCGGCCTACGCGGCCTTCAAGTTCCTCCAGGCGACGACCGACGAAGAGCGTGCCCACTACGATTGGATGGGATACATCGGGAATTTCGTCGCCATCAGCGCCTTCCTGCCGCTGCCGTTCGCCGGCTATTGGCTTGCGAAGGAGATCTACGCCTACTCGCAGACGCTCGGGCTGACGATGATGGGCGGGGCGTTCTCGTGGCTCTTCATCATCCAGGCGGTTCTCATCGGCAACCTCTTCCTGGCCGCCAATTACTATCTGTGGCTCGGGATGGGGCGGGTCGAGGGGGCGCAGCCGTTTCAGCGGTTCGTCAAGTACCTGCTCGCCGCCATCGTGCTCTGCTTCATCGTCTGGGCGACGCCGCGTTCGATCATCGCGACGGTCTCGGAAGTCCGGGCGATGGGCGGCGGGGCGCACCCGATCCTCGGCTTCCTCGGCGTGATGTCCGCCAAGAACACCGCCGTGAACATCCTGATCCTGACGACCTTCATGAGCTTCCTCCTCTATCAGCGCACGGGGAAGATCGCGACGGTGGCCTGGGCGAAGACCGGTCAGATCGTTCAGCTTGCGATCTTCGCGGCCGCGGCGATAATCGTCATCTTCCTTGGCATCTACGGGTATTTCGTCGAGGCAAGCGTTCGGATCGGCTTGTCGGTGCCGCAGGTGGGGTCGGTTCTGGTTGCCATGGTCGCGATCACCATCATCGACACGTTCCTGTTCCGGGCCCCGAAGAAGACGGGCGAGGTGCGGTGGGGCAAGATGCCGGCGGTCTCCCAGTACGTCCTGATCTTCATCGCCATCACCTTCACCTGGCTGATGGGGCTGATGGGCTACGTGCGGTCAGGCCTGCGCCAGCACTGGCATGTGTACGGCGTCATCCGCGACAACTCGCCGGACGCGTTCACGCCGACGCTCGGGTTCGCGACGCAGATCGTGTCGGTGACGGTGCTCGTCTTCTTCCTGCTGATTGGTTTCGTCTTCTGGATTGCCAGCCTGCACGACCGGCCGGATTTCGCGCGGCGGACCGACGTGCCGTCCCACACGCCCCTGCTTGGCCCAGATGTTCATGAAGCCGCGAGGACGTCATGACGGTCCCACATAGTCTCCGGATCGGCGTGCTCGCGCTCGCGACGACCGCGTTCTACGGGTATGTCGGTCAACTGGTGCCTCAGAAGGAGGTGCTGCCTCCTGAGGAGGTGGCGATCAGCAGCGACCTGACGACGCCCGAAATGGTCACGGTGGGCCGCACGATCATGGAGGGCAAGGGGCTGTGCTTCACCTGTCACACGATGGGTAAGTCGGGCGCCCTCCGGTTCCCCGATCTCGACGGGGTGGCCGGCCGTGCGACGACCCGCGTCGACGGCCTCAGCGACGTGGAGTACTTCGCCCAGGCGTTGTACGAACCGGACAGCTACATCGTGCCGGGGTTCAATCCCGGGATGCCGGCGATCAACAAGCCGCCGATTGGGCTGACCGATCAGGAGATCCTCTGCGTGATTGCGTACCTCCAATCGCTTGGCGGCACGCCGACGGTCACACTCCAGACCACGCACCGCTACCGCGGGGCGCCGGCCGGCGCCCCGGCCGCCGCGCCGCCGGCTG